>JARLGJ010000067.1 GCA_031296105.1 Acidobacteriota bacterium | reverse complement strand
GAATGATGAACGTGCTCGGAGGCGGGAAGCTCGTAGCAGAACTGGCCTGATGAGCATCCGCAGTTCGGTTCTGTGCCACAACCCCTTCTGCATAAACAGAAACCGACGCCTCACAAATAAAAACGGTGCTCCGATAACCGGAACACCGTTTCTTAACCTCATTCAAGAGCCCGCGTTTCGTAACAGACTGAGATCAGGCGGCTTTGTTCATTTTGCATAGACCATCCAGTACACCTTCGCTGGAACGTGTGGGAGACGGCGGAATGCCAGCTCCTCTATTCTTGTCGCCCACTGCGATCTGCTCTGCTATCTTCTCCCTGTGCCGCATTGAATCCCCCCTCACTGCGGCGCGCGTTCCTCCCATGCTAACCTTAAGCAGCTCTCTGCCCCCCTCTGAAGGCTAGCAACAGCAACCGTGCAGTGCGGAGACGACACGTTTGTCCATTGCGTTTCAAGATGAGCTTCCACGGGGTGCGGCGGATTCCGCTACAAAGCGGAGTGCGCACCTGGATTTGCTGCCGCCGCGCTGGCACAACTTTCCCGGCCTCCTGCTGCTCACCCTCGCGGCTGTTGCCGTAGCCGGCTATCATCCCGCGGCGGAGGACGGCGGCGTTTACACCGCGGCCATTCAATATCGCCTGAACCCCGCGCTCTTTCCCTGGGACTCGGCGTTCCTTACCGTCAAGCTGCAAGCCAGCCTGTTTGACCGCCTTATGGCCGCCACCGTGCGCTTGACGCACCTGCCGCTCACCTGGCTTCTCCTCGGCCTGCACCTGCTCACAATCTTCGGCTTTCTTGCCGCCTGCTTCCGGCTGGCGTCGCTTTGCTTTCGCGAGGCGCGAGCGCGCTGGGCATCGGTCGCGCTTCTCAGCGTGCTACTGACGCTGCCGGTTAGCGGCTCCGGCCTGTATCTGGTGGATCAATGCCTGGTGCCACGCACCATTGCCGCCGTGCTGGCGCTGTTTGCCGCCAGCGCCGTGTTGCAGCGCCGCTGGCTTGCCGCGCTGATCCTGCTGGCCGCCGCATTGCTCTTCCAACCCGTGCTGGCCGCCATGGGAGTTTCGTTCTGCGTCTTTCTTGCGCTGCCGCAACGGCCCTTGCCCGCCGCGCTGGCCGCCGTGCTGCTCCCCTGGGAGATGCTGCGCCCCGGCAATACGCCCGCAGCGCTACACCAGGCCATCGCCTTCCATCATTACTGCAACCTCATGCGCTGGACGTGGTATGAGTGGCTGGGCGTGCTTGCCCCCATCGCGCTGCTGGCGCTCTTCTCCCAATGGCCCGAGCCGGAGTGTGCCACGTCACGAGCGCGGCTGGCGCGCCGCACTGCGGCCTTCGCCGTCTTTCAAACGCTGGTAGCCGTGGCCATCATGCTGCCCACGTCCTTCGAGCGTCTGCGCCCCGCGGAGCCGATGCGCTATCTCTACTTCGTGTATGCGGCGCTCATCCTTTTGACCGGTGGCTTGCTTGGCAAGTACGTGCTGCGGCAATCGGTGTGGCGCTGGGCCGCGCTCTTTGTGCCCCTGGCGCTGGGAATGTTCTTTGTACAGCGCGTGCTGTATCCGTCTTCGCCGCATCTTGAGCTGCCAGGCGTGCACTCGCACAATGCGTGGGTTGAGGCCTTTGACTGGGCGCGGCGTTCCACGCCGCAGGATGCGTACTTTGTGATTGGCGCCGGATACCAGGAGCGTCTCGGAGAAGATCATCAGGTCTTTCGCGCCCTGGCGCAGCGCAGCGTGCTGGCCGACCTCGGCAAGGACTCCGGCATGGTGCTGACCTCGGCGCCGCTGGCCGCGCGCTGGCAGCAAGAAGTGCAGGCGCAGCAGTCCATCCTTTGGCCGCACGCCGATGCCAGCGGCCTGCATCGTCTCCGCCAGCAGTTCCACGTCACCTGGGCAGTGCTGGAAAATCCTCCCGCCGCGGGACTCGTCTGTCCCTATCGCAACGAACGCGTCGCGGTCTGCCGCATCGACTAGAGCGGTTCCCGAGAAGCTGTGTCCCGAAGCCATCGGCCAAGGGCCGTTGCAACCATCAGGGAGCAATGGCTGTGCACGATTTACACCGGATATAGTTACTCGGAAACCGCTCTAATTCCGTACCGCTACGGCCACGCATACACCACGCGCCAGCCGTCGCCGTGGTCGGCCTCGTGGTCTGCAATATGACATAGCGGCGCCTGTGGCGTGCAGAGCGGCGCAATTGCGTACTGCTCGGGAGAGAGCGCGGCTTTACCTGCGGCGCTCTCCGTGGCCAGAGAGTGCCGCAAGGCAAGTGCCGGCGACGCGCTATGTGGCGCGGGCGGTGGCACCGCGGCACCCTCCGGCACATCGAAGACATACATCGCGTGATCCAGCACGGCCACCCGCGGATAGCGCAGCAGCCAGAGGTACGCCTCAGGATCGTGCAGCAACTCTCCCGAAAGATGCGTGGCGCTGACGGCGACGAGCCCACTCGGGTGGTCATCCTCTCGCAGCGGAACATAACGAATTCCGTAAAACGCGGGATCGACCTCGCCGACATAAGCCAGATGAAGCGTGCGTCCTGAATGCTGCTGCTGGAAGGCACGCAACGCCACCAGCGGCTGTCCCCAATCGGTGTTGCTGGTGCTCAGCAGCCGCCACGTTTCGTTTTGCGGAACGAACGCGTCGAAGTATGAAAGGTATGACGGCGCGTAGCGCGCCACGTCCGCCGCTTGCAGCAGGACGATAGCGGCCAGCGCAATATACGCGCCGCGCGGACTCTTCCCCACGCGCAGCAAACTATCCGCGCAGGCTCCGCAGAAGAGCAGCAGAAAAGGATAGAGCGGCAGCACATGGCGCACGCCGATGTTGATGTGCGAGGTCATGGCCAGCGCCAGGTACACGGCAGGAAACACGGCCAACACCAGCAGGTCGCGCCAACGCCCTGTCTGGCGCGCAACGGCCAGCAACAGCCCCGCCGTGCCCGTCAGCAGCACCAGCACGGGCCACTTCAGCAGCATCGCCACCGGAAAGTACATCCTCCATCCCTGGGTGGAGCAGTTCCCCAGGAAGAAGCCGCGGTGGCCCTCCATGTTGTGCGCAATCACCATGCCCAGGCCGGTGAACCACTCGCAGGCCGGCATAAAAATTGTGACCGGCGTTTTACCCGTGGGCATCTCGAACAGAAGGCTCTTGGTGTACCCCGGAAAGTGCAGCGTCACCGCCTGATTGGCAAAGGTCACGCGCGATACGTGGAAGAAGTATCCCGCCCACACAACCAGGCACGCGAGGCCGAGCACGGCAAACATGCGGCGGAACTGAAGTCCCAGCGGGTTCTTGCGCAACTCGCCCGGCGCCAGCACCAACACAAGCCCCAGCGTGAGCACAAACTGCGGCGGGCTGTTGAACTTGGCCAGCAGTAAAAGTCCCAGCACAATGCCCAGCAGAAGGGCATCGCGGCGCGTGTTGCTCTTCCAGTAGCGCAGCCAGGCCAGCGCGGCGGCAAAGGTCAGCAACGCGCCCAGGCCGTCAATGGTGGCCAGCGAAAAATGCGCAATCAGCTCGGGCGAGAGCGCGGCCAGCGCCAGCACAAACAACGCCGCGGCCTCGGAATAAAATCGCCGCGCCGTGCGCCACAGCAGCAGCAAGAACAGCGCGCCCATCAAGGACACCACCGCGCGCGCGGGCCACAGCCACTGCTCCGGCACGGGCGACACCGGGCGCACCTGCACTCCGGTATAGCGGTAGCTCCATTGCGATTTGGCCAGCGGCAGCGTAAACAGCAGCCGCGCCAATGGTGGCTGATCGTGCCACTGCTTGAACTCGCCGTAGCGCCACGCCTCCAGCCCGGCCACAATGTGCTCCGGCTCGTCGTAGGTAAACGACTGCGTGCGGATGAACCACGCACACTGCGCCAGGTACAGGACAAGCAAGAGAAATGCGCCGATGCTCGCGGCGCGCGGCATCTTGGAGTCTGGATGGTTCGGCACCATGGGCGAAGACCTTTATCACTCCATTACTGTCGAAATCGAGGCAAGGTCAGGGTAACACTCTCCAGGCGTCCGCGAGGCCGCGTCACCAACGCCCGTTGCGATGCGCATGAAAAAAGGGGAAGCGTTATTGCTTCCCCTCCCCATACGAGCGAATCCGCCGGTTAGAGCGGTTCCCGAGTAACCATATCCTGTGTAAATAGTGCACTACCGTTGCTCCCTGATGGTCGCAACGGCCAATGGCCGGTGGCTTCGGGACACAGCAACTCGGGAACCGCTCTAGCTGAATTCGCCGCGAATGTATTCCTTGGTGTGTTTGTGCTGCGGATCCTCGAAGAGCTTCCTGGACTGTTCGAACTCGACGAGGTAACCGGTGCGGCCGCCCATGCTGGTGTCCACATACAGGAAGCCGGTGTAGTCGGCTACGCGCTGCGCCTGTTGCAGGTTGTGGGTGACAATGGCGATGGTGAACTTCTTGCGCAGATCGGTCATCAGCTCTTCAATCTTGCGCGTGGCGATGGGATCGAGCGCCGAGCAGGGTTCGTCCATCAGCAGCACTTCGGGCTCTGTGGCGATGGCGCGGGCAATGCACAGGCGCTGCTGCTGGCCGCCGGAGAGCGACAGGCCGCTCTTGTGCAGCTTGTCCTTCACCTCGTCCCACAGGGCGGCGCCGCGCAAGGCGCTCTCCACCTTGGCAGCCTTGTCGCCTTTGTAGCCATTCAGGCGCAGGCCGAAGGCCACATTGTTGAAGATGCTGGTGGCGAAGGGATTCGGCTGCTGAAAGACCATGCCGATGAAGCGGCGCACCGCCACCGGATCGATGCCCGTCTCATAAATATCGCGTCCGCGGAAGCGCACCTTGCCCTCAAAGCGGAAGCCGCGCACCAGGTCGTTCATGCGGTTCAGGCAGCGCAGCACCGTGCTTTTGCCGCAGCCCGACGGGCCGATGAAGGCCGTGATGGAGTTCTTCTTGATCGGGATGGACGTGTCGCGCACGGCCTTGAAGTTGCCGTAGAAAAGCTCGCGAATGTCGCAGTGCATCACAATGTCGTGATCGTGCGGCGAAGCAACGGGCCGTGAGTTGGGTTCGATCGGCTGAACGCTGGCTGCCATAAAATTCTCCTCCTACCCCTGCTGAACTTGTTTGTTGGAAAGGCTCTGGCCAATCAGGTTGGCGATGAGCACGAACAGCACCAGCACCAGGGCCGCGGCCCAGGCCAGCTCCACCTGATTCTTAAAAGGCATACCCGCAAAGTTGTAGATGAGCACCGCCAAGGAAGCCGTCGGCTGCAACACCTGCACCTCGCCATGCGACCACATCCAGTAGTTGCTGAACAGGGCGGTAAAGATCAGCGGTGCGGTCTCTCCGGCGGCGCGCGCCACGGCCAGCATGACGCCCGTCAGAATGCCCGGCATCGCCGTGGGCAGCAGCACCATCCACACCGTTTGCGTGCTGGTGGCGCCCATGCCAACGGAGGCTTCCTTCATGCGCGAGGGCACCATGCGCAGCGCGTCCTCCGAGGTCAGCACGATGGTGGGCAGCATCAGCACCGAAAGCGCCACGGCTCCGGCCAGCGCGGAGAATCCTCCCGTGGTCAGCACAATCGCGCCGTAGGCAAAGACGCCGGCCAGAATCGAGGGGAACCCGGTGAGCACCTTGGCGGCAAAGCGCACCACTTCGGCCACCTTGCTCTGCTTCGCCTGCGCCAGGTAAATCGCGGTCATCAGGCCCACCGGCACGCTCAGCAGCACGGCCAGCAGCACCATCAGCACCGTGCCCACAATGGCGTTGCCAAAGCCGCCGCCGGTTTCAAGAGGCGCCGGAGGTAATTGGGTGAAGAGGGCCAGGCCCAGTCTTTTGCCGCCGCGCCACAACAGCATCAGCACCACGCTGAACAGAGGCACCAGCGCCGAGAGCGTCATCAGCGTCACCAGCCCGTTCAGCACAAAATCCATAAACGTGCGCGGGCGGCGCAGAGAGTGTTCCAGTTCGCTGAAGTCCACTCCCGCGAAAGGATCTTCGATGCCAAGATTCGGATTGGATAATGGTTCGGCCATCGTTTCCTCGCTACTCTGCCGCATTCTTTGCCGCGCGCTGCAAAATGAACGCGCCCATAATGTTCACCACCAGGGTGATGCCCAGCAGCACCAGCGCGGCATACATCAGCAACCCCACCTCGCGCGGACCGGCTTCGGGAAAGTTATTGGCCAGCAGCGCGGCCAGCGTGTTGGCCGGCGAAAACAGTGAGAGATTGATCTGATTGCTGTTGCCCACCAACATGGCCAGCGCCATGGTCTCGCCCAGGGCGCGGCCAAAGGCCAGCACAATGCCTCCGGCAATGCCGCGCGAAGCCGTGGGCAGAATGACGGCGAAGATCGACTCCCAGCGCGTGGCGCCCAATCCGTAGGCAGCCATGCGCAGCTTGACGGGCACCGACACCAGCGCGTCACGGCTGATGGCCGTCACCGTCGGCATGATCATGATGGCCAGCACTATGACGGCCGGCAGCACGCCGGGGCCGCTCAGGTCGGTGGAGAACAAGGGAATCCAGCCCGCGTGCTCATGCAGCGCGTGGCACAGCGGGCGGATCAACGGGATCACGACAAAGATGCCCCACAGTCCATAGACCACGCTGGGGATGGCCGCCAGCAGCTCAATCAGTTCCTTCAAGATGCGTTCGATCTGATCGGGCAAGCGTCCCCACCAGGGATGCAGATGAACGCCGAAGTATTTCAGCAGACCGAAGATCGTACTGCCGAGAAAACCTTCGCTGAGGAAGACGGCCGCGGCCACGCCGAAGGCCGTACCCAGGATGAGCGCCAGGATCGAGGTGTAAAGCGTGCCCCAGATCTGCGCCAGGATGCCGAACTGTCCGGCGTTGGCGTCCCACACGCGGCCGGTGAGAAAGCCCCAGCCCTGCTCGCGCATGGCCGGCGCGGCCGACATAGCGATGCGAAGAACAATGAACGTGACCAGCAGAATGGTGAACCATGCGAAGGCATGGCACAGGCGGCGGAACGTGACGTCCACCGCGCGCTGTAAAGGACTCGGCACCTGCGTGATTTCTCCCTGACGCGAACCGAAGAGCGCGCCGGGGAGAACCGGAAGACCGGGTTGTGCGGAACTATGCGCCGACATGCTTCACCTATTTGTTTAGTTGCTGCTTAAATTAGCCAGCGCCGCCGTGTCTTTGTCCACCGTGCTCTGCGGCAGCGGAATGTAACCCAGCGACTCGGCGTCCTTCTGTCCGTCGCTCAGCCCGTACTTAATCAAGGACTGCACGGCCGCCAGTTTCCCCGCGTCATACTTTTTGTAGAAGATCATCCAGGTGTAGGTGACGATCGGGTAGGCATCGGCCGCCGTGGGATCGGGGTTCCAGGCAATCAAGCTCTGCGGCAGTTCCATGGAAGCCAGCGCAGCCTGTCCCGAAGCCGTGTTGGCCGCCACAAATTTGCCGGACTTGTTCTCCAGCGCGGCAAAGGGCACGTTCTGCGTCTTGGCGTAACCGTATTCGATGTAGCCGATCGAGCCCGGCGTCGTCATCAGGCTGGCCGTCACGCCCTCGTTGCCCTTGCTCTTGGTGCCCACCGGCCAGTTCGGCATGGTGTTGGTGCCCACCGTCTTGTCAAACTCGGGGCTGATGGCGCTCAGGTGCTTGGTGAACACAAAGCTGGTGCCGCTGGAATCGGCGCGCACCACCACGTTGATCGCCGTCTCCGGCAGCTTTACGCCGGGATTCGACTTGGCAATCTCAGGGTCGTTCCACTTCTTGATCTTGCCCAGAAAGATGCCGCTGTAGGCCTTGCGCGAGAGCTTCAGGTCCTTCACATCGGGAAGGTTGTAGGCAATCACGATGCTGCCGGCGGTCATGGGGAACAACTGCGCGCCGCCCGGCACGCGGGCCAACTCGTCGTCGTTCATCGCCGCGTCGCTGGCGCCGAAATCCACCGTCTTGTCGATCACGCTCTTCTTGCCGCTGCCGCTGCCCACCGACTGATAGTCCACCTGGACCTCGGGGTGCGCGGTGCTGTAGGCCTTGAACCACTTTGTATAAAGAGGCGCGGGGAAGCTGGCGCCGGCGCCCTGCAACTTCACCACGCTGGCGGACTTCGAGGAATCCTTACATCCGGTAAAGACAAGGGCAAGGCAAAGACAAAGGCTGATCTGAATCCAGCGGCGTACGCTCATGCTAGCTCTCCTCATTATTCGCAATCCATCCAGCAAACCGTCTCTCCCGCGACGCATCCGGCGGGAGGTGGAACGAAGCTTCATTGACCGGGGCGGCTCCCCGGAAGGACAAACACTTGAAGTGTGCGGATCGGCGGCTGTCCTCTACTCGCATCGGAGTCTAGTCCGCGATTGTTAACAAGCCATGAATGCTTGATGAATGTCATAGAAAGTTCTTAATTGACGTCCGGAGGAAGAAAATCTGGCGGAGGCTAACCTTAATTCCAGTGGAAGCGGCCGGGGATGGCCGTCAAGGTTTGCGGCGGGGTCACGAGGGGGTGCGGACTGCACGCATCAGTCTTGTTTTCGCCGGGCAAAAAACCGGGGCGGCCCGCAGGCCGCCCCATGCTATCGGGAAGGTGAATGGTGAATCGTCAGAATTCGTAGTGAACGCCGACGGTCAGATTATCTGCGTGGAAGTTGCGCGGAGCGGTGAAGCCGTAGGCCGGGCCGCTCATCGCCGTGTTGGCCAGCGTGCTGCAGGGCACTACCGTGGCCGAGGTGGTCAGCGTCGGCAGGGTCGTGGAGGCGCTGCAATACATGGCGCCAGAGCGCCCGCCTTCACCGTAGCCGAAGTAGTCAAACGCCGCCTGCCACACCAGGTTCTTCTGCATGGCATAGGAGAGCTTCGCGAAAGGCGTCTGGTAAGTGGACACCAGCGAGCCATTCACGTCGCGCGGATCGTTGAAGAAACGGCTGCCGTTGACCGAGCTGAGACGATAGCCGAGATCGACGTGCAGTTTGTCGTCCGGTGACACCGTCAGCAGCACGGACGCATACTGCGTGGGCGCGTCCATGAAGTCCTTCACCGGACCGAACGTGTACGGAGAACCCGCGCGCGGCGTCGGAGACGGACACGCCACGCCGGCCGGCGATGCCGCGCCAGGAATCGTGGCACTGGAGGCCGAGCCCTGGTAGCAGATATTCGTCGAGGTGTACACGTCGCTGTAGGCGTAGCTGACGTCGAGCGCGTAGTGCTTGCCCGGCATCAGGTCGGCGTTGAAGCTGACCGTGCGGCTGTGATCCACGTGCTGCAGTGGACCGTCCACGGACACGGCGCCCGTGTTGTTGGTGTTGTTGTGTCGCTCGATGTCGTTATACGCGCCGGAAAACGAGGCCCAGGGCTTGGGATGGTAGGTCGTGTGAATCCGGTAGTGTTGCAGCTCGCGTGGCGCCACCGGCGTAAATGCATTGTCGGCGTAGCGGACTTCCACCGAGCCGTTGATGTTCCACTGCCTGGTGGGACGCAGGCTTACGCCGAACGTGCCGCCATTTTCGTTGATCGTGAAATTTTCGATGCCCGTCAGGTATGACGTGGTATTGGCCGAGCCTTCCCCGATCGTGTGCTTCTGGTAGTAGTAGGTCAGCGTAAACGTCGTGCGGTCCGAGGCGTCATACGTGGCCGTAACGTTATTGGTGATGAACTTCTGTCCGAAGTAGTTGAACTGCGGCGCCTGCACGCTCGGGCTGCCGCTGAAGGTCGAGGTGAGCGGGCTGGTCGCGGTGTTAATCACCGTCGTGGTCAACGCGGTGCTGTTGATGCTCGCCGTGCCGGCGGTCACCTTGGTATAGCTGGTCATGTTGGCCGTTCCCGGCTGGTGCACGTTCGAGTAGTCGATCTGCTCGGAAACAGTGAGCTTCTTCGCCAGCCGCCAGGAGACGCCGTAATCGGCGGCAATGGCTTCCCGCTTGGCGCTGGCGTTGCCCACGTACTGAAGCTGGCGGGTCGTTCCCGACAGTCCCTGGAAGTTATCGTAGAAGTTCGGCAGCGACATGTTCGCGTACGTGTAGCGGACGTTGCCGTTCATCGTTACGTTCGGGATGCTCGAACTCTGCATCCGGAAGATTTCCGTGGGAAACAGCACCCGTGTGGGCTGGGTGCGCGTGTAACTGCTAATCACGTTGCACGCCGGATCGACAATAGGCAGTCCGTTGTTGACCGCGGGATAGATCTTGTCGAGACCGACGCCGGTGCCGCAAGTGAGGGTGAGCGCGCTATGAACGGGATTGTCGTAATTCTGGAGCAGAGCAACCCGGGTTCCATTGGCTTCCTGCAGGTTGAGGTACTGCGGCGCCATGCTGAAATACGAATCGCCCTTGTAGTGCGTGATCTGCTCTTCGTAGCTGAGGCGCGTCTGCGGCCAGGGCTTCCACTCCAGCGACGCCCGCCAATCGTCCGTGCTGTTGCGCTGATTCTCCTGGAGCAAAACTGCGTACGAGCTGGCAACCTGGTATCCGCTGGGTGTCAGGCTCGGCCCCTGGAAGACGTTCTGCGAATATGCGGCGCGGAACGTCCACTTCGACAGCGGGAACAAAGTCAGAGCGGTGTCCGTCATCCGGCGAACCGTGTTGAACATGAATGGCGACTGCATCACCTGCGGCCACGCGTAGGTGCCCGTGGGCGACGCCGTGGGCCCGACCGGCAACGTCTGCCCGGCGGGAAGGTTCGGATTACCCAGCAGGTTGTAGTCGAAGAATTGGCGGTCGCGCCGGAACAGTCCGGTGAAGTCGTAGAGTTTGCCTTTGGAAGCTTCCAGTTTGGCAAAGCTGTACGGATCGCCGCCGACGCCGCTGATAAACGCCTTCAGGTAATCGACCTTCGTATGCTTGGTATCCGGCAGGGCGTGCAGTTCAAAGGTCTCACCCTGCAAACGAGCGCCGCTATGCAGGTTAACCAGCGTGTCATACATATCGGTGCTGCCGAAGATGTTCGTGGCGCGGCCGCCGACGTCAATCGATTCATGCAACGTGTAGCCATCCGGCACGGTGGCGTGGGACAACGTTAAGGGGATCTGCGCGACGGCGCTGCCGCCGGCCAGCCACAGGAGTAAGGTGGCCACGCCAGCGACGGGACTTCCACCCACCCGCCGGGTAATCCAATCTGTAATCATCATAATCAAAACCTCACTAAGAACTTGCCCGGAGGAACAGGGTCCACCGGCGTGCAATCGAAACGCGGCCGCGCCGCCGCACTTGCTCCGGCCCGCGCAGCGCAATCCATGCCCCCTACCTGATGAACGCGGTATTCATGTTCGAGCCATGAATGTAGGTGTGGCAGGTCGTGCATGGGTAGGTCACCGACGATCCCGCGCCCATGCCATGAACCGTGTTGGCCGCAACGCCGCTGTGGCACTGATTGCAAAGCGGGTTGATGGCCGGCATGTTCAACATGCGCGGGTTCTGCGAACCGTGCGGCGTGTGGCACCCCATGCATCCCTCGGCCTTGACCGGGGCATGTTCGTACACAAACGGCCCCCTCACCTCGGTGTGGCACTTGGTGCAGATCGCGTTCTGATCGGCCGTGGACTTCACGTTGTTGGCGTTGAATGTGCCGTGCGCATCGTGGCAGTCACTGCACTGAACCAGTCCCTCGTTAACCTTGTGATGGAAGGGCATGCTGAACGCCGGCTTGACGTCGGAGTGGCATTGCAGGCAGAGCTTGGTCTGCGAAACCTTCAGCAGCTTTTCGTCCTTGCTCTGATGAATGCTGTGGCAACTGATGCAGCCTACGTTGGCCTTGGCGTGGGGAGAGCGGTCGAAGTTCGGATGCGCCCCGGCGTGGCAGGTCTGGCACTTCGCGTCAACTTCCTTCGCCGAATGCTTCGCCGGATTGAAGATCTTGCTCGTGTCGCCGCCGCCGTCCACGTGCGCTTTTCCGCTGCCGTGGCAGTTTTCACAGGTGACGCCAGCGCCGCCGTGCAGGAGCGCCATCTTTTTGTGCGCGCTCTCATCGAAGCGCTTGGCAATGTCGTCGTGGCAACCCTTGCAGGTTTCTTCGCCGACAAACAACGGCTGATCAGCTTTCGCTTTGCCTGGGTTGGAAGATGCAATCACTCCTACCGGCAGCAACAAACAGAGCGTCAGTAGGATGGGTGTCCGGTATCCTCTGACCTTTCGCGTGAAATCCATTTATGTACTCCTAGTCGAACGACATAAGTGATACACACAGCATTTGCAGGCTTTATCCTGCATGAACAGTTCCCGGAGTCGCGCAGGAATTCGCGGGACGCCGCCGGGGACGGGCCGCTTCTGGTGCTGTTCCTAAAACAGGATTCGCCGGAGCCGCGAGTTCCTTCTAATTGCAACCCCGCGAAAACCGCCCGCAGCAGCCTCCTGTCACAAGATCGACAAATGTGGATATTTTCTCCGCGGCCCTTTTGCCCGCACACGATCTGCGCGGCGGCGGAGTGCTTACTTCGGGAACGATTCCAGTTCCGGACGCCGGTCCGTGAGGGGAGTAGACGGCGCGCCATCCTTACTTAGTGGGTTCGCTTTACAGCCGCGCGGTTCACGCCGGAAAGTAACATCCTGCGGTTATGAATAAAGGTGGCGGGGGAACGCGTCTTGCCGGACGCGGAGGCAAAACAAAAACGCGCCGGGAGTTTCGGCGCGTCTCTTTGTTTCTGCCAGCACGGTAGGTCTGGCTCAAACTTAAGGATGGATCAGATCAGGTCGCGGTAGCGTTCCAGGGCAATACGCACCAGTTGGCTGCGGTTGCGCACGCCGGTCTTATGGAAGAGCTGCTGCAGGGTAGCCTTCACGCTGCTCTCGCTGACTTGCAGACGGTCGGCGATCTGCTTGTTGGCCATGCCTTCAAACACTCCCGAGAGCACCATCTGTTCGCGTTCGGTGAGCTTGCGGGTGGGCACCGCGGGCTTTTCCTGCTCCTTACCGGCGATGCTGCGCAGGCGGTTCTGGTCCAGCCACACGCGGCCCATCAGCACCTCGCGGATGGCGTTCACCAGCGCAGCCGGCGGATCGTGCTTGAGGAAGACTCCGGCCACGCCGCGCTTCACCATGGCGGCGGCGTTGGTATCGGTCACGCCGGCCGTCACCAGCAGAACCTTGCCGTGGAAGCTCATGTTCTCCGCCATCTGCATAAAGTCCGCGCCGTCGCGCTCCCCTAGATCGAAGTCCAGCAGCACCAGGTCCACCTCGTGCGACATCAGAAAATCCCGTGCCTCGGAGAGCGTCGCGCATCCGCCCACCACCTGCAATCCGCTCTCGCGGTCCAGAAAGCGCCCCACGCTGTCGCGAAACAGCGCGTGGTCGTCCACCAGTAAGATTCTCGCCTTCGTATCAGTCATGGACCATATTCTCCTTCGCTCGTTCCAGCACGACAGCAAAACTGCAACCGATTTCCCGCGGCTCATAGACCAGATCGCCGCCAAAACTCTTCAACATGGCGCGCGACACGTACAATCCCAGCCCGGTGCCGCCGCTTCCCGTATGAAACGGCCGGAACAACTGGCTGGCATCGGCGATGCCCGGGCCGGTGTCGAGAAAACGCACCGTCACCCGCTCCGCGCCAACGTCCACCGCCACCGTCAGCCGCCGTGTGGGCAAGCCCTGCATGGCGTGGATCGCGTTCTTCGACAGGTTCAGGAACACCTGCATCAATCCATAGCGGTCGGCCCACACCATCGGGTCTTCCTTCGAACCCTCCCAGCGCAACCCGATGCCTTCCTCGCGCGCCGCGCTTTCCACCAGCACGCGGACCTCGTCCAGCACGGAATCCAGTTCGATGGCCGTGCGCGGCTGCTGTTTGCCGCTCAGTTCCATGGAGGCGATCTTCTCCAGCCCCTGGATCAGCGTGCCCAGCGCCTCAAAGTCGGCGTTGCCGCGCAGATCCTCCACCGCGCACAGGTTGCGGTGCACAATCATGGCCGCGCCGCAAAGGTTGCGTATCTCGTGCGACACGGCGCTCATCAGAATGCGCGTGTTCGTCAGCAGGTAATCCAGGTTCAGATCCTCGCGGCTGCGCAACTCGTCCGAAAGGTCCACCAGAATCGCCGCCAAACGCTTGCCGCCCTCCGCCGCCGCGTAGGTGGAAAACCACACTCCGGCCAGAAACACTTCGCCGTCCGCGCGCTGTCCGCGGCATTGCAGGGTGGTGCGGAAGTTCCGCACCGCGCCTGTCCGCGCCGCCGTCGTCAGCGCCGGCAAATAGCGCTCGGCGGACTGACCGTTCAGCGGTGGGCCATCCGGCGCCAGCATCTGCTGCGCCGCATCGTTGGCCAGCAGAATCGTACCGTCTCCGCCCATGGTCACAATGGCCGCCGGAGAGCTTTCCACCAGCACGCGCAGTTGCTCCTCGGCCTCGCGGCGCGCCCGCGCCGAGGCCTCCAGCGCCCGCACGTTCTCGATCATGATACGGCGGCTGTGCACCACCTCGGCAATCAGCAATCCCGTGCCGACAAAGCCCGCCGAAGAGAGGACCAATCGGGTGATTGCTTCACTGGACGGAAGATAGCTGAATTCCTCTTGCAAATATGCGCACAGCAGCCCCACCCCGACGATTTGCGGACGGCTCAGAAACCCGCCCGCAATCATCAGCGGAAACAGATACAGATACCCGACCGAGAGGAACTGCTGGGTCTGCCAATCCACCACGGCTACCGCAAGGATCATCGCGGCAGCCGCAAACAACATCCGCTTCCGGTAGGCCGGGGCATAGATGGATAGGATGTCGTCAAAACGCATGGCCGCCCTGCCTTCCCCGTGTGCCCGAAGCTACCCCTGAAAGATAATAGCCCTCAGCAAAAGATAGCGCGTAATTCATGGTGCCCAAGCTTCCTCATCGAATTCCGTTCCCTGAGAATAGAAACAGTGTTCGACACTCGGCGCATTATCGCATCTCGCAGCCAACGGTGCGAGATGTAGTTACCGGGAGGGGCGGATGTGGAACTGCCGCCCATGGGGATTCGTTTTGAGGATTGCAATGAATAAGCTGTTTCATGTTTGCGCCGCTTTGTGCCTGATGACGGGCGCGGCGGCGGCCCAGGCACCCGCTCCCATCACCTGGGAGCAGGCGCGCCAGCGTTTTGAGAGCAACAATCCCGCCTTGGCCGCGGGCCGTTTGAACATTGACGAGTCGCGGGCTCAGGAGATCACCGCCGCCCTGCGGCCCAATCCCACGGCCACCCTTACGGGCGACCAGTTCAATCCCTTCAGCGGCGGCCCGGCGCACAGTTGCTGCGGCTCCCTGCTCACCGTGGCCCAGCTCAGCTACCTGCATGAGCGCGAGAACAAGCGCGGCCTGCGTCTGCAGAGCGCGCGCAAGGGCACGGCCATTGCCGCCGGCGCCCAGGCCGACCTGGAGCGCAACCTGATCTTCGGACTCCGCTCGGCGTTTGTCTCTACGCTACAGGCCAAGGCCGTGCTCCACCTGGCGCAGGATGATCTGGCCTACTACGACCATGTGCTCGAGATCAGCCGCACCCGCTTCCAGGACGGCGATATCGCGCAAATCGACCTTGACCGTCTCGAACTCCAGCGCGTGCAGTTCGAATCCGACGTGCAATCGGCGCAGATTGCCTTGCGCACGGCCAAAATCGCTCTGCTCACGCTGCTCAACGAGCGCACGCCCCTCGACCAGTTTGACGTCGCCGGCAGCTATGACGCCGCACTCGACCTGCCCGCGCTCGATCAGCTTCGCCAGGCCGCGCTCGACAACCGTCCCGACCTGGCCGCCGCCGCCGCCGCCGTGGACAAGGCGCGCACCGATCACAAGCTGGCCGTCGCCAACGGCTCCACCGATCCCACCATCGGCGTCGATGCCGGACGCAACCCGCCCATCGATCAGTATGTGGGCTTCAACATCTCGATTCCCCTGCGCATCTTCGACCGCAACCAGGGAGAAAAGCTGCGCACCGAACTCGACGTCACGCGCAACCAGCGCCTGCGTGACGCCGTCGCGGCCCAGGTCTTTGGCGACGTGGACTCCGGCTACACCACGTTGTCCGGCACCGCCCTCCTGCTGCGCCCTTATAAGGACAAATACCTGCAACAGTCGGCGCGCGTGCGAGACACCGTGTACTTCTCCTATCAGAACGGCGGCGCCTCGCTGCTTGATTTCCTCAGCGCGGAAAGCGAGTACCGCGCCGTGCAACTGGCCTACGTCAACCTGGTCGGCTCCTACCTGGAAGCCGCCGCGCAACTCAACATGGCCGTGGGCCGGGAGGTGATTCAATGAAGGCATTCGGCAACGGCCGTAGCTGGATTCTGCTGGCCGCGCTCGTCGCGGCCCTAACATGGGCGGGCTGCAAGCAGCACAAGGATGACGACAAGGCCGCCGCTCCGCAGCCCGCAGTGGTGGTGCCAGACACCGGCGCGGCCAACTTCAAGGTGGATCATCCCGAGCAGTTCGCGCTGGTCGCGGCCGAAAGCTATGCGGCCTCGCCCGAGTTGAACGTCACCGGCGTGGTGCAGCCGGATATCGCGCGCGCCGTGCCCGTTGTCTCGCTGGCCAGCGGTCGCGTCGTCGAGGTCCACGCGCGGCTGGGCGACGAGGTAAAGAAAGGGCAACTGCTGCTCAAGGTGCGCAGTAACGACGTCAGCGGGGCCTTCCAGAATTACCAGAAGGCGCAGAACGACGAGCGCCTGGCTCGCACGCAATACGAGCGCACCAAGCTCCTCTACGAGCACGGAGCCTCCAGCAAGAGCGCCCTCGAACAGGCCGAGGCCGCGGCCAACGACGCCCGGGTCGATCTCAACACGGCCACCGAACAGCTCCATCTGCTCGGTGTGGACAAGGATCATCCTTCAGGCGTGGTCAACGTCCTCGCGCCCATCTCCGGCGTCATCACCGATCAGCAGGTAGTAAACGCCGGCGGCGTGCAGGGCTTGTCCGGCCCGAATCCCTTCACCATCGCCGACCTCAGCTCGGTGTGGATTGTCTGCGACGTGTATGAGAACGATCTGGATGCCGTGCGCGTCGGCGAACGCGCCGATATTCATCTCGCCGCCTATCCCGGCCGCGTGCTGCACGGCAAGGTGGACAACATCCTGCCCACGCTCGACCCTGCTCTGCACACGGCCAAGGTGCGCATCGAGGTGGCCAACCCCGGCCTGTTGCGCATCGGCATGTTCGTTACGGCCACGTTCTATGGCAAGCAGCCCGTCACCCACGCCGCCATACCGGCCACGGCCATCCTGCATCTGCATGACCGCATGTGGGTCTTCGTCCCCGTGGATAAGGACCGCTTCAAGCGCCAGGAAGTGGCAGGCGGCGCCATGCTGCCCAATGGCCTTCAGGAAATCGCCCGCGGCCTGGATGCGGGGACAAAAGTCGTGCAGAACGCGCTCGTGATGCAGAACACGGTGGAGCAATAGATGATCCGGAGGATGGTTGATTTCGCCCTCGATCAGAAGCTGCTGGTCCTGGCCTTCACCGTGCTGCTCATCGCCGCCGGCGCCGTGGCCTTCCATCGCCTGCCGGTGGACGCCTATCCCGACGTGGCCGACAACTACGTCGAGGTCATCACCCAGTGGCCCGGCATCAGCGCCGAGCAGGTGGAGCAACAGGTCACCATCCCTCTGGAGACCGGCCTCAACGGCATTCCCCACACGGTGCATCTGCGCTCGTTCTCCGTCTTCGGCCTCTCGGACATCAAGCTGATCTTCGACGACGAGAGCAGCAACGACTGGAACCGCGAGCGCGTGCTCGAACGCATCACCCAGGTGACCTTGCCCCAGGGCGTGACCCCGCAGATGGGAACCGACTGGAGTCCCGCCGGACAGATCTACTTCTACACCCTGCACAGCACCAATCCGCAGTACGACGTGATGGAACTGAAGTCCCTCGAGGACTGGGTGGTGGAGAAGAACCTGAAGGCCGTTCCCGACATCGTGGACGTCAACACCTTCGGCGGCCCCACCCGCGAGTACCAGGTCAAGCTCGATCCCAACAAGCTCATTGCCTACGGCCTAAGCCTGCAACAGGTGGAGCAGCAGCTTGCCAGCAACAACACCAACGCCGGCGGCAGCTTCATCGAGGCCGGTCTGCAGCAGATCAACGTGCGCGCCGTCGGCATGGTGCGCGACGTGCACGACATTGAAAACACCGTGCTGCTCACCCACGGCGGCACGCCCGTGCGCGTCAAGGACGTGGCCACCGTCGAGCAGGGACCGAAGATACGCCTCGGCCAGTTCGCCCGCGCCTATCGTCGCGAGGACGGCAAGATCGTCGATAACGACGACGTGGTTTCGGCCATTGTCCCCATGCGCAAGGGTGCCGACGCCGAGACCGCGCTGGTGGCCTTGCAAGCTCGCGTCAAGGAGTTGAACGATCACATCCTGCCGCCCGGCGTAAAAATCGTTCCCTTCCTCGACCGCAGCGAGTTGATTCACTTCACCACTCACACCGTGCTCCACAACCTGGCCGAGGGCTTCCTCCTCGTCACCCTGGCGCTCTTGCTGATGCTCGGCAACGTGCGCGGCGCGCTCATCGTGGCCCTCACCATTCCCTTCTCGCTGCTCTTCGCCTCCATCTGCCTGGACATTCAGAAGATTCCCGCCAACCTGCTCTCACTTGGCGCGCTGGATTTCGGCATGGTCGTCGAAGGCACGGTGGTGATGGTGGAAAACATCATCCGCCACATCGGACAGAATCAGGGGCCGGACCACGAGCACAAGTCCGTGGCCGCGCGCATCCACGACGCCGCTCACGAGGTGCAGCGCCCGGTCTTTTACGCCATCACCATCATCATCACCTCGTACCTGCCCATCTTCACCCTGCAGCGCGTCGAAGGCCGCCTCTTCCGTCCCATGGCCTGGACCGTGGCCTTCGCCCTGCTCGGCGCGGTGATCTTCTCCATGACCATCGCTCCCGTCCTGGCCAGCTTCCTCTTCCGCCGCGAGGTCAAGGACTGGCACAATCCCGTGCTGCTATGGATCACCGACGGCTACCACGCCGCCATCTCCTGGGCGGTGGATCGCAAGTGGGTGGTTGTTGCCGGCGCCGGAGCGGCCTTCCTCACCAGCGTGCTGCTTATGGCCACCGGCGCCATCGGCTCGGAGTTCCTGCCGCACCTCGACGAAGGCGCCCTCTGGGTGCGCGGCACTCTGGCGCGCAGCACCGGCCCCACCGAGGGCATTCGCGTCTCCAACCAGGCGCGCATTCTCCTCTGCTCCTTCCCGGAGGCCACCACCTGCACCAGCCAGGTCGGACGTCCCGACGATGGCACCGACACCACCGGCTTCTTCAACACCGAGTTCTTTGTCGGCCTCAAGCCCAAGGAGCAGTGGCGCCCGGTCTTCCACCAGAACAAGGAAGAGCTGATCGCCGCCATGCAGCATCAATTGGAAGACCGTATCCCCGGCGTCGATTGGGGCTTCTCGCAGCCCATCGCCGATAACGTGGAGGAGGCAGTGAGCGGCGTGAAGGGCGAGCTGGCCACCAAGATCTACGGCGACGACCTGGTCACCCTTGAGGCCAAGGCCGACGAAGTTGCCTCGGTGCTGAAGACCGTCAACGGCATTGAAGACCTCGGCGTGCTGCGCGTGCTCGGCCAGCCGAACCTCAACGTCACCGTCAACCGTGAGAAGGCTGCCCGCTACCAGATCAACGTCAACGACGTGCAGGACGCCATACAGACCGCCGTCGGCGGCAACGCCGTCTCGCAGGTGCTGCGCGGCGAAGCCCACTACGACCTGGTGCTGCGTTATCAGCAGCCTTACCGCAACACCGAGGAAGCCATCCGCAACATCCGCCTGCTCGCGCCCAACGGACAGCGCGTCGCCCTCAGCGAACTCTGCAACGTCGCCGAGCACGACGGCCCCTCGGAGATTTACCGCGAGGGCAACCAGCGCTATGTGGCCGTCAAATTCAGCGTCCGCGGACGCGACCTCGGCTCAGCCGTCAACGAGGCCATTGAAAAGGTCGGCCGCCAGGTCAAGCTGCCCGTCGGCTATCACACCGTCTGGGAGGGCGAGTACGAGAGCCAGAAGCGCTCCTCGGCGCGCCTCATGGTCATTGTGCCGGTCACCATCTTCATCATCTTCATGATCATTTACGGCGCCTTCGGCAGCTTCAAGTGGGCCCTGCTCAACCTGGTCAACGTCATGGTGGCGCCCTTCGGCGGAATGTTGGCCCTGCTCGTCACCGGCACGCACTTCAGCGTCTCCTCCGGCATTGGCTTCCTGGCGCTCTTCGGCGTCTGCGTGCAAACCGGCGTCATTCTGGTGGAGTACATCAACCAGCTCCGTTCGCGCGGCATGCCCGTGCGCGAGGCCGCCATCGAAGGCTCCACCCGCCGCCTGCGTCCCATCCTGATGACCATGCTTGTGGCTACCCTGGGCCTGCTGCCCGCCGCCATGTCGCACGCCATCGGCTCGGATTCACAGCGGCCCTTCGCCATCGTCATTGTCGGCGGACTGATGGCCGACCTTGTGCTCAGCATCTTCCTGCTGCCCACCTTCTACGTCTGGTGGGCGCGGCCGGATGATCGCCTGCCGCCGCCCGAGGAATCGCAGAGCGTGTACGAAAGCTGATGTCCCGCGGCAGCCACTGGGCTACAATGCCCCGGTGGTTGCCGTTCTCCAGGGAAGGGAGACAGCCGTGACGAGGGAAGAGATCACCAAGCATATCCACGACGCCGGACTGATTCCGGCCATTCGCGTGGACTCGGCCTCTTTGGCCATCTTCGCCGCCGAGCAGGTTTTTGCCGGCGGCATCCCCATCGTTGAAATCGAGGACACCGTCCCCGACTGCACCGAGGTGATCCGCGAGCTGCACCGCCTCTTTCCCACCCTCATCGTCGGCGCCGAAGTGAACTCCGGCCTTGACGAGCTGCGCGTCCGCCTGGATGCTGGCGCCGACTTCATCACCGGCATCGGATTTTTACCCAAGGTCGTCGCCCACTGCGTCGAGCAGCGCGTCACCGTCATTCCCGGCGCCATGACGCCCACGGAAATTCTGGCCGCGCACGCCGCCGGCGCCGATTTCGTCAAGGTCTTCCCCTGTGGCGATGTGGGCGGAGAAAAATACATCCGCGCGCTCAAGGCCGCCCTGCCGCGCGTCCGCCTCATGGCCTCCGGCGGCGTCACCCAGAGCACCGCCGGGCAGTACATCCTCGCCGGAGCCGAAGTGCTCGGCGTAGGCGAGGATCTGATCCCCCGCCAGGCCTTGCGCTACAAGGAAGGTGCATGGATCCGCGAGCTGGCTTCGCGCTTCCTCAAATTTGTTCAGGAGGCCCGCGCCGCAGCTTAGAGTGTTTGCGCAGCGGCGCAATTTTCCGCCCGCCGTCACTTCCCTCCGGAGTGCGCCGCCGGGCCTTGGCTACAAATTTTCCTTATACGTCTTAGAGGTTTTTTTTATCTCGCGCCCGGTAGTTTTCTCTACTGGCCGCCGCCGCCATCGCGCTACACTTCCTCATGCCCAGACATCTTCTTTCTTCCCGTGGTGCACGTCTGTGCTGCGTCCTATTGGTGCTGTCATTTTGCCTCACCCTCAGCGCTCAAACGGTTACCACGCAGCAGCTTGCCGACCTCCAGAAACAAGTTACCGACGCCCGCAGCAACGCCGATAACGCCTGGATGCTGGTCAGTGCAGCCCTTGTGCTGCTCATGACCGGTCCCGGCCTGGCGCTCTTCTACGGTGGCCTGGTCCGCAAGAAGAACGTGCTCTCCACCATGATGCAGAGCTTTGCCATGATGGCCGTCATCACCATTCTGTGGGGAGTGGTCGGCTTCAGCCTGGCCTTCGGCAGCGGCAATGCATTTATCGGCGGCTTCCAGCACATCTTCCTGCACAACGTGGGCGCCGCACCGGACGCCGATTACGCCGCCACCATTCCCTTCCAGACCTTCATGGTCTATCAGTTGATGTTCGCCATCATCACTCCGGCGCTCATCTCCGGCGCCTTTGCCGAACGCATGAAGTTCTCCGGAATGCTGATCTTCCTCGTGCTCTGGTCGCTGGTGGTGTATTCGCCCATGGCGCACATGGTGTGGGGCAAGGGCGGATTGCTGAACGCCTCGCTCGGCGGACGCTTCCCCTGCCTGGACTTTGCCGGCGGCACCGTGGTGCACGTCACCTCGGGTGTCTCCGCGCTGGTGACGGCCATTTACCTGGGCAAGCGCAAGGGATACCCGCACGAACAGATCCGTCCGCACAGTGTGGTGCTGGCCTTCATCGGCGCCTGCCTGCTGTGGGTGGGCTGGTTCGGATTCAATGCCGGTTCGGCACTTGGCTCCGGCAGCCTGGCGACCTCGGCCTTTGTGGCCACGCACTTTGCCGCCGCCGCGGCGGCCTGTGCCTGGCTCTTCGCTGAGTGGGTCTTCTCCGGACATCCCAGCGCCCTGGGCGGCATCTCCGGCGCCGTTGCCGGACTGGTGGCCATCACTCCCGCCGCCGGCTTTGTCGGCCCCATGGCGGGCATTGTCATCGGCCTGATTGCCGGCTTCTTCTGCTACTTCATGGTCACCCGGGTCAAATCCTTCTTTGGCTATGACGATTCGCTGGACGCCTTTGGCGTGCACGGCGCGGGCGGCACTCTGGGCGCCATCCTCACCGGCATCTTCGCCAGCCGAGCGGTCAACGCCGTTTTCAAGGATGCGCAGGGCAACCCCACCGGCAGCGGCCTCTTCGACGGCAACGCCCACCAGTTGCTCAACCAGCTCACCGGCGTGCTCATTGCCTGGGTGCTGGCCGCCGTGGGCACGCTTGTCCTGCTGAAGCTCGTCGATGCCACCGTCGGCCTGCGCGTCAGCGACGAGGACGAGGTCACCGGCCTCGACCTCACGCAGCACGGAGAAGAAGGCTACTCACTCGATTAACGCAACGCTTTGTACCTCTGAATGCAGAAGGCGGCAGACTCAGTCTGCCGCCTTCGTAGTCGATGGGCCACTGCCCTCAACGCGCGATCCCAGGTTAGCCGCGCATGCGCGCGTCGAACCTGGGGCACAACCGATCCTGTTCTTGTCTTCGATCTTGCTCTTGCCTTTGCTTTTACGCTGTCATCTTGAGCGAAGGAGGCGCGCAACGCGCCTCCGGAGTCGAAAGATCCCTACCTCTGCGCCACTCTCCCCCGGGCCTCTGCTCTTGCCTCCGAAACCTTCCACGTCATCCGCACCGATCGATGAACACACCCACGGCGTATGCGTTCCTCGATGTTCCCCCAAAAAAGAATTCAGTGTTTACCGCTGGCAGTGCGGGCAGTAGTGGCTGCTCCGCCCGCCCAGTACCACTCGTTGAATCTCCGCGCCGCACACCAGGCAAGGCTCTCCCGTGCGCTGGTACACCCGGTGCTGCAACTGGAAAAACCCGCGCTCGCCCTCGGCTCCCACGTAATCCGACACGCTCGACCCGCCGGCCGCAATGGCCTCGGTCAAAACCTGTTGGATGCCATCATAGAGGCGCTCATATTCCGCGCGGGTTACCCGGTCTGCCCGCCGTCGCGGGCGTATTCCGGCGCGGAAGAGGCTTTCGTCGGCGTAGATGTTGCCAATTCCCGTCAGCAGCGTTTGATTCAGCAGGGCGCTTTTGATGGGCGTTTTGCGCCGGTGAAAGCGCTCGTAGAACTTCTCGCGGTCCGCGCCCAAAGGCTCCGCCCCCGCGGCGTGGAATTCGCCCCTGGTCAGCACCTTCAGCTTGCCAAAGCGCCGCGGATCGACGTAGCGCATTTCGCAGCCGGATTCCATGGTCGCCACCAGGTGCGTATGCTTTTCCATCTCCGCCGCTGCGTCGTACACCAGGCAGCGCCCGGTCATTCCCAGGTGGATCACCCACTGCGCCGGCCCTTCGGCGGTCTCCAGTTGCCCCACAATGTGCTTTCCCACGCGGCGGAAAGCCACGATAAGCGCGCCGTTCAGCACCCGCTCCATTTGCCGCGCTGGCGATTGCAGCAGTTTTTTGTGAGGGCCAATCCAGACTTCGCGGATGCGGTCGCCCGCCAGCCGTTTATGCAGTCCGCGGGCGACGGTTTCCACCTCGGGCAATTCAGGCATGTTTGCCAGTGTAAACCAGCGCCGGCGCCTTTCGTGCCGCTTTCCACCGCTCAGGTTTTGCGTGCCGCCCCGGATGCGTTAAAATTTGTTGTACACGGCTGGTAAGGAGTCCCTTCCCCAGGCCATCTTTTCCCGAGACTTCAAATCAAGTCGGCGTACACATCCAACGCAGCAGGTCTGCGTGCGTGAGTGGGAGCGAACGTGAGTCAGGCTAAGACCGCAGTCGTTCTCGGAGCCCAGTGGGGCGATGAGGGCAAAGGCAAGATCGTTGACGTTCTGTCGGACAACTTCGACGTAGTGGCGCGCTACGCCGGCGGACACAACGCCGGACATACCGTAACCATAAGCGGCAAAAAGTTCGTCTTGCAGCTTATTCCGTGCGGCATCCTTCGCCAGGAGTCGCAGGCCGTCATCGGCAATGGCGTCGTACTCGACCCCTTTGCCCTGATGAAGGAGGTCAATACCCTCCGCAACGCCGGCCTTACCGTGGCCGGACCCGGTGAAAAAGGCGCGTCGGCCAACCTGTTCCTCAGCAACCGCGCGCATGTCATTCTGCCCTATCACCGCATGATCGAGCTGGGCGCGGAAAACGCTCCCGGACGCGTCAAGATTGGCACCACCTCGCGCGGCATCGGTCCCACGTATGAGGACAAGATGGCCCGCCGCGGCCTTCGCGTGGCCGACCTTCTGGACAGCGAGCTGCTCAAGAAGCACATCAAGAACGCCTGCCAGGAAAAGAACACCATCGCGCACGCGCTCTTCAACGGCGAGCCCATCGATCCCGATGCCATGTACGACGAGTACACGCGCATCGCCGGGCAGATTGCGCCCTTCGTGGCCGACACCGCTCTGCTGCTGAACAAGGCCATTGCCGCCGGTAAGAGCGTCATGTTCGAAGGCGCGCAGGGCACCATGCTGGACATCGACCACGGCACCTATCCGTTCGTCACCTCGTCCAGCGCCACCAGCGGCGGAGCCTCCATCGGCACCGGCGTGCCACCCACGGCCATCAAGACCGTCATCGGCGTGAGCAAGGCCTATTGCACCCGCGTGGGAGAAGGTCCGTTCCCCTCGGAGATTCACGACGAGCTGGGCGACTTTGTCCGCCGCAAGGGCAACGAGTACGGCGCCGTCACCGGCCGTCCGCGCCGCTGCGGCTCGATCGATCTGCCCCTGCTGCGCTACTCCAACATGATCAACGGCACCGGCTGGCTGGTGGTCACCAAGCTGGACGTGCTCGACGAACTGCCTGAAGTGCCCGTCGTCACCGGCTATAAGATCGACGGCAAGGTGGTGGAAGAAATTCCCGCGCAGGACTCCGGCTACCGCAAAATCGAGCCGGTCATCACCAAGTTGCCCGGCTGGCAAACCAGCACCTTCGGCATTACCGAGCACGATAAACTGCCGCAGAAGGCCAAGGATTACCTGCGCTTCCTGCAAAAGGAAACCGCCGCCGAAATCGGCATGGTCTCCACCGGCCCCGACCGCGACCACACCATCTTCGTGGACGAGTTCGCGGCCTACCTGAAGAGCAAGTAAGCCTGCGCGCATTGCGCATTCTGAGAAGCCCGCCATGTGCGGGCTTTTCTATTCCCGGCAGGCTTTTCTACGTGCACGGGAAGCGGTAGGCTGGAACGTATCGCAACACGTGAGGAGAACACGATGATCGCACTGCTCGTTCACATGACCGTCAAGCCCGGCACCGAGGCCGAGTGCAAGGAACTCCTGAAGGCCGTCTCCGAAGAGACGCGCAAGGAGCCCGGCTGCATTCAGTACGCCGCCCACCAGTCGCAGGAGAATCCCCTGCACTTCCTCTTCTACGAGACCTACCGCGACCAGTCCGCGCTCGACGTGCATCGCCTCTCGCCGCACTACCTGCGCTACGTCACCAGCGGCATCGATCACCTGGTGGCCACCCGCACCAAGGAACTCTTTACACCCGTCAGCTAGGGCGGTTCTGAATAAGTCAGTCTTGCGAGCTATTCTACGGACGTTAACCCGGCCACCGATAGATTTTGATGGGAAGATGTTTTGTCAGGGCACGGATTTATCCGTGCCGTACAAGCCGCATAAACACAGGGGCTTCAGCCCCTGAGGGAAAGCGGTTTTATTCTTGACGGACCTTCCCCCAGCGGCTAAAGCCGCGGCATTATGTTGCCGGCTTAGCGGCATGGCTGAAGCCATGCCCTGACAGATTCCGGCTTGATCAGAGTCTCCCTAGGGCGAAAATTTCCGCGAACACCACGGGCGTGGACTGCATCCAACGTAGAGCCGGCAACAGCGGCAGTCCCGCCCACCGCGGCGGTCACCGAAGCGAGTCCCCATGGAACAACAGCGCCAGGCCATTACGCCCTCCCTCACCGTCCACGATGCCGACGCGGCCATTGCCTTTTACCAGCAGGCTTTCGGCGCCACCTCCGCCAGTCCCGTCTCGCGCGGGACGGACGGCAAAGTCATGCACGCCGAACTGCTCCTCGGCGGCATGAAGTTCTTCCTCAACGATGAATTTCCGCCCATGCAGTGCTTCAGCCCCAAACACTACGGCGGCTCGTCGGTTCATCTGCAAATGGTGGTTGCCGACTGCGACCCGGTGTACCACGCGGCCATGGCCGCCGGGGCCACGTCTCTGATGGAACCGAACGACGCCTTCTGGGGAGACCGCTACGCCTGTGTCACCGATCCCTTCGGCCACACCTGGGGCATCAGCTCCGTGCTCGAAGTCCTCAGCGAGGAAGAGCAGAAGCGCCGCGGCGAGGAGTTCATGCGCCAGAACCAGTGCGGCACGGCCAGCAAGTAATCGCCGCAAAAAAGTCAGCGCAAATCAAAAGGTGCGGCCGAAGCCGCACCTTTTGTATGCAATGTCCCGAGTGTGCCCCAGGTTCACCGGTTGTGAATCAGGTTCACCGGTTGTGCCCCAGGTTCGCGGCCCGTTGTTGGCCGCTAACCTGGGATGGAGCTCCTGAAATCAAACCTACTTCGCCAGTTCGTAACCAGAGAAGAAGAAGCTCAGCTCGAAGCGGGCGGTGTCATCGGCGTCGGAGCCGTGCACGGCGTTGCGCTCAATGCTCTCGGCGTGCTTCTTGCGGATGGTGCCTTCCTCGGCCTTGGACGGGTTGGTGGCGCCCATCAGCTTGCGCCAGTCGGCAATGGCGTTGGCCTTTTCGAGGGCCATGGCCACAACCGGGCCTTCGGTCATGAAGGCCGTCAGCGAATCGTAAAACGGCTTGCCCACGTGCACCGCGTAGAACGCGGAGGCCTGGGCCTTTTTCAGGTGCAGCATCTTGATGCCGATGATGCGGAATCCGTTCTTTTCAATGGTGGCGATGATGTCGCCCGCCGCGCCCTTGGCGACGGCGTCGGGCTTCACAATGGCAAGCGTGCGTTGCAAGGTTTCCATAACAGTCCTGACGTGATTTTGTACTGCGCGCACGAGCGTCCCCGGCGCGCACCTTACCAGCTTATCAGTTTCTCTAGCTCTTTTTCGCGCCCATGGCTTCCAATAGCGTCTCGCCCATCAGCGCGGGAGTCTTCACAATCGCCACGCCGGCGGCCTTCAGCGCCTTGAACTTCTCTTCCGCCGTGCCCTTGCCGCCGCTGATGATCGCTCCAGCGTGTCCCATGCGGCGTCCCGGAGGCGCGGTCTGCCCGGCGATGAAGCCCACCACCGGCTTTTTCACGTTGGCCTTGATGAACTCCGCCGCCGTCTCCTCGGCGTTGCCGCCGATCTCGCCAATCATGATGATGGCGTCCGTC
Source organism: Acidobacteriota bacterium (assembly GCA_031296105.1). Taxonomy (GTDB): domain Bacteria; phylum Acidobacteriota; class Terriglobia; order Terriglobales; family Acidobacteriaceae; genus TOLSYN. Next base: position 31,310 of record JARLGJ010000067.1, on the reverse strand, counting down.
TCCGGATCGGCCTGGAACAGTCCCAGCGCATCCACAAAATTGGTGCCGATGATCGGGTCGCCGCCGATGCCGATGGCCGTGCTCTGCCCCAGACCAAGCTGCGTGACCTGGTGCACGGCTTCATACGTCAGCGTGCCCGAGCGCGACACAATGCCAATCCGTCCCGGACGGTGTATGCGCGCCGGCATGATGCCAATCTTGCACTTGCCCGGCGAGATGATGCCCGGACAGTTCGGCCCGATCAGCCGCGACTTGCGGCCCTCCAGGTAGCGCCAGGCTTTCACCATGTCGCGCGCCGGAATGCCTTCCGTGATGCACACAATCAGCGGAATCTCCGCGTCGGCGGCTTCCATGATGGCATCGGCTGCAAACGGCGGGGGAACGAAAATCACCGTCGCGTTGGCGCCCGTCTTTTCCACGGCGTCGGACACGGTGTTGAACACCGGCCAGCCCTCGTGCACCGTGCCGCCCTTGCCCGGAGTTACGCCGCCCACCACCTGCGTTCCGTACTCGGCGCAGGCCTTGGCGTGGAAGGTTCCTTCGCGGCCCGTCAGGCCCTGCACGATCAACTTCGTGTTCTGATCGACGAGAATGCTCATCGCGCTCCTCCTGCCGCCGCCACCACTTTTTCGGCTGCGTCCTTCATCGTCTGGGCCACAATAAAATTCAGCCCGCTCGCCTGCAGGATCTCCCGTCCCTGCTCTACGTTGGTGCCTTCCAGACGCAGCACGATCGGCAACTGGATGTGCGTCTTGCGCGCCGCTTCCACCACTCCGTTGGCCAGGGTGTCCACCCGCAGAATGCCGCCGAAAATATTAATCAGCACGGCCTTCACGTTGTGGTCCGCCAGCAGAATCTCGAACGCGTGCGTCACCTGCTCGGCATTGGCGCCGCCGCCCACGTCCAGGAAGTTCGCCGGTTCGCCGCCGGCAAACTTGATGATGTCCATGGTGGCCATCGCCAGTCCCGCGCCGTTCACCATGCAGCCCACGTTGCCGTCCAGCTTGATGTAGTTCAGGCTGTACTTGCTGGCTTCAACCTCAAGCGCCTCTTCCTCGGTAATGTCGCGCAGTTCCTTTTCTTCCGGCTGCCGGTACAGCGCGTTGTCGTCGAAGTTCACCTTGGCGTCAAGCGCGAACACCCTTCCGTCCGTGGTAGTGATGAACGGGTTGATTTCCACCAGAGACGCGTCCGTCTCCTCATAGGCCTTGTACAAGGCCAGCATGAACTTCACCGCCGGCGCAATGAACTCCGGCTTCAGTCCCAGCTTGAAGGCGATCTTGCGCGCCTGGAACGCCTGCATCCCCACCGCGGGATCGATGTATTCCTTGATGATGGCGTTGGGATTCTTGGCCGCCACTTCTTCGATCTCCATGCCGCCCGCCGCCGAGGCCATGAACACCGGCCGCGAGGCCGCGCGGTCCAGCAGGATGCCCAGGTACATTTCGCTGGCAATCGGCAGCGTCTCTTCAATGAGCAGGCGCCGCACCTTCTTGCCCTCCGGGCCCGTCTGGTGGGTCACCAGTTGCATACCCAGAATCTTGCCCGCCAGTTCGGAGGCCTGCTCGTAGGTCTTCGCAATCTTCACGCCGCCGCCCATGCCGCGTCCGCCGGCGTGGATTTGCGCCTTCACCACAATGCCGCTGGCGCCTGCATCCATCAGGTCTTTGGCCGCGCGTTCGGCCGCCTCGCGCGATTCCACCATGGTGCCACGCGGTACGGCAACGCCATACTTCGCCAGTATCGCCTTCCCCTGGTACTCGTGAATTTTCATCGATGCATTCTCGTTGTTTTGGTCTATAAGGCCGTTGGGCAGGACGCGCGTGCAGACACACCTCGACCGCTCCGCATGACGCAACCCGCTGCCCCGAGGACAGCAGGTTTCACCCCGCCGCAGTAAGACGGTTGATTATATGCGTACCTCGGCCCAGCACCAAGCAGAATCGATGGGGCAAAGCCGCTGAATTTTCAAGGAGTTGACGCCTGGCAGCATGAGCCCGGCACACCCCGGCCGCGGCCTGTGGATGTTTTCCTTCAGCCAGGCCTCCGCGTTGCGGTCCGTTCCGCTCCGGAGTCCAAAAACACGAATCCGGCAGTTCGCCTGCCGGATTCGTAAACCTTCGAGTGCCGTGTCGCCGTGCTTACTCGATCACTTCGAACTTCTCTACCGGAGCGTTGCAGATCGGGCATGAGTGCAGCGTCGCGTCGTCCGTCACCTCGCCGCACACTGGGCACACAAAGAACTTCACCGCCGCGCGTTGCGCCTCCAGGTTGGCCAGGGCCGCGCCGTACAGTTCGGCGTGCACGGCTTCAGCCGCCGCCGCCAGGCGGAAGATGCGCACCGCCCCCGACTCACCCGCCGCTTCGGCCTCCTGAATAAAGTCCGGATACATCACGTCGCGCTCATACTCTTCGCCCTTTTTGGCTTCGGCCAGGTTTTCTGCCGTGCTGCGCACCAACGGCGTCTCAATCTTCGCCTCCGGCGTGGCGCCCAGGCGCGTAATCACCTTGGCCAGCCCCGTGGCGTGAACCTCCTCGGCGCGGGCGGCGGCGCGAAACAGGTTGGCCGCCCGCAGAAAGCCCTCGGCCTTGGCCTTTTCGCCAAACGCCAGGTAGCGTACGCGGGCATTGCTCTCGCCGTTGTAGGCCGTTTGCAGGTTCTTCAATGTCTGGGAAAGTATGGGCGCTGTGCTGCTCATGGGATAGCCTCCAAGTCAAAACGTTATCCTGCCGGGCCGTCTTAAGGCTGTGACGGACAAACATTTTCCCGGTGACCCTTTTCGCGGCTGAGTCTTCCGCTAGCCGCCAGGCGCTACAATCGTTCCATGAACGCAGCCCCCTCGATGCCCGTGTTCTTCTTCGGTCACGGCAGTCCCATGCACGCCATTGGCGACGACCGCTACGCCCGTGCCTGGAGCGCGTTGGGAGTCTCAATCCCGCGTCCGCGCGCCATCCTGGCCGTCTCCGCGCACTGGTATATCACCGAGACTGCCGTCACCGCCATGGCCGCGCCGCGCACCATTCACGACTTCGGTGGCTTCCCCGCCGCGCTCTACAACGTCGAGTATCCCGCGCCTGGCTCTCCCGAACTCGCCGCCCGCGTAGCACAGCTCCTGCATCCGTTCGAGGTCCGCGCCGATCAGTCCTGGGGACTCGACCATGGAACCTGGTCCGTGCTCCGCCACATCTATCCCCAGGCGGACGTGCCCGTGGTACAGCTCAGCATCGACCTCGGCCGCCCCGCGCAGTTTCACTACGAACTAGGGCAGCGGCTGGCCCCTTTGCGCGACGAAGGCGTCCTCATCGTCGCCAGCGGCAACATCGTGCACAATTTGTATGCGTATCAGTGGGACGCGCCGGAGGCTCCGCCCTATCCCTGGGCCGCGCGCTTTGAGCAGCAGGTGCGTGATGCACTGCTGGCGGACACGCCACATCCCTTGATCGCCTATGACACCGCGATGGGCGAAGAATCCGCGCCCTCCGTGCCTTCGCCCGATCACTACCTGCCGCTGCTTTACGCGGTGGGCGCGCGACGGAAGAGCGATGCGCTCAGCTTCCCGGTGGAAGGCTTTGAAGGCGGATCGATGTCGATGCTGACTGTGCGCTTCGGTTAGTGAGACTCTGATCAACTCGGAAGCTGCCAGGGCACGGCTTCAGCCGTGCCGTAAAAGCCGAGAGAATTCAAGGGCTTTAGCCCCTGAGGAAATTTGTTTGCAGGCTTATTCAGAGCTTCCTTAGAGTATTTTATTCGGCCGCGGGCGGCAGCGGTTCAAACACCGGCTCCTGTAGTTTGAACAAGCTGTATGCTTCCTCCAGCGAGCGCACCACGGTGGTTTCTGTTTGTGTCTCTGCGCTCATGCTCTCGTACATACGCAGCAGGCCAAAATGCAAATCCTGCTCGGCCACCATGGCGCGCGGAAAAACCGCTGGAAAAACCGGCTTGTGTTCGGCAACCGTCGCCAGCTCGCCCGCCGTCAGGTGCACGTTGCGCACCAGCCTGAAATCCACAATCATGCCCTTCAGTTGACCGGCAAACGGACGCCGCCGGAAGGACTCGATTTGCTCGTTCAGCGCTCTCAGGCTTACGTCACCAATCCAGGTAACGCGCAGGATTTTCTGCCCCGGCTCCCACTCCACGAGAACCGTGGAGTGGGAGCAGTTTTCTTCACTAGAACTTTCACCCATGATTGGACCCGACTCTTGAATTTCCGGCCGGAATCTTCCAGCCGCTCCAACGGTTACGGCATGCCCACTGGCGTGGAGCCTTCGCCAATCACCGTCATCCACTCGCGCACCCGCCAGTGCTTCACCATCCCGTTCAGCACATAGGGATCGGCGAGCACAAAAGCCTCGGCTGCTTCGTGCGTGCGGAAAACCAGAATGGCGGTATCTGTGGGATCCGTGAGAGCCCCGCCCAGCACCAGTTCGCCGCGGTCAAAGGCCGCGCTCGCCAGTGCCAGGTGCGCCGCACGATGAGGTTCGCGGCGCGCAACGTAATCGTCGGCTACGTCATAGAAAAGTATGTAGTGCATCGCTGGCTCCCGCGGAGAACAGGCAAGTAGATGCCGGGACAACCGCATTCCCACACGCAAGAGTACATGGAATAAGGTGAATGCAGGGTATCTATTTTGTCATCGTGGCGATTATTTTACTAACATGAAAAACACGGTACTCATTGTCCAAATTGCAATTCGAAACAAAACATCTCGATATGTGCCTGCGCCAACGGTCGCATGAAGCCTGCCTCATTACGCATTAAAAAAGAGCCGCCATCAAGGCGGCTCTTCCAGTGCCAGTGGGCACAAACCGAAACGCTTTAGTCGGCGCCGTTGGCGGCTCTCTCTGCCGCCGCCGCGGCCTGCACCCGGCTGTGGTGGCGTCCGTAAGTGAAGTAAATGACCATGCCGATGATGAGCCACACCACCATGCGCAGCCAAGTCTCCCAGGGCAGAAAGACCATCATCAGCAGCGAAACCACAATCCCCATGATGGGGACGAACGGCACCAGAGGCGTTTTGAACGGACGGTGCAGCTCCGGCTTGCGCACCCGCAGAATCCAGATACCCGCGCAGACGATCACAAACGCCAGCAGCGTGCCGATCGAAACCAGTTCGCCCAGAATGCCGATGGGAACCAGAGAGGCAAAGATGGCAACGAAGACGCCGACCACAATCGACGACTTCCACGGCGTGCGGAAGCGCGGATGAATGTCGCCCGCCCACTTCCATAGTAGTCCGTCGCGCGACATCGAGTAGAACACGCGCGACTGCCCCAGCAGCATCACCAGCATCACCGTGCTCAGTCCTGCCAAGGCGCCGGCGTTCACCACGTAGCTGCCCCACTTCACGCCGGTTTCGCGGATGGCCAGCGACACCGGAGCGCCCACGTTCAGGCGCGAGTAGTGCACCGTGCCGGTGAGCAGGAACGATACGAGGATGTAGAGAACGGTGCAGATGACGAGCGATCCCAGAATGCCGATCGGCATGTCGCGCTGCGGATTCTTGGCCTCCTGCGCCGCGGTGGAAACCGCGTCGAAGCCGATGTAGGCGAAGAACACCACGCCGGCGGCTCGCACCACGCCGCTCCATCCGTAGTTGACGGGAATGAACGGCGTCAGGTTCACCGCGGCCTGCGCCTTGTGGCTCCACACGTAGGAGCCAGCCACGGCAATGAACGTCAATACCGCAAAGAGCTTCACAAACACAATCGCGGTGTTGAAGTTGGCCGACTCCTCAATACCCACCACCAGAATGATGGTGACAACCGTGATGGCCAGAAACGCCAGCAGGTTGAAGTGCGCCGTGGCGTGAGGCAGCGATGCCAGGTCAATTCCCTTGCCTGCCAGCGTCGTAATCGGCGACCAGCGTCCGTCGTACATCACCCACACCGCGCCGGGCACGTCGCAGATCTGCGGCGGCAGGTTGATGCCGTAGTCCTGCAGGAAGGCGATCAGCGTGCTGCTCCAGCCGCTGGCCACCGTGGCCGCGCCAAAGGCGTATTCCAGGATCAAGTCCCAGCCGATGATCCAGGCAAAGATCTCGCCCAGCGTGGCGTAACCGTAGGTATAGGCCGAACCCGCAATGGGGATCAGCGAGGCGAACTCCGCATAACACAACCCGGCAAACGCACAGGCAATTCCAGCCAGCACGTAAGAGATCACGATACCGGGTCCGGCATAGCGTGCCGCGGCCGAACCGGTGAGCACGAAGATTCCGGCGCCGATGATGGCGCCCACTCCGAGCATGATGAGGTTGATGGGGCCGAGTACGCGCTTGAGGCTGTGCTCGCCCGTATCCGAGGCCTCGCTCAGCAGCATCTCCAGCGGTTTGGTCTGCAACAAGTTCGCCATTCCTGATCCTTCTCCCGTTCGTGTTCAATGCAACGCCCGGAACTTTGTCCGGGCGTGTTTTGCAAGCGTCCTATTCCTGGGCCTCGGCCTCGGCAGCGCGGGCTCCCAGGCGCGACCACAGGAAATAAACCGGAATCCCAAGCAGCACAATGACCAGTCCCGGCCATGTGTACTGCGGCTTGTAAATCAAAAGCACGCCGTCAATGAACAGCGCCATCAGAATGTAGATGGCCGGCAGCCACGGATAGCCCACGGCGCGGTAAGGCCGCGGCGCGTCCGGACGCGTCCGGCGCAGCACAAACAATCCCACCAAGGTCAGCACGTAGAACAGCAGCACCGCAAAAATCACGTAGTCCAGCAGTTGTCCGTAGCTGCCGCTGATGCACAGCAGGCACGTCCACAAGGCCTGCACGCCCAGCGAAATGTGCGGCGTCTTGAACTTCGGATGCAGCCGTGCCACCTGGCGGAAGAACAGCCCATCCTCGGCCATGGCGTAATACACGCGCGAGCCGGCCAGCACCATGCCGTTCACGCAGCCAAAAGTGGAAATCAGGATGGCAAAGGCCATCAGCTTGGCGCCGCCCTGCCCCATGATCTGCTGCATCACGGCCGTCGCCACGCGGTCCTCGCTGGCGTACTGGATGCCGCGGCCCACGCTGGTCATGGCGAACGGATCGCCCCACAGCGGCAGCACCATCAGGTAGATCAAGTTCACCGCAATGTAGATCAGGATGACCGCGCCGGTGCCCAAGGCCAGCGAGAGCGGCAGGTTGCGCTGCGGCTTACGTACCTCGCCGGCCGTGAAGGTCACGTTGTTCCAGGCGTCGGCGCTGAACAGCGAGCCCACCTGCGCCACGGCAATCACCGTAAGGGCCGAGACCATGGCCGTCGCGCCGCTTACGCCCACCGGAATCTGGTGCAGCGCGCCCCAGCCCGCGTTGCGGAAGAAATTGGCGCCAAAATTCGCGCCGAGCGCCTCGGGCGTCGATCCCACCCATGCGCCGAAGATCACCAGTCCCAGCAGCGCCGCGATCTTGGCCGTGGTAAACACCACCTGCACCAGCGCGCCGGTTTTTACGCCGAAGATGTTCACCACCGACAGCAGCAGCACAACGACGATGGCCGTCAGGTTCTGCGTGTTCAGGCCCACGTCCATGTTGCCCAGTACCACCTGTCCCAGGTGAATGGGCGGAACCTTGGCGATGTGCCAGATCCAGTTATTGGAGGATACCGCGGGAAAGAAGACGCCGAGGAACTTGCCGAATGCCACGCCGACGGCGGCAATGGTGCCGCACTGAATCACCAGGAACAGCGTCCAGCCGTAAAGGAAGCCCCACAGAGGGCCCAGCGACTCGCGCAGATACACATATTGCCCGCCGGCCTTGGGCATCATCGCCGCCAGTTCGCCGTAGGAGAGCGCCGCGGCCACGGTCATGAATCCTGTCACCAGCCAGGCGGCGATCAGCAGCGCGGGCGAATCCACCAGGCGGGCAATGTCGGCGGCCACAATAAACACGCCGGAGCCAATCATCGATCCCATCACCAGCGTAGTGGCGCTGGTCAGGCCCAATCCCTGAATTAAATGCTGCCCTGTCTCGGGTTGCGACTTCACCGCGACTTCGCTCACTGGACTCCTTGCCGGAATTACTCCGGGGTTTGCGGGGGAAACTTACTGGCCCGGCGCGGACGTGGCGCAGGCGCACAAAAAAGGGGTTGTTGAGACTCTACAACATCAGGCGGAAAAATGCCCTAGCCGAATCTCCCGGCGCGCGGCAAAGATCACCGATCACGGCCACGGAATCCGCTCCGGCCGCAAGTACGGCGCGGGCGTTTTCCCGGTTGATGCCGCCGATAGCCACTAGCGGTACGGCCTTGCCGGACTCGATGAGCAGACGCCGCGCCGCGCGCACGCCCTCCAGCCCCACCACCGGATCGGCATTCGCTTTGCTCACCGTGGCAAACACCGGCCCAAGAGCCAGGTAATCCACCGGCTCCAGCAAGGCCGCCGCAAACTGCTGCGCGTTATGCGTGGAAAGTCCCACGATGCGCCCCGGTCCCACCAGCGTCCGCGCCGCCTCGGGAGACAGATCCTCCTGCCCCACGTGTACGCCGTCAAAGCCCGCGGCCACCGCCAGGTCGGCGCGGTCGTTCAGGATCAAGGTTGCCGAGGGCAGCGCCTGCCTCACGGCCTGTGCCAGCCAAAGCTGCTCATCGGCCGTCATCTGCTTGGCGCGCAGTTGCATCAAGGCGCATCCTGCGGCAAACAACTCCGTGGCCGTTTGCAGCAGGAAATCTACAAGTTCGCCGGGGTCGCAGAGTGTGGCCAGGGTTCCGGCATCCAGAATCGGATAGAGCTGGGGAAGGCTCATAAATGCTGCCAAAGTAACAACGCCCTTTGAGCCCGTCTATGGCTCAAAGGGGCCGGGTTCGTTCAATGCTTCTTTTGCGGCATAAAGCGTTCCATGAACTTCGTATCGAAGCGGCCGGCGCGGAAGTCCTCGTCGGCCAGGATGCGCTGATGCAGCGGGATTGAGGTATGAATGCCTTCCACAATGAACATGCCCAGGGCGCGTTCCATGCGCGCCAGGGCTTCTTCGCGGTTCGCGCCGTGCACAATCAGCTTGGCAATCAGCGAGTCGTAGTACGGCGGCACCACGCCTTCCTGGTACTGTGCCGTGTCCACCCGCACGCCGTTGCCGCCGGGCACGTGGAATACCGTGATCTTGCCCGCCGACGGAGTGAACTTCTCCGGATGCTCGGCGTTGATGCGGCACTCCATGGCGTGGCCCTTGGGCACAATCGGCCCTGTCAGAATGTCGGTGAGCTTTTCGCCGCTGGCGATGCGCAACTGCGCCTTCACCAGGTCCACGCCGGTGACAAACTCCGTGACCGGGTGCTCCACCTGGATGCGCGTGTTCATCTCGATGAAGTGCAACTGCCCGTCTTCGTCCATCAGGAACTCGACGGTGCCCGCGTTCTGGTAGCCGATCTCTTTCATCGTCTTTTCCAGAATGCCGTTGATCCTGGCGCGCAACTCGGGCTTCACGGCCGGCGAGGGCGACTCTTCGATCAGCTTCTGGTGGCGGCGCTGCACGCTGCAATCGCGCTCGCCCAGGCTGACGGCGTTGCCGTGCTCATCGGCCAGAATCTGGAACTCGATGTGGCGCGGACGCTCGATGAATTTTTCCATGTACAGGTCGCCGTTGCCGAAGGCCGAAGCCGCCTCCGAATGCGCCGCGGCAAACATGTGCGGCAGCTCTTCGGCCGAGCGGATCACCCTCATGCCGCGTCCGCCGCCGCCGGCGCTGGCCTTCACGATCACCGGGTAGCCGATCTGTTGCGCCCACTCCAGGGCCTCGGCCTCGCTGGCAATCACGCCATCGCTGCCCGGCAGGATGGGCACGCCGCAGCGCTTCATCGCCTGCCGCGCCTTTTCCTTTTCGCCCATCGTGCGGATCACCGCGGAGGGCGGTCCAATGAACTTCAGGTTGCTCGTCTCGCAGACGTGCGCAAAGTTGGCGTTCTCGCTGAGCAGCCCATAGCCGGGGTGAATGGCCTCGACGTTGCTGATTTCGGCGGCGCTCATGATGGCCGGTATGTTCAGGTAGCTTTCCCCGGCGCGCGCCGGGCCAATGCACAAAGCCTCGTCGGCAAAGCGCACATGCAGCGAGTTGCGGTCGGGCTCGCTATAGACGGCCACCGTCTTAATGCCCAGCTCCTTGCACGCGCAAATCACGCGCAGCGCAATCTCACCGCGATTGGCGATCAAAATCTTTTTAAACATGCTTACTCCCGCCGGAAAAACACGGGCCGGGACTCGTCCCGGCCCCGGCGATTAGTGGACGCGAATCTTGAACAGCGGCTGGCCGTACTCGACCGGCTGTCCATTGGAGGCCAGAATCTCCACGACCTCTCCGGCAAACTCGCTCTCGATTTCGTTCATCAGCTTCATGGCCTCAACGATGCACAGCACCTGGCCCTTGGCTACCTTGTCGCCTTTCTTCACAAAAGGCTCGGCGCCGGGCGAAGAGGCCTCATAGTACGAGCCGACAATCGGCGACTTGATCCATTCCACGCCGCTCTCCACCACCGGGGCAGCTTCGGCCTTGGCCGACGGTGCCGCGGCAACCGCTGCCGGGGCCGGCGCATAGGCAGCCGGAGCCGCTTGCGGAGCCTGCACCACGGCGTAGCCGCGCTTCACCCGCAATTTGATCTCGCCGCGCTCCAGCTCGAACTCGGCAATGTCCTTCTCGACGAGAAACTCGATCAATTCCTTGATTTCATTCTGATTCATGTTCTGCCGGGGCGCCGCCTGCTGCGGCGGCGCTGTTTTGGATTTAGTCCCTTTAGTACGCTCTGTCATGTTTTAGTTCTCGTGCACTTCCAGCAGGGTCTTCCCCACCGGCGTCAGCACTTCGTATCCCGTGGCGGTCACCAGCACCATGTCTTCAATGCGCACTCCGCCTTTGCCCGGAACATACGCCCCGGGTTCAATGGTGATGACCATGCCCGGCTCCAGCACTGTCTGGCTGCCGGTCCCCACTCGCGGAGCCTCGTGAATCTCCAGCCCCACGCCGTGCCCGGTGGAATGCGTGTAGTACCGGCCCAGCTTCGCCTTTTGCAGCACCTTACGCGCCGCCAGATCCACCTCGCCGGCCGTCGTGCCGGGGGCCACCGCGCTGATGCCGGCCAACTGCGCCTCCAGCACCGCGCCATACATGACCTGCTCCGCGGCCGTAGCCCGGCCCAGGTGCACCGTCCGGGTCATATCGCTGCAATATCCACCCAGTACAATACCGTAGTCTAACACCACGAAACCCTGTGCAGGCAGCGCCGCCGGGCTGGCCACGCCGTGCGGCAGCCAGGAGCGCTCTCCCGACGCCACAATCGTCGGAAACGACATTCCTTCGGCTCCCGCCTTGCGCGCCATGAACTCCAGCCGCGCCGCCAGCTCCGTTTCCGTCACTCCGGGCTTGAAGTGCTTCAGCCAGGGACGGAACAGCGCCGAAGAGCTTTCCACCGCCCGCCGTATCGCTTCAATCTCCCCGGCGTCCTTCACCGCGCGCAAACGCTCCACCAGCCCCGAGGCCGGCACCAGACGGATGCCCTTGCCCATCTCTTGTTGCAGGGCGTGGAACTGCGTGACCGTCAGCGTGTCGGCCTCGTAGCCTACCCGCTTCAGGCCCTGGCACTGCCGGGCCGCCACCGCCAGCGGAGAACCTTTGGCAATCGTCACCCGCGCTCCCTGCACCTGCTGACGGGCCTGCTCCGTGTAGCGTCCGTCGGTAAAAAACACCGCCCGCGGCGCCGCCAGCAGCACTCCCGCGCTGCCGGTAAAGCCGCTCAAATAACGCACGTTGGGGAGATGAGTAACGAGGAGGGCGTCGAGCTTCTGCTCTTCGAGCAGGCGCAACAGCTTCGCCTGGCGCGCGCGATAGTTCATCCATCGATTGTAAATGAATCGGGCGGGCTTCCGTAGAAGCCCGCCCGTCTCGGAGAGAAATGCCCTGGCCCTTTGCTACATCTGTACGATCTTCGGGGTGATGAAGAAGATCAACTCGTCGGTTTCGGTCTTCACCAGGCGCTCCTTGAACAGGTTGCCCAGCAGCGGGATGTTGCCCAGGAACGGCGTCTGCGAGGTGCTGACCGAGTTGGTGGTCTGGATGACGCCGCCGATCACCACCGTGCCACCGTCGGAAACCAGCACCTGCGTCGTCTCCTGCTGCGTGGTCAGGATGTAGTTTCCGTTGCTTGCTGTACCGTTGGGCTGCGTGTTCTCGATGTCCACGGTCATAAAGATCGTGTGGTCCGCGGTGATCTGCGGCGTCACTGAGAGGCGCAGTACCGCGTCGATGTAGCTGACGGTGGAGTTAGAGTTGTTTGTACCCGAGGTGTACACCGGCAGCTTGGTGCCCTGCTTTACCTCGGCCTTGATGTTGTTCTGGGTCACCACTCGCGGCCGCGACAACACCTTGGCCAGGTTGTGGCTCTCGGCGGCCGTCAACACGGCGTCAATGCCATAGCTCTTCGTGATGTTCGACAGCGAGAAGCTGGTGGTGGCGCCCGAGGCCGGGAAGTTCGAGAACAGCGGAACCGTGCTGGTGGTCACCGCGCCGGCGGAGGTGCTCGAGCCGGTCGTCGAGTTCGGATCGTTGCCGCCCAGCGTGGTTACGCCGTTGCCCCAGTTGAAGCCCAGTTGCACGCCAAGGTCGCGGCTGAAGGAGCGGGTGGCGCTGACCACGCGTACTTCGATCTCCACCTCTTCGCTCTTCTTGTCCAGCTTCTGGATCAGGTTCTGCAAGTTGGGGATCACCGAGGGTATGTCGGAGATGATCAAGGCGTTCGTGCGCACATCGGCAATCACGTCGCCGCGCGAGGAGAGGAACTTCTTCACCGTCGGCATCACCTCTGCCGCCTTGGCATAGCTCAGGAAGTGGGTGATTGTCTGGCGATCCACCGCCAGGGCCACTGCCTCCGACTGGGCACGGCGGTCCACCGCCTCCCGGCGCAGCGTGTCGGTGGCCGCAATGCGCAGCACGTTCCCCTGCAACTCGCGATCCAGACCGTTGTTCTTCAGCACAATGTCCAGCGCCTGGTCCCACGGCACGTCGTCCAGCACCAGCGTCACCGTTCCGCGCACGCTGGGATCTAGCACGATGTTCAGTCCGCTGATCTCGTGAATCAGGCGGAAGAAGTCCTTCAAATCCACGTCCTTCAGGTTCACCGAAATCGGCTCGCCCGTGTACTTCGACTTGGCCGTGGCCTGTGCTGCGGCGTTATCCGCCGCCTGCTGCGCGATGGGTGAAGCCGGAATGTTGAGCGAAGCCATCGGCGACGGCGCCGTGGCCATCTTCTCCGCCGCGCGTCCCGCCCGCAGCGAAGGATCGGAGACCGTCGTGATCTCAGCCTCGCGCGCGCTCTCCGTCTCTTTCGCGGCCAGCACCTTGTCCTGCATCACCGGATGCACCGGCGCCGGAGTGGCCTTGGCCGTCACCTGGTTTACCGGTTCAACTGTCGTTTTAATGGTTGCCGGCTCAATCTTCTTTTCGGCTTCCACCTTGGCCGCTTCCACCTTCACGGCCTCAGCCTGCGGAGCCTGTGCCTTCGCCGTCTCATTCGCCGGAGCCGGGCTCAGGGCCGGCGCTTGCTTCTCGTCCGCCGCCGGCGTTCCGCTTTGCTTTTCAGATTCTTTGTCGGGCGTGGCCGCGGCAATTTCATAGGACGGCTGCACGGCTGCCGGGCTGCTCGCTTGTTCACCCACGGCCGGCGCACTGGTTGCCGCCTGCGCCGGAGCCGTCGCCGCTTCCGCGGACTTTACCCGCACAATCACCGCCCCCGTCGCCGGAGATACCTCATAGCTGTGCGGTCCCTTCAAATCCACCACCACGCGCGTCACCGGAGGCTCGGCCTGATAGCGTCCCACGCGCACCTCGGCCACGTCCTTGCTCTGCACGCTCACCTTGCGCAACGAAGGACGCGCCACCGCGTTGTGGAAGTCCATCACCAGGCGATCCGGGTTCTGCAACACAAACGGCGCTGCCGTCTGCGGCCCGCGAATCACAATCTCCAGGCCTTCCCGGCCCTGCACCACGCTGATCCCCTCGATCACCACCGGTGCGCCGCTGGCGGAAGTTTTCTCCCGCGCGGCATAGGACGGCGTTTTCACCGCTGCGGGCTTGGCCGGGGCAGGAGCCGCGCTGGCCACCACCGGCTCCGTATCCGCCGCCGGACGCGTTACCGTCTGCGCGTAAGCAGGAGTCCTGGCCGGAGCGGCCTCGGCAATCGGTCCGTTGCTCAACACCACGTTCAACCCGTCGCTCATGTCGGCCACGTTGAAGTTCACGCCGTCGCCCAGCACCAGTTCCAGGCGCGTCACTTCGTCGCCCGAGGCGCTCGTATAGCTTGTGACCTTGTAGCTCTTCAAGACGTCGCTGTTGGGTGCGGCCGCGCGCGCCACCGCGGCGTCGGCGCTGACCCCGCTGAGGTCGATGAGCACCAGGTGATCGTCCGGACGGTATTCCCTGTGGGCAAACGTACCGGTGGTCTTCAGGCTGATCGTCGCCGTGTTGCCCTTGGGCACGACCTGCACCGAGTTCAGTTGGGAAGCCGCCGTGGCCGAGCCGGCGCCGAAGCACAGCGCCATCAGTGCTACCGTCAACAGTCGCTTGAACCTCATCGTATTTCTCCCCGCCGCGCCCGTTGCCGGGTCTGGCGTGTACTTCGCATTCCGCTGCGTCCTGCGCAATTTCAGAACCTTATTAAACTTCCGTTACACCGCGGGAACCGTCACCTTGCGCACGACTTGCCGCGTCTGCGAGCGGCCCAGGTCATCCTGGAAGCGCTCACGCAGTTGGATCGTGTCCCCGGTAATCTTCTCTACGTCGCCATTCGCCAGCGGGTCGCCTTCACGCAGAAAGTACGTGTGCTCGCCATTGACTACCACCGCGATAAATCCGCTTGGCCCCTTCACCACGCCCTGCAGCACCAGGTCGCTGACCTCCAGGCACTGCCGTCCCGTTCCCGTGCAGGCCACGCGAACCTTGCCGCGCTCCACCACCGGACTCACAAACGGATCGCGCTGGCCGTTTTTGCCCACGTCCTTGCGCTCCACTTTGCGCGGCGGACGCGTGGGGCGACGCACCCGGTGAACCACTCGCGGGCGTCCGCTCTCCATCTCTTCCGGAGCCTGACGTCCTCCCGCGCGCGCCGCCGGAGCCTTGCCCTGCCGTTCCGCGCCCCTCCGCTCAACGGCCGCATGGCCCTCGTGCATCTCCCGGTGCCTCGCCGCAGCCGCATGGGCAGAGGGCTTCCCTTCCGGCTTCACTGCCGGCTTTGCCGCTGGAACAGTTGCCTTGGCCGGAGCGGGACGGGCGGGGGCTGTTTTTGCCGCTGGCGCCGGTTGCGGGCGCTTCGGCACCGCCACCTGCGCCCACGCGGCGCTGATCATCCAAAGCGCGCCGAGAACGATTGCCGGAATTCGCATGTTGTTCTTCATCGCGCCTCCTATTTCTTCACCGGCGGCGGCGGGGGCGGAGTCTTGCCCGCCGGAGCCACCGGCGCCGGCTTGTTCACGCTGTAAAACGTCGTCAGCGTCACCGCCGCGCCAACCGTCTCATTGGGCGACCACTTATAAGTCTTCTTCACCGGAACCGATTTCCCGCCCTTCAGCGCGGCCATCGACAGGTGCGTCACGTTCACAATGCGTTCCAGCTTCTGCATGCGGTCAAAGAAGTTCAGCACCGCGTAGAACGGCCCGTCCACATCCACCTCGAACGGAACCTCCACGTAGTACTCCTTCTGCGCCGTGTCCTTTGGCGTGTAGCGCCGCACCTGCACCCCGCTGGCTCCCGCTTCGTTGGCCACCATCGTGACGAACGACGGAACCTCTTTCTCCTCGGGCACAATGCGCTTCTGCGCTTCCATCTGCGCCTCCAGCGCCGCCGTCTGCGCCGTCAACTCGCTCAGCTTGGCGCGGTACGGCGTAAGCTGCGCCAGTTCCGCGTGCTTCGTCTTCAGCGTCAGTTCGTCGGCATCGTTCTTCGTCTGAATCGGCCGCAGCCACAGCAGATACACCGCCACCGTCACCAGCAGAATGCTGCCGATGATCAGTCCGATTTTGGCCAAATAAGGCAGATCGTTGAATGACTGCATACCTTATGCCTTCGCCTTCTCGCACACCAGGCTGAATGTGAACGTCTGTATCTTCTGAGCGTCGTCCTCGGACGTGTCGCGCAGTTCGACGTTCTTGTAATACCCGGACTTCTTCAGGTTCGCCATCAGGTTTGCCACGTTCACCGGCCCCAGCGCCACGCCGTCCAGGGTCACCGTCGGTCCGTCGTCCTTCATCGTCAGCAGCCACACGCCGTCGGTCTTGTTGACCGTGTCGCTCAACTGGCTCAACAAAGTCACCGGCCCCGTCTGGCTGTTGCGCAACTGGTCGATCACGTCGAAGCGCCGCTTCACCGCCTCATATTCTTTTTGCCGTTCCAGGTACGCCTGCTTCACCTTGTTCATGGCCACAATGTTGCGGTTGGCCTCGATCAAGTCTGTTTGCAGCTTCTCGTGCTGCGTCTCCATGCGCGAGTAGGAGTAGTACAGCCCCAGTCCGCAGATCACCAGCACGGCCAGGCCCGTCACCAGCGGCGACGGACCGTCCGTGGTGACCTTGGGCATCGTAAACCGGCGCCCAGTCTTCTTCGGTTTTGCCGCTGCGAGAAGATTGATCCGGATCATAATTTTTCAAAGCTCCTCAGGGCCAATCCCACGGCCACCACCAGTTGCGAGGCGTGCTTCTCGATCAAGTCCGCGCCTTCTCCAATCGGTGGCACCACCTTCTGGAACGGATTCAACTGGTCCACCGGTATCGAGAACTCCTGCCGCAGGGCCTCCAGCAGCCCCGGCACCTGCGCCGACCCGCCCGAGACCAAAATGCGCTCGATGTGTTCGCCGCTGGCCGTGGCGCGGAAGAAGTCGAAGGTCTTCTGAATTTCCAGCACGATGATTTCCGTCACCTGCTGCAGGATGGGAAGCTTCGCGTCGTCGCTCACCGTGCCCACCTTGCGCCCCAGCTTCAGCGCCTCGGCGTCGTCAAATCCCAGGTCCAGCTCTTTCTGCAGCGAATCCGTGTACTGATTGCCGCCCACGCTCACGTCGCGCGTGAACAGCGGATTATTGCCGCGCAGAATGTTGATGTTCATCACGCTGGCGCCGATGTTCAGCAGCGCCACCGTCGCCGTCGGCGCCGGATCGTAGTTGTATTCGTAGCAATTCTGCAGGGCAAACGCGTCGATATCCACGATCGAAGGCTGCCGCCCCGCCAACTGCAGCGCGTTCGTGTAGTTCAGAATCTTGTCTTTCTTCACCGCCACCAGCAGCACGTCGATCGTCGGTCCCGTCAGGTCCGTGCTCAGCACCTGGTAGTCCACGTTCACGTCCGACATGTCGAACGGAATGTACTGCGCCGCCTCGCCGCGAACCGCCTCGCCCAGTTCGGGTTCGGCCATCGTCTGGATCGAGATCTTTTTCACGATCACCGAGTGCCCGCTCACCGACGTGGCAACCAGCTTGGCTTTAAAGGCGTGCTCGCCAAAGAGCTTACTGATGGCCGAAGCCACGCTGCCGCTATCGACAATCATCGAGTCCACGACGATGTCGCTCGCCAGCGGCTCCAAGCCCACGTGGCTCACCGTGATCGAGCCGCGGTTCCGCTGCAACTCCACGGCCTTGATGCTCGTCGAGCCGATGTCGAGTCCGACTACGGCCTTGCTCTTGCCAAGAAACGGAAGACCTAACATAGCTTTCCTTCTTACCGCGCCGACGCCTGGCGAACCGGGCGTGGCGTTTTCCTGGGTACTTGTGTCATCTCTCCGCCGCTGCTCTTGCTTTCCATCCAGCGGTCCAGCAGGGCTTTTTTGAACTTCCAGCGGTTCCCCAATTTGAACGCCGGGATGCTTCCCTCCGACACGTACTTATAGAGTGTGTCAGGGCTTACCCCCAGGTAGCTCGAGGCTTGCCGGATGTTCATCACTTCAGGCGCTTCGGACATATACTTTGCCCTTTCGAGGCCAGCCTTGCAGCGAGCAACCGTTAGCAGCAGCTCCTTTGAATGGCCAGGAGGCCGCTCACTCTCTGCTCCATCCCGGTGCGCACGCAGCACACCGGACTGCGAGGAGGATTCCTTGCTTTCTCGGGGGGAATGCTACGCGCTGGTTATAGCAGAGTTGCAGGCAGCCAAGTCAACCGAAACTTCCGGCAAAACCCGGACGATAACCGCTAACTTCGCACGAACTCCGGCACTCCCCGGGCCCCAAAGCGCCATACTTGGTACCTTATGGCAACATACACCACAACATCATGGGGCAGTACCACAAACGATTCGTGCTTTTCCCTCAACAGGTTACGCAAGGGTATAACTCCTTGGAAATGAATCGCCAGCACCCGGTCCAACCGGGCCTGACACTTAGGATTTCTTGGTAATCCACACCAGATTTTTACTTGTCAGATAGGCTGATCACCTATATAGTGACGTTGTCGTCCATTTATTCCTGTGCACTTATAAGGCTGAGCTTCATCGCTCAGCCTTTTTTCCATTCCCCCAGCTCCGTTCACTACACCGGTGCCCCATTCAAGCCCCGCTGTTGGGCTTGAGTGGGAAACGCATTCTCTCCGCTGTGGTCCCAGTGTGGTTCCAGTATGGTTCCAGTGTGCCCCAGGTTCGCGAGCGCAGCGAGCTAACCTGGGCCCCTACCGAACTGGCGTAGACATCTTCCCAATCCTTCCCTCCGGACCCACCGCAAACGGCCAGGAAATCGCGTTCCAGTTTCCGTCGTCCAGCGCCTTCCACGTCTTGCCGTCGTCGTAGGAGGCATCTGCCCCGTTCGTCCCCACGGCAATCCACGCCTTCGCCGCCTCATCCCATTGCACGCCCGAGCGGTAGCCCCGCGGAGGCCTCTGAGAGGCCGTCCAGTGCACGCCGCCATCCGCCGTCCACGCGGCGGTTCCCTCTCGCTCGCCTGGCTTCTTGTAGTCTCCGCCTACCACCACTCCGAGCTTCGCGTCGCGGAACCATACCGAAAACGCCCCCGCCGACTCCTCTCCCGAGGCCAGCGGCAGCATCGAGGCGGCGCACCCCATCTCCGCACCGCGATGGGCAAGCAAACCAGAGCGCAGCGCCCGCGGACCGCCCTTGCCTCCGGTAACCAATATGTAGCGCCGCGAGCCAAACACAAACGCGGAAGTGTTGCTGGCAGCAAACGCCGACTCGCCTTCCCGCGCCGTGCACGAGGCCTCGTCGATGAACCAGCCGTGCCCGAGAACCATCGCCTTGGTCTCGAAGCAGCCTTTTACCGGATCGCCAATCACCACGCCCGTCCGCGTGTCGCCCAGCAGGCCGAAGTCCCGCGTCTCATAGGCCAGCACGTCCCAAAAGCCGTCTTTGTCCTCGTTGCGCAGCTCCTCCACCCAAATGCGACAGCCATCCACGGTGCGATACAGGCGCGAAGCCTCTCCGGGACCGGACGCCAACACCTCGGCCTCCAGTTCGCTCCACGCCCACACGCCGCGAAAGTCCAGCGTCTCCGCTCGCGGAGGCACGGCGCACGCCGTCCAGTGTGAGCCGCCATCCACCGTGCGCAGCACCGTCCCTCCGGTGCCGCTGGCCCACGCCACGCGCTCGCTGACGGCATGAATCCCGCGCAAACCGGCCGTGGTGTGCGCGTCCTGCATAACAAATTGCGCAAAGGAAGGGCTAACATAGAGGAGGGCTGAGGCAAATAGACAGGCGATGCGAGTCATCTTGAGAGTATGCCATTGAAAAGCAATGATGAACGTTGGGGCTGACCTTCGCGATTGTGCCCCAGGTTCGACGCGCGAAGCGCGGCTAACCTGGGAAGGCGGCCTCGTTGGCAGGCGGCCCGCTCAACGCGATTTTCGTTAAGCGGAGCTTTCAAGCTGCTCTTTTCTCCGCGTGCTGACGGCAATGCCACCCAACAACCCCACTCAAGCCCAACTGCGCGGCTTGAATGGGCCACCCGCCACCCGCCTCTGTCTCTGGATTTATCTTTGCTTTTGTTCCTGTCTTAATTTTTTGCTATCGAGGTGTCATCCTGAACAAAGTGGCGGGCGCATGGCGCACGCCACGGCCGTGAAGGACCCCTACCAGGTGCAAGGAAGCAATGCCGCGCCAAGGTCACCTCTGCCGCAAACTCTCACGATCGGGCGGCCGCCATCCCCTCCAGCAGCGCCTTGTGGAACCTTTCCGGAGCCTGGATTTGCGGCGCGTGGCCCAGGTCGGGGAACGAGACCAGCGTGGCATGGGGAATGAGTGCCGCGGTTTTCCGGCCCAGCTCGGCATAGTTGCCAAGTTTCTTGCGCAGCTCCGGCCCCGCGAGATCCTTGCCAATGGCCGTGTTGTCCTTTTCGCCGATCATCAACAGCACTGGCATCTGCAACTGTCCAATCTCATAAATCACCGGCTGTGTCTGGATCATGTCGTACAGCAGCGCCGAGTCCCATGCCACCTGCTCGCGCCCCGCGCCGCGATACATGCCGGCCAGCATCTGCACCGGCTCCTCGTAGCCTGCGCTCCAGGTGCCGGCGTAGTAGGTGTTCTTCTCGTAGTTGCGGATGCGCTCGGCCGTGGTGGCCAGTTCGCGCTTGTACCACTCGTCCACGCTCTGCCAGGGCACGCCGAGGGCCTTCCAGTCCTCCAGCCCAATGGGGTCCACCAGCACCAGTTGCTTCACCTCCGCCGGATACATCAGCCCATAGCGCATCGCCAGCATCCCTCCGGTGGAGTGGCCGATCAGGACATACTGCGAAATGCCCAGAGACCCCAGCAGGGCGTGCGTGTTGGCCGCCAGTTGCTGAAAGGTGAACTGATACGTTTGCGGCTTGCTGGATTTGCAGAAGCCGATCTGGTCCGGAGCAATCACCCGATAGCCCGCGCGGCTCAGCTCCTCAATGGTGGGCTCCCAGGTGGCGGCGCAGAAGTTTTTACCATGCAGCAGCACGGCCACCTGCCCGTTGGGATGCGCGGCCGCCACGTCCATATACGCCATCTCCAGCGATTGCCCCTGTGACTGGAAGCGATACTGCTGCACCGGGTGCGGGTATGCGTAACCCTCCAGCCGCGGGCCGTAGGCGGCCTCCCCGGCGGGGGCTGTCTGCGCCGCAAGCGTGGAGGCAGAAAGGCACAAGCCCAGCAACAACGGAACAGCCAAAGCAGACGACAGTCGCAAGCCCATTCTGAAGACCTTTCGCAAACCCGGAAAAATCCATAAATAGAATGGATGCCACTGGCGCGCCGCGCGATGCGGAAATCGCAGTGCAAACATCCTCTTTCGTAGCTATTTCATACACAAATGACGCATAAGAATTAATTCCAGTGCCGCCCCCGGGAAGCGGCGCGCCGTACCCGTATAATCGCCTGTCAATGCGTCGCTTGCTTTCCATTGCGTTGTTGGCGGCTGCCACCTTTTTTCTGGTGGTTCCCTTCTTCACGCCCAGTCTGGAATCGACGCTGCCGCCGTGCTGCCGTCGCAATGGCAAGCACCGTTGCTGCTGCCAAATGGCCGAGCGCCTGCGCGGTGGTGACGGCTTTGCCTCGGTGCACGAAAAGTGTCCCTGCCGTTCCGTCGGCGTCACCGCCGCGCACTCCGGCTCCTATACGCCCGAGGCTGCGGAGCAATTCCGCGTTGCGCTTCGCGTCTTCCAGGCGCGGCTGGCGCAGCGCATGGCGTCGTATTCGCCGGTTGATCTCTACTCGCGGCCCAAGCGCGGCCCGCCTTTGTCTCTCGCCTGATTTCCCCTGAAACGCTGCGCTCCCGGCGCGCTCATGGCGCCGTCGCGGTTTTGTGTTCCGCCCAGAAACAGGAGAGAGGAAGAACCATGAAATGCAATCTTTGGACCGCCCTGATGGCGGTCGTGTGCCTGCTCGCGCCGGCAACGCTGGCCTTTTCCCAGCCGAATCCCGCCACTGGCAGCCTCGGAGGCACGGTCACCGATTCCTCCGGCGCCGCCATTGCCAACGCCACCGTCGAACTGCGCCCGGCAACCGCGCATAGCAGCCTTACGCAGAAGACCGCACGCGACGGACGCTACCGCTTTCCGTCGCTCGCCGCCAGCAGCTATCAGCTCACCATCGCCGCCCCGGGCTTTGCCGCGCAGACGCTTGCTCCGCTCGCGGTGGCCGCCGGAGGCGAGACGGCGGTGAATGTATCGCTCAAGATCGCGCCCGCCTCGGCCTTCGTGCAAGTCGAGGGACAAGACGCCAACTCCCTTGGTGCTTCGGCGCTGGCTGAGCAACCGTCCAACTCATCCCAGAGCCATAACAGCGCCGAGCTGCTGGCGGAGATCCCCGGCGTCAGCCTGCATGGCAACGGCGAGCTTGCGACGATTCCGTTTCTGCACGGCCTCGGCGACGAGCGCTCCAAGATTGTGGTGGATGGGATGACGATCTCCAGCGCCTGCCCCAACCACATGAATCCCACGCTCAGTTACGTGGCCCCGTCGCAGGCCGCGCGGGTAACGGTGCTGGCGGGAATCACCCCGGTCAGCCTGGGCGGAGACAGCCTGGGCGGCACCATCGCCGTGGAAACTCCACTGCCAGTCTTTGCCGAACATGGCGGCAAGCTGCGTGAGGATGGCACGTTCAACGGCTTCTACCGCTCGAACGGAGACAACTGGGGCGGGTCGCTCAACACGTGGATTGCCAGCGAGCACTTCGGCATCGGCTACACCGGCTCCTTCACCACCACCGGCGATTACTCCGACGGCGCGGGTCACAAGGTCACATCCACCTCGGCACAGACCACGGATCACGCACTCACCCTGGCGGCACAATTTAGACGCACTCTCTTGGTTGCCACCGGAACCTTTCACCACACGCCATACGAAGGCTTTGTGAACGCCTACATGGACATGACGCACAACAACGCCACGTCCTTAAATCTGCGCTACCGCCGCACGCTGAACGCGGGCTCTCTGGATGCGCGCTTCTACTGGCAGAACACGCAGCACCAGATGAACTTTCTGGGAGACAAGCTGGCGGTGTACGGCGCAGGATCGTCCATGCCGATGCTTACCCACGGCCGTGACCTGGGCTACTCCGTGCGCTATGAGTCCGCGCTGGGCACGCGCCACACCGTCCGCGCTGGCAATGAACTGCACCGCTTCCGCCTGGACGACTGGTGGCCTCCGGTTGCCGGAGCGTCGCCCATGATGGGGCCGGACACGTTCGTCAACATCAACAATGGCCGCCGCACCCGTTTGGGAAGCTACGCCGAACTGTTCAGCCACTGGACGCCGCGCTGGTCCACACTGGTCGGCCTGCGCAACGACACCGTGTGGTCCGATGCGGGTGACGTGCAGGGCTACTCGTCGATGTATGCCACCGACGCCGCTGCCTTCAACGCCGGAAAACACGCCCGCACCGACGCCAACCTCGACCTGACGGCACTGGCCCGCTACGATGCCAATGCGCACGCTGCCGTCGAGTTCGGCTACGCGCGCAAGAACCGCGCGCCCAATCTTTACGAGCGTTACACCTGGTCCACCAGCATGATGGCCGCCAGCATGATTGGATGGTTCGGCGACGGCAACATGTATTACGGCAACGTGGCTTTGAAGTCGGAGACCGGCAACGTCCTCAGCGGCACCCTTCTGCTGCATGGAAAAACGCCGCAACCCTGGGAGGTGAAGCTGACGCCGCACCTGAACCACATCCAGAACTACATCGACGTGAACGTCATTCCCTCGATGGGCGGAATGAGCATGTTGCCTCTGCTGCGCTTTGCCAATCACGACGCGCGCATCTACGGCGGCGATCTCTCGGGCTTTGCCACTCTATGGAATAGCGCGGGCGCAGGTACCGGCAAGCTGAGCGCCAGTGGAGCGTGGCTGCACGGCACGCGCACCGATAGCAACACTCCGCTCTACCAGATGATGCCGCTGAATCTGTGGCTCGCCTTCGACGAGGAGATCAAGGGCTTGAGCGCCGGCATCGGCTCGGAGATGGTGGACCAGAAGTCGCTCCTCGATCCGAACCGCTTGGAACTCCGCACTCCGGGATATACCCTCTTCAACCTTCATGCCGCGTACACAAGCAAGTATGTGGGGGGCGGGCTGCGCGTGGACAACCTCTTCAACCGCCGCTACGAACTGCCGATGGGCGGCAACAACATTGACATCTACAACGCCACGGGCATGATGACACCGGTCGCCGGACGCGGGCGCACGGTGTCTCTGCACCTGACGGCGAGCTTCTAAACAGAAAGGAAAAGTTCAACACTTCGGGCACCGCTTGCGCCGCGGACTTTTCGCCGCGCAGACGGTGCCTGCTTTCTTCTCATCGCGGAGGCTCTTGCAAACGCCGCGGCGGGCGCGACAGTCTCCTTTATGGAATGACCGTCCACTTCACGTCGCAACGCGTCTGCACGTCGTGCGAGGTGGAGCGCATCTTCAGAATCTTTGTGCCGTCGGCGCGCCGCGACAGCAGCGGCTGCCACGAGCTTTCATCAAAGGTGAAGTGCAAGCGGCCAGCGGGAAGGTTGTCGAACTCCGCGTACTCACCAAAGTGGAGCGGCGCTCCGCTGTAGTGCAGCATTCCAGAGGAAGGCGCCGCAGGCGCTGGCGCCGTGGGTGGCGGCGTCACACGGGCAACCGTGGGCGGCGCGGGTGGCGGCGTTACTACTACGTGCGGCTGCGGCACGGCATATTTCGCCGTAGGGTTCACCGTGGGCGTGGCTGGCGACGGCGGAATGGACGGAGTGAGTGCGCCGGTTTGCACCGTACCCTGTGGAGCACTCACCGTACCGGCATCCGGTTTGGGCTGAGCAGGCGTGGCCGTTTGCGTTACGGACACTGGCGCTGCCGGCACGGCATTGCTATGCTGCGCGCGCTTGAGCAACACCACTCCCACGGCTACGGCAACCAACACGCAGGCGGCAATGACCGGAAGAACCGGGAATGCTTTCTTCTTCACCGGCAGAGGCGTCGCGGAAACGCGCTGACTTTGAGGATTCTCCGGCACGCCCGGGGCGGGCGTAATAGGTTCGGGCCGTGCTGAGTCCGGCGCGGGGGGAGCTTCTTCCGCCACGGATGTACTGGCCGGCTCGGGCATGGCAAAGTCTTCAACTGGAGGCGCTCCGCGTTCTTCCTGAAGGCCCCGGTCAAAGGTCGCGCTGTCATCCGCGGGCGGAGCCAGGACGGCGGCGGCCAGCACACTCTGGCAGCCTTCGCACAAGCGATTTCCCGCGGACACTTCTGCGCCGCAGTTTTCGCAGCGCTCCACCGTCGCGCTTATTTCGGGAACGGGCGCATCCATCACGGGTTCTTCCGGCATCACAGAGACAACCGTGGTTGGCGCATCCGCTTCTGGCAAAGCTTCTTCCGGTGGCGCAACGGCGGCAACCGGCGCGGCCTGCATCTGCGCGCCGCAGCCGCTGCAAAACTTCTTTCCCGCGGCCAGAGCCTTGCCGCACTTTGGGCAGGCGATGGTGTCCGGCGCGGCGGATAGGGGTGGTGCCGTCGCGACGCCAACAGAAGGAGACGGAGAAGAGATCTCCGCTACGGAAGTGGGCGTTACGCTGGCAACGGCCTCGGCAACCAGCGCGCTCGCGGAGGATTCCACGGCGCTGCTCGCGTGGCCGGGCGCGGGAGTCGCGGCTCCGCACTGGCGGCAGAATTTTTTGCCTTCGCCAATCTCATAACCGCAGGTTGCACACTGCATAGTAAGCTCCTAGTTCTGCGGCTTCCCGCAGCTATCGCAAAAAACGCTGCCTGTTTCAAGAGGTTCACCGCAATGCCGGCACAGCACAGCGACGGCATCGGCGGTGGCATCGACCGCGGCCTCGGCGGGCGGCACTGGCGCCGAGTCGAGATCCGAGACAAAGTCCAGGCTCTCGCCGCGCACCAGCTTGGCAATGTCGATGTCGCCGGAGAGATCGGGTATCTCGATCTTGCCGGCAAGGATGTCAAAGAAGAACGCGGCGAGGTTCTCCGGCGTAAGCGATACGGCGCTGCCTTCGGAGTCCCCGCCCAGGTCATAGGTTTGCAAGAGCTGTCCGCCGAGCGAGGCGCAGGAGAGCAGAAAGTGATTCTTCAGCTTGTCGTAATCCGCCAGATCGACGGCGAGCACCTTACCCACCACCGAGTAGCTGCGCAGAATCTGCTGCACGCCTTCGCCGGTCAGTACGGACTTGATCTCGTCCTGGGTCACGTCGATGGCAATCTTCCCCGTGTTCTCCGCCGGTGGCACGCCGCGCATGTGCGCGCCGAGATCGGCGAGCGTTAGGTTGCAAAGCGTGGTGCCCGGCAGCGCGTTGAGTTGTTCCACCGAGAACGCGCTGGGAAACAGCAGGTAGTTGGATTTGGCCAGCCGGACGCTGGGGCTGTTGAAGGTGCCCACCAGGCAGTTGGTCAGTTCCACGCTGCGCGCGCCGAAGACACCGCCGACGACCACGCATTCTTCCAGGCGAATATCGTCGCCGTAGAGACTGGCGCTGACGTAAGCGTTGCGCAGCGTAATCTGCCTGGCGCTGAGGTCGCCGAGGAAGTACGTGCGCGCGCCGTTGCCGAGTGAGACGATGGAGCCGGCGGAGCCCACGGCCTTGCGGAACATGATACGGCCCTTCGCGTCGGCATTCACGTGGCACTCGGACTGGGTAAAGACCGCACCGCGCACTTCAAGGTCGCCCTGCTGAATCTCCAGCGTGCGGGCGTAGATGGCGCCGTCCACAACGCAGTCGCCCTGTATCTCAACATCGCGCTCCAGTTCGCTGGATATGCGCGGCAGGATCGGGCCTTTGACCAGGTTCTCCTTCAGGACAACGCGGTTGTCGTTAAATCGAATCTCCGTCAGCTCTTTCATTGGGTCATCCCTTTATCTGCGGTTGCAACGGCTAGGATAGTGAGCGTGGCGTGCAATTCTGCCACAAGGTCCAAACGGTTTGGCGGAGACGTTGCTCGCGCGGCGCATCCTCGTCATGCAAACGCTCCATGAACCCGACGATGTGCCGCTCGATGCGCTGGCGCGCCGCATCCGGCATGAGGCCCCAGTTCAAATGCTGATCGCGCATCAGGTCGCGGCCGCTGGCCTGCTCGACGATGGCTTCGGCCCGCGGCGTCTTGGGCGGCAGATACACGTTGGCCACCGTGCCGCCCGCCGAGTCCATCTCCACCAGCAGCACGGGCAGCATGGGCCCATGTTTTGCTCCCGCGCCGGCGCCCGTCAGCATCTCTCCAATGACCTTGCTCAGCCGCTGCTCCTGACCCATGTAGGCCGTGGCGGCCAGCAGCAGTGCCTGCGACTGCGCGCGGATGGCACCGGCCAGCATTTGCGACTGCGCGCTGCCGCTCTCCGACGAGGTCACCGTGGCCTCGGTGCAGAGTTGACGGGTGGAGTGGCCGTGGACCACGGGATGCATTCCGGAGCGCACCGTCATCGACGAGCGGTCAATGGAAGCCACGCGCTTTTGCAGTTCGCGGTCCAGCTCATCGAATACCTTGACGTAGCGCTCGGTGATGCGCGAGTAGTCGGCCTGCATGTTCTGTTTGATGCGCAGGCAGGCTTCACGCATGTCGCGCAACTTGAGCAGCAGGGATTCGATGCGGCTGCGCAGCCCCACCGTTTGCTGCGAGATCTCCGAGCGGATAAGCGTGAAGAATCCCCGCTTCACGCTCTGCGCAATGTTCGTGGCCGACTCCTGGCGGGCCGCGATCTGCGCGGCTTCGGCGGCCACTACGCTCCCGGCCAGCCCGTACAGGTGATCGTCGAGCTGATCCACGCTGGCATCGAAGGGATCGGTGTCCACTAGCAGGTTGATGAGAACCTGTTGCGAGTAAGGAATGTTTACGGTCATGGAGCCACCCGACTGCGAAGCCGGATAGCTTCGGGAGGTGCTGGCAACCCCAGTCACGGTGTGGCTGTAGCTCCGGCTGTAGCTCATGATTGCACCTCGCGGACGGCGGCCCACTGCGATCCCGCGTAGAGCTTGTGCAGGTAAGCCTCCACGCGCGCGGCTGGCTTGGCGCGCTCCACCAGCGCGTCAAACGCGCGCCGGATGCGTTCCTTTTCAGCGGGGCTGACGGCCACCCAGCGCACGGGCGATTGCGCGGCGGAGAGCACGCGGTCGGCGCGTTGCGCAAGCTCGCGCGGCAGCGGCATACCAGGCGCATTGGGCGCACGCAGCATCGTCTGTTTTCCCGCGGTGGATGCGCTGTCCATCTCCGCCAGCAGCAGAGGCACATATTGCATGGCCGCCGCTGCGTTGCCCGGTCCGATGATGCGCGCCATCAATGCGCTCTGGCGGGAGGATTCCGCGATGAAGCCGCACATGGCGGCGATAGTGCGTTCGGTGTCGGCCCGGGCCGCGGCGGCCGCCATGGCCTGCACCGATTGCACGCTCTCCAACTGGTGCTGCGGCAGGCTGGCCTGCCCCGCGCGATAGCGGCCGCGAATGCGCGCGTAGTCGCGATGCACCAGGTCCACCGTGGGCTGATCCACCTGATGGATGCGGGTGAACAGCGCACCGTCCAGCGTGCGGAAGAGCTTGGTATAGCGCGCGGCGATCATGTTGAAGTCGCGCTCCATCATGGTTTTTACCGCGCGCAGCTTGCCCGACTGGTCGCGCAGCTCCAGCAGGCGCGCTTCCACATGGCTGCGGGCGGCAGCCATCTTCTGTGTGACTTGCGAGCGGATGAGGCTGAAGAAGCCGCGGTTGACGTGATGGCAAATGTCGTTCGCCGCTTCCCGTTCCGCGATAATGACGGCCGTCTGCATGGCGACGACCGCCGCCGTGGTGGCGTCCACGCGCGGCTTCAGAGTGTTGATGGCGTGCGCCATCTCCGTGGTATCCACCGTGATGTTGACGTTGTCGCTCATCGCTCGCCTCCCGCGTTGGAGAGCTGCAAAATTGCCTGGTTGGCGATCAGGTTCAGGTCAAGCGCGCAGTGCGTTTGCGCCAGTTGCTCGATGGCGGGCGCGGGAGCCAGTTCGGAGTCCTCGGCATACAAGGGGTTGACCGCCAGCAGAGGCTTGCGCCGCTCATCCATGGTCTGCATGCGCTGTCCGGCCTGCGACATGGCGCGCGCCTGGTCGTCGCACAGAGAGGCATCGTAGTATTCGATGAAGCGGAACTTCTCCGCCCGCCGGTCGATCTCCTCCTTGAGGCGGTCCATGTAATTGAGGAAGTCGTCCTGCACCGCCTGGTACTGCTTGCACTGCGAGTCGTAGGAGGCCAGCGATTCTGCGCCCGAGTCCTTGGCCTCCACCACGCTGCTGGCCTCGTCGCCGGTTTTGGCCATCTGCGCGTCCGTGGATTCCAGCGCCTGCAAGGTGTTGTAGTTGGCAATGAACTCGGTCAGAGAGGAACGCATCAGGTTGATGAGGTCGGCGCTCTCGGCGCGATTGCGCCCGTAGAAGTCCTCCGTGTCCTGATGCCACTTGTTCAGATAGTCGTTCTTCTGGTCCTGAATGTTGTGGTAGATCTTCAGGCGCTCCAGACGCGTCTCCTGCATCAGGCTCTCCACGATGGGCGCCAGCACTTCCTCCTGGAGCTGCTGCATACCGAAGGGATAGCTGGTGCGGCTGCCGTCCTCGGCCACCCAGTTCTCCGACACCGGGTCGTAGAGCACGCGCGAACTAGGCCGCAGATGGAACGGACGGTAGTTGTCCACCGATTCCTGGTAGTCGAACGACTCGTGCGAAATGCGATCGATCTCCTCGGACTCCAGGCGCGGCGAGTAGTGATTGTAAGACGCCTTCAGCACGGTGAAGAACAGCCGGTTGGAGCGCTCGATGAGAGCGCTGGTGGACTTCAGCTTCAGTTCCGTAACCGCCTGCACGGTCTGGGCGATGTTCACCATCAGCCGCCGCAGCACCTGCTCAAACTGGCGCGAGTGGCGCTCCAGGGACTTCTTCATCTGGCTGAGCGATTGAAATTTCTCCAGCGCCCCGCTGTACTGCTCCGCGTTGAAGACCTTCAGCACCGCGCCGTTCTCCGGCTCCGTGGTGGCGAACTCGGCCAGGAATTTGGCATACGGCGAGTTGGGAAAGATCACGGGAATCTGCACCGCGTTGGTTTCCAAATCGCTGAGGCAATGGGTTAACGTGCGCAGCTTGCGATCCAAGCCGCCGAAGTAGTCGTAGTACGGAATCTTCTGAATGGAGCGCGAATACTGATCCGTCTCCACCTCTTCCACCGCCGTGGCCTGCTCCACGGCCGGAACGCTGCGGATGATCTGATCCAAATCCTTGATCGACGTGAGGAAGAGATCTTTTTTGCGCACGGTGGAGAGGCGGAACTCTTTCTTCTCTTCGCTGCCGGTGTAGTCGATCAGGAAGGAACGTCCCTCGAACGGCGCCTGCCCGGCCACGGGCACATAGGCTATGCCGAGCTTGTGTACGCGGAAGTCGCGACGAATTTGCTGGTGCGCCTGCTCGAAGCCGGCAATCTGTCCGGAGCTGGCAATGGCTCGGGCCGCGAACTCTGCCGCCTGTTTACGCGACAGGAAGCCGAAAATTGCCCCGCCCGCCAATCCCGCGATCCCGGCCAGCATCAGCGGCGCGGCGTAATCCTTCAAGACGAAGGAGAGCACGAGCAGCGCGGCTCCGCCGGCGGCGATGCCCCAGCCGAGCTTCTCGCGCGTGGCCTTGTCAGTCTGTGCCGCGGAGAACTGCACCACTTCCTCCTTGGCAACAGCGATCTTCTTTTCGAGTTCCTCTTCCTGGGCAACAATTTTCTCCGCAACTTCGCGGAAGTAGTCGAACAGCACCTTGGCCTGGTCTTCGTAAATATTCGCGCTCTCAGCAAATACTTTTCCGCTCATTGGGGTGTCCTTATCGGGAAGATGAATTGCGCCGCGCCTGCATCAACTCCTCGGTGCGGCCCAGCAAGGCAACGGCGCGCGGCGGCGGCACGTCGTCATGGCACTCACGCAATTCCTGACTGATCTGCCGCACCATTCCGGTGATACCGGCCTCGAACTCCGTTTGGAGCGGCGCGTTGCCGGGTGAAAGGTAGCGCGCATCCTCCTTCAGGCGCAGGATGCGCTGCCGCAGAGCCTCGTCGTGGCAGAGCGACTGGCGCAGTGCGGCCTCGCAATCCTCCAGCGCCGCGCGCAGTCCGTTGAGTCCCTGCCGCAAGGAGGCCTCCGCGTCATCGCCCTGCGCAATGTGCTCGCCGCCGCGCAGGCCGAGGGCGAACGCGGACAGCAGCAGAAGCAGCAGTACGCAGTGCAGCACGAGATGCAAACGGAAGCCAAGAGGAAGAACGGCGCCGTAGTAGATGAACGCCGCAACCGCCAAGCAATACAGCGGCATGGCCGCCATGAGTATGGCTAACACCGGAACACGCGTGTGAAATCCCCGGCCCGCTGCCAGCACCGAAGGAACTCCCCAGCAAACAATGCTGTACGCAACGGCGATCGCGGCCAGATCCAGCCAGGCCACGGAAGTGCGATG
>JARLGJ010000066.1 GCA_031296105.1 Acidobacteriota bacterium | reverse complement strand
TCGCGCCGCTAGAGCGGCCAAGCTGCTCCCACTCCGCGGGAAACAGACTGCACAAGACCTGCCAGTTCTCAAGCTCCGCCATGCGCAAAGACTAACGCCCTGGGCAGAATCCCGTCAATATTTATCTTAGCGCTCATGGGGGTATATCCATGGAGTGGTACGGGGCCATTCCAATGAAAAACCCCACCCTGGCAACTACGGCCAGAATGGGGCACCCGTTTGGTTCTTGAAACGAAACGTAGTTACACGCCGATGACGGCAGTGAGGTCCTTCACCGAGGCGGCGCTCTTGTTCAGCTTGGCCTGCTCTTCATCCGTGAGCTTGATTTCGATGATCTTCTCCAGGCCGTTGGCGCCCAGTTTGACGGGCACGCCGACGAACAGTCCCTTCACGCCGTACTCGCCTTCCAGATACACGGCGCAGGGCAGGATCTTCTTCTTGTCCTTGAGGATGGCTTCCACCA
The DNA here is from genome assembly GCA_031296105.1 of Acidobacteriota bacterium. Lineage (GTDB taxonomy): Bacteria > Acidobacteriota > Terriglobia > Terriglobales > Acidobacteriaceae > TOLSYN. The sequence goes on along the minus strand of JARLGJ010000066.1, from coordinate 48,134 downwards.
TCTCCACGGCCGAAGCCGACGGAGCGTAGTAGGCCGAGCCGGTCTTGAGGTACTTGACGATTTCGGCGCCACCGTTGGCGGTGCGCTCCTCGATGGCCTTCAGGCGGTCGGCCGGGATCAGCTCGGTGATGGGGATGCCGGCGACGGTGGAGTAGCGCGAGAGCGGCACCATGGTGTCACCGTGGCCGCCCAGCACGAAGGCCGTGACGTTCTCCACGCTGACGTCGAGTTCCTGGGCGATGAAGGTGCGGAAGCGGGCGGAGTCCAGCACGCCGGCCATGCCGATGACGCGGTTGCGGGTAAAGCCGCTGAGCTTGTAGGCGGCCTGCGCCATGGCATCCAGCGGATTGCTGACCACGATGATGATGCAGTTGGGCGAGTACTTGACCACCTTGCCCACCACGTCCTGCATGATCTTGAAGTTGGTGTTGAGCAGGTCGTCGCGGCTCATGCCCGGCTTGCGCGGGATGCCGGCGGTGATGACCACGATGTCGGAATTGGCGGTGTCGGCGTAATCGTTGGTGCCCAGGATGGCGGAGTCGCGCTTTTCCACCGGCATGGCCTGGAGCAGATCCAGGGCCTTACCCTGCGGGATGCCTTCCATGATGTCGATGAGAACGACGTCAGCAAGCTCTTTACTGGCAATCCAGTGGGCAGCAGTGGCGCCTACGTTCCCGGCTCCGACGATAGATACCTTTTTACGCATGTTCTTCCTTTCGTGCCTCTACGGGCCTATCCACAAAATTCGTATGAAGGACGTCTCACGAGCCCGCCGCAACGGTGCTTGCCGTTCCCACTCAAGCCAACTGCGGGCTTGCATGGGGCACCGAAAAAAAGCGGCGGGCGTGCGGCATTATTATCTCGCACCGGCGACCGCGGCGGCCATGTTTTCAATGATGGCCGATGCAAATTCGCTGGTGTGGAGCTTGGTGGCGCCCGGCATCAGGCGCTCAAAATCGTAGGTCACGCGCTTCTGCTCGATGGTGCGCTCCATGCCGTCCTCGATCAGCTTGGCGGCCTCGCTCCAGCCCATGAACTCGAGCATCATGACGGCCGAGAGAATCACCGAGCCGGGATTGATCACATCCTTGTCGGCGTACTTGGGAGCCGTGCCGTGCGTGGCCTCGAAGATGGCGTGCTCGGCGCCGATGTTGGCGCCCGGAGCGATGCCCAGTCCGCCGACCTGCGCGGCACAGGCGTCGCTGATGTAGTCTCCGTTGAGGTTCGGCGTGGCCAGCACCGAGTATTCGTCGGCGCGTGTGACCACCTGCTGGAAGATGGAGTCGGCGATGCGGTCGTTGATGAGCAGCTTCTGCTTCCACTGGCCGTTGCCGTGGGTGGCGTAGATGGCGTCGAGCACGCCCTTGACCTCGGCGTAAATGCCCTGGCGGAAGTCTTCGGGCGCAAACTCCATGCCGGGCTCGATGAGGTGGGCGTTGTCCTCGACCGAGAGCGAAGGGTTGGCGTCCTTGTTGCCGAGGATCCAGCTTTCGCGCTCGGTGACGGTCTCGTGGCGGAACTCCTGGGTGGCCACTTCATAGCCCCACTCGCGGAATGCGCCTTCGGTGAACTTCTGGATGTTGCCCTTGTGCACAATGGTCACGCTGGGGCGCTTGTTTTTGAGCGCGAACTCAATGGCCATGCGCACCAGGCGCTTGGTGCCTGTGATGGAGATGGGCTTGATGCCCACGCCCGAATCCAGCCGCACCTGTTTTTTGCCGCCCTGCAACATCACGTTGTTGAGGAAGTCGATGAGCTTGGCGGCCTCCGGTGTTCCCTGCTTCCACTCGATGCCGGCGTAGACGTCTTCGGTGTTCTCGCGGAAGATGACGATGTTCATGCGCTCGGGATGCTTGACCGGCGAAGGGATTCCGCCGTAGTACTTCACCGGGCGCACGCAGGCGTAGAGATCGAGGATCTGGCGCAGCGCGACGTTCAGCGAGCGGATGCCGCCGCCGATGGGCGTGGTGAGCGGCCCCTTGATGCCGATGCGCAGGGCGCGGAAGGCATCGACGGTGTCGTCCGGCAGCCAGGTGCCGAACTTCTCCTTGGCCTTTTCGCCGGCGAACACCTCATACCAGGCAATCTTGCGGCGGCCGCCGTAGGCCTGGGCCACTGCGGCGTCAATGACGCGCACGCTGGCCTTCCAGATGTCGCGGCCGGTGCCGTCGCCTTCAATGAAAGGGATGATGGGATTGTCGGGGATTGCGAACTTGCCGTCCTTGAACTCGACAACGCGGCCGTTGCCGGGCAGCGGAACTCCGTTGTAGGAAGCTGCCATACTACCTCCTGTTGGGCATAGTGGGAAGGCCGGAGACGCCATCCATCTCCGTTTGGCCACTCGCCTGGAAGCCGCAGACCCCACATTGCCACTGCGCATACGGCTCCGGATTGTCGCGGGTGAACAGAGGAGCGTAACACGCTGCGGCGGGCAACATCAATCCTGGAAAACATCATGATAAAGAGCGCGGACGGAGAGCATCTCGCGGCGCAGGGAAGGCTCCAGATTGGGGCCGCCGGCGAGACGCTCGACGGTGGCGCGGACGGCGTCGGCCTGCGGCAGCCAGCGGCGCGAGCGGCCCTCGACAATGCGGTTGGCGTGGTCGAGGCGGCGAATAAGATGGGCGGCCGATTGCAGAGCACTTCCCTGCCCGGACGGAATGGTTCCCAACTCAACGAGGCGGTGCAGGCGGTTGCGCATCTGCCGCTGTTCGGGCAGCACATCGGCCCGCGCCTCCAGGAGTCCCAGGATGTAGTCGAGGTCGTAGAGGCCGCCGGGACCGGCCTTGAAGTTCTCCGCGCCGGCCGCGCCTTCAATGCGGCGGCGGGTTTGTGAGAGCTGGGCGGCGAAGTCAGGCGCGGCCACCCAGCGGCGGCGCAGGGCGTTGACGGCCTCAGTGGCGGCCGCGACGAGCCCGGCGTCTCCGGCGACGAAGACCAGCTTGGCGTAGGCGATGGCCTCCCAGGGCTGTGCCTCGGCCTCGCAATACTGCGCGAATTGTCGAACAGAGCTGACCAGCTCGCCCTGCTCGCCGTGCGGGCGCAGGCGCACGTCGGCGGCAACGACCGAGCCTTCGCGGGTATAGCCAGAGAGCAGCGTCACCAGCTCGCGGGCGCAGTGGCTGGCCGCTTCGGGATCGCACGCGGGCGAGCGCAGGAAGAGCAGATCGACGTCGGAAAGGGCGTCGAGTTCTCTGGTGCCGAGGCGGCCGAGCCCGAAGACGGCAAAGCCCTCGGGCGGATCGACGGCGGCAACGGCCGCGGAGAGGATTTGCTGGAAGGCGCGGCTGTACTCGCCAAGCGCCTCCCATACGGACTGGCCGTCGAGGATGGTAGCGCCAATGTTGCGCAGCAGCGCGCGGCGTGCGGCAAGTCGCAGGCGGTCGGAGATGGGCAGCGCGGCGTCCAGTTCGGCGGCGGCGAAGAGCGCAGAGATGTCCGAAGGGTAGCGGGCGAGCAGATCGGTGGCCAGGGCGCTGGAGGCAAAGACGGGCAGCGCGCGCTCGACAAGCGCGGCGTTCTCCACGGTGGAGGCCAGTCGGGCTTCGTCGGTGGCGGCGGCGGAGAGGAAGCGATGCAGACTGCGCAGGGCGGCATCGCCGACGCTGGCGTCCAGCACCTGCGCCAGGCGCGGCGAACGCAGGGCCAGCGCGGCGCTAAGGCGCTCCAGGGCTGAGGTGCCGAGGCGTGCATCCTGCAAGGGGACGGAGCCGCTCTCCTCGCCGCCGAGGGTGAGCACCCGCGCGCAAAGAGAGGACGCGGAGTCCATGCGCGCGCGCAGCTCGCGGGCGTTGGCCACTTTTTTGCTGACCAGCGAGCGGAAGAACGCGCGCTGCTCCTGCGCCGAGGCCGGCAGCCGGTGCATGGCCAGGCCCTGGCGGCATTGCAGGCGATGTTCGAGGCAGCGCAGCAGGCGATAGGTTTCGTAAAGCTCGCGGAACTCCGCCGCGGCGATGAGCGATTTGTCGTGCAGCTTTTGCAGGGCGGCCAAGGTGCCTCCGCTGCGCACCCAGGGGTCGCGGCCGCCGTGAACGCGCTGCAGACACTGCACGGTGAACTCGATTTCGCGGATGCCGCCGGGGCCGCTCTTGACGTCCAGCGTGCCGCCGCCGGACTGGCGTGAGGTGCCGCGGCGGATGCGGTCCAGAGAGCGGGCCGCGGTTTGAATGGCCGAGAGCGAAAGCTCTTGGTGATAGATGAGAGGATCGACGGCCTGGGCGAATTCACGCGCCAGCGAGGCGTCTCCGGCGCTGCAACGCATTTTGAGCAGCGCCTGCAACTCCCAGTCGTGTGCCTGCTGCTGGTAGTAGCGCACGGCCTGGGCGAGTCCGGTGACGACTTCTCCACTGGCGCCCTGCGGACGCAGGCGGAGATCGACGCGGAAGGGCTGGCCCTCGACGCCGACATTGGAGAGCACGGCGGTGACGTCCTGCGCCAGGCGGGTAAAAAACTCGCGCGCGGGAATGGCGACGGTGCCGGCGTCGCCAGAATCGTCGCAGAGAAACATGAGGTCGATGTCGGAGCTGTAGTTCAACTCCTCGCCGCCGAGCTTGCCCAGGGAGAGCACGCAGAAGCGGGCGCGGGCCAGTCGTCCGTCCGCGTCATGAACCTGCGGCCAGCCCAGAAAGCGGCTGCGCAATTGGCTCTCGCAATGCACCAGCGCCTGCTCGATGAGCACGTCGGCGAGGGCGGAGATTTCGGCGATGATCTCCGGCAAAGGCCCCAGGCCGAGGAGTTCGCGAACGAAGATGCGGATGTATTCGCGGCGCTTGAAGCGCGCTAGCACCACGGAGATGGGCGCCTGGTGATGCCGCATGTGGAAGCGGGCAAACTGCTCGCGCAAATCCTCCGCGGCGCGCGGGGCACGGAGGCCGTCGCGGCGGGCGAAGAGATGCAGGAGGTCGAGGTTCTGCATCAGAGACTGCGTGAGCCACGGGCTGGAACCGAAGAGCGCGACGCAAGCGTGCAGAGCCAGGGCGCTGGCGGCGAAGGCGGCGCGGCACTCGTCCGGAAAGCGCTGCAAAAGAATCTCAAGCTGGAAGAGCGAGAGGTCGGGGTTGGCGGAGCCTTCCAGATAATGCGGCAAAGCCTCGGCCAGCGCCGGAGGCAGCGCGGCGGAGATGGCCTCCAGGCGCGCACGCGACGAGGCCTCGGTGAACAAGTCGCCGCCTTTCCGCGTACTGGAGTCTGACGGGGTCACTGCAAACCTTCCGCGGAGGATGCTCCGCTGCGGGGAACGAAACAGCAAGGCTGCGGAAAAAGTTCCATAGGCGTGTCACCCTGAGGGAGCGGCTGTTTTTGCCGCGAGTCGAAGGGCCGCTACTCTACCGCAAATACTTGCCCGGTATGTTGCATAAACGAGGTCCTGTCAGGGCACGGCTTTAGCCGTGCCGCTCAATAGCTGAAACTTCCTTGCGGCTTCAGCCGCTGAGGATACGTTTCGCAAGAACCTAAAAGAGCAGTTCCTCAGGGGCTAAAGCCCCTGAACTTATGCCGCCTGATCGGCACGGCTAAAGCGTGCCCTGACAATTTCGTCTTCCGCAGACCTTCCTTGGTCTGTGGTTTCGATCCCAGGTTAGGCCCGCTTCGCGGACCGAACCTGGGGCACAAAGGAAATGAGCGCCATCTCCTACACGTCGTAATACAGCGCGAACTCGAAGGGATGCGGACGCTGGCGCAGGGCGTTCACTTCCTTCTCGCGCTTGTAGGCCATGTAGGTCTCCAGCAGATCCTCGGTGAAGACGTCTCCCTTGAGCAGGAACTGGTAGTCCACGCTGAGGGCGTCGAGCGCACCGGCCAGCGTGTCGGGAATCGACGGCACGCGCTGCAACTCCTCGGGTGCCAGGTCGTAGATGTCCTTATCGAGCGGCGCGCCGGGGTCGATGCGGTTCTCGATGCCGTCGAGGCCGGCCATCAGCATGGCGGAAAACGCAATGTACGGATTGCAGCTCGGGTCCGGCGGACGATACTCGACGCGCTTGGCTTCCGGCGCCGAAGAGTACATCGGAATGCGGCAGGCCGCCGAGCGATTGCGGCGCGAGTAGGCCAGGTTCACCGGCGCATCCAAGGCGGCCGAGAGGCGCTTGTAGCTGTTGGTGGTGGGCGCCGTCAGCGCCGCCAGCGCGGGACCGTGCTTGATGAGTCCGCCAATGTACCACAGGGCCGTCTCGCTGAGTCCGGCGTAGCCTTCGCCGGCGAAGAGCGGCTTGCCATCCTTCCACAGAGATTGATGCGTGTGCATGCTGGAGCCGTTCTCCTGATAGAGCGGCTTGGGCATGAAGGTGGCCGACTTGCCATGGCGGCGCGCCACGTTGCGCACAATGTACTTGTAAAGCTGCACGGCGTCGGCCGCGCGCAGCAGAGTGGTGTACTGCATGTCGATTTCGCCCTGGCCGCCGATGCCCACCTCGTGGTGGTGCGATTCGATGTCGAGGCCGCATTCGAGCATGGTCACCAGCATCTCGGTGCGCAACTCGCGGTAATCGTCCGGCGGCGGCACCGGGAAGTTGCCGTCGCGCTGGTAGGGACGGAAGCCCGCGGCGTTTTCACCGCGGCCGTGTCCGGCGCAGGCCTCTCCGGTGGAGATGGAGTAGAAGGCCTGGGTGGCATCCTGTCCATAGCGCACGCCGTCAAAGATGAAGAACTCGGCTTCGGCGCCGAACATGGCTTCATCGGCCAGTCCGGACGCGGCCAGGTACATCTCGGCCTTGCTGGCAATGTAGCGCGGGTCGCGGTCGTAGCGCTGGCGGGTGACGGGATCGATGACGTCGGCGATGAGGCCGAGCGTGGGCACCTCGGTAAAGGGATCGAGCACGTAGGTACGCGGATCCGGGATGAGCAGCATGTCGCTCTCGTGGATGGCGGCCCAGCCGCGCACGGCCGATCCGTCCATGCCAAAGCCGTCGCGGAAGGATTCCGGGGTGAGCTTGGCGATGGGATACGAGATGTGGTGCCAGAGGCCGTGCAGGTCGCTGAAGCGCAGATCGACCATCTGCACACCCTGCTCCTGGGCGTAGGCCAGTACCGTGGAAGCGTTCACTTCACCATTTGATGGCATATCGAATGTTCCTTGTGCGCCACGTGCGGCGCGTGCGTTCCATGATACTCATTCGGAGTGGGATTTGCGCGGGAATTTCGATGAATTACTGGATGCGGAAGAGCATCGTGACGAGGCAGTGTCCCAGGCCGATTTTTCGCACGTCCGAAGAAATTTATTGTTACACTCGGTGCTACGGCATAGGTTTAGATCGTTCGTGCAAGGCGCGGCAGCGGCAAACTGCACCCCGGTGAGACAAGATGGATTTTGATCAGATCGAAACCTTCCAGGAAGTGGCGCGGCACCTGAGCTTTTCGCGCGCGGCGGAGCGCCGTTTCCGCACGCAGCCCGCCATTTCAGCGCAGATTCGCGCGCTGGAGGACGAGGTGGGAGCGAAGCTGCTAGATCGCACCGGCGGCAAGGTCTCCATCACCGCGGCGGGCAAAATTTTTCTGGTTTACGTGGAGAGCGCCATTGAAGCGCGCCGCGCCGCCTTGAGCGCCGTGGCCGAAGCTGAGCGCGTGCCTGGCGGCGAGATGGTGGTGGCCGCCAACGAGAGTAGTTGCCTGCACATCCTGCCCGAGGTTTTTGCCGAATTCAAACGCAACTATCCCGACGTGGGCATCACCATCAAGCGCTGCGAGACGCGCGAGACGCTGGAAGCGATCGTGGACAACTCCGCGGACTTCGGCGTGGCCGCCCTGCCCGTCACCGACAAACGCATCACCGCCGTGCCCATTCACAAGGACGAGCTGGTGATGATTGCGCCCACCGGGCACCCCCTGGCGAAATACAAAGAGGTCAAGGTGGTGCAGATCGGCGATTATCCCCTGCTTTTGCCCAAGATGGGACGCACCCGCGACAGCATTGACCGCATGTTCGACGAGCGCAACATGAAGCCCAACGTGAGCATGGAGCTGGATTCCAGCGAGCTGCTGAAGCGCTTTGTTTCGGCCGGCGTGGGGCTGGGCTTCTGCGCCCACTCCAACGCCCTGGGTGACGAGCACCTGGGAATTACGGCCATTGTGAAGCTGGCCGACGCCCAGATCCGCCGCGACATGGCGCTGGTTTTCCGCAAGGACAAGGCGCTGAGCCGGGCAGCATTGGCGTTTATCGATATTGCCGTCCGGTTAAAAACTCCACAAACGGCTCGCAAGTAGCCTCCCGGCGACGATTCCGCATTGCGCCTGCGCACGGAATCATTTACTTTTTTACATGCCGCCTGTAATCCAACCGGCCCCTTCGAACGCTTTCGACAGAGGAGTAACAAGAATTGGGCAAAGACATGGTCCCCAAGCGCATTTTTCTCACCAAGGGTGTAGGAAAACATAAAGAGCGCTTGACGTCTTTCGAACTTGCGCTGCGCGACGCTGGCATTGCGGCGCAGAACCTGGTGCGCGTTTCGTCGATCTTTCCGCCGAACTGCAAACTGCTAACCCGCGCACAGGGTCAAAAGTACCTGAACCCCGGTGAAGTGGTCTTTGCCGTGGTGGCGGAAAATTCGACCCGTGAGCCTCATCGCCTGGTGGCGTCGAGCATCGGCCTGGCCCGCCCGGCGGACCGCCAAACCTATGGGTATTTGAGCGAGCATCACAGCTTCGGCGAAACCGACCAGGTGGCCGGCGACTACGCCGAGGAACTGGCGGCAGAGATGCTCGCCACCACTCTGAATGTGGATTTCGATCCCGACAAGAGCTGGGACGAGAAGAAGGAAGTCTACCGTCTCTCGAACAAGATTGTGAGCACGCAGAACGTCACGCAGAGCGCAATCGGCGATAAGAAGGGTCTTTGGACGACGACCATCGCCGCCGCCATCCTGATCTTCGATTAGCTCTAATCGCAATCCGTGGCCCCGGAGAGATCCGGGGCTTTTTGCGTTTTGCAGCCAGGAAAAAGGCGGCCCGCGAGCCGCCTTCCGTGTGAATCAAAAATGTGCCGCGCTTCCCTGCCCGGAATTACTCCTCCAGGTTCATTGCGCGCTTGAAGCTGCCGCGCTCCTTCATGATTTTTTCCTGCAACTGGGTGAGGGCGTAAATCAACTGCTCGGGACGCGGCGGGCAGCCGGGAACATAGACGTCCACCGGAATCCATTGGTTGACGCCCTGCACGATGGCGTAGTTGTTGAAGATGCCGCCGGAGGTGGCGCAGGCGCCCATGGAGATGACCCACTTCGGCTCCGGCATTTGCAAATAGAGCTGGCGGATGACCGGCGCCATCTTCACCGAGACGCGGCCGGCGATGATCATCAGGTCCGACTGGCGGGGCGAGGGACGGAAGACCTCGGCGCCGAAGCGGGCCACGTCAAAGCGCGAAGCGCCCATGGCCATCATCTCAATGGCGCAGCAGGCCAGGCCAAACGTCATGGGCCAAATGGAGCTTTTGCGTACCCAGTTGACGGCCGAGTCGAGCGTGGTGAGGATGACGCCATCCTGCTCGTGACTTCCGCCATAGGTGACCTGGGCAATGCGTGCGGGCGACTGCGGGTCGCCTGCCAGGGCCTCAAAACGCTCGGTGCCGGAAAGATTGTTCTCCATCGTCTCCCCCACGAAACGTATCAGTGTATCGCATGGGAGGCACGGGCGCCAGCCGGGGGAGGATCGAGTAATTGGGATTGAATCATTGCCGATTGAATAACCCCAATTACGCGGGAAAACGCGACACGGGGTTGCCCCACCCTTATCGCCTGTTGTTGGGCGATAGGGTGGGAGGAAGACAACGTGCATCGGTCAGCATTCAAGCCAACTGCTTCCCACTCAAGCCCAGCAACGGGGCTTGAATGGGGCACCGGCTGTTCTTTTATTACACGGGATGTTTCGGCTCTCTTATTCCTCGGTGGCGTTCTGGCGCGCGCGGCTTTTTGCCGAGGCCTCGGAGCCGAGCGGCTCACGGAATGGCTCCACGGGAATGTGCTGGTAGCACACTTCCAGCACCTCCAGCTCCTCTGTCCCGCCGGGCGCGCGGAGGATTACGGTGTCGCCTTCTGACGACTTCGTCAACGCCCGCGCCAGAGGCGACGCCCAACTGATGTGGTTGCGGCTGAGATCGACCTCGTCGATGCCCACGATGCTCACAACGTGCTCGGCTCCCGCGGCGTCCTCATAGTGCACGGTGGCGCCGAAGAACGCCTTCGTCGCGGCCAGTCCTGCGCGGGGAGCTTCCGGGTCCACGACCTCGGCGGCTTCAATTCGCTTGGAGAGAAAGCGAATCCGCCCATCGATCTGCCGCAACCGCCGCTTGCCGTACTGGTAGTCGGCGTTTTCACTGCGGTCGCCGTTGCCGGCCGCCCACGAGACAACCTCCACCACGGCCGGGCGCTCCCGGGTGAGCAGAAAACGGTGCTCATCCTTGAGGCGCTGCAACCCCGCCGGCGTGATGTAGTTCTTGACGAGCGCCCCGGACGTGGGCTCGGGCGCCTTTGGCCTTCTTGTATAACCTGTTCGCATCGTGTAGCTATTCCCTGTGGTGCAACTGCACCCAAACCATTGTGACACGTCTGGCGAGTGGTGGTGGGAGGCTGAGGGGTCGGGATTTGTGGACGGAGTTGGGGAGTAGCGAGATGCTTCGGCGATTATCGGGATTTATCAAACTTTGCCGCGTAAGCAGCTCTGGATGAGTGCATTGTCCTGTTGGCAACGAATGAGACCTCCAGCACTGACGATTAGCAAATACAATCGATGCAACAAGAGCGAATCTGTGCTAGAAAAAAGATTACTGCTCAGGTGTCGCATGGCTAAGAAAAGCACGACCACATCTGCCCCACCAAAGACTCTCACCGACTTCATAGAAGAATTTGCGCGATACTTTTCCGGCTCCACCCAACTGAAATGCTATCGTGGCCAGCGCGATGCCTCTTGGCCGATTGTAGCGGGTATATTCCGACCTGAGCTCAAAGGGCTTCTCGAAGATGAGAAAAGGGCAGTTCGGAAACTGATTTCAGTTCAGCCTCATGAGTTCGCATCCGACGAAACTATGTTCGACAAGCTCGTCCGAATGCAGCATTTTGGACTGCCCACTCGATTGCTGGATGTTTCGCGGAATGCTCTGGTCGCGCTTTTCTTTGCAACCGAACCAGGCCTTCCTGGCAGCAAACCGAGTAACGGCATGGTGACTGCTTTCGCAATCCCGCAGGAACTCGAGAAGTATTATGACAGCGATTCAGTAAGCTGCATTGCCAACTTGGCCAATATGACTTCTGGAGAGAAAGATGAAATCTATCGATTGCGAGAGTCGCTGGGAAAAGATATATCGAGCGCTGGAAGCATCAAGAAATTCAATAAAAATGGTGTTATAGAACGACTTCTTCAATTCATCCGGGCTGAAAAGCCATATTTCCAGCCAATTATGAATCCCATAGATTTGTTTGTGAGCTATTACGTTCATCCCAAGATGAGCAATCGGCGAATTCTGGCACAATCCGGAGCCTTCATCCTCTACGGTATTGCTCCGCCCAAGACAATGTTTATTCCACACCTGATTGAAGAGACGCAGTTCGTTGTTCCGCAAGGTGAGAAGGGGCCTATTCGAGAGGCGCTCAATAACATCGGCATCAACGAAAGCACGCTTTTCCCAGAGATAGACAAGGCTGCAGCCCGGATCAAGAATGACTACAAGCCGTAGAATGTCGGCTGAAAACTAGCTTGCGAACTACCACGGGCGGACATATAAACTGAGGCTCTGCGGAGCGGCAGAACGGTCCGGTTTTTCCAAATGCCACACGCATTTGGTTCCTAAAGCTTCCGCCATTTGTCCCTGCCCCCGACATTGGTGTCACGGACGCGCTCAACATGGATGGCCGCATCAGAGGCAATCTCGCGAGCTCTCTCGATGGCTTTAGCTTGCGTTGGAAGGATTGCACTTGCCCTTTCCGAGCCGGGCTTTCTTACCGCAAAATCGCCCTGCTCGCGCCGTTCGATATACAGTTCTTTCTTGGCCACGGAAACCTCCTTGCTACGGGATAGGATACACCGAAACAAATGCCAGGTGGGCACCACGTCGAGCAGCCGCCCTTAAGCAGTAGCTGTGGCTGTGATAAACGCCGTTCACGTCATTTGGACGTAGGAAACGAAATCGACACCCTCGAAAAGCGCATTATCGCCAAGTCACTCATCGGCCCGGATAGTGAACGGAATGTCGGCATCGCGCTAGGTTTTCGAGTCGACCGATGCTGCCGACAGCCCCAAGACAGCACTTCCGGATTGCCCGTGATCCGAGTGGAATCTGGCTCTCCACGCTCGTGAAACTCTGTATAAGCATGTAATCAGTTTTCCTCAAGGGCTTTACAGGCCGCTAAAAAAGTCCCCTCGTCGTGTCACCTTGAGCGAGCGGCCGTATTTGCCGCGAGTCGAAGGGCCGCTACTCCTTGTTATCACTATCCCAGGTTAGGCCCGCTGCGCGGTCCGAACCTGGGGCACATCCTGCCCGGTATAGGGGTGTTTCGACTTCGCGCGCCAAATACAAGCGCGCTTCGCTCAACATGACAATCGTCTTTCTGCGAGCGTTTGCAGCGCTCCATTCTTTGCTGCCCACCGCACGAATCCCCGCGACTCATGCCGCGTGGCGGCATGGCTTACACTGAACTCCATGCGCAACCGGGGCTATGCCTACACCACCGTCATCGGCGGCCAATACGCGGTGCAGAGCCTGCTCTTCCACCTGGCGAGCCTCTATCCCCACGTCTCGCCATAGATCCGGCGAGACATGGGGCGCCAAAACATTCCTATTGAATTGAAACTTGGGCCACACGTCACTTCCCTTTTGCCGGGCGGGCCGGGGCCTGCTACCTTTAGCGTATGCACAGTCCTGGCGTTTGCGGAGTGGTACTGGCGCTTGGCCCTTGTGGTTCGGGCGCGGCGCAGGCGGTTGACGCGCGCATTGATGCCTTGAATGCCTCCAGCGACATGGTTCTGGTGGCGGCTCCGGCCTCGGTGGCGCGGGCGTTGGAGCCCGCCGTGTGGGCGCGCGCGGCCTACCTGGTGGAGCTGGCCGAAGGGGCTTCCGCGGCCGACGCGTGGCGCGCCGCGCTGGGCGAGGTACTGAGCCGGGGGCGCGACGCGGCGCTGGTGACGTGGCTGGATGGCGAACCTTTTACGGGCGCGACGGCCTCGGCCATGGTGGCCCGGTATGCCGCGGCCGGCGGCGAGGTTTGGGCCGTCGAGGCGGCCTCCGGCGGCGGCAAAAGCGTGCTGCTGGGGCGCGACATGATGGAGCGTCTGCTGCGCACCACGGGCTGGCAGTTGGCGGAAGAGGTTCTGCGGGCCAACGCCGCGCACGTGGTTACGCTGACGGCCGCGGATTAGCTCCGGGCGCCAAGCCATTCCATTTCAAACTATTCAGGAGATAAGGTTTTGCAAGCAGGCGGATCTACGCTTACGGCGCAGGAGTTTGTGGAAGAGGTAGTACGCACGCGGCCGCGGATTGCGGTCTTCGATTGCGATGGGACGCTGTGGCAGGGCGACTCCGGCATGGGCTTTTTCTACTGGGAGCTGGCGCGGAACTACGTTTCTCCCGAGGTGGAGCGGGCGATTCGCGCGCGCTATGACGGCTACCTGGCGGGCAAGGTGGACGAGCTGTCCATTTGCGGCGAGATGATCCAGATCAACCAAGGGGTGCCGGAGCAACGGCTGCGCGAGGCGGCGCGGGAGTTTTTTGCCGCCGAAGTGCGCGAGCGGATTTTTCCGGAGATGCAGGAGCTGACACGCCGCCTGGCCTCCGATGGCTGCGAGCTGTGGGCCGTGAGCAGCACCAACAACTGGGTGGTAGAGGCCGGAGCCGCCGAGTTCGGCATTCGCCCGGAGCGCTGCCTGGCGGCTACTCTGGAGGTGCGGGACGGCATTGTAACCAGCAAGTTGCTGAAGGTTCCCACCGACGAGTTGAAGCAGACGGCGATAGAAGAGTTCATTGGGCGCCGGGTGGACGCCGTGTTCGGCAACTCGATGCACGATTTTGCCATGCTGGAGCAGGCCGCGAGGCCGTACGCGATCAATCCCAACCCGGATTTGGCGGAAAAGGCGGCTGAGCTAGGGTGGACCACGTACTTTCCGTTGCAAAATAGGAAATAACCAGGACGGAACGATTACCTTAGGACAGCGTCCGAAGGAACAATGCTGCGACAGGCCGGCAAGGGCATAATTACACTCAGCGATCCCCCTTACGCTGTGGTAAGCCGAGCGACTATGCGAATCGTTTCCTTGCAGCCGAGCATTACGGTGACCCTCTCCGGTCTCGGAGTTGGTCAGGATATTGTTGGATGCACCCGCCACTGCCGCGAGCTGTGTCCGGAGCTGGCGTCGAGCGCGCCGCAGACGCTGCGCGATTCGTGGTCGGCGGACGCAGCTGAGATTCTGGCGTGCAAACCGGACATCGTCATCACCTCGGTTCCCTACCGCATGGAGGCCTTGGCGGAGATTCTTAAGACGGGCACACGGGTGCTGGCCCTGGCGCCGGCGACGCTGGATGACGTTTATGGTGATATTCGCACGCTGGCCGCCGTGGCCGACCACTCATCTTCGGGCGAGTTGATGATTTCACGGTTACAGGAAGAGATCTCCACCACGCGGGCGCGCACCTGCGACGTACGGCGTCAGCGCGTGTACTGCGAGGCCTGGGGCAAGCCGCTGCTAACCTCTCCGGGATGGGTGTCTCAACTGGTGGAGGCCGCGGGCGGGGATTTAATCTGCCCGGCAAATACGCAGGTGACCTCGGATCAGGTGCTGGCGGCCGACCCCGAGGTAATCCTGGCAGCCTGGTGCGGCAATGGCAATCGGACTCCCTTGCTGGAGATTCTGGAGCGTCCGGGCTGGATGCAGACCACGGCGGCGCGCGAAGGCCGCATTTACGCCGTGCCGGACGACTGGTTCAACGTGCCCTCGCTGACCTTGACGCTGGGACTGCGCGCCGTGCGCTCGACGCTGCATCCGCGCGCGTTCTGGCGGCCCTCGGACGTGTTGGACCTGCACGACCTGCTGCCCGAAGAGCAACAAATTGGCTGATTCCCCGGAGAAGAAACCGAAACAAGTAGTGGCGGCCGTGCTGACCGAGGGCGGCCGCGTGCTCATCTGCCAGCGGCGCGACGACCAGCCTTTTGCGCGGCAATGGGAGTTTCCCGGCGGCAAGGTCGAGGCGGGCGAAACGCGTCAGGAGGCGCTCGTCCGCGAGTTGCGGGAAGAGCTGGGAATTGCCGCGGAGATTGGCCGGGAGCTGGCCACGGTGCGGCATCAGTACGCGGAAGGATTATTTGTGGAGCTGCACTTCTTTGCCGTGGTGAGCTACCGCGAGCCGATCGAAAACCGCATCTTCCGCGAGGTTCGCTGGGAAGAGCGCGCGAATTTGCAGGCCGGGACGTTCCTGGAGGCGGACCGCGGCGTGGTGGAGAAGCTGCGCCGCGGAGAGATTTAACAACGTCATTTAGAAATCAGATGTCTTCCCACCCTGTCGCACAGAGAACGTGCGACAAGGATGGGGCAACCCCATTCACTGCAATATTTATTCGCTGAAATGCATCTTAGCTGTTCCCGCCAAAGAGCATCACCAGGGTCATCACGATCATGATGATGGTGGTAGCCCAGGCCACCCAGTTGAAGAAGCGCGAATTGACGTGGCGGTCCATGATTTCGCGCTTGTTGATGAGCAGGAGCATGGCGATGAGCACGAAGGGCAGCACCGCTCCGTTGACCACCTGCGAAAGAATGGTGATCTTCACCAGTGGCAGGTCGGGCCACAGGATAACGGCCGCTCCGGCCACGATCAATCCCGTGTAGAGCCAGTAGAAGAAGGGCGCCTCGCTGAACTTCTTGTCCAGGCCCGACTCGAAGCCGAGGCCTTCGCAGACGGCGTAGGCGGTGGAGATGGGCAGTATGGAGGCGGCAAAAAGAGAGGCGTTGAACAATCCCACGGAAAACAGGATGTAGGCGTATTTGCCGGCCAGGGGACGCAGGGAGGCCGCGGCCTCGGCGCCGTCCTTGATGTCGTGATGTCCGGCGGCAAAGAGCGTGGCGGCGCAGGCGACGACGATGAACCAGGCGACAACGTCGGTGAAGACGCAGCCAACAATCACGTCGAGGCGCGAGGCACTGTACTGCTTTTCACTGACGCCCTTTTCGACGATGGAAGATTGCAGGTAGAACTGCATCCAGGGGGCGATGGTTGTGCCCACCACGCCAATGACCATGTACAGGTAAGAGCTGCTGCGGAAGAGCTTGAGTTGGGGCGGCATCACGGTGGCCATCCCGGCGGCCTTCCAGTCAGGATGTGCCAGCAGGCCGGCGACGATGTAGGCGAGATAGACGAAGGAGGCGACGAGGAAGACCTTCTCCACCGTCTTGTAGCTGCCCTTGACCACCATCAGCCAGACCAGGGCAGCGCAGAATGGCACGCTGGCCCAGGTGGGAATGCCGAAGAGGGCGAGCGAACCGGCGATGCCGGCGAACTCGGCGACGACGTTGCCGAAGTTGGTGATGACCAGGCCGAGCATGAGGAAAAAGGTGATGCGGAAGCCGAACTCCTCGCGGATGAGGTCGCTAAGGCCTTTGCCGGTGACGGCTCCCATGCGCGCCGTCATCTCCTGGACGACGATGAGCGCCAGGGTCATGGGCAGCATGGTCCACAGCAATCCGTAGCCGAACTGCGCTCCCGCCTGGGAGTAGGTCCAGATGCCACCGGCGTCGTTATCGACATTGGCGGTGATAAAGCCCGGGCCGACCACGGCCATAAACATGAACAGACGGACTTTCCACAGCTTGAGCTTCGACATGCGCACCGGTTTGGCGAGGAATTTACATCGGAGTTTCCAGCATAAATTGCCGGGGCGGGAAGCTCAAGGCGGGACGGTGGAAAATTTAACGCCGGGCGGCCGCGGCGCGCCCCAAGTTAGATATGGATTACACTCTTTCGCGATTTGGCAAAAAGATGGATTGCTTCACTAGCAAAAAACTGGCCATAATTGAGAGGTGTTGAAGATCATCAGGGATTTACTCAGCCCTGATTCCACTCTTGGGGTCAGGGAACGGATCTACCAGCTCCTCTGCCTCATTGCCATCTTCTTCTCTCTTGGCATTGTGGCGCCGGGTAATTTCCTGGAGCGAATGCCGCTGCTTCTTTGCTTTGGGGTCATTGTCTTTGGGCTGATGTTCGTGGGAATGCTGTGGATCGCGCGGCGCAAGGGACTTTACGCCCATGCGCTGCTATGCACCATAGCGCTGGGCCTGGCGAACTTTGGCTGGTTTTTAAACGGTGGCGCGGATGGACCGGCAGCTACCGTCTTTCTCGCCGCGGCGATGGTTTTTTTTGCACTCTTCCGGGGATGGACACGCTGGCTGGTCGCGGCGCTGGTCGTGGCCAACATATTGCTCCTCTTCCTGCTAGACGCCAACTATCCCAGCCTGGTCGTACCCTATCCCAATCCCGCAATGCGCCGGTTGGATATGTTGCTGACCGTGCCTGTTGTCACGTCCATGGGCGTGCTGATGATGGCCGCGATGCTTGCGGCCTACGAGGCGGAGCGCGCACGCCTGGCGCGCTCGCGCAGCTCTCTGGAGGCGACGCTGCGCGAAATGCGCACCCTGAAGGGATTGCTGCCCATCTGCTCCTCCTGCAAGAAAATCCGCACCGACGGGGGAGAATGGGTGCAGATCGAACGTTACATCTCGCAGAACTCCGAGGCTGAATTCAGCCATGGGCTGTGTCCGCACTGCCTGTCGGTGTATTTGCCGGAAGAAAACAACAGCGCCGGGAGCAGTCCTAAAGCTGCGACCTGAGTATGCTGATGACGTCATCGGCGGTGATCACGCCGGTGAGCGCGCCCTTGTCGTCCACCACGGGCAGCGTCAGCAGGTTGTATTTATCGAACAACTCCGCCACTTCCCTCTCGTCGGCCTCGGCGGAGACGGTGATGAGCGGGTCGGCGGCCAGCCCGGAGAGCATCGTATCCGGGGCGGAGACGATGAGAAGCGCCAGGGGCACCGCGCCCAGCAGCTTTTCTCCCTCGCCGACCAGGAAGATGGTGCTCATGCTCTCCAGCCCGCCCTCGAAATGCTTGAGCATCTCCACCGCGTCCTGCACGCGGGCCGTGGGCGCCAAGGACATATAGTCGGTGGTCATGCGGCCGGCGGCCGTGTCTTCCTCGAACTCCAGCAGATCTTCCACTTCCTGACGCTCTTCGGGCTGCATCTCCTGCAGGATGGCGTCGGAGTGCTCGTCGGTGAGGTCGCCCAACAGGTCGGCAGCGGCGTCGGGGTCCATTTCCTCGACGATGTCGGCGGCGCGTTCGCTCTCCATGTGGCTGAGGATGGAGGCCTGCAACTTGGGATCGATCTCCTCCAGAGTGTCGGCGGCCACGTCCTCGTCGAGGGCCTGGAAGACGGCGTCGCGCTCGGCGGGAGCGAGTTCCTCGATGATGTCGGCGATGTCGGCCGGGTGCAGACGGGAGACGCGCTCGGAGCTGATCTTGAGGCGCACGCGGCGCGCCGGGTCGGTCTCGATCAGGTTCACCGCCTCCCAGGGAATGCTGCGCGCGGGAATGCGCTGCAACCAACTGGAGAGCGGATGGCGCGGCACAACGCCCTTCAACAGACGGCGAATGGCGCCACGCGCGCCGGCATCCACGAAAGAAACGCGCAGGCGGGTGGCATTGGCGTCGGAGAGGTCGAGCGTAAGTTCAACATCGTTGACGCGGACGACCTTGCGTCCGTTGACGTCGATAATCTGCTGGTCGAGCAGGTCGCGCTCCAGCAGCAACATGCCCTCGCCGCTGGTGTACTGCGGCAGATCCGCAGCCACGGCGCTGGTGTGCACGCCGCCGTTGACGCTTAACAGCAGGCTGGCGCTCACCAGGCGATCGCCGGCCGGGGTGCGCACGATGAGGGCGGAGACGTGGTTGGCGTCCTCCTGCGGCAAAATCGCGGCCTCGCGCACGCGCCCAAGCTTGGCGGCGTGCGCGTCGTACACGGGAAGTCCCAACAAATCCGAAAGTGCCAAGACCGTCATCGTTCCCCAAGAATAGCGCGAAGGTGCGAGGCAAACAAAGAGGAAAGAAAACGACCCGCTCTGGCGCTACAATCGTGAGATTATGGCACGCACATCCCACGATCTACGCGCACTTGCCGGACAGTTGCTCACCTTTGGATTCGACGGCACGGAATTGACCGCCGCCGTGGCCGCCACGTTGAAAGAACTGCACCCCGGCGGCATCATCCTCTTTGCCCGGAACATTGATAACACGCGTCAGACGCACGCGCTTTTGAAGGCGGCGCAGAAGCTCGCGCCGGTCCCCTTGTTCCGCTGCGTGGACATGGAGGGCGGCACGGTGGACCGCCTGAAGAACGTGCTCTCGCCCGCCCCCAGCGCGCAGGAAGTGTTTGCCGCGGGCGGCACGGCGCACTTCCGCCAGCACGGAGCGCTGATCGGCGCCGAGGTGCAGGCCCTGGGCTTTAACGTGGACTTTGCGCCAGTGCTTGACCTGCGCCAGGAAGTTTCCTCCTCCGTGATGGGCACGCGCACGGTGGGTGACGCCAAGGCCACGGTGCGCTACGCCCGCGGCTTTCTGGCGGGGCTGAAGGCGGCCAGGGTTTCTGGTTGCGGCAAGCATTTTCCCGGACTGGGCGAGGGCGCGCTGGACTCGCACCTTGGGCTGCCCGTGGTGCGCAAGCCCTGGAAGGCCTTGTGGAACGAGGATCTGGTTCCCTACCGCGAACTCGGGCGCGTGCTGCCCATGGTGATGGTGGCGCACTGCGCGTTCTCCGAGGTGACGGGCGAGGGTGTGCCTGCGTCGATTTCGCGCAAGTGGATTGACGGCGTGCTGCGCAAGAAAATCGGCTACAACGGGCTGGTGGTGAGCGACGATCTGGAGATGGGCGGCGTGCTCAAGGTGCGCACCATTGAAGAGGCCGCGGTGGAGACCATCGCCGCCGGCGCCGACATCTACCTGGTTTGCCACAACGCCGAACTGGTGGGACGCGCCTGGGAAGCGATTCTGAAAGAAGCCGAGCGCAGCAAAGCTTTCCGCGAAAAAGTAACCGTGGCGGCCGGAAGGATTTTAACTGCCAAGCGGCGCTGGTCCGCGATGAAGGAAAAGATGGCTGCGGCGCCCAGCGAGACCACGGTGAGCCGTCTGCGGCAGAAGTTGTGGGCGTTCTCCGAAGAGGTGCGGCTGAGCGCGATTGGGAAGGAATAACGCTGAGGGGAAAAAATCGGGCGGTCCGAACGGACCGCCCGGTCAGGCAGTATTGCAGTGTTGCAAATAAAAACTTTTAAGGCAGCAGCATCTTCAGCGCCGCCGCCGAGCCGCCGGCTTTCTGGAACTCCGAGAGATCGACCACGACCGGCTGCAAACCTTCTTCGCCCAGAATCTGCTCCAGGCGGCGCGTCAGCAGCGGCGTGATGTAGTGGCCGTTGACGGAGAGGCCGCTGCAGACGTACTGCAACGCCTCGTGGCGCGGCACCTCATGCACATGCACCGCATCGCGTATAACGGCCAGCGTCTGCGGCGCGAAGGCGCCGGGATAGAGCATCACCGCGTCGGGGGTGAGCGGCGCGAGACAAAGATTCAAGTGGTAGAAGTAGGGGTCCACCAACTCTAGGCAGCGCACGTTAAAGCCCATGTCCTGGGTCGCGGCGGCAAACAGATCGACCGCGCCGCGCGTGGAACGGTGGCCAAAGCCAGCCCATATCGATTCCCAATCGGCGTTCCAGAGCAGGTCGCCGCCTTCGAGAAACTCATCGTCATCCAGCCCAAGATCGAGAATGCGGTAGCCCTGCTGCGCGTACCATGTGGCGAATAAGTTAACTTCGTCGCGGCGGCTGCGGTGCAACATGCGGCCAAGAACGGCAAACGCGCGCTCGTCGTGATCCACGCCGGCAAACGTCTGCGTTCCGGCAAAGCACATGTCTTCCAGTCCAGGCTGCGGCTTGACCTCGTGAACCTCCAAGCCAACGCGCACCAGTGCGTTGCAGAAGTTCTTCCACTGCGTCATGGCGACGAATGCATCGATGGGGGGCTGATTGCGGGACAACGGATTGCGAGCTTCCGAATTTGCGTAGAACGATGGGCTCACCATCAATACACGGCTCAACTGGCGGGCCAACGTTTCACTGCGATAATCCTGCCGGTGCTGCCGGACGCTTTCAGCCTTGTCCACTGGACCGGGCTCCTTGGCGTACATAACCTTCGTTCGGCGAACTCGCTGGGCATTACGAAAAGCCCTGTCCCCTCGCGGCTACAAATAGTATGCAAAAGATAACCCCTGCGCGGTGAGGTACATCACTTTAGACCGTGTACTTAACCTTTCTTTACAGCGTCCAGTTGCCATAATTACGAGACGTTCTGTTTCTTTTGGAAATTTAATATGGGAATAAATAGTCCCCAGCACCGATGTGCCGGGGACTTGCTGGACCATTATGGGTAATTAGTGGCTTACCACCGGAGCGGGTAACTCTGCCAGAACCGTGTGCGAGGGCACCGGAGCGCCGTGCAACGCAAGTTGTCCCATGCGGCACTGATTGATGGCATCGCCCAAAATCCGGAGTGATTCCTCCGGAGCGTGGAAGCCCATCGAGTTCTCCGACATGATGAAGTCGATCATGAATTGGCCCTTGCGCTGCGCGGTTTGCGCTTGCTCAATGAGCCTGGCATCGGCATTGGCAGTGCGCGCGGCCTTGATATCGCCAATCAAGTCCATCAGCGCGTCCAGCGCATGATTCCGCAGGTCGAAGTAACGGTCCTGAATGTCTTCGACACGCGCTTTTAACTCGGCGGGAGGGGTCTTGTGGCAACCCGTGCAGGCGCGATCTATCTTCAATAAAGGACTGTTAACCTGATGGTCGGTGAAGGTCTTACCGTTCTCTTTCATCTCCGGCATGTGGCAATCTACACAAGCCACTCCAGATTTACCGTGTACACCCTGATTCCACATTTCAAATTCAGGATGCCGTGGCTTAATTAGTTTGGCTCCCGTATCGGGATGCACCCACTCATTCACACCCTCTTCGCTGGTAATAATGTTCTCTACCTTCAGACCGTTATCCCATGGGTAAGTCAGGCGCTTGTCCGGACCTTTGAAGTAATACGTAACATGGCACTGTCCGCAGACGTAGGAGCGCATCTCCTCGCGCGTGGCCATGGTGTTGACGTCGTAGTTCTTGACACCCTGCGAGGCCTTGAGCGCGCGGATGCCTTCGATGAACGCCGGCCGCGTAATGCGCAGTTGCATGGTCTGCGGGTCGTGGCAGTCGATGCAAGCCACCGGGTGCTGCACCTGCCTGCGAATCTCCGGGTAAGGCATGTGCGACTTGGCGAAGACGTCGAAGCCTTTCATCAGGTCGCCATCGCCCATCTTCAAGTAGGTGGTGACCAGAGAAGCGTGGCAGTTAATGCACATCGACGGTGGATTCGTCTTTTGCCGACCGGTGTAGGTCTGGTCGTCGAGCATGTAGGCATGGCCGCGGCGCTCGCGATAGTCGATGCTGAAGGCGTAGCCGGCCCACATGGCCTTCAGGCGCGGATCCTGCTCCAGTTTGGAGCGGGTCAGGCTGGAGCGCGGATCGGCCGCGGTGGGCGAGCGGGGAAAGGCCTCGCTGCCGCCATACTTCGTGTGCGCCTGGTCCACGGTCTTCAGGTAGGTTCTGTATTGGTCGGGATAGAGCTTGCCCCAAACCGCGGGGTCGTCGATAGTGTCGTTGAGGTCGACCGGTGCTTGTCCTTTTGCGGGCGCTTGCGCCTGCACGGAAGGCGCTCCCAAAAAGGCTACCGAAGCAACAAGGGAAACGGAGAAGAGTACGCGACGAAAGAAATAAGGCATATGCATGGGGTCTCCTGTACGAAAAGGCATAGGCTCGAGGGAAAATCGGGCGGCAAATCAGAATGATTTCCGCAACGAATCGTACCGCTGGCGAAAGAGTAGCGCGAAGAAATACCTCCGGCTGCGACCAAAGTCACACCTGGAAACGGGAATTGCCAAGGGCTGACCTTGGACCGGAGATTGTCCACAAAAGCGCGGGGTACAATCGAGGTATGTCGTTACCAGTCGCAAACATATCTGGATCCGGACGGGAAAAACCGTGGGGACGCACGGCGCTGAAAACGCTGCTGGCGCTGTTGGTTGTGGGGGGAATCCTTGCCGGGGCCGTTGTTTTCTGGTTTCAATGGTCGGCATCTCGCGCCTTGCCAAAGTTGGATGGAACGCTGGCCCTCGGCGGCCTGAAGGCGCCGGTCAGCGTGGTGCGCGACGACCATGGCGTGCCCAGCATCACCGCGCAATCGCTTGACGACCTGTTCTTTGCGCAGGGCTTTGTGACCGCGCAGGACCGCCTGTGGCAAATGGACATGCTGCGCCGCTACGGCGCCGGCGAACTGGCCGCGGCCCTGGGCAAGGATTACGTGGAGACCGACCGGCAGCAGCGCGTGCTGGGGCTGCGTGACGTGGCCGAGCGCTCGGTGGCCGCGCTCGATCCGCAGACCCGCCAGCAGCTTGAGGATTACGCGCGCGGCGTGAACGCCTACATGGAAGAGCACCAGTATTCCCTGCCCCTGGAGATGCAGGTGATGCGCTACCGTCCGCGAGCGTGGACCGCGGTGGATTCGGCGCTGGTAGGCCTGGTGATGGCCGAAATGCTGAATCACGGCACCTACCTGGACGACCTGAATCACGAGAAGGTGCTGGCGCGCCTCGGTCCAGAGCTGACGGCGGACCTGTATCAGACGCGCTCCGAGCGCGACATTGCTCCGGGCCACGACCAGGACGAGATGGAGCCGCTGCCCGGCACCTTGAATTCCGAGGAAGAGGAAGAAGCCGGCGGCGAGGCGGAACAAACGGTGCCTCCGCACTCGCGGCCCGCGGCGCACAGAACTGCCGCGAAAGGACACAATGCGCGCGCGGCGCAGACGCCCCATGCTGCTCGCAAACAGCGTAAGGCGCAAGCAACTCATGGACACCGCGCGCGGCGTTCCGAGATGGTGCTTCCAGCGGCGCTGCCGATTGACAGCGATCCGCTGCGCGCGGGCTCGAACGATTGGGTCATCAGCGGCGCGCACACGGCCAGCGGGCGGCCACTGCTCTCCAATGACATGCACCTGCCCCTGCGCATTCCCAACACCTGGTATGAGGCGCACCTGACCTGCGGCGACTACGACGTGGCCGGAGTGACCCTGCCCGGAGCGCCCTGGGTGGTGGCCGGACACAATCGCCGCGTGGCGTGGGGATTCACCAACGTGGGTCCGGACGTGGAGGACGTGTATCTGGAAAACTTCAACGCCCAGGGCGAATACCAGACACCGCAGGGCTGGCAGAAGCCGGTGGTCCGCCACGAGGTGATTCATGTGAAGCGCGGCCGCGACGTGGAGATGGACGTGGTGGTGACGCGCCACGGGCCCATCGTCTCCGACGTGATGAAGAACGAACCGCGGCGGCTGGCCTTGCGCTGGGCGCTGTACGATACCGGCGTGAGCATGCCGTTCTTCGCCATCAACAGCGCGCAGAATTGGGAGCAGATGCGGGCGGCGCTGGCACAGTTTGCCGGACCAGGACAGAACGTGGTCTATGCCGACGTGGACGGCAACATCGGCTACCAGGCCACGGGACGGGTGCCGATCCGCGCCGCGGGCGATGGCTCTCTGCCGGTGGCGGGATGGAACGACGATCACGAGTGGCTGGCCTACGTGCCGTTCGACGCCATGCCCACGGCCTACAATCCGCCCTCGGGCATCATCGCCACGGCCAACGGACGCATTACGCCCGAGGGCTATCCCTTCCTCATCACCACCGAATGGGGACCGCCTTACCGCACGGAGCGCATTTACAAGGTGCTGCGGCAGAACAAGAAGTTCACCGCGGAAGACATGCTGGGGTTGCAGAACGACGTGCAGAGCGAGTTGGACAAATTCCTGGCCGAGCGCATGGTGTATGCCGTGGATCAGACGACGCAGTCCAGCCCGAGGGCCAGGCAGGCAGCGGAGATTCTGCGCCACTTTGACGGTGCCATGACCACGGATTCGGCGGGCGCGGCGATTGAGCAGAAGGCTCGCCGCTGGCTGACCGAGACGCTGCTGAAGAACAAACTTGGCGCCGAGAGCGGCTTGTATCACTGGTACGCCATGACGGTGTGGCTGGAGAACACGGTGGGCTTTCAGCAGCAGCGCTGGCTGCCGGCGCAGTACAAGACGTGGAACGATCTGCTGGCGGCCTCGGTGGAGGCCGCGGTCAACGATCCGGCAGCGCCCAGGAACCTGCCGAGTTGGAAATACGGCGACTTTTCTACGGTGCAGGTGGGACATCCCATTTTCAGCAAGATTCCCTGGCTGAAGAAGTATGCCACCACGGCCAAACTTCCGCAGAGCGGTAATGGCACCACGGTGAAGCAGGTGGGCACGGTGTTTTCTCCTTCGGAGCGCTTTACCGCCGACTTTGCCGACCTGGACCGCTCGACGTTGAACATCGTCAACGGGCAGAGCGGCAACCTCTTCAGTCCGTACTTCAACGATCAGTTCATGGCCTGGTACAACGGCACCACCTTCCGCCTGCCTTTTAACCCGCAAACGGTGGAAGACACGGCCAGGCACCATCTGCAACTGGTTCCGCAGTAATGTGTGTATTGGGAAAGGTTAGTGAAACTCTGATCAAGTTGGAATTTGTCAGGGCATGGCTTTAGCCATGCCACTAAGACGGCAAGAATATCTCGCGGCTTTAGCCGCTGAGGGAAGGTCCATCAAGAACAAAATAACTTTCCCTCAGGGGCTGAAGCCCCTGTGTTTATGCGGCTTGTACGGCACGGATAAATCCGTGCCCTGACAAAACCTTGATTATTCAGATCTTCAATGTTTTTCAGGACGATGCTGCATTCTACGCGACGCGGTGCAGAGCCAGGTGATGGGCAAGGCGGCCAGCAGAACAAGGCTGCACGTGGCGCTGGCCTCCGGGCCGTAGAGGCCGCCGGTGAGCAGCGCCGGGCCGTGCGTGCGCGTCGTGACTACCGAGGCAAACTGCGTAAGGCCGCTGACGGGCAAGCCAAAGAAGATGCCCTGGCAAAGGTTCCAGCCAAAGTGCATGCCAAAGGGCAGCCACAGAGAGCCGCTGCGAATGCGCGCCAGCGCAAACAGAATGCCCACGGCCAGCGTGTTGAAGAACGCGCAGCTCCGCCAGCCGGCCGATCCGGGATTGGCCAGATGCACGGCGCCGAACAGAGCCGCCAGCAGCAGCACGGCCCACAAGGTGCCAAAGCTCTCGGCCAGCTTTTGGAAGGGATAGCCGCGGAAGGCCAGCTCCTCCATCAACGCTCCGCCCAGCAGCATGGCCGCTCCCAGAAAAGCCCGTAGCAAGGCCGCGCGATTCAGATGCAGGTGCAAACGAAGCTCTCCGAAAACGGCGATGGCCACGGCATCGGCCAGGATGAAGACGACGCCCAGCGCCGTGCCGCCCGCCCACTGGCGCAGCGCGGTGCGGTCCAGAGGCAGGCTGAGGGAGAGCATGGGCGGCATCTCAACGCCGTCCAGCACGCGGACAAAAAAGAAGAAGCCCGCGCCCAACAACGCGCTTCCCAGAATGCCGTAAAGCACGCCGGGAATCAGGTTGTGCGCGGGCAGCAGATCATAGACGATGCCGGTGCCGCGAAAGATCAGGAACGCCCACAGCGCGGCGATAAGAAAGCGCAGCCCGGCAGGAACCAGAGCCGGGGAGGCTCCGTGATGTGTACTCAGGCTCAAAGGCTGCCCGCCCCCTGAGATTTGATCCTATCTACCTGCACGCCGTGGCGCGCCACGGCGAAGGGCAGCATCTGCGCACCGGCCTCGACGAGCTTTTTCGCGACACGCTCGCGCGCCTCGGGCGGCACCATGAAGAGTACGCAGCCGCCGCCGCCCGCGCCGCACACCTTGCCGCCGCTGGCGCCGTTGCGGCGCGCCACGCTGATAAGCCGGTCGATGAGTTCCGTGGCAATGGCCGGAGCGTTACTGCGGCGCAGCCTCCATTCCTCGCGTAGAAGGCTGCCTGTTTCGTCCCAGTCGGCCGAGGCCAGCGCCTGGCACATGGCGCGGGCAATCTCCGCAATGTTCTCGAAGTTGGCAAAGATGCGCCGGTCACCCTCGATGTGATGCTTGAAGACCTCCCAGTTGTTGATGCCGCTCTGGCGGGGCGCACCGGTGTAGGCCAGCAGAAAGCGCTGGTCCAATTCGTCGAAATCGCAGGGGATGGCTTCGCGGCGGATGCCGTCCACGTTCAACTCCACGGCGCTGGCGCCGCCGAAGAGCGCGGGATAGTAGTCCTGGCAGCCGGTGGGCACGCGGATCAGTTGCGCCTCGACGTTCTGCGCGATCTCGCGGATCTTTTCCGGCGCGAGCCGACGTCCCGTGAACCGGGCCAGGGCCGCGGTGGAGGAGATCATCAAGGCCGAGGAGCCGGAGATGCCCGCGCCCGCCGGAGATTCGGAGTGCGTCTCGATGCGCAGTCCCGGAGCGGCTTCGCCCTCGGGATAAAAGAAGCGCAGCAGGTAGGCGGCCAGCGCGTGCCGAGGCTTTTTGGCTGCGTGCAGCTCGGCCATGGAGGCAAAGTTGTCCGCCAGTCCCGTATCCTGTGAGCGCAGCTCGATGTGCCGGCCCGCCAGGGGCGTAATGCGGCAGGAGGTCATCACGTTGACCGCGATGTTGATGACCACCGAGCCGGGATGAAACAGGTAGAGCGGCCACATATCGACGGTGCCGCCGGCCAGGTCCACGCGGCAGGCAGCGCGTGCCACCACGCCCGCGGAAGCAGAAGAAGTCTTACGGGAAACCATGATGCTTTTGTATCACGCGCGGCCCGCCCGCAGACAGGGTTTCTCACCAGCACGGGGCTTGGCGCGGCACGCCGGGCTGGAGTAGGCTGGAATGCGCCGCGCCGCAGTGCGCCGTCATTTTCTGGAGGCTTGAAACGATGAATCCCTCTTCCCTACCCGAACTCGGATTGTTGACGCAGGAGCCCGCGGCACGGCGGATGCTGGAGGCCGAACGCGCGGCGCTGGTGGTCATCGACATTCAGGAGAAGCTGCTGCCGGCCGTGCAGCGCCAGGAGGAGCTCGTGCGCAACACGCAACTGCTCATCCGCCTGGCCGGGATTCTTGAGATTCCCGTGGTGGCCACCACGCAGTACGCGCGCGGACTGGGCGCAACCGTGGCCCCCATCGCTGAGTTGCTTGGCGGCGTAACGCCGGTGGACAAAACCGAGTTTGGCTGTTTTGGGCAGGAGAAGTTCCGCGACGCTCTGCGCGTGCTGCCCGGCCATCGCACTACCCTTCTGCTGTGCGGCATGGAGAGCCACATCTGCGTGCTGCAAACCGCGCTAGGTGCGTTGGAAAAAGGCTACCTGGTGCACGCCGCCGCCGATGCCATCAGCTCGCGCACCGAACAGAACTGGCAGCTAGGACTGGAGCGCATGAGAGACGCCGGCTGCGTCATCTCCTCCACCGAGATGATGATGTATGAGCTGCTGCGCAAGAGCGGGACGAAGGAATTTAAAGAGCTGCTGAAGTACATTAAGTAAACCGCAGAAGAGAGTTCCAGGCCATGACCTACACTCCTAATGCATCCGCCAGAAGCGAGCCCTTTTACGAGCTGCGCGACGAGCGCGCGGCACACGCCGGGCACTTTGCCGATGTCGTGCGCCGTTTACACGAAGGCCGCGCGGAGCACGTCTTTCCCGGAGCCGCGCTTGCGGTAGTTCTCCACGACCGTCTGATGCTGCTGCACGGAAGTGGACGCTTCACCTATGACGCAAAGAGCGAAGGCATAAGCGGCTGGACGGTGTGGGACCTGGCCTCGCTGACCAAGCCGATTGCGGCCGTCAGCATGGCCATGCTGCTCTACGAGCGCGGACGACTCCCGCTGGAGGCAAAGGTTGCCGAGCTGCTGCCGGAGTTCGCAGCGGGGGACGATCCGCGGCGGCGCGAGGTGACCGTGCGCATGTTGCTGGAGCATTCCTCGGGGCTGCCGGCGCACCGCAAGCTGTACCTGGAACACACCGGCCGCGAGGCGGTGACGTCCGCGGCCTTGCGCGTGCCGTTGGAGTACGAGCCCGGCACGCATTACGAATATAGCGACATCGGCTTTCTGGTTTTAGGCGAGATTCTGGAGCGGCAGGCCGGCGAGCGCATCGACGCCTTCTGCCAGCGCGAGGTCTTCGACCGCTTCAAGCTGAACTTTCGCTATACGCCGCATCCGCGTATGAATATTCAGTTTCCGCCGACGGCCAATGATGAAACCTGGCGCCATCGCATGGTGCAGGGCGAGGTTGGCGACGAGAACGCCAGCGCCATGGGAGGCGTGGCGGCGCACGCGGGAGTGTTCGGCGACGCGCTCTCGGTGGCGCGTTTTGGCGCGCTGATGCTGCGCGGCGGCGAGCCTCTCTTCCGTCCCGAAACGGTGCGGCTTTTTACCACCCGCGCCAGCGCGCCGGAGGGAACGTCGCGCACGCCGGGCTGGGATACGCCCTCGGCGCCGTCGCAGTCGGGAACGCGCTTTTCGCCGCGCTCTTTCGGTCACCTCGGCTACACCGGCACGTCTTTGTGGTGCGATCCCGAGCGCGGACTTGTCGTAGCCTTGCTCACGAATCGCACCTGGCCGGATACGGCGAACCAGGCCATCAAGCAGTTCCGCCCCGCGCTGCACGACCTCATCGCCGAGGCCGTGGAGCGTGTAAAATCTTAAAAAGGGCGATGCCCTGCATTTCATAGGAACACACAGGCATTCATGGATAAGTTTGTCATTCGCGGCGGCACTCCGCTGCTCGGCACCATTCGCATCAGCGGCGCCAAAAACGCGGCGCTGCCCGCCATGGCGGCGGCCCTGCTCACCGACGAGCCGGTGGTGCTGGAAAACATTCCGCAGGTGCGCGACATTGAAACCGAACGCCGCCTGCTGGCCGCGATGGGCGCAGAGGTGGAACTGGGCTATGGACGCGCCCATCACCGCACCACGATTTGCGCCGCCAACCTGAGCAAGAATCCCGAGGCGAGCTATGAGCTGGTGAAGACCATGCGTGCATCGTCGCTGGTGCTGGGGCCTCTGGTGGCCCGCGTGGGATTTGCCAGGGTCAGCATGCCAGGCGGCTGCGCCATCGGCGCACGTCCCATTGACCTGCACATTAAAGGCCTGGAAAAGCTGGGCGCGAAGATCGTGCAGGAGCACGGTTACATTGAGGCTCGCGCCACGCGATTGAAGGGCGCGCGCTATGCGTTTGACCGCATCACTGTCACCGGAACCGAAGACATTCTGATGGCCGCCGTGCTGGCCGAGGGCGAGACGGTGCTGGAAAACTGCGCCCGCGAGCCCGAGGTCGTCGATCTGGCCGCACTGCTCACCAAGATGGGCGCGCAGATTACAGGCGCGGGAACTTCGACCATTCGCGTGAAGGGCGTGGAGAAACTCGGCGGCGCAAAGCATCGCATTATTCCCGACCGCATTGAGGCCGCCACCTTCCTTTTGGCCGGGGCCTTGACCGGCGGCGACCTGATGCTGACCGACTGCGAGCCCGAACACCTGACCTACCTGCTGAGCAAGCTGGAAGAGGTCGGCGTGAAGGTGGACGCGGGCGAGACGACGATGCGCGTGATGGGCGACGCCGCGCCGCTGGTGGGCTGCGATATGTCCACCGAAGAGTACCCGGGCTTCCCCACCGACGCGCAGGCGCAGTACATGGTGCTGATGACACAGGCGCAGGGTTCGTCGATCATCACGGAAAACATTTTTGAGAACCGCTACATGCACGCGCAGGAGCTGTGCCGCATGGGCGCCAACATCAAGGTGGAAGGACGCCGGGCGATTGTGCGCGGCAAGACTCCCTTGAGCGGCGCCGCGGTGCTGGCCAGCGATCTGCGCGCCTCGGCCTCCCTGGTGCTGGCCGCGCTGGTGGCCAACGACGAGACGATCATCGACCGCGTATATCACATCGACCGCGGCTACGAGCGCATTGAAGAAAAACTGCGCTCGGTGGGCGCGCAGATGAAGCGCATCGGCGAGATTCTGCCGCGGCGCTAACGTGAGCGTCGCTGGATGCGCCTTGTGAGTGTGACTCGGCACGGGGAGGATGCCATCCCCTTGCAATATTTTTGAGGGTGTATTTCTGATGCGCCGTTGGGATCGTGCCGCCATTCTGCTTGGCGTGCTTTTAGTCTGCGTAACGCTGCTGGTCTATTCGCCGGTGCGGCATTACTCGTTCCTCACGCTGGACGATGATGCCTACGTGCCGCAGAACCAGTACGTCAACACGGGCCTCACGCTCGATCACGTTGGCTACGTCTTTACCCACTCGATTGAAGCCAACTACACGCCGCTGGCATGGATATCCTACATGCTGGATTGCCAGATCTTCGGGCTGCATCCAGCGGCGCTGCACCTGGAAAATATCGTGCTCCATGCGGCCAACGCGGCGCTGGTTTTCTGGCTTCTGCTGCTGGCCACCGGCGCGCGCTGGCGCAGCTTTCTGGTGGCCGCGTTCTTCGCCCTGGAGCCGATGAACGTGGAAACCGCCGCGTGGATTGCCGAGCGCAAAAGCCTGCTGTCGGCGCTGTTCTGCCTGCTAGCGATGGCCGCCTACGGCTGGTATGCGAAGCGTCCCGGACGGAAGCGTTACCTGCTGGTGGCGCTGGCATCGCTTGCCGCCATGCTGGCCAAGCCGATGGCGGTGACCTTGCCGCTGTTGTTTCTTTTGCTGGATCAGTGGCCGTTGCAGCGCTGGGAGAGCGCATCGCGCGAGCAGAGACGCTCGCTTGTGCTGGAGAAAGTGCCATTGCTGTTGCTCTCCCTTTTGATCGCCGCTGCGGCGTATTGGGCGCAAGGCAAGGGCGGTGGACTCTCGGTGGGCACGCCGCTGCCGGTGAAGCTGGAGACGGCTCTGGTTGCCTGCGCCGCATACCTGAAGAGCTTTGTGCTCCCCGTACATCTCTCGCCGTATTATCCGCACCCGGAGCAATTGCTGCCGGGATGGCAGGTGGCTCTGAGCCTGCTCGTGCTGCTGCTTTGCAGCCTCGCGGTGTATCACCTGCGCGCGCGACGCTACATTGTTGTGGGCTGGCTATGGTACCTGGTGGCGCTGCTGCCCGCGTCGGGCCTCGTTAAATTCGGACACATCCTGCGCGCCGACCGCTTTACCTATCTGCCGTTTCTCGGGCTGTTCGTCATCGTTGTGTGGGGCTGCGTCGAGCTTGCGGAGAAGCATCCCGCGGCGCGCAAGCCGTTCATGGCGGCCGCCGTTTGCGTGCTGGTGGCAATGGCCGCGCTGCTGAGCGCGTATCTTCCCTGCTGGCGTAACGGCGTCACCGTGATGAGCCGCGCGCGCGCCGAGGCGCCACCGGACTTTGCCATTGAAGAATTGCTCGGCGAGGCGCTAACCAACGCCGGAGACGAGGCGCAGGCGATGCCGCATTACCAGCAATCCTGCCGCATGAATCCGCACTTCGACGACTGCCACATCAACCTTGCGGTTGCCTACTACAACCGAGGCGATGCCGAGGCGGCCATCGAGGAATACAAATTTACTCTGGGCTACACCACGTCGCCGCGCACGGCGCTGCTATGCCTGGTGAACTCGGCGAAGATCGCCATCAAGCAGGGAAATTATGCGATGGCGTCCTCGCTGCTCTCCGGCGCAATGCAAATCGATCCTGCAAACACCGAAGCCCGGGCGCTTGCAGAATCGATTGGACGCTAGAAAGCTCTGAATAAACCATTCTTGCAGTCTATTCGGCGGGAGTTATACCGGTAACCGATAGATTTTGCTGGGAAGATGGTTTGTCAGGGCACGGCTTCAGCCGTGCCGTACAAGCCGCATAAACACAGAGGCTTCAGCCCTTGAGGGAAAGCTGTTTTATTCTTGACGGACCTACCCCCAGCGGCTAAAGCCGCAACATATTGTTGCCGGCTTAGCGGCATGGCTGAAGCCATGCCCTGACAGATTCCAGCTTATTCAAACTTTCCCTTGCGCGGAATCAGAGGACCTTGCAGGCCTCTTCAAAGCTGAGGCGCGGGTTGCGCGGATGCAGCTTGGAGCGGTCGCCGTAGCCGAGGTTGCAGATCAAATTGATCTTCCACTTGTCATCGGGAAAGAATTCCTTATTCACTTTGGCGGCATCGAAGCCGCTCATCGGGCCGCAGTCCAGGCCCAGCGCGCGCGCCGCCAGAATCAGGTACGCGGCTTCCAGGGAACTGCTGCGAAAGGCCGTCTCTTCGATCAGCTCTGGCTTGCCAACAAAGTACGACTTCATGTCCGCCTGCGGGAAGAGCCGCGGCAACTGCTCATGAAACTCCGTGTCATAGGCGACCAGCACCGTAACCGGCGCGGTCTTCGTTTTCTCCACGTTGCCCGGAGCCATGGCGGGCAACAAACGCGCTTTTGCTTCGGGCGAAGTCACAAAGACAAAGCGCGCCGGAGATGAATTGGCACTGGTGGGCGCCAGCTTCAGAAGATCAAATACTTCCTTGAGAAGTTCAGGAGCGATCTTGCGCTCCTCCCATGCGCCAAAGGTGCGCGCGCCGCGGAAGATCTGATCCAGTGCCGAGTCCGGAATACGATACGTCGGTTCATTCACCATATTGTGCCTCATAGAATTGCAGCTTTCTACTTAAAATAGATGCGCGCAGCACGCCTTTGGGCGCAAAAAACAGGGCAACCCGAAGGCTGCCCTGCATTGTCTGACACACCTCTCCCTAGCGGCGCGAGGTACGGTAGAGTGAAACCGACGGACCATCCTGAACATGCAGAATGGTGAGCTTGGTCAATCCGCGAGGATTGAGGTGCACCGCCTTGTCCACGGGATCGCCGGTGAAGGCCACCACGTAATCGGCCGTAGCCCAGGGCGCGCTCAAAGCGGCGTCCCAGCCGATGAACGTGCTCTCACTGATGACGCGGCGGAACGGAATGCCGGCGAGTTGGATGGCGCCAACGTGCTCGCTGGTGTTCATCATCACCGTGCTGTCCTCGGGAAGCTGCGCCAGCAGGTCACCCAGTTGCCGATCCAGAGGCAGGCGCGTGCGGCTGTTGGCCCAGGCCTCGCGATAGCAGAGCGGAATCATCTTGCCGCGGCCCCAGAAGCGGTCCTGCGAACGCTTGCTGGCGCACATAGCCGACGACTGATAGGCGCCGAACATGGCCACAAAGACCAACGCGTAGGCAAAAGTCTCCGCTCGGCGAACCTTCCATTCTCCAACCGCCCATGGCAACACGGCGGCAAACACGGCAAAGGCCGGCAACAACTCCAGCCCGTAGCGCACGTTGTAGTACGAGAACGGCCACCACTCGGGAACGAAGATGGGCACGCTGCCGAAGGCCACCGAATAGGCATAAAACGGAAGCGGCAGCCACAGCAAAAGCATGGGCGCAAAGCGGCGATGCCGCGCCAGAGAAATTGCAACTCCAGCCGCGGCCAGCGCAATCAACCAGTATTCGCGCCCGCCCTCGCCGGTGTTCATGCGCGCGGCTTTCAGAAAATATTCCGCGGCGACGAAGGGATGATTCTTTCCGGGATACGGCGGATCTCCGGGGCGCGAGGTGCGCTGCTCAATGGCCTTGGCTGAATACGGACCGTTGAACCAGTCCAGGGGACGTCCGCTGTTTTTGTAGTTGTGCGCCAGCCACAGCACGGGACACAGCGCCATGAGCAACAGGAACAGTGCCGCCGAACGCGTTAGTCGCCCTGCCTGTGGAGTGCCGCGATGTTGCACAATCCAGCGCGCAGCGGCCACCACGGCGGTGATGCCGATGAAGAAGGCGTAGAACCATCCGTCGTAGCGGGTGAAGATGCCCGCAGCCAGGCAGAGGCCGCAGCGTTCCAGGGCCTTCCACGCGGGCAAGGACGCTTCACTTCCATCGGGCTTGTCACGCAGAGCGCGCAGGAATTCGTCGAGGTACGCGATTGACCAGACGAAGGCGCAGAGGAAAATCGACTCGGTCATGGCCGTCGATTGCAGAAAGAGCAGCGACGGATTCAGCGCGTAAATTGCCGCGGCCAGCGATGCCGCCAGGGCCGACGCGCGTCCGCGCACCAGTCGATACATGCCCAGCACGCCAAGGATGAATGCGCCCATCGAGGGAATCGACGCGCCAATGCCGTTGCGCCACAATCCGCTGAAGGCCACGAACGGCGCGGCCAGCAAGTGTGGCAGCGGCAGCCACACGGTGCCAATCTGATTCCATCCAGCGTTGCGCGAATCGGTGAGTCGGCGCGCGATGTTCAGGTGCGCCACCGCGTCGCCGTAGAGGAGAATGTCGCCACGGGTGAAGAAGAACGAAAACGCCGCCAGCGAAATGATGGCGGCCACGGCGACCACCAAAAGGTGTTCGCCGCGCTGCATCTCTTCCCGGGTCAACGCGGCGGGCTGCGGCGAAGCATGATTGGAACTCTTCTTTACTACCTTGCTCATGTCCCTCTTTGAAGCGACCGTAGGGCGCTTCCTAAATGCTTACCCTCAGGGGCTGAAGCCCCATGGTTGACGCGTCCGTTGCGGCACGGCTGAAGCCGTGCCCTGACAGTGTGCATCCCTTTTGAGTTCTTCAGCAGTCTCAGGTCAGCTTCCAGGTCAACGGTTAGTCAAGGTGCGTCAGGTTGCGGAACAGTTTGAAGCGCTCCTCGATCTCTTCTTTCGTCAGCACGATCAGGCGCTCGGGACCGAAGCGCTCCACGGCGAACGAACCCATTACGCCGCCGTAGAACATGGCGCGCTTCAACACCGAAGGCGTCAGCTTGGGCTGCGAGGCCAGGTAGCCCATGAAGCCGCCGGCAAAGCTGTCGCCGGCGCCGGTGGGATCGAAGACCTCGGCGATTGGCAGGGCGGGCGCGCGGAAGGGATGCGTGCCATCGCCAAAGAAGAGCGTAGCGCCGTATTCGCCGTGCTTGACGACCAGCGAACGCGGACCCATCTTCAAAATCTTCTGCGCCGCTGAGACCAGGCTCTTCTCGCCCGAAAGCAGCTTCGACTCGGTGTCGTTGATGAGCAACAGATCGACTTCCTTCAAAGTCTCCAGCAACTCGGGACGCTTGATGTTGATCCACAGGTTCATCGTGTCGCCGCCCACCAGCGCCACCTTCGGCATCTGGCGGCGCACGTCGAGCTGCAACTCCGGCTGGATGTTGGCCAGGAAGAGATACTCGGAATCCTGATAGGCGTCGGGAATCCGCGGCTTGAAATTCTCGAAGACGTTCAGGTCGGTGAAGTTGGTCTTCGCCTCGTTGAGGTTGTCGTCCGTGTACTCGCCGCCCCAGTGGAAGGTCTTGCCCGCGGCGTGCTCAATGCCGCGCGTGTCAATGCCGCGGCTGGTGAGCACCGCTTCGTGCTCGGGCGTGTAGTCCTCGCCCACCACGGCCACCACGCGCACCGGAGTGAAGAAGCTGGCGGAGAGCGAGAAATACGTGGCCGCTCCGCCCATGATCTTTTCGCGCACGCCGAACGGCGTCTTCAACGTATCGAACGCAACCGAACCGACAACGACAATCGACATGCTAGTTCCCTGCTTTCGTGGGCAGATATTTACCGACGATCAGCGAGAGCTTTTCGCGGGTCGCGGCGGGAATCTTATCGGGCGCGGTCATGATGGCCGTCGCCAGGGCCTTGCCGCAGGAACACTGGCGCTCGGCGGGCAGCGCGGCCACGGCTTCGCGCACCACGTTGGCGGCGTTCTCGGCGTTGATCTGCAGCACCTTGATCACCTGCTCCACGGTGACGCTGTCGTGTCCCGAATGCCAGCAGTCGTAGTCGGTGACCATGGCGATGGTGACGTAGCAAATCTCGGCCTCGCGCGCCAGCTTGGCCTCCTGCAGGTTGGTCATGCCGATCAGGTCAAAACCCATGGCGCGGTAGGCGTTGCTCTCGGCCTTGGTGGAAAACTGCGGGCCTTCCATGCAAACGTAAGTACCGCCCCCTGTGGTGCTCACTCCGGCCTTGTTGCCGGCGGCAATCACCAGCTTGTGCAGCTCGGGGCAGATGGGATCGCCAAAGGCGATGTGCGCCACAATGCCCTCGCCAAAAAAGGTGGAGATGCGCTGCTTGGTGCGATCGTAGAACTGGTCGGGAATCACGAAGTCGGTTGGCTTGTGCTCCTCGCGCAGCGATCCCACGGCGGAGACGGAGAGAATGCGCTCGACGCCGAGCTGCTTAAAGCCGTAGATGTTGGCGCGGAAGTTCAACTCGGTGGGCAGAATGCGATGGCCGTGTCCGTGCCGTGCCAGAAAGGCTACCTTGCGGCCTTCCAGATTGCCCAGCACAAAGGGGTCCGAAGGTGCGCCAAAAGGGGTTTCCAGTGTTACTTCGTGAACGTCGGTGAGGCCTTTCATCGAATACAGGCCGCTGCCGCCGATAATGCCGATCTCTGCCTGAGCCAAGTCAATCTCCTGGGCAAGAAAATAAACGCACAAAGGTTGATTATAACGGACGCGGCGCGAGTCGATTACCGCGCAGGAGACACTTCCACCGGGCGGTGTGCCGCATCGGCCAGCGCATCCCGGACGCGGACGGCCTCGCCTTGGGGAAATGACTCGACGGCGATCACCGAAGAGCCTTCCACCGTAAGCTGCACCGGGCCGTCCTCGGTCTCCCACTGGCCAGGTTTGATGGGTTGCACCATGTGGTAGCGGTGGCCCAGCGCGGTGCCATAGATTTTGGCAAACTCGGATGCGGCATCGGGGTTGGTAAAGTTCATCAAGAGGGCCAGCGCCAGCGGGGCGGTTTTGTTTTTGCGATTGACCAGTGCCATGTAATATCCGCCGCGCCATGCCGGAGACAGCTTCTTCGCGGCATCCTCGCCGCTCCACTGCAACAACATCACCCGCAGGTCGATCTCACCCAGTCCGCCAAAATCCTCGCGCCGCCACTGCTTGCCTAGAACTTGTTCAATCGGCACCACCGGCACCTGCACCTGCGGCTCGCCGGAGAGGTACATCGACGGCTCCATCACCTGATGCGTGTCCAGCGGTGGATGCTCCATGACACCGGCAAACGCCGCCTGCTTGCCGCGCTTGAGCAGCACGCGGACCTCGAAATCGGTGCCGAAGGTGTAAGGAAACAGCAATCCCTCGCGCAAATAAATCGGTGCCTTGCCATAGACCGAATCACTGTCGTCGGTCATGCCCGCGCGCATGGACTCGACGAGCGACGGCGCTTTTTCCACGGTCTCGCCCGTGTCCGCCAGTTGATAGTCGTAGAGCACAATCATGGCCTGGCCCTCGATGATCGACTGCCGCGCTGCACGCTCCTCGTCGATCACCATCTGCCCGGTGTCGTCCGCGGAATCCTTGCGCACGTTCAGCCATTCTTCAAGGTTGTAGTTCTGGTCCTGCAAGGCGTGCACCAGCTCGTGGGCCATCACCGGGCGCTGCAACTCGGGCGCCACCCAGTCGAGCAAATACACCGTCTTGCTCTTGGAGTCGTACCAGCCCTCTACCTGCTCGCGATACATGTCGAGCATGTACTGGCGCAGGTTGAAGTCCGGCGGCAGAATGCCCAGCTTCTTCATGGAGCGCGCCGTAACGTCAAAACGCTCGCCGCCTCCCTGCTCCTTCAATCGCTTGGCCACATACCGGGCCACCTCGTCGCGGGTGGCCAGCTTCTTTTTCACCGGATGCTGAATGGGCAGCCCGGAGTGCTCGCTGGCAAACTTGAGGATCTCATCGACCGAGCGGAAGAGTTCGCGAGCCTCGGCCTCGCTGATGTGGTGCGCCGGCTCGGGAGCCTGCGTGGCGGCCTGCGGAGTGCTTTCGTCCGCACTTTGGGGGGCTGTCTGCGGGACCGGAAGCTGCGCCGCCGCGGGCGTTGAAGGTTGCACTTCCGGGGACTGTTGTGCAGAAATTTGCAGAATAGCATGGGAATCAGTGCCAAGATGGGTCGCCGCCGAGGACTCCCCGCCGCCGGCAACACCGCCGGCCGAGGCCGACGGTGTTGCCGGCGCGCTTTGGGTGTCCGGCGGGGCGTACAGGAGCACGGGGTGGGCCAGAGATGCCCATTGCCCTGCCAAGCAAAGCAAAACCAGCCCGCAAAAGCTGCGCAAAACTCTCATTCCCGTCCCCCGGCCAATGCTTTCACGATAGCACCAGCGGTGCGCCAAGTTAGGGAAAAGGCGATGAATCCCGGTCCGTATCTTGTGCCATGACCGCGATATCTGCATCGGATCTCCGCCTTGCCCGTACGCAATAAGTTTGGAGATTTGATTGCTTATTCTGGTTGTACCGGCGGGGTGCCTACCGCCGGGAGTAGATTCAGGATGTGCGCGCAGCGCAATATTGCCCCACCATGGTGCTAAGTATGTT
The DNA here is from genome assembly GCA_031296105.1 of Acidobacteriota bacterium. GTDB lineage: Bacteria > Acidobacteriota > Terriglobia > Terriglobales > Acidobacteriaceae > TOLSYN. The sequence continues at coordinate 8,857 of JARLGJ010000066.1, read as the reverse complement.
GGCTGTGGACCTCAGGCAGGGGGGCTGAAGACTTTCCCGGGAACTTGCTGCGCCGTATGGCGGGCTTTGGTGCTCCGGGATCAAGGTGTATCGGCGAGCTTGAGTGGAGATCGTAACGTGCTGGAGCCACAATTCAGCGTTGTGATTGCCTGTTACAACCAGGAGAACTTCGTCCGCGAGGCGGTCGATTCCGTACTGGTGCAGGCTGGTTCGCGATGCGAGGTGATTGCCGTCGATGACGCCTCGCGCGACGGCACGGCGGACGTGCTGCGCGGCTACGGCAGCCACATTCTGTTTGCCCGGCCGGAGAAGAATCTGGGCGCCAGCGGCGCGCGTAACTTTGGAGCATCTCTGGCCCGCGGCGAGTATCTTGTGTTTCTCGACGGCGACGATGCGCTGGCTCCCTGGGCCCTTGATGTGTATGAGTCCCTGGTGCAGCGGCGGCCTGAGATGATCCTGGCGCATTCGCGGAAATGCCAGAACACTCTGCCGGAGGCGGCGCGGGCTGAAGCGCCAGACGCGATTCAGTTTGCCGAGTACCCCGAGTTTCTCGAAAAGGACCGGTCCTGGGTGTACAACTCGAGCTCGCTCATTGTGCGGCGAAAGACTTTTCTGGCCGCCGGAGGCTGGACCCAGGGGCTGTTTTACCAGGACATTCAGGACCTTTTGCTGAAGCTCTCCGTGGCGGGCAAGACGATTCTGGTGCACTCGCCAGAGACGGTCTGGTACCGGATGCACGGCACGAACGCCGTCGGCAAGGTTCAACCGTTTGTCGAGGGCATCTTTCTGCTGCTGGCCAAGGCGCGGCGCAAGGAATATCCGGGCGACGGCTGGCGACGGGCGGCATGGTTGGGTGGGTTGGCCTTTTACTGGTGCAAGACATCTCTTACCCATGGTCTGCCGCTACAGGCGCTGCGGCTGCTGGCGCGCACCTGGTGGATGATCGGGTTGGCCGCGTTGCGGCGGGCGCGTTGCTGGGTGGCAGGACGCAGTCCGTTGCAGAAGATACAGATCGTCAGGACGCGGCAGGAAGCTTCCGTGGGGCAGAAGAGCTAATGACTCCGGAGACAAGATCAGTGGCACTTCAATCGGTCGCAGTCAACGCAAGCAGCCCGGCCACCTGGCTCCAGCCCGGCGAGGAAAGGGAGTGGGACGAGTTCGTCGCTACTCATCCTCTCGGACTGATCTACCACACTTCGGCCTGGCAGCGCGTGCTCCAGGGAGCCTTCCCGCACATCCAGGGGCGCTTCCTGGTGCTGCGCGGCGCGGATGGCCGTATCCAGGCGGGACTGCCGGTGTACCGCGTGCATAGCTGGCTGCTCAAGGACCGCACGGTGAGCGTGCCCTTTGCCACCATCTGCGAGCCGCTGGTGTCGTCCCGCGAGCAATCCCTTCTCTTGTGGCCCGCCATTGAGGAGATGGCGCGGCAGAACCGCAGCAAGCGCGTGGAGATACGCGCCCGCTCGCCCCAGGCCGCGAACCTGCCGGAAGCGATGAGCGTGGGCCGCACCTACTGGCACCACTACATCGTGCTCGATAAGCCCCCGGAAAAACTCTTGCGCACCTTTCACGACTCCTGCATACGGCGGCGGATGAGGAAGGCCGAGGCCGACGGCGTAACCTGCGCGGAGGACAACAGCGAGCAGGGACTGCACGAGCTTTACCAGACGATGGTCTCCACACGCATCCGCCTGCTGCTGCCGCCCATGCCGTTTGCCTTCTTCCAGGCCATGGTTCGCGAGCTGGTGCCGCGCTACGGCTCCATCTATCTTTCGCGGCGCAATGGCAAAACCATGGGAGCAATGCTGGCCATCAAGCACAAAGGGCTGTGGATGTCGGAGTATTCCGGCCACCAGGAGAGCGCACCGGCCGGGAGCGATCAACTGCTCTACTGGCACGTGATACAGCAGGCGCAGCAGAGCGGCGCGACGGTCTTCAGCTTCGGGCGCACGTCCTTGGACAACGAAGGCCTGGTGCTGTACAAGCGCCGCTGGGGCACCACGGAAGAGATGCTGGCGGATTACTTTTTCGATCCGCGCGCCGCACGCCAGCCCGCGCCCGCAGCGGAAGCCGCCGCTCCCCGGCCACTGCCGCACGCGGTGTATTCGGCAGCCCGTCTGATGCAATACCTGCCGGTAAATTTGCAGCGCACGTTCGGCAATTTCTGTTACCGCCACCTGGGATGACCCAGGCGCGGTTTCAGCCGTCCCTTGTAGTTAGCAACAAGTTTGCGGAACACGGAGAACCTATGCGAATCGGAATCGTTGGTTGCGGTTTCACCGCCGATCACTACATGCCCAGCCTGAAGCATTACAAGAATCTGGAGCTTGTCGCCGCCACCGACCGTGACTCCGCGCGTGCCGCCGCCTTCTGCCAGCACTTTGGCGCGCCCCAGGCTGCGGACGTGAATGCCCTGCTGGCCGATCCTTCGATTGAGATGATCGTGAACCTCACCAGCTCGTTCAGCCACTATGAGGTATCGCGCGCGGCGCTCGAGGCCGGCAAGCACGTGTATTCGGAAAAGCCGGTGGCCACCAAGTTGGAAGAGGCGCAGGAACTGGTCGATCTGGCGCACGCCAAAGGGCTGTATTACACCGCCGCGCCCTGCTCGCTGCTGGGAGACACGGCGCAGACCCTGTGGCGCGCTCTGCGCAATCGCGAAGTTGGCGACATCAAGCTGGTGTACGCAGAGCTGGACGACGGCCCGCTCCACCTGTCGCAGCCGCAGACGTGGAGTTCGCCATCCGGCGCGCCCTACGACTACCAGGAGGAGTTCGCCGCGGGCGTCACCATGGAGCACGCCTCGTACTACCTCACCTGGTTCGCCGCGTTCTTCGGCCCGGTGCGCTCCATACAGTCCTTTGCCGCCACCGTGTGGCCGGAGCGCCCGCTCGACGGGCTGCCGCCGCTGAAGATTTCGACGCCGGATATCACGGTGGCCATCCTCACCTATGCTTCGGGCACCATCGTGCGCCTCACCTGCGGACTGGTGGCGCCGTATAACCACGTCATGCGGCTTGTGGGCGACCAAGGCGTGCTGCGCGTGGATGAATGCTGGAACTACAACGCTCCGGTGTACCGCGACAACTACTCCATCACCCGCTTCAAGGCCGAGCGCTACCCGATTACCAAGACGCTGCCGCCCATCGCGCATTACCTTGCCCCGGGACCGCGCACGATTGCCACGCGCGAGAAGCGCAGTTGGATAAAACGGACCCATCGCTACCGCACCGACTTTTCGCGCGGCATCGCCGACCTGGCCTCGGCCATTGTGGATAACAAGCGGCAGAGCCTGCCACCGGACTTCTGCCTGCATGTCACCGAGATACTGCTGGCCATCCAGAACGGGCCGCATCCGCTCTACACGCCGAAGACTACGTTTGCCCCTTTGGAGCCGCTGGACGAAACGCGGCTGCGCGAGTATCAGGCGCTTGATTGGTAGCGGGAAAATCGGGTGCAGAGAAGAAAGCTGGTAGCCCCGGGCAGATTCGAACTGCCGACCTCCGGTTTAGGAAACCGCTGCTCTATCCATCTGAGCTACGGGGCCACGCGAGGAAAAACTCTTTGTGATTGTAGATGGCATTGGCGAGCGAGTCCAGTGCTCCAGGCCAAGGGGCGGGGCATGTTCTCGGCGGTAGAGTTGTTGCCCTTCGCGCGATGGAGCGCGGCGGAAGCGGCCCTCAGATTTTCACGTGATTGGTCTGCCCGTCCAGCGCGGGGTCGTCGTCTTCGTCGTCCGCGTCTGCGTCCTTAGCGGGCTTGCGCGCTGGAGGCTTGGCGTGCAACTTGAGGATCTCCACCCGCGAGGCGGTCCACTCGCCGCTCGACGGATCGACCATCGCGGTCAGCGTGACTTCCGCGCCCGGCACCAGGACAGTGGGCATCACGCGCTGCTCGTTCCTGGGCACGGCGTGGGAATAGACGACCGCGGCGCGCGTGGTGACCACACGCAGTACGGCGCCATCTTCACCCAGCAGAAAGACCCTGCCCGCGGCGCGTTCAGCGCGCGGTCCGGCGACGAGCCAGCCGTGCAATTTGGCTTCGGGCGCGGCGGCAGGGCGTGCTTCGGCCTTTGTCCGCCAGGCGGGAGCCGCCGGCGACGCAACCATCCATGCCAACGCAACTAGAGTGAGCCAACGCACCTTGCTTCCCATCATAAACATGAGATGCGCGCGCGGCGCGCCGGGAGCGGGGGAATATTCCGATCCTGTACCAAAGTGTCCCGCCATGCGGAAAAGGGCAGGAGCCGAAGCCCCTGCCCTTTCATGTGTCCAGTTACGGACGAATTAGTCGTAGTACTCAAGTCCGAGGTGGGTGATCAGCTCCTCGCCCTTGATGTGGCGCAGAGTGTTCTTCATCTTCATCATCTGGATGAAGAGGTCATGCTCGGGGTACAGGCCCTTGGCCACCATCGGCGACTTGAAGTAGAAGCTCATCCACTCCTGGATGCCGAGGCCCTGCAATCCGGGCGTGCGTGCGGCAAGGTCAAGGAACAGGACGATGTCCAAGGCCAGAGGAGCGGCCAGGATGGAGTCGCGGCAGAGGAAATCCACCTTGATCTGCATCGGGTAGCCGAGCCAGCCGAAGATGTCGATGTTGTCCCAGCCCTCTTTGTTATCGCCACGCGGCGGATAGTAGTTGATGCGCACCTTGTGGTAGATGTTGCCGTAAAGTTTCGGGTAGAGGTCCGGCTGCAGGATGTGCTCCAGCACGCTCAGCTTGGACTCTTCCTTGGTCTTGAAGCTGCCCGGATCGTTCAGCACTTCGCCGTCGCGGTTGCCCAGGATGTTGGTGGAGAACCAGCCGCTCATGCCGAGCAAGCGAGCCTTGAAGCCGGGGGCCAGGATGGTCTTCATCAGCGTCTGGCCGGTCTTGAAGTCCTTGCCGGCGATAGGCGCATGGTTATCGCGCGAGAGCTGCTGCATGAAGGGCAGGTCCACCGTCAGGTTCGGCGCGCCATTGGCGTAGGGAACCTTTTCCATCAAGGCAGCGTAGGCGTAAATCTGCGAGGGAGCGATGTTAGGATCGCTGGCCTTCAGGCCCTTCTCAAAGGCTTCCAGGGAGCTGTGCACCTTCGACGGCTTCTGGAAGCTTTCGGTGGAACCGCACCAGATCACCACCAGACGGTCGCACTTGTTCTTCTTCTTGAAATCGCGGATGTCCTGACGGAGCTGGTCGGCCAGGTCCATCTTGTTTTTGCCCTTTTTTACGTTAGGGCCCTCAATGAGTTTGATGTACTTGTGGTCGAAGACCGCCGCCATCGGCTTAATCTTGTCCAGGAAGGGCTTCACTTGCTTCAACAGCTCGGGTTCCAGAACCTTGGCGTTGGCCGCGGCTGCGTAAGCGCTGTCGGTGAAGATGTCCCAGCCGCCGAAGACCAGATCCTTCAGGTCGGCGAGAGGAACAAAGTCCTTGATGAACGGCGAACGTCCTTCGGTGCGCTTGCCCAGGCGGATCGTGCCCAACTGCGTCAAGGAGCCAACCGGCTCTCCGATGCCCTTGCGGACCGCCTCAACACCGGCGATGAACGTTGTCGCCACGGCGCCAAGGCCCACGGTAAGAATGCCAAGCTTGCCTTTGGCAGGAGCAATTTGAGGTGCAGAGTTCTTTTGCGCTGTCGCCATCTGTATGGATCACTTCCTTAAAGAGTCAACTTCAATCACACAAACAACTTATGGTCTACCTTTCGCGATGCGTTTGGCAATCCTGTTGTATTCGGCGGCAAAGGAGTGGCGCTGAATGGCGCTCAGGGGGGATTGTAAGGCTACATGGCCGCAGCGAGCGGCGCAAATCTTCCATCCAATGGAGACACTGTTTCAGCCATCGGCAATCATCGCCTGGCGTGGAACCCTCCGCGCCCGCGGCGCGTATGATGAACCATCCAACAGAGACGAGGAAACAATGCCGTTTGCCGCGCAGCTCACGCCGGGCCAGACCGTTGCCCAGCACACCATCACCGAATACACGCTGACTGCGGAGCAACTGCACAAAGCCGAAGGACTGCACCGCACCAACGTCGCATTGACACTGGTGGAGACCGTGTTTTCTCTCGTGGTGATTGCCGTGTTTCTCGCCTTGCGCGTGGCGCCGCGGCTGGAGCGCTGGGCCCGCCGCGTGAGCAGCAAGCGTCCAGCGCAGACCATCGTGTACTTCCCCGCCCTGTTGTTTTTGCTGGCTCTGCTGGGGCTGCCGCTGGAAATGTATGGTCATCACATTTCGCGAGCCTACGGATTGAGCGTGCAAGGATGGGGCTCCTGGGCGGGCGATTGGATGAAGGAACAAATCGTCTCTCTGCTGCTGAGCACTGCGCTGCTGACTGGACTGTACTGGTTGATTCGCCGCTCTCCGCGCCGCTGGTGGTTGCACGGATGGCTCCTCTCACTGCCGGTGATTCTCGCGTTGGTCTTCCTGGCGCCGGTGGTGATCGATCCCATCTTCAATCGCTTCGAGCCGCTGGCGAAAAGCAATCCCGAGCTGACACGGCGATTGCAGGACATGGCACATTCCACAGGACTGGACATTCCCGAGTCGCGCATCTTTCTGATGCACGCCAGCGACAAGGTGACCACCTACAACGCCTACGTCACCGGCTTCGGCGCCACCAAACGCATTGTTGTGTGGGACACCACGGCGCGCGACATGACCACGGGTCAGGTTTTATTCGTCTTCGGCCACGAGACCGGACACTACGTGCTGCATCACATCTACAAAGGCATGGCCTTCAGCTTCCTGCTCAGCTTCTTTGGCTTCTACCTGGCGAAGGTGCTTTTGGAGTGGTCGATCGCGCGCTACGGACGGAGTTGGCAGGTGGAGTCCGCGGCTGCGTGGTCCTCTCTGCCGGTGCTGCTGCTGGTGGCGTCCTTGCTGGGATTCCTGGGCAGTCCCATCGGCAACGCCTTCAGCCGCTGGCAGGAACATCAGGCGGACTGCTACGGTCTTGCACTTACCGCGCGCTCCACGCCTAACTCCGCGCAGGTGGCGGCGCAGTCGTTCCAGTTGCTCGGAGAGAAAGCGCTCGCCTATCCCACACCGTCGCGCCTGCTTGTACTGTGGAACTACACGCACCCGACGATTGCCTCGCGCATCCGCTTTGCCATTGAACATCCTGATGGGCGATAGCGCATTGCGCGGCCGAAATAAATCAGGCGCCCGCGGGCGCCTGATCCTTCCAACATAACTCCGGCTTATTCCAAGCCGAATTCTTTCCAGCGCTTCGTAATGCGCTCCTTCACCTCGGCGCTCATCTCCACCTCGTCGGGCCAGGGACGCGTAAAGCCCTCGCCTGCCCACTTGCGCGTGGCGTCCACGCCCATTTTGCTGCCGTAGTTGGGCAGGCGCGAGGCGTGGTCGAGCGTATCCACCGGACCCAGCGTGAATTGAATGTCGCGCTCGGGATCGATGTTGTTAAACACGCGCAACGTTACTTCGCGCAGATCATGCACGTCGCAATCTTCATCCACCACCACAATGCACTTGGTAAACATCGCCTGCCCCAGTGACCAGATGGCGTTCATCACCTTGCGTGCCTGCCCGGGATAGGACTTGCGGATGGAGACGATCATCAGATTGTGCGCCACGCCCTCCGGCGGCAGGTGGAAGTCCACCAGTTCGGGGATCATCATTTTGGCCGCGGGAAGGAAGATGCGCTCCACGGCCAGTGCCATCCAGGCATCCTCCTGCGGCGGCTTGCCCACAATGGTGGCGGCGTAAATCGGATTCTTGCGGTGAGTAACGCACTCGACGTGGAAGACCGGGAACTCGTCTTCCAGCGAATAGAAACCGGTGTGATCGCCGAATGGACCTTCGGTCTTCAATTCACCAATGTCAATGTAACCTTCCAGCACGATCTCCGCCGAGGCCGGAACCTCCAGGTCGCTCAACTCGCACTTGACGACCTCCACGGGCTTGCCGCGCAGGAAGCCGGCGATCATGTACTCCTCAATCTCCGGAGGTGCGGGAACGATGGCGGAAAACGTGATGGCTGGGTCGGTGCCGATGGCCACTGCTACATCCATGCGTCCGTTCACCGGACGTCCGGCCAGCGCCACGCTGCCGCCGTTCGACCGTGCCATGATCTCTACAGAAGAGGTCTTGCCCAGCGTGTCGCCCTCGGTAACGGCGGCCCGCATACGCTCACGCTGATGCTCGGCGGCGTTCTTGTGGCGCTGCCAGTGCATGCCCGTCGAGGTCTCGTCATACACATGCATGCGGTACATGCCGATGTTGCGCTTGCCGGTGCGCGGATCGCGCGTCATGACGCACGGCAAGGTGATGAAGCGGCCTCCGTCCTGCGGCCAGCATTGCAGGATGGGAAAGTCCAGCAGAGAGAACTCGCCCTGCTTTTTGACGACCTCCTTGCACGGCCCCGAGGAGACGCGCTTGGGAAAGACCGCGCCGAGGTCAGCCAGCTTGGGCAGCATCTTCAACTTTTCCAAAAGGCCCTGCGGAGTCTTCATGTCCATCATCTCGTGGATGCGGCCGGCAATTTCATCCAGCGAACTGGAGCCGAGCGCCAGGTTCATGCGGCGCTCCGAGCCGAACTGGTTGATGAAGATCTTGTGGCCGGGATGCCCCTTGACGTTCTCGAAGAGCAGAGCCGGACCGCCCGGACCGCGCCCGTTGCGCTCGCCCCATTTGCTGACGCGGTCGGTGATCTCGGTGACTTCGAGGATGGGATCGACTTCGGCCTTGATGCGCTTCAACTCGCCGGCTTTATCCAGCGCTGCAATCCATTCACGCAAATCGTTGTATGCCACGGGAACTCCCCACGAAATGAAGCTGCAATGCAGCAACGATTATATCCGCTGCCGCATAGAAAAAGGCGCGGCGCGAAACTTCTCGCCACCGCGCCTTCTTA
>JARLGJ010000065.1 GCA_031296105.1 Acidobacteriota bacterium | reverse complement strand
TTCGCGCTTGGGAAGGAACTCATGCAGCGGCGGATCCAGCGTGCGGATCGTCACCGGGAAGCCCTTCATCGCCTTGAACAGCCCGGCAAAGTCTGAGCGCTGCATGGGCAGCAACTTCTTCAATGCCGCGCGGCGCGACTTCTCGTCGTTCGCCATGATCATGGCGCGCATGTGCGGCAGGCGGTCTTCGGCAAAGAACATGTGCTCGGTGCGGCACAGCCCAATGCCCTCGGCGCCGAAAGCAATCGCCTTCTTCGCGTCGCGAGGAATGTCCGCGTTGGCCCGCACCTTCAACTTGCGCAGAGGATCGGCCCAAGCCATGAATTTCACCAGGTCCTTGTCGTCCGGCGAAGCGTCCAAGGTGTTCAGCTTGCCCTTGAGCACGCGGCCGCTGGTGCCGTCCAGCGAGAGCCAATCGCCTTCCTTGAAGGTCTGGCCCTTCACCGTCATCGTCTTCTTCTTTTCATCCACGGCAATTTCGCGGGCGCCGGCCACGCAGCACTTGCCCAAGCCGCGCGTTACCACCGCCGCGTGCGACGTCATGCCGCCGCGCGAGGTCAGAATGCCCGCCGCGATTTCCATGCCGTGAATGTCTTCCGGCGTCGTCTCGCCGCGCACCAGGATGATCGTCTTGAACTTGCCCTTCAGGTGGGCCGCCACGGCGTCATCGGCGGAGAACACGATCTGGCCCACGGCCGCGCCCGGCGAAGCCGGCAGCCCTTTGGTCAGCACTTCCACCTTGGCGCTCTTCTCGTCCAGGCGCGGCACCAGGAAGTCATAAAGCTGGTTCGGCTCCACGCGCAGCACTGCTTCTTCCTTGGTGATCAGGCCTTCTTCCACCATGTCGATGGCGACCTTCACCGCGGCCAGTCCCGTGCGCTTGCCGTTGCGCGTCTGCAGCATGTAGAGCTTCTCGTCCTGAATGGTGAACTCGAAGTCCTGCATGTCGCGGTAGTGCTTTTCCATGCGCGAAGTGATGTCGCGCAACTGGTTGTACACCTCCGGCATGATCTCTTGCAGCTTGGTGATGTGCTGCGGCGTGCGCACGCCGCTCACCACATCTTCACCCTGCGCGTTCAGCAGGTACTCGCCGTAGAACTCCTTGGCGCCGGTGGCCGGATTGCGCGTAAAGCCCACGCCCGTGCCCGAGGTCTCGCCCATGTTGCCAAAGACCATCGCCTGCACATTCACCGCCGTGCCCAGCATGTCGTCAATGTTGTTCATGCGGCGATACACCTTGGCGCGGTCATTCTGCCAGCTACGGAAAACGGCGTCGCGCGCCATCACGAGCTGGTCATGCGAGTTCTGCGGGAAGTCGATTTTGGCGTGCTTCTTGACCACCTTCTTGTACTCGGCGATGACTTCCTGCAGGGCCTTCGCGTCCAGGTCGGTATCCAGCTTCGCCTTTTTCTGCTTCTTCTTGCCGTCGAACACTTCTTCGAAGTGCGACTTCTCGATGTCCAACACCACGTTGCCGAACATTTGAATCAGGCGGCGGTAGCTGTCATAGGCAAAGCGCGGATTCTGTGTGCGCGTCGCCAGGGCCTTCACGCTCTCGTCGTTCAAGCCCAGGTTCAGGATGGTGTCCATCATGCCGGGCATGGAGAACTTTGCGCCCGAGCGCACGCTCACCAGCAGCGGGTTTTCACCCGCCCCCAGCTTCTGTCCCTGCAAGGCTTCCAGCGCTGCCAGCGCCGCATCCATTTCCTTGTCGATGTTCGCGCTCACCTTGCCGCGCATGTACTCGCGGCAGGCTTCGGTCTGGATGGTAAAGCCCGGAGGCACGGGAAGGCCCGCGTTGGTCATCTCGGCAAGACCGGCGCCCTTACCGCCCAGGGTGTCCTTCATCTTGCCATTGCCCTCGGCCTTACCGCCGCCGAAGGAGTACACGTACTTGACTGCTGTCACTGTGGGAGTAGTCATAGCCTCACTCTCTCTGTCTCGAAAGAAATCAACTTAACTTACCGCAACCTGCGGCCTTTGCGGGCCGCGTATGATGACGCATCATTCGCCGTGCTTGCTTATAAAAAAAGCCTCCCTTAGGAGGCCTTGGTTCCGGTTACCACTTCGCTGAAATCGGCAACTGCCTGGAACATGGCGTTTACTTTTTGCAGCAGTGCCAGCCTTGAGCCGCGCACCGTGTCGTCATCCACCATGACCATCACTTTGTCGAAGAACCCGTCGAGCGGCCGTCGTATCGTGGCCAGCGCCGCCAGCGCCTCGTCGTACTGCTTGTTGCTGCACAGTGCGCCGGCCTGCACCGCCAGCGCCGCGGTCTTCGCCGCCAGCGCGCGCTCCGCGTCGTCGTTCGCCGCCTGCGGAACAAAGTCCGCCGCCAGCGCAAACGCCGGAAACTTTTCGCTCTCGTGGGCCTGCCGCAGAATATTTTTGATGCGCTTCACCGACGCTGAAATGGCATTGAAGTCTTCGCTGCCGCGCACCTTGGCTACCGCCTCGGCGCGCGCCACGGCGTCCAGCACGTTCTCCGCGCCCTCGGCCAGCACGGCGTTCGTCACGTCGTAGGCAAAGCCGCGCGCGTCGCGCAGGTAGAACTCCAGCCGCTCGCGGAAGAATGCCGTCACGTTCTGCTTGAACTCCGCCACGGCCGTAAAGTGCTTTTCCGCCGCGCTGCCCGCATATTGCCGCAGAGCCTCTTCCAGAATGTGCACCACGTTCAGCGGCAGCTTGTGCTCCACCAGAATGCGCACCATTCCGTTGGCCGCCCGGCGCAACGCGAAGGGATCCTTCGAGCCTGAGGGGATCATCCCCAGCGCAAACATGCCGGCGATCGTGTCGGCCTTATCGGCCAGCGCCAGCACTGCGCCTTCCAGCGAGCGTGGCACATCGTCTTCCATCGAGGCCGGCTTGTACTGGTCATAGATCGCCTCGCCGATCGCCGCCGCCGAGCCTTCCGGAATGTCCATCCGCTCCGCCTGGTGCACCAGGTACAGGCCGCCGATGATGCCTTGCAACTCGGTGAACTCCTTCACCAGCTCGGTCGTCAAATCGCACTTGGCCATCAGCGCGGCCTTGTACACCACGCCCTGACGGTGCTGCGGATAGTACTCGGTCACAATGGCGCTGATCTGGCTGCCCAGGTGCTGCGTGCGCGTGGCCTTGTCGTAGTAGCTGCCCAGCTCTTTCTGGAAGGTCACGTTCTTCAGCATCGCCACGCGATCCTTCAGCGTATGTTGCTGGTCCGTCTCCCAGAAGAAGCGCGCGTCCTTGAAGCGGGCGCGCAGCACGCGCTCGTTGCCGTGCCGTATGATCGCTTCGCCCTCGGCGTCGGTCACCGTATTCAGCACCGCCAGCCAGTGCGGCGCCAGCTTGCCGCTCGCGTCTTCCACCGCAAAGTATTTCTGGTGGTCGCGCATCACCGTTACCAATACTTCCTCCGGCAGCGCCAGGAACTCTTCGTCGAAGTTGCCCAGAATCACCGACGGCGCTTCGGTCAGTTGCACCACCGTGTCCAGCAGTCCTTTGTCTTCGCGCCAGCGCGCTCCGGCAACCGCTCTGGTCGCCGCGTCCAGCGCCTTGCGAATCTTGTGTTCACGCTCGGCGTAGCTGGGCAGCACATGCGCCGCACGCAGCTTCTCTGCGTAATCCGTGGGCTTCGTGAACTCCACCGGCTCCGTGGCCAGAATGCGATGCCCGCGCGAGGTTTTTCCCGCCGTGATGCCGGCAAACTCCAGCGGCACCACTTCGCCATCCAGCAGCGCCACCAGCCAGCGCACCGGACGCACAAAGCGCTCCGGCTTGCCCAGCCGCCAGTACATGTTCTTGGCCCAGTACAGCGCGCTGATTTCCTTCGGCACCAGCTCGCCCAGAATCTCTTTTGCCGGACGCCCCTTGTGCACCACGTTGGCGGCCACGTACATGCCCTTCAGGTTGGTCACGGTGATCAGCTCGCTCAATGCCACGCCCGCCTTTTTGGCAAAGGACTCGGCAGCCTTCGTCGGCTGTCCGTCCTTGAAGGCGTGGGCCGCGCCCGGTCCCAGCATCTGCTCGGCCGCGTCGGGCTGTGCGGCAGTAAGTCCATGGACGATGACGGCAATGCGGCGCGGCGTCGAGTAGGCTTCCACATCGGCTTTTTCCGCCAGCCGCTCGCGCGTCACCAACTCGCCCAAACGGCGCTGCAACTCCTCCGTAGCGGAGGCAATCATGCGCGCCGGAATTTCATCGGTACCGATCTCTAACAGAAAATCAGACATGAGTTCGAGCACTTCCTTCTTATTCTGCGGCCTCATCCGGGCCGCCGCGTGTGAGCCGAGTCACCAAATCGCGTGTCGCCGCGCAACCCTTTCGGGTTACTGCGCGGCTGCCTCTTCCGCCGCCGCCGTCTGCTGCGTGCTCCAGGCGCGGGCCACGCCCACCGCCAGGTTGCGCACCCTCTGAATCACGCCCACGCGCTCGGTCACCGAGATCGCGCCTCGCGCATCCAGCAGGTTGAACAGGTGCGAGCACTTCAGGCACAGGTCGTAGGCCGGCAGCAGCGGAAAGCGCCGCCGCTCCATATCCGTGAACTTCACCGTCTCCGGCTGTCCCTTCTTCGGCTTCGCCGTTCCGGCCACCCACTGATCGATCAGCCCCTGGCACTCTGCCTCGTAGGCGTCCAAGTGCGCCCACAGTTTGTTCACATCGGCCTTCTCAAAGTTGTAAACCGAGAACTGTTCCTCGTCAGCCAGTCGCACGTCGCCGTAGGTCACCGGGCCGTCGGGTCCGTTCACCCATACAATGTCGTAGATCGAATCCACGTCCTGCAGGAAGGCCGCAATGCGCTCCAACCCGTAGGTCAGCTCGGAGCACATCGGGTCCAGGTCGATGCCGCCGCACTGCTGGAAGTAGGTGAACTGGGTGATCTCCAGGCCATCCAGCATCACCTGCCAGCCCACGCCCCAGGCCGCCAGGGTCGGCGCCTCCCAGTTGTCTTCCTCGAACTTGATGTCGTGCCGCTTAAGGTCGATGCCGATCGCCTTCAGCGATTCCAGGTACAGCTCCTGCACGTTCTCCGGCGGAGCCTTCAGGATCACCTGGTACTGCGTGTGCTTGTACAAGCGGTTCGGATTTTCGCCGTAGCGTCCGTCCGCCGGACGCCGCGAGGGCTGCACATAGGCCACCCGGTACGGTTTGGGACCGATGACGCGCAGGAAGGTTTCCGGCGACATCGTCCCCGCGCCGACCTCCACATCCAGGGGCTGCTGCAATACGCAGCCCTGTGCGGCCCAGAAATCCTGGAGTTTAAGAATTAGTTCCTGAAACGTAAGCGGCTTGGTTGTCATGAAAGCATTTCCAATCGCAAGAATTGTAACTGGTTGTGGCGAAAGGTGCCAAGAAATGCGGCCCGGCGGCGATTTGTGCACCACTCCAGGGCAGCCCTGTAAGAAAAATGCCTCCTCCGGGGCAGGAGGAGGCACGGGCGGCTTTGCTCCATTTTTCCTGTAGGGAGATTCTGATCAAGTCGGAATCTGTCAGGGTACGGCAACCTGTCGCGGAAAAACTCGAGTCGGAGATGGTTTTGTCAGGGCACAGCTTTAGCTGTGCCGTAAAAGCCGCGAGAATTCCGGGGCTTTAGCCCCTGAGGAAATCTGCTTATAGGCTTACTCAGAGATTCTTTATTTGGCAATCTGGAATTTCGTCCAGGGATACGCCTTCATGTCGATCAGGATGTTCTTCTCCCAGGCCTGTTCGGGATGCGCCGCCAAGTGCTCCGCGGCCCTGAAGTCCTTTCCGCAGGCGTGTCCGGCAGCGGCCGTCAGGCTCATTTCGGAGATCATCCTGGCATCGGCGGCCTTGTTCTGCACCGCTCCGGCCGTGCCATAGGAGCCGACCCAGTCCCCCATGCCGCGCGGAGAAAGCTCCACATGTCCGTCCAGCGTGCGCTCGCTCGGGTTTTCCTTTTTCTCAAACGTGTCGTAGTGGTCGGCCAAAAAACGATGCGCCGCCTTCACGTCGATCTTGCCCTTTTCCTTGGACATGATCTGCTCCCAGCGGATGCGCCGCGCCGCCGCGCTCTGGCTCAGGTCCACCGGATTGTAGTCCGTCTCTTCGCGGATCAGCTTCTCGTTGATGGGAAAGTTCGCTCCGTAGAAGACGCCGTCCTTCGAGCGCTCCAGCGTCACGTTCTTCAGCCCCAGTTCCAGCCGCGCAATCTCGTTGGCCTTTGTGTCGCCCACCAGCCAGGCGTTGGCGTAGCCGCCGTTGTTGCCCTCGGTCATGATGCTCGCGAAATCGTCAATCGACCCGGCGTACTGTGCCGCCTTGCGCGCCCTTACAAACTCCGGAACGCCCTTCTCGTCGTAGCCGTGGAAGTGCCCGATCGTCGTCTCGGTAATCGCCAGACCGGCGGAGTTCACCACAAAGTCGTCCGCGCTGTGGATCACTCCTGGCAGCCCGTCCATCAGCATCCGGTTCCCCTTCGCCGGCTTAATGTCGAACATGATCGTCCATCGCGCCCCGTCCGGATACTGCGACCAGTTGTTGTGCGCAATCACAATCTTGTGGTCCCTGGTGTAGCTTCCCGTGGCCACAAACGCCGAGCAGTGCTCCGCCACGGCCTTCGACGCCGTCACCGCGCCATGCCGCTTGTCGTACTCCTTGACGTAGTAATCCCACTCCAGAGAGGCATTCAGCGCCACCACGTCCCACAGGTCGATCTTCGCCCCTTTGGCGCTGGCGCCGTCGGCAATGCCCTGCAACTCCTCGCGATACTCCGGGTCAATGCGCGGCCACATCATTGTCTCGGCCGCCGCGCGGAAAAACTTCCAGTCCTTCTGGCTGTCGCGTTCAATCTCAAAGCGCTCCACGCGCAGCGTGTCCTCAATCTCCCGGGCCAGCAGCGCCCCATGCTGATAGCCGATCTGGTGCGGTGTTCCCTCCAGATGGACAAACGTCCAGCCGTTTTTCGCCGGAAGGCGGAAGCCGCCCTTCAACTCGTCGCCCGCCGTCTGCCCCGCAGCCAGCGAGATACAGAACAGCACCGCCAACGCCACCCACAACGCTTTGCGCATCGTCCACCTCAAGCAAAAGATTAGGCGGATTATAGCAGCCAGCCGTGTGCCCCAGGTTCGCGTTGTGCCCCAGGTTCGCGAGCAAAGCGAGCTAACCTGGGAACCCTGCGCGGTCGAAGCTCCCCCTACTCTGAAGAAAAGCTCTCCCCTTCGGTAAAGAACGGTGAACTTCGCCCCGCCGCCGTAACTCGCGCCGCCGAACGGCGTTATAGTTCGTGACAGTCCCCATCATT
>JARLGJ010000064.1 GCA_031296105.1 Acidobacteriota bacterium | reverse complement strand
GGCCGACGCCACAAATCCCCCCCATGCGGGACAAATCTCGCGACGCGAGACCCTCCTGCCGTGGCGAAAAAACATCGTCGCAGGAATTCCACGAGTTACCTCTAACCCCTTGCATCGCTGCAATCTACCCGCAAAATCGAGCGCCAGAATGGTATAACAAAGAAAACACCCGGCATGTCCGGTCTTAGAAGAGAGTGCACTCGATGGCGAAGACGGCCAAGATCCCCGTGGGAATCCTGGGGGCCACTGGAATGGTGGGCCAGCGATTCATCCAACTGCTTGAACATCACCCATGGTTTGAGGTGGCCTGGCTGGCGGCCAGCGAGCGCAGCTATGGCAAGCCCTACGCCGAGGCCGCCAAGTGGAAGATGAAGACGCCCATCCCAAAAAAGATCGCCAGCATGAAGCTGTCGGCCGCCGAACCTTCGTCCAATCCGCCGAAGGTGATCTTCGCTGCCCTCGACGCCGACATTGCGCGCGAGATGGAGCCGGCCTTTGCCGCCGCGGGCTGCGCCGTGATCTCGAACTCCTCGGCCTTCCGCATGCACCCGCAGGTGCCGCTCGTCATCCCCGAGATTAACGCCGATCACATCAAGCTCATCGATCAGCAGACCTGGCGCAAAGAGAGTGGCGGCTTCATGGTCACCAACTCCAACTGCTCGGTGATGGGACTGGCCCTGGTCCTGGCCCCTTTGCAGATGGCCTTCGGCATCGAATCGCTCTTCGTCACCACCATGCAGGCCGTCAGCGGCGCGGGCTATCCCGGCGTGGCCTCGCTGGACATACTGGGCAACGTGGTTCCCTTCATCAAGAATGAAGAAGAGAAGATGGAAGAAGAGGCCGGCAAGCTGCTCGGCAAGCTGAAGGGCAAGGAAGTTGTGCCCGCCGCGTTCGGCATCAGCGCGCACTGCAACCGCGTGGCGGTCGAGGACGGCCACACCGAGTCAATCTCCATCAAGCTGAAGAAGAAGGCGACGGCGGAAAAGATCATCGCCACGTGGCGCGAGTTTCGCGGCCAGGTCGCCGACCTCAATCTGCCGTTCTCGCCCGAAGAACCGATCTTCTACGACGAGCGTGTGGACCGTCCGCAGCCGCGTCTGGACATCGAACGCGGCCACGGCATGACCGTGACCTGCGGCCGTCTGCGCCCCTGCTCGCTGCTGGATTGGAAGTTCACCCTGCTCTCGCACAACACGATTCGCGGCGCCGCCGGCGCTGCCCTGTTGAACGCGGAGCTGCTGAAGGCCAAGGGATACCTCGATTAACCGGGCGGCTCCGCCCCTTGTGCAGAGCGCGGAGTCATCGCAGTTTGCTTGATTGAACAGCAAGGTTCTTACCCCATGATCGTAATGAAATTTGGCGGCACCTCGGTGATGGACGCCACGGCCATCGATCGCACGGCGAAGATCGTGCGCGGCAGGCTGGAGCGGCGTCCCGCGGTGGTGGTCTCCGCCATGAGCAAGGTTACCGACGCACTTCTTGCCGCGGGCAAGGCCGCCGGCCTGGGTCAGCGCGACAAAGCTCTGGAACTGGCGCGCGGCCTGCGCGAACGCCATCAGAACACCGCCCGCGAACTAATCTCCGCCGAGCAGTACGCCGTGCTCGGTCCGGAACTTGACCGCGAGTTCGACACGCTCGACGAACTGCTGAAGGGCGTCGTCGCCGTTGGCGAGCTCTCGCCGCGCAGCTCCGATTACGTGGTCAGCTACGGCGAGCGCCTCAACAGCAAGATTGTCACCGAGGCCTACAAGGCACGCGGCATCCGCGCCGCTTTAGTGGATGCGCGCACCGTGATGATCACCGACGCACAGCACGGCAAGGCCATTCCCCAGGCGGACGAGATCGAGCATCGCGCCAAGAACCTGGTGCGCCCGCTGCTGGATGACGGGCAGGTTCCGGTGATGGGCGGCTTCATCGGCGCCACGCTCGACGGCGTGCAGACCACCATCGGCCGCGGCGGCTCGGACTTTTCGGCCGCGCTCATCGGCTCGGGCCTCGACGCCGAGGCCATCGAGATCTGGACCGACGTCAACGGCATGATGACCACCGATCCGCGCATCTGCCCCGATGCGCGCCGCATCCGCGTCATCAGCTTTGAAGAGGCCGCCGAGCTGGCCTACTTCGGCGCCAAGGTGCTGCATCCGGCCACGGTGTTACCCGCGGTGCAAAAGAACATTCCGGTGCTGATCCTGAACTCGATGGACCCCACGAACGAAGGCACGCTCATCGTGGGACGCGCGCCGCGCTCGCGCTCGACCTTCAAGGCCATCGCCGCCAAGCAGCGCATCACCATCGTCGATGTGGTGGCGGCCCGCATGTTGGGCGCGCACGGCTTCCTGAAAGCCATCTTCGACGTCTTCGACAAACATCACTGCTCCATCGACGTGGTTTCAACCAGCGAAGTGAGCGTGTCGCTCACGGTGGACTCCAACGAGGCCATTCCGGCCATCGCCGCCGACCTCGAGCGCATTGCCGACGTGAAGTATGCCGGACGCAACGCCATCGTCTGCCTGGTGGGCGAGAGCATCCGCGAAACTCCGCGCGTGGCCGCCCGCGTCTTTGGCGCGCTTGGCGACATCAACGTGCGCATGATTTCCCAGGGCGCATCCGAGATCAACATCACCTTCGTCATCGATGAGGACGACGTGCCGGAGGCTATCCGCCGCCTGCACAGCGAGTTCTTCACCGAAGTGGACCCCGAAGTTTTCGGTTAACGTGCAGTCGGAAGCCGGCCGTATCCGGCGGAGACACGAACATGAAAATCGTACTGCTGGGTGCGGGCAAAACCGGTTCGCTGGTGGCCGAAGTGGCGCGCGAGCGCGGCCACGAGGTCGAGATCATCGAACTGCATGAGAATCCACGCGGCACGGCGCTGACCAAAGAACGCCTGAAGGGCGTCGGCGCGGTCATCGACTTCACCACGCCGGACTCGGTGATGTCCAACATCGAGGCCACCATCCGCGCGGGCTGCAACATGGTGGTGGGCACCACCGGCTGGTACGCGGAAATGCATCACGTGCGCAATTTGGTAGAGCGCGCCAATACGGGATTCCTGTGGGCCTCGAACTTTTCCATCGGCGTGAACCTGTTTTTCGCCATCGTGCGCGAAGGCGCCAAGGCCCTGCGCTATGGCTACGACGGCCACGTGGTGGAGACGCATCACATCCACAAACTCGATGCGCCTTCGGGCACCGCCGTCTCGCTGGCCAACGCGGTGGAGCAGATTGGCGGCAAGCGCCCGGCCATCGAGAGCATTCGCGAAGGCGAAGTCGTCGGCACCCACACGGTGGAGTTCCTTTCCGGCGCGGATAAGATTACACTCACCCACGAGGCGTTCAGCCGCCGAGGCTTTGCCGAAGGCGCGGTGCGCGCCGCCGAGTGGGTGAAGGGTAAGCGCGGCTTTTACGAGTTTCAGGAAATCTTCTCGCAATTGAAGGGTTAAGCGGTATGGTCAAGTTACGTGGATGTGGAACGGCCATTGTGACGCCGTTCCAGGCGGATGGCGCCATCGACGAAAAGGCGCTGCGCGCACTGGTGGCATGGCAGATCGAGTCGGGCATCGACTTTCTGGTTCCCTGCGGAACCACCGGCGAGACGCCGACGCTCTCCCACGAAGAGTGGCGCAAGGTCATCGAGATTACCATTGAAGTTGCCGGCGGACGCGTGCCGATCATCGCCGGCGCAACCTCGAACTGCACCGCCGAGGCCGCCAGCAAGGCGCGCGAGATCTCTTCGCTCAAGGGCGTGGACTTCGTGCTCTCGGCCTCGCCCTATTACAACAAGCCGACGCAGGAAGGCCAGTACCTGCACTTCAAGGCCGTCAGCGAAGCCTCTCTGAAGCCCGTTGTCGTGTACAACGTTCCCGGCCGCACCGGCGTAAACCTGCTGCCGGAAACCTTGCGCCGCCTGGTGGAGCTGCCGAACTTCGCCGCCGTCAAGGAAGCTAGCGGAATGGTCACGCAGATCGCCGAAATCTGCGCTTCCCTGCCGGACTTCACCGTGCTCAGCGGTGACGATGCCATGACCCTGCCGGCCATCGCCGTCGGCGGATCGGGCGTCATCTCCGTGGCCTCCAACGTCTTCCCCAAAGAGATGGCCGACCTCACCCGCGCCGCGTTGAACGACGATTGGACGCACGCACGCACTCTCTACAAGAAATTTCTGCCGCTCATGCAGGCGCACTTTATCGAGAGCAATCCGCTGCCGGTGAAGGCCGTGCTGGCCATGATGGGACGCATCCAGGAGGTCTATCGCCTGCCCCTGTGCCCCATGCAGCCCAGCCTGCGCGCCAAGCTGGAGACGATTGCCCGCGCCGCGGGAGTCGTGCAGTAAGTTCGCAATGGCGTATTCCCCCTGGAAGAATTCGCCACTGTTCTCCCGTGCGGCCATCTGGTGGAGCAGCGCACGCGGTTCCTGTTTGCCAATGGCGCTGGCTTATACCGCCAGCGCCTGGTACACATGGACTCACCTGTTTGAAGGATGGGTTGCACAGGATGACGGCGCGCTGGCCATGGGCGCGCTCCACGTTTTTCAAGGGCAACTTCCCCATCGCGATTTTGCGGACAACTACACCGGAGGCCTGAGCCTTTTGCTCGGCCTCTGTTTTCGCATGGGCGGCGTCAATCTGGATGTGCTCCGCCTTTGCGTCTTCGTGTTCTTCCTGCTTTGGCTGGCCGCCATACTTTACGTCGCCCGGCGCATGGCACCCGCACCGGCCGCTGGGGCCGTGGGAGTGCTCGCCGCCGTATGGAGCCTGGTGCAATATCCCGCCGCCATGCCCTCGTGGTTCAATCTGTTCTTTGCCGGAATGGGCTCCGCAGCCGTTATGCGCTACCTGGAAGTGCGCCACCGCCGCTGGCTGGCGGCGGCCGGAATTCTGGGCGGCCTGTCCATTCTGATCAAGGTCATCGGCTTCTACTATGTAGCAGCCGTCCTGCTCTTCCTCATTTTTCATGAACAGCAGGAAGCTGCCCAGGAGGCACGCTCCGTCCGGCGTTTTCCTTCCTTCTATTCATGTTTTCTGGCCATCGGCCTCGCGGCGTTTGTAGGTGCGATTCTCCGCTTAATGTGGAGCCGCCTGGACGCCATGCACCTCATCGACTACATCATTCCGGCCGCATTCCTGGCTGCGGTGATTCTCCGCCAGGAATGGCCCCTGCGCGATGCCGCCCCGGCACCGCGCCTGCAAAGGTTCTTCGGTCTTGCAGCACCATTCTTGGCGGGCGTGGCATTGCCGATTGCCATTTTTCTTGTTCCCTATGCGCGCGCGCACGCGTTGCGCTTGTTGTTTCACAACGTGTTCGGATCTCTGCCGTCGCGCCTTGGCTCTTACACCCGGCTGGATCCGGTCGATCCAATTTATATGTTCGGGTCGCTGGCGATTGTGTTGCTCCTCGCCCTTGGCCTGTTCTCTTCGTGGCCGCGCAGCCGTTTCGGAAAGCTCATGGTACTGCTCGCCCTGGCGGCTGGCCTGGGATGGGTAAGTCAAACTCCGGGACGCTGGGATTGGAGCGACGCGCTATGGGGTTCGGCGGTGATGCTGACTCCGCTTCTGGGATGGGCGGGATGCGCCCTGCTGATGACCAACCCGTCGTGGGCCGATGCCCTCACCACGCAGCGCCGGGCGCAGTTGTTCCTATTACTGGCGCTGGCCGTCCTGTGCAGCTTCGTGCAGTTTCCGTTTCCGCCGCCAATCTATTTCTGTTACACCGCACCCTGCACCGTATTGGCAGCCTTTGCCCTGTGCACCATACGCCGCCGCGTAGCCCATCCTCTGATCCTCGGATCGGTACTCGTTTTCTTTGCTGGCTACGCTATCACCTGCATGCAGCCGGCGCACATCTATGCCCACTGGAATCCCGTCAGGAAGACTGCCGTGGAGCCGATCAATCTGCCGCGTTGCGGCCATCTACGCGTCGAGTTTCCCGCCCGCTATCAGGCCGCGATTCCGCTCATCCAACAAGCCGCCAAGGGAAATCCCATTGTGGCTACGCCCGAATGCCCGGAGATTTTCTTCCTCTCCGGAATCCCCAACGCCAGCCCCCAGGACACAGGGCTTGATCCCAGCGAATTGCCGCCGTTCCTTAAATCGGACAGTCTGCGGGTGATCGTCTTCAATCTCATCTCCCCGCACGCCGAGAGCACGTTCTCTCCGGAAACGGTTCAACTGCTGCGAAAGCGCTTCCCCAACTACAGGCAGTTCGAACGATACGTCGTCTGCTGGCGCTAGATCGGTTCCCGAGTATCCATAGCCGGTGTAAATCGTGCACTGCTGTTGCTCCCTGATGGTCGCAACGGCCAATGGCCGGTGGCTTTGGGACACAGCAACTCTGGAACCGCTCTAGGGAAAGTATGAATAAGTTGGAATTTGTCAGGGCATGGCTTCAGCCATGCCGCTAAGACGGCAACCATAGGTCGCGGCTTTAGCCGCTGGGGGAAGGTTCGTCAAGAATAAAACAGCTTTCCCTCAGGGGCTGAAG
>JARLGJ010000063.1 GCA_031296105.1 Acidobacteriota bacterium | reverse complement strand
TGGCGTGCCGTACGTGGTTGTGTTCCTGAACAAGTGCGACGCGGTCGAGGATCCGGAACTGATCGACCTGGTGGAGATGGAAGTCCGCGAGCTGCTGTCGAAGTACCAGTTCCCGGGCGACGACCTGCCGGTGATTCGCGGTTCGGCTCTGGGCGCGCTGAACGACGAAGAGAAGTGGGTGAAGTCGGTGGAAGAGCTGATGGCGGCGGTGGACGCGAACGTTCCGCTGCCGGCGCGCGCCATCGATCAGCCGTTCCTGATGCCGATCGAAGACATCTTCTCGATCTCGGGGCGCGGCACGGTGGTTACGGGCCGCATCGAGCGCGGCAAGGTGAAGGTTGGCGAGGAAGTCGAGATCGTGGGCTTCCGCGACACGCGCAAGACGGTTGTGACCGGCGTGGAAATGTTCAAGAAGCAGTTGGACGAAGGTCTGGCGGGCGACAATGCCGGCCTGCTGCTGCGCGGCGTGGCGAAGGAAGACGTGGAGCGCGGAATGGTTCTGGCAAAGGCCGGATCGATTACGCCGCACACGAAGTTCAAGGGCGAGGTTTACATCCTGTCGAAGGAAGAAGGCGGTCGTCACACGCCGTTCTTCAACGGATATCGTCCGCAGTTCTACTTCCGCACGACGGACGTGACGGGCGTGGCGAAGCTTCCGGAAGGCACCGAGATGGTGATGCCCGGGGACAACGTTACAATCGAGGTCGAGCTGATTACGCCGGTGGCCATGGAAAAGGGCCTGCGCTTCGCCATTCGCGAAGGCGGCCGCACGGTCGGCGCCGGTACCATCACCGAGATCATGTAAGTTTGCAGAAATTCCGGCGGGCGCCGGCCAGTCTGGCGCCCGCATACCGAATGTATTTTGACGAAAGAAGTCGCGGCGACTAAAAGACCGCACGATCTTTGAGGGTTCATACAGTGATTGGCAAAGAAAGAATTCGCATCCGGTTGAAGGCTTACGATTATCGCGTGCTCGACCAGTCGACGGGCGAAATCGTGGAGACGGCACGGCGCACCGGCGCTCAGATTGCCGGCCCGATTCCGTTGCCTACGGTAAAGAACAAGTACTGCGTTCTGCGCTCGCCGCACGTGGACAAGAAGTCCCGCGAGCAGTTCGAGATCCGCACCCACAAGCGGTTGCTGGACATCCTCGAGCCGACGCAGCAGACGGTGGACGCGCTGATGAAGCTGGATCTTCCGGCCGGCGTGGACGTCGAAATTAAGGCCTACGGCAAGGAACACAAGTAAGCACAAGATTTCCGCCTCCGGGCGGAACACTCACAGTGCCGCAGCCCATCGGGGCGGGCATGATGGAGAAAAACAATGTCAGTTAGCGGTTTGTTGGGTAAGAAGGTCGGCATGACGCAGCTCTACGACAGCAAGGGCGAAGTTCGCCCGGTCACGGTGCTGCAAGCCGGCCCGTGCGTCGTTACGCAGCTGAAGAGCTTGCTGAGCGACGGTTATGACGCGGCCCAGGTGGGCCTGGTCGAGTTTGTGAAGGATTCGCGCCTGACGAAGGCGATGAAGGGTCACTTCGCGAAGAACAATCTGCCCCCGGTGAAGCTCATGAAAGAGTTTGCCATCGAGGTAGAAGACGACGGCTCGACCGGCGTCAAGGTGGGCGACAAGGTTCTGGTGGACCTGTTCGACGGCACCAAGTTCGTGGACATCTCGGGCACCAGCAAGGGCCGCGGCTTCGCGGGCGTTGTGAAGCGCCACAAGTTCGCCGGCGGTCCGGCGGCCCACGGACACATGTTCCAAGTGCAGGGTTCGATCGGCGCCTCTTCGTTTCCGTCGCGCGTTTTCCCTGGCCAGCGCATGAGCGGCCACATGGGCGACGTGACGGTGACCACGCGCAACCTGCGCGTGCTCGGCGTGGACAAGGACGAGAACCTGCTGGTGGTGGAAGGCGCAGTACCGGGCCACCGCAATGGTTACGTCGTAATCTCCAAGGCGAAAAAGCCGCCGAGAGAGCGTCGCGGCTTCAGCGGCGAGGGCACGGCGGTGAACCCGTTGAAGGCCTCGAAGCGCGCAGCCAAGGGCAAGTAGTTCGATTTTGCTTCCCGGGTGCAAGATTGGCGCCCGGGAGCGTTGTGCTTAACAGACCCTCCGCGGCAACACATTGACGGCGGGCAACCGAAGGCGAGCCGGAGATGCTCGGCCTCGAAAGGAAAAGAAAATGGCTACGATCGACGTAGTGAACCTGTCCGGCCAGAAAGTGGGTTCGATTGAGCTGGCGCCGGAAGTGTTCGGAGCGGTCAACGAGGATCTGCTCTGGGAGTCGGTGCAGCACTACCGCGCGGCACTGCGCGCGGGCACGCACGCGACGAAGAACAAGAAACTGGTGAGCGGCAGCGGCAAAAAGCTGTGGAAGCAGAAGGGTACCGGCCGCGCCCGCGTGGGCAGCGTCCGTTCGCCAATCTGGCGGCATGGCGGCACGGTTCACGGACCGCAGCCCCGTTCGTACGACTTCCAGTTCCCGCGCAAGAAGGTGCTGGGCGCGCTGCGTTCGGCGCTGGCCGCCAAGCTGGCCGATGGCAAGCTGGTGGTGGTTGATTCGCTGGAATTGAAGGAAGCCAAGACCAAGGCGTTCCGTCAGTCGCTCGACAACTTTCACTTCGCCAAGACGGCGCTGGTGGTTGAGGCTGGCTCGAACCTGAATCCGAACCTGGAGCTTTCGACGCGTAACATTGCGGGCGTTGAGATGCTGTACGGCCCGGAAGTTCACCCCTATCACCTGCTGCGTCACGAGCTGGCGATCTTCTCGCAGGCGGCACTGGAAAAGCTGCAGAACTCGCTGAAGGCCTCGGCGCCGAAGCGCAAGGCGGAGGTGGCAAATGTCTAAGAGCCCGTATCAGATTGTGCGCAAGCCGGTGATCACGGAAAAGGGTCTGGGGGTGAAGGAGACCGAGAGCACTCTGGTGTTCGAGGTTGCCACCGGCGCCACCAAGACGGAGATCAAGGAAGCCGTGCAGAAAGCCTTCAATGTGAAGGTTGCCGGCGTCCGCACCGCCCTCTTTCCGGGCAAGGAACGCCGCCGTGGCAAGTTCACGGGCTACCGACCGGACTGGAAGAAGGCCTATGTACGGCTCGCCGCGGGCGAGAAGATGCCGGAGTACGCGCAGAACCTGTAGTGCTGCGCGGCGATGAGCCGATAGCGGCCGCGCCCTGGGCGCGGCACCGCCCGGACAGGAGAACGTAAAACCTATCTGTCCGGCCAAGCGATCCCGCCGGAATAATGGCGGGGATCTGGAAGAGAAGAACAATGGCGATCAAGACTTACAGACCGATCACACCGACCCTGCGCTTCAAGACGTCGCAGGTGAACGATGATCTGACGACGAATCGTCCGCACAAGCCCTTGCTGGAACCGAAGAAGAGCTCGGGTGGCCGCCGCAACTCCGGCGACCTGACCATCTGGCACCGTGGCGGCGGACACAAGCGCAAGATTCGCGTCATCGACTTCAAGCGCGACAAGCAGGGCATTCCGGCGGTGGTGGCTACCATCGAGTACGATCCGAACCGCTCGGCCCGCATCGCGCTGTTGAGCTACGCCGACGGCGAAAAGCGTTACATCCTGCAGCCGGTTGGCTTGAAGGTGGGCGCCAAGATCATCAGCGGACCGGATGCCGACATTCTGGTGGGCAACGCTCTGCCGCTGAAGAACATTCCGGCTGGCACCGTGGTGCACAACATCGAGCTGAAGCCGGGCAAGGGCGCGCAGATGGCCCGCTCGGCCGGGGCACAGGCGCAACTGGTGGCCAAGGAGGGCGATTATGCCCTGCTGAAGCTGCCTTCCGGTGAAACCCGCCGGGTGCTGGTGGACTGCATGGCGACCGTGGGCCAGGTGGGCAACACCGACCATGAGAACATTTCGCTAGGCAAGGCCGGACGCAAGCGCTGGATGGGTAAGAAGCCGGTCAACCGCGGCGTGGTGATGAACCCCGTGGATCACCCGCACGGCGGCGGCGAAGGCAAGACGAGCGGTGGACGCCACCCGGTGACGCCCTGGGGCCAGCCGACGCGCGGCTACAAGACGCGCAACAACAAACGGACCGACAAGTTTATTGTGTCGCGCCGCAGCAAGTAGGGAAGGGTAATCATGGCACGTTCGACGAAAAAAGGGCCGTTTGTAGATTCCCACCTGATGTTGAAGGTGGAAGGCATGAACGCGCGCAACGAGAAGAAGGTGCTGCGCACCTGGTCGCGCCGTTCGACGATTACGCCGGAAATGGTTGGCCACACCTTGGCGGTGCACAACGGAAGGAAGTTCATTCCGGTGTATGTGTCGGAAAACATGGTGGGTCACAAGCTGGGCGAATTCAGCTTCACCCGCACCTTCAAGGGGCACTCGGTGAAAGCGGCAGCGGAAACTTCGGCCAAGCCGGCCAAGTAAGCGGCGGATAGCAATGTATGGGCGCCCCAAGCGTGGCGTCCGCGAATGAGATGGGAAGGGAAGAGACAATGGAATTCACATCAAAAGCCCGGTACGTACGGGTCTCGCCGCAGAAAGCGCGCCTGGTGCTGGGCCTGATCAAGGGCAAGCGGGTGGAGACGGCGTTGAATACGCTGGCCTTCACCAACAAGGGCATTGCGCCCCTGGTGCTGAAGACCCTGCGCTCGGCGGTGGAGAACGCCCAGTACCTGAGCAATGAGAAGGCACTGGACGTCGATCTCGACAATCTGTACGTCAAGAGCGCGGTGGCCAACGAGGGACCGCGCATGAAGCGCATTCGCCCGGCCCCGATGGGCCGCGCGTTCCGCTATCAGCGGCGCATGGCGCACATTGAGATTGCTCTGGCCGAAAAGACGGCTGCCGGCGAAACCAAGGAAGCTCCGGCCTCCGAGGCGAAGAAGCCGGCGGTGAAGAAAGCTGCCGCCAAAAAGGCTCCGGCCAAGAAGAAGGCCGCAGCAAAGAAAGCTCCGGCGAAGAAGTAGCAGCGGGCGCTCCATCCCCGGGATGGAGCGCAGGATTACGGGATCGCTACGATCCAATTCAGCGGTGGCGCCAAAGGCCTTCGGGCCCCAGTAAGCCGCCGGCAGAGAGACAGAGTAACTATGGGACAGAAAGTCCATCCTTACGGATTCCGACTCGGCTACACCAAGCCGTGGAAGTCGCGCTGGTACATGGACCGCGACTATGACAAGTTCCTGATCGAGGACATCAAGCTGAAGGACGAGCTGAAGGACAAGCTCAAGTCGGCTGGCGTGAGTTCGATCGAGATCGAGCGTCCGGGCAACAAGCTGCGCATCATCATCCGCACCGCGCGTCCGGGCATCATCATCGGCCGCAAGGGCGCCGAGATCGACAAGTTGAAGGCCGACCTGCAGAAGAAGACCGGCCGCGACGTGTTTGTCGATATTCTGGAAGTGCACAAGCCGGAACTGGACGCCCAGTTGGTGAGCGAAGCAATTGCGTTGCAGCTGGAAAAGCGCGTTGGCTTCCGCCGCGCCATGCGTAAGAGCGTGGATTCGGCGCTGCGCTTTGGCTGCAAGGGCATCAAGGTTCGCGTGTCGGGCCGCCTGAACGGCAACGAAATCGCGCGTTCGGAGTGGTACCTCCAGGGCCGCCTGCCGCTGCACACGCTGCGCGCCGATATCGACTACGGCTTCAGCGAGGCGCACACCACGTACGGCAAGATCGGCGTCAAGACCTGGGTGTACAAGGGTGAGATTCTGCCGACGCGCCGTCGCGGCGAGTCACAGGTCGCGGGTCAGTAGCAAGATCAGCCGGCCAGCCGCTCCAGAGACCAGTTTCTGGGGTGGCGAAGGATGGCCGGCCAAGGGCGGACGCTATGGCGCCGCCCGAAACAGCAAGCTGGTAAACGGAAACTGCTTATGTTGATGCCGAAGAAAGTCAAGTACCGCAAGCAACAGCGCGGACGCATGTGCGGCAAAGCCTGGCGCGGCTCGGAACTGTCGTTCGGAGATTTTGGCCTGAAGGTGATGGAGCCGGGCTGGATCAGCGACCGCCAGATCGAGGCGGCCCGTGTCGCCATGACGCGTTTCGTGAAGCGCGGCGGCAAGATCTGGATCCGCGTATTCCCCGACAAGCCGGTAACGAAGAAGCCGGCCGAAACCCGTATGGGTAAGGGCAAGGGCGCGCCGGATCACTGGGTTGCCGTGGTTCGTCCCGGCAAGCTGCTGTTTGAGATGGAGGGTGTGACGGCGGCCGAGGCGCAGGAAGCCATGCGTCTGGCGTCGCACAAGTTGCCCCTCATTACGAAGTTCGTCAAGCGCGAGGTTCTGGCTCACTAAGCCAGCCCGCGCGACGACTTATTCCGACGCCGGCGCCTAGTACGCCGGGGGTGAAGAGAAGAGAGTATGAATTCGGAAAAGATTCGCAACCTGACCGATGCCGAGTTGGCCCACCAGAACAGCGAACTCAGCCAGGAACTCTTCAAGCTCAAGTTCCAGCTCAAGATGGGACAGACTGAGAGCCTGAAGAAGATGCGCGGACTGAAGAAGGACATTGCCCGCGTCCAGACAATCCAGCGCGAGAAGCAACTGGCGGCGTCCAAGACCGCAACGGAGAAGAAGTAGCCATGGCAGAAGAAACGAAGACCGAGCAGACCGCAGGACATCGCAAGGTCCTGGTAGGGCAGGTGGTTTCTACCAAGATGGCGAAGACGATCGTGGTCGAGGTAAACCGTCAGAAGGCGCACCCGCTGTATCGCCGCGTGGTGAAGCGCACCAAGAAGTTCTATGCGCACGACGAAGAGCAGACGGCGCGCACGGGCGATTTCGTCCGCATCGAGGAGACGCGTCCGCTCTCCAAGCTGAAGCGCTGGAAGCTGAAGGAAATCGTGAAGCGCTCGGCCCTGGCCGCCGCGGCGCTGGCTGAGAACGTGTCGCCGGAGCAGGCGGGCTAACCACCGCCGCCCCGGGCGACGGAAGGAGATTGCATCATGGCAGTGTTTATGAGGTCCATCCTTGAGGTGGCCGACAACAGCGGAGCACGCAAGCTGCAGATGATCCTGCCGATTGGCGGATCGACCGGCGTGCGCGCCCGTCTGGGCGATGTGGTTACGGCAGCAGTGAAGGAAGCATCGCCGGACGGCACCGTGAAGAAGGGTACGGTGGTGAAGTGCGTGATCGTGCGCACCCGCAAAGAGACCCGCCGCCGCGACGGCAGCTACATCCGCTTCGACACGAATGCGGCGGTGTTGATCACCGCCGACGGCGAACCGGTGGGCACGCGTGTCTTCGGACCCGTGGCTCGCGAACTGCGCGAAAAGAAGTTCCTGAAGATCGTTTCGCTGGCTCCGGAAGTGATCTAACCTGCGGCGGCCCCGCGGGGCCGCACGGGGCGTTACCTCCACGGGGAACCGGACAGAATCGGAAAGTTTTGAGAGGAAGAGATGGCAACCGTTGATATCCGCCGTAACGATACGGTCAAGGTGATTGCGGGCAAGGACGCGGGCAAGGATGGGCGCGTGCTGCGCGTGTTTCCCGACGAGTCCAAGGTGCTGGTTGAGCACGTGGGCATGGTCAAGAAGAACGTCCGCCCGAACCCGCAGAAGCAGATCAAGGGCGGCATTGCCGAGCAGGAATCGGCAATCTCGCTGAGCAACGTGATGCTGATCTGCGGCACCTGCGGCCCGGTCCGCGTGAAGCACGAAGTGCGCGGCGACAAGAAAGTCCGCGTGTGCGCCAAGTGCGGCAACACGCTGGACAAGGACAAGTAACTACGAACCGGCTTGCCGGTTCAATTGAAGACCTCACGTAACGGGTACCACTCCGGGTCCGTGAGAGAAAGCGAAGAAGCAAGATGGCAGAAAAGAAGGACGCCAAGCCGAAGCAGCCCGCCAAGCCTCAGGGCTCGAAGAAAGCCAAGGCGGAAGTGGAAGCACCCCTCGAGCCGGGCCAGAAGCCGGCCCGCCCCAAGCTGAATAATGCCGCCTCGGCCCGCCTGCGCCTGAAGTACAGCGCGGAGATCCGCGCGGCGCTGCAGAAGGAACTGGGTCTGGACAACATCATGGCCGTTCCCAATCTCGAGAAGGTTGTGGTCAACATGGGCGTGGGCGAAGCCACCCAGAACGCCAAGGTGCTGGATCCGGCCGTGGCCGAACTGGCGCAGATCACCGGCCAGAAGCCGGTGGTGACCAAGGCCAAGAAGTCCATCGCCGCCTTCAAGGTGCGCGAAGGCATGCCGATTGGCTGCATGGTGACCCTGCGCGGCGATCGCATGTACGAATTCCTGGACCGCCTGATCAACGTGGCGCTGCCCCGCGTGCGCGATTTCCGCGGCGTGCCGACCCGCTCGTTCGACGGTCGCGGCAACTACACCCTGGGCCTGAAGGACCAGTTGATCTTCCCGGAGATCGACTACTCCAAGGTTGAGCACCAGAAGGGCATGAACATCACCATCGTCACCACGGCGCAGTCGGACGAACACGCCCGCGCGCTGCTGAAGGCGATCGGAATGCCGTTCCGCCAGCCGGGCAACAACTAAATTTTGCAGGTCAGGCGCCGCCGGGCAACCTGCGGCGCCGATTTGGTAAGCAGTTCAACGCACTGATGTGCGAGAATAAAGGAAACGATGGCCAGAACATCAAGCATCGCCAAGGACAACAAGAAGCCCAAGTTCTCCTCGCGCCAGCACAACCGTTGCAAATTGTGCGGCCGTCCGCGTGCCTATCTGCGCAAGTTCGGTCTTTGCAGACTGTGCTTCCGCGGACTCGCGCTGCGCGGCGAGATTCCCGGGGTTTCGAAGTCGTCCTGGTAGGCGAATACGAACCCTGACCGGCGGGGGGATCCCCGCAATGGCTGGCACGTGGCTCTTCGGGGCCGTCCCGGAAAACGGGAAATAAACGTC
The DNA here is from genome assembly GCA_031296105.1 of Acidobacteriota bacterium. Taxonomy (GTDB): domain Bacteria; phylum Acidobacteriota; class Terriglobia; order Terriglobales; family Acidobacteriaceae; genus TOLSYN. The sequence continues at coordinate 85,889 of JARLGJ010000063.1, read as the reverse complement.
GCCGCAGGTTCTTTCCACTGCCGCCCTCGCGGGCAAACCGGATCATCCGGTGCAGTATTGCGCAAGGCCAGCACGCGCAAGAAAGAGAACGGGCGCACGAATTCAGGAGAACTACGATGAGCTTTACCGATCCGGTGGCAGATTTCCTTACCAGGATCCGCAACGGCATCAAGGCCCGTCACCAGAAGGTGGACGCGCCGGCCAGCAAATTGAAGCTGGAGATTGCCCGCGTACTGAAGGAAGAAGGATTCATCGCCAACTTCAAGGCGACCGAAGAAGACGGCAAGAAGATTGTCCGCGTGTACATCAAGTACAACGCCGACAACCAGGCGGCCATCAGCAGCATTCAGCGCATCTCGCGCCCCGGATGCCGCGTCTATGTCAGCCGCAATGAAATTCCCCGCGTGCTGGGTGGACTGGGCATCAACATCCTGACCACACCGAAGGGCGTCCTGAGCGGCAAGCAGGCGCGCAAGGACGGCGTGGGCGGCGAGATCATCTGCGAAGTTTACTAAACCTCACGGGCGCCCTGACGGGTGTCCGGAGCAGACGAGGCCGGCCTGGACCGGTCCGGAAGCCCGCCGCGCGCTTGTGCGGTGGTGCAGGAGAAAGCAATGTCGAGAATTGGTAAAAAGCCCATTCCTCTTCCCCAGGGCGTTAGCTACACCGTGGAAGGCAATGTCGTCACGGTGAAGGGGCCCAAGGGTTCGGTGTCCAATCACATTCCCGCCGGCGTCGAGCTGGTGACCGAAGACGGCCATCTGCTGGTGAAGCGCGAGGACGATTCCAAGGCCGCCATTCACGGCCTGGTACGCGCCCTGGTGAACAACGCCGTCGTGGGCGTGACCAACGGCTGGACGCGCGATCTGGAGATCGTCGGCATCGGCTACCGCGCTGAACTGAAAGGCAAGGGCATCGTGGTGTTTTCACTGGGCTACTCGCACCCGATTGAGTACCCGCTGCCGACCGGCATCGAAGTTGCCATCGACCCCAAGCAGACGAAGCTCACGCTTTCCGGCATCGATCGCCAGAAGCTGGGCCAGGTAGCGGCGGAAATGCGCGCCCTGCGTCCGCCCGACCCGTACAAGCAGAAGGGTGTCCGCTACGTTGGCGAGCGCCTGAAGAAGAAGGTCGGCAAGACCGGCGCCAAGTAAGGTTCCCCGGGTGAGGTGTTAAGCCTCACCCAACTGGTGCCCGCCGGACGAGAATCCGACGGGCGTCCGCACAACCCCGGCGAACCAAGTTCGCTGAGACAGACCGGTCCCCGGCAAGTCCCGCGCCGCAAGGCAAAAGGGGCGGACCTGGGAGGACGGCCGGAGCGAAGGACAACGAGGAAATGCAGAAGAAGATCAGCAAGGACGCGACGCGCGTCAAGGTCCACACCAGGATCCGCAAAAAGCTGGCGGGCACTACGGAACGCCCTCGGCTGAATGTGTACCGCTCGGTGAACCACATCTACGTGCAGTTGATTGACGATTCCAAGCAGGTCACCCTGGTTAGCGCCAGCTCGCTGGAACAGGGCAAAGACGGCAAGAAGCACATCGTCGGCGGCAACGTCGCAGCGGCCAAGCAGGTAGGCAAGCTGATTGCCGAGCGCGCCAAGGCCAAGGGCATCGAGGCGGTGGTTTTCGACCGCGGCGGCTACCTCTATCACGGACGTGTCAAGGCCGTGGCAGATGCCGCGCGCGAGGGCGGCCTGAAGTTCTAGTTTCCATCCGCGGATGGAAACTGAGACAAGATCGAGCGGGCGAGGCAAGCTGAGCCGTTAGTCCGCAGCAATGGCGAGGGCGCGAGGGCGCCCTCCAGGAGAATCAAGAGCAAATGGCAATCGTCAAGAAGAAGCTCGATGCCGCCGAATATAACCTGAAGGACCAGGTTGTGAACATCAACCGCGTGACCAAGGTTGTCAAGGGCGGCAAGAACATGTCGTTCGCGGCGCTGGTGGTCATCGGCGATCCGGCGACCGGAGTAGTTGGCTACGGCTCCGGCAAAGCCAAGGAAGTTCCGCAGGCGATCCGCAAGGGTATCGAATCGGCGAAGAAGAACCTGATCAAGGTGAACCTGACGCAGACCTCGATTCCGCACATCTCGCTGGGCCGTTACGGCTCAGGTCAGGTGCTGCTGAAGCCGGCTCCGGAAGGTACCGGTGTTATCGCCGGCGGCGCGGTGCGCGCGGTCATGACCTCGGTCGGCATTCAGAACGTGCTGACCAAGTCGATCGGCACCACCAACCCGCACAACGTCATCAAGGCCACGTTCGATGCGCTGAAGAAGCTGCGCGATCGCAACGAGGTCGCCGCCAACCGCGGCAAGGCCGTAGAGGAGCTTTAATCCATGGCACGCGAACGCAACAAGACCCCCAAGGTGCAGGCCCCGGCCGGCACGCGGCTTAAGTTGAAGTGGGTGATTTCGCAGAACTCCACCCCGCAGAAACAGCGCGCGGTGATCAAGGGACTGGGCTTCACCCGTCTGAACCAGGTGATCGAGCGGGAAGACACGCTGTCGATCCGCGGCATGGTCGCCAAGGTGCCGCACCTGATCAAGATCGTCGAGCTTTAACGGCGAGACAAACCGAGTCGTCCGGATTTGTCCGGACGGCGCTAGGAAACAGCCCGCCAGCCACGGGGAACACGGCGCAAAACCGCCGCAGTTCGGCCGTCACCGACGGCCCAGAGCATGAGTGGCACCATGCAGGGAAGAGCAATGACGACAAATCTTACAACGATTCGTAAGCCGGCCGGCGCCAACGAGAAGCGGAAGCGCGTTGGTCGCGGCATGGGTTCGGGGATGGGCAAGACCTCGACCCGCGGACACAAGGGACAGCGCTCGCGTTCGGGTTCGCGCTCGATGCGCGGCTTTGAAGGCGGCCAGATGCCGCTGCACCGCCGTTTGCCGAAGCGCGGCTTCGTCAACATCTTCAAAAAGGAATTCCAGGTGGTGAACCTGTCGCGCCTGGCCGAACTGGGCGTGACCGAGCTGAACCCCGCGGTGCTGTACGACCTGGGTGTGATCAGCAAGAAGAGCGGCCTGGTGAAGGTGCTGGGCGTGGGCGAACTGACGGTGGCCTTGACGGTAAAGGCGCACAAGTTCAGCGAGTCGGCGCAGCAGAAGATTACCGCCGCCGGTGGTAAGGCCGAGGTCATCGAAGTCAAGGCGCCGGCGCCAATCAAGCGCGGCAAGAAGCAGTAATTCATACAGCCCGTCTGCTGCGAACAGACGGGCTGGGCCGGCTCCCCCGCGGGGGAGCGATGGCCCGAACAGCACAGGCATAGAGGCCCTCATCCCATGTTCGAGAAGCTGGCGAACATTTTCCGTATTCCCGACCTTCGCAAGCGCGTATTGTTCACGCTCGGCCTGCTGGCGGTGTACCGCATTGGCGGTCACCTGCCCACGCCGGGTGTTGACGCGGCCGCCCTGTCGCGGCTGATGAACAATGCGGGCGGCGGCCTGCTCGGCTTTGTGGATCTGTTCAGCGGCGGCAACCTGCGCCGTCTGACGATCTTCGCCCTGGGCATCATGCCCTATATCACCGCCTCCATCATCCTGCAGTTGCTGACCGTGGTTTACGAACCGCTGCGCCGCCTGCAACAGGAAGGCGATCTGGGCCGCAAGAAGATCACCAAGTGGACCCGCTACCTGACCGTTATCCTGGCCGCGGTGCAGTCCACCGGTATTGCCACCATGCTGATGAAGGGCGTGGGCGGCGAACAACTAGTGCTCAACCCTGGCGTCGGCTTCGTGCTGATGACGGTCCTGACGCTGACGACCGGCACCACGTTCATCATGTGGCTGGGCGAGCAGATCACGGAGCGCGGCATCGGCAATGGCATGTCTTTGATCATCTTCACCGGCATCGTCGTGGGCCTGCCCCGCGCGGTCGTGGAGTTGTATCAGAAGGCCTCCAGCGGCGGCGCCCTGGGTCCGATTGGCATTATTCTGCTGTTGGTGGCCATGGTGGCCGTGGTGGCCTTCATCGTCTTTGTCGAGCGCAGCGAGCGCCGTATTTCGGTGCAGTATGCCAAGCGCGTAGTGGGCCGCAAGGTCCTCGGCGGACAGTCCACGCACCTTCCTCTGCGCGTCAACTCCGGCGGCGTGATGCCCGTCATCTTCGCCAGTTCGGTGCTGACCCTGCCGCAGACCATTGGCTATGCCCTGCAGAACAATAAATACTTTGGTCCGTTCTTTGCCGGTATGAGCAAGGCACTGGGCTGGGGCGAGCCGCTGCATACATTCCTGTATGCCGTGGGTATTTTGTTCTTTGCGTATTTCTACGTGTCGATCGTCTTCAACCCGAAGGACGTCAGCGACAACATGCAGAAGTACGGCGGGTTCATTCCGGGAATCCGTCCCGGCGTGCGGACCAGCAACTACATCAACGATGTGCTGACCCGGATCACCCTGGTAGGCGCTCTGTATTTGATCGTTATCTCGTTGATCCCAGAGTGGATGATTGCTGGTATCCACCTGAACAATCTGCCCGTTTGGATGGGTGGCAGCCTGTTTGACAAGTTGCCGAACTGGATCCTGCACGGCTTGAATGTCAACTTTTATTTCGGTGGTACCTCGCTGCTGATTGTGGTGGGCGTCGCCATGGATACGGTCAATCAGATCGAATCCCAGCTCATCATGAGGCACTACGAGGGCTTTACTCCGAAAAGTGGTCGTATCCGCGGCCGCAGAGCGTGGTAAAGTACGTAACCTCAGCTTAAAAATAAGCTGGTCTTCGGAGGTTACGTGATGGAAGCACAGGCCATCCCGCTCTTCGCTGCGAGTCACTCAGGGACGACAACGGTAGGCCCGGTGATCCTATTAGGAGCACCGGGCGCCGGAAAAGGAACCCAAGCCAAGCGGATTGCCGAATATTACGGCATTCCACAAATCTCGACGGGGGACATACTCCGCGAGAACATACGGCTGGGAACCGAATTAGGAAAAGCGGCCAGCTCGCTCATGGAGCGGGGGGAGCTGGTATCGGATGATTTGGTCTGCCAGATGGTGGCACGCCGTGTGGCAGCACCTGATTGTGCACTTGGCATGATCCTGGACGGTTTTCCCCGGACGGTAAACCAGGCCGAGTGGCTCGACAAGCATCTTGCCGAGTATCACTTTTTTGAGACGGAGCGGGGCCGGAAGCGGCCGGTTGTGGTCCAGTTAGTAGTTGAGTATAATCAACTATTGCGTAGACTTACCGGGCGTCGCACCTGTCCTGCCTGCGGGCGTATCTATAACGTGTTCACTACCCCACCCAATGCGGACGGCGTCTGCGACGTGGACGGGGTTACTTTGGTGACGCGCAAAGACGACCGCGAAGAAGTCATTGCTGAACGGTTGAAGAACTACGAGGCGCAGACTTTGCCCCTGGTTAGTTACTATTCCGGACAGAAGTTATTGACGGTCGTGGATGGTGCCGGCGATCCGGACGAGATCACGGCCGAGGCGTTCAAGGCAATCGAACATGGCGATCGTTTGTAAGTCCGCCGGAGAGATAGAAAAAATCCGGCGTAGCGGCCGCATTCTGCGTCAGGTGCTGGATGCGGTCACCGCCGCAGTGGCTCCCGGGGTCAGCACCATGGACCTGGAGCGCGCGGCGGAGAAAAAGATCCGGGAGTTGGGGGCCAAGCCCGCGTTCAAGGGGTATTACGATTATCCCTGCGTGCTGTGTACCTCGATCAACCAGGAAGTTGTGCATGGTATCCCCTCGGAGAGCCGCAAACTCGCCGAGGGCGACATCGTTTCGGTGGACTGCGGGGTAGTGCTGGAGGGTTATTACAGCGACTCTGCGCTGACCGTGCCGGTGGGCCGCATCAGCGAGGAAGCGCAGAAGCTCGTGGATGTGACCCAGGCCTCGCTCTACAAGGGCATTGAGGCGGCACGGGCTGGCAAACGTCTGGGCGATATCGGTGCCGCGGTGCAGGAGTACGTGGAGAGCTTCGGGTTCAGCGTGGTCCGCGAGTTTGTGGGCCACGGCATTGGGACCAAGCTGCATGAGGATCCACAGGTGCCGAACTACGGCACGCGCGATCATGGCCTGAAGCTGCGCGAAGGCATGGTGTTGGCCATCGAGCCGATGGTGAACGCGGGTGTGCCCGGCGTTCGCGTGCTGGATGATAAATGGACCGCGGTCACCGAGGATGGCCGCCCGAGTGCTCACTTCGAGCACAGCGTGGCGATCACCAAGGACGGTCCGGTGATTTTGACCGACTAATTCCTGGCGCCCGGATGGGCAGCCGGAGCGAATACTGAGGTTGGATGAGCAAGGAAGACGCGATTGAAGTAATGGCAATGGTGATCGAGCCACTGCCCAATGCGATGTTCCGGGTGAAGCTGGAGAACGATCACGAGGTGTTGGCGCACGTTTCCGGAAAGATGCGCAAGAACTTCATCCGAATTCTTCCAGGCGACCGCGTGGCCGTGGAGCTTTCTCCTTACGACCTGAATCGCGGCCGCATCGTGTACCGCTACAAGTAGCGGACAACAGGTTCACGCAACCCGCAAGGCCCCTCCCGGGCCAGCGGGCCTTCGCGTGTTTGCAGCAGGACCGGGTTTTGCGCGCGGTAAGGCGGAAAATGCGGATATGACTCCGGGCCGGTTTGGCCGGACGAGGACGTGGGAAATGAAGGTACGTGCTTCGGTAAAGAAAATCTGTGACAAGTGCAAGGTCATCCATCGCCACGGCGTGGTGCGGGTGATTTGCGAGAACTCGAAACACAAGCAGCGCCAGGGATAACCCGGTCTGCGCAACCAGGAGTAGGACATGGCTCGTATTGCTGGCGTCGATCTGCCCCGCAACAAGCAGGCACGCATCGCGCTTACTTACATCTACGGAATCGGCCAGCCGAGGGCGTTGAAGATTCTTGCCGCGGCCACGGTGGATCCGATCAAGAAGATCCAGGACCTGAGCGAAGAGGAAGTGAACCGCATCCGTCAGGTGATTGAGAACGAGGGGCAGGTTGAAGGCGATCTGCGCAAGGAAATCTCGCTCTACATCAAGCGGCTCATTGAAATCGGCTCGTATCGCGGCAACCGTCACCGCCGCAGCCTGCCCGTTCGCGGACAGCGCACGCACACCAATGCCCGTACCCGCAAGGGTCCGCGCAAGGGAACGGTGGCCGGTAAGAAAAAGGCGACGAAGTAAACTCGCCGGCCGCCAGGTTTGCGTTCCCCGCGCGTTGAGGGACGCCATGCTGGCAACCCGGAACAGGAATTGAGAACGGAATATGGCAAAAGCAGCAGCTGCCGGCGCGAACGCGCCGGATAAGAAGGGTAAGTCCAAGAAGTTCAAGAAAAAGGAGCGGAAGCACATCCCGCATGGGCTTGTGGTTATCACCGCGTCCTTCAACAACACCATCGTTACCATCAGCGATCCCTCGGGGAATGTGATCTCGTGGAAAAGCTCTGGTTCGCTGGGTTTCCGCGGTTCGCGCAAGGGCACTCCGTTTGCCGCGCAGCAGGCCGCAATGAATGCCGCCAACACGGCTCGCGACCACGGTCTGCGCAGCGTCGATGTTCGCGTTTCGGGGCCCGGCTCAGGCCGCGAATCCGCCATCCGCGCTTTGGCTGCGGCAGGCATTGAAGTGAAGAGCATCAAGGACATCACGCCGGTTCCGCACAACGGCTGCCGTCCGCCCAAAAAGCGCCGCGTCTGATGGATTGCGTGCGCGCCGCATGAACTTGCGGCCCTCCGGCAGGGCAATGGGCCCGGGCCGGCTGACAAAGATTCGAGCGGGAAGGACAGGATTCCAACTCCCGTAAACCGCTCCCAGACTGAAGGAGACACAAGTTGGCTCGCTATAAAGATGCAGTGTGCCGCCTTTGCCGCCGCGAGGGGACGAAACTCTTCCTCAAGGGCGCGAAGTGCTTTATGGAGAAGTGCCCGGTCGAGAAGCGCAACTTTGCGCCCGGCCAGCACGGCAAGGATCGCAAAGCGAAGATTGTGGGCTATGGCCTGCAACTGCGCGAAAAGCAGAAGGCCAAGCGCATGTACTTTGCGCAGGAAGGCCAGTTCCGCAATTATTTCGAGAAGGCTGCTCGCGCCAAGGGCGTCACGGGCGAAGTCCTGTTGCAGCAGCTTGAGCGCCGTCTCGATTCCGTGGTCTATCGTCTGGGCTTTGCAGTTGCCCGGCGCCAGGCGCGCCAACTGGTGCGTCACGGCCACATCGCGGTAAACGGCCGCAAGGTCAACATCCCCTCGTTCCAGGTGAACGTGGGCGAAGAAATTTCGGTGCGCGAAGCCAGCAAGAAACTGGTGATTCTGGAGGCGGCGAAGGAATTTGCTTTGCACCAGACGGCCCCGACCTGGCTGGAAATCGATCGCGATAACTTCAAGGGGAAGGTTCTTGCCCTGCCGAGGCGCGAAGAGATCAACCTGCCCGTCAACGAGCAGCTCATCGTCGAACTCTACAGCAAGTAGTTATTGCTGCGGATCTTGGCGGCCGGCGGCACGGAACGTTCCGCGCGCCGGCGAAACAATATCTGCGGCAGCCTGACAAGGGCTGCCGCACCATCCTAATTCGTACCAGACCAGCCTGGCCGTGCTGCGGCGCGGCAGTGCCAAACGGACGAAGAACGAGGAGACAACAATGCTCTGGAAGGGTTTTCAAAAGCCTAAGCGCCTGGCGATGGATTCTGAATCGCTGACTGACAAGTACGGTCACTTCTGGGCGCAGCCGTTCGAGCGCGGTTTCGGTACCACCATCGGCAATGCGCTGCGGCGCGTGCTGCTGTCCTCCATTGAGGGCGCGGCCATCACCGCGGTCAAGATCGAGGGCGTGCTGCACGAGTTCCAGTCCATCCCCGGTGTCGTCGAAGATGCCACCGACATCATCCTGAACCTCAAGCAGGTCCCGTTCAAACTGGCGGGCGACGCGCCGAAGATGATTTATCTGCGCGCCGACCAGCCGGGCGTCATCACCAGCGGCATGATTGAAGCCGATGGCGACGTCGAGGTGCTGGACAAGGACGTGTACATCTGCACGGTCAGCGAAGGCGGCCGGATCGAAATGGAGATGCGCCTGAAGAAGGGGCGCGGCTACGTTTCGGCCGACAAGAACTTCGATGAGGATCTGGGACTGGGCTTCATTCCCATCGACTCGGTGCACTCGCCGGTGCGCAAGGTCAACTACTCGGTGGAAGCGGCCCGTCTGGGCCAGATCACTGATTACGACAAGCTGGCGCTGGAAATTTGGACCAACGGTTCAGTCACTCCGCAGGATTCGCTGGGACTGGCCGCCAAGCTGCTGAAGGACCACATGAACATCTTCATCAACTTTGAAGAGGAAGTGGAAGCCGTCGGCACCGCCACGGACAGCAAGCCGGAGATCCGCAACGAGAATCTGAACCGTTCGGTGGAGGAACTGGAACTTAGCGTGCGCAGCTACAACTGCCTGAAGAACGCGAACATCCAGACCATTGGCGAGCTGGTGCAGAAGACCGAAGCCGAAATGCTGAAGACGAAGAACTTCGGCCGCAAGTCGCTCAACGAGATCAAGGAAATCCTTTCCTCGATGGGCCTCGGGCTGGGCATGAAGATCGACGAGCACGGCAACGCGGTGGCCACCAGCCAGACGACCATGGGTTCCAGCCTTCCGCCTTCGTTTGGCGGACCTGGCGAACCGAACTCGGGCTTCTAGTATTTGCCTGGGCCGCCCCGCGGCGGCCCGCGCACTTCACCCGGCGCGTCCGGGTGAACAAGTTCAGCCGGGAGCGATTCCGGCACGATCAAGGAATACGTTATGCGTCATCGTGTAGCAGGATGGAAACTGGGCCGGAATACTTCCCACCGGCGCGCTTTGCTGCGGAATCTCGTCACCTCACTGATCCTCGAGGAGCGCATCGAGACCACCGTTACCAAGGCCAAGGCGATCAAGCCCCACGTCGAGAAGATGATTACTCTTGGCAAAAAGGGTGGAGTCGCAAACCGCCGCCTGGCCGCGGCATACCTTATGACGCCCGATGCGGTGGACAAGCTGTTCAACACCGTCGGGCCGCGTTTCGGCGACCGTGATGGCGGATACACCCGCATCATTCTCACCGGCTTCCGCAAGGGAGACGGTGGCGCCAAGGCTTTCATCGAAATTCTCGGCAGCGAGAAGACCATCGATGACAAGCGCGAAAAGCGTGCCGAAGCGCGTGCCAAGCGTGCCGAGGAAAACCGCAAGGCCCTCGAAGCGCAGCAGCCGGCGGAGGGCAGCGCTGCCCCCGAGGGCGGCGAAGAGCCGAAGGCATAACTCGATTTACCCCACCCCGGTTACGGCCGGAGCGGAAGTTTATGCGCGTCCGATTTTGGGCGCGCATTTTCTTTGTCCGCACAATTCGTCCATCCCTGAGGCCTTGCCCTACAATAGCCAGGTGAGTACCCCGCAGACGCTACCCTCGCTGGACCGCCTTCTTCAGTACACCCTGAAACCTGCTCTTGGCTGCACCGAACCTGTCGCGGTCGCACTGGCTGCTTCCGCCGCTGTGTGGGCCGCCGAAGGATGGATTCCAGGAGATGCTTCCCCGCGATGCTGTCCGGCGCCGGACTCGGTTCGCTCCCTCCGCGTGCGCGTCAGCCGCAACATCTTCAAAAACACCTTTGCCATTCTGATTCCCAACGCCAACGGTCATAAAGGCATCGTCATGTCCGCTGCACTTGGGGTGCTCTGCGATCCGCGGCAGGGCATGGGGCTGTTTGCCGCAATCGATGCCGAAAAGATTATGCGCGCGGAGGCCCTGATGGCCCGCGGCACCGTCGCGGTGGAGATTGCGCACGAAGCACCCTCGGACCTGTATATCGAAGTGGAAGTCGAGTGCGTCGGACACACCGGCGTCAGCATTCTGCGCGACGAGCACTCCAAGATTGTTTGTCTGCGGCGCGATGGAAAGATCCTTTTTGGCAGTGATGGCGCAGAACAAGACGGCGGGCTATCGCCGGAGCTGGCGGCCCTGCGTGAACTGACCGTGGCAGACCTGGTGGCCATGGTGGAAGACTTGCCTCCGGAAACGGAAACCCTGCTGCGCCGCACGGTGGAGATGAACCTGGCAGCCTGTCACGCCGGACTCTCGCGTCCCATGGGCGTGGCCGCCGGTTTCTGGGGCACGGTGGACGAGGACACGAACAGCTTTGCCCAGCACCTGGCCAGCCTTACGGCCGCCGGCAGCGACGCTCGCATGTCAGGTTATCCGGTGGAGATCATGACCTCGGCGGGCTCGGGCAATCAGGGAATTATCGCCACCATTCCCGCGGTTGCCTACGCGCAGAGCCATGCGGTCCCGGAGGCGCGGATGCTGCGCGCGCTGGCACTCTCGCACCTGGTAACGATGTACATGACGGGACACATAGGCTACCTGTCGGCCTTATGCGGCGTGGCGATTAAGGCCGGTGTGGGAGCCTCCTGCGGCGTGGTCTATGCCATGGGCGGTGGCGTTGAGGAAGTCGAGCGGGCGATCAAAATCATGGCTGCCTCGCTGACCGGCATGATCTGCGACGGAGCCAAAGTGGGCTGCGCGCTGAAGGTGAGCAACGCATCGGAGACGGCGGCGCGCTCGGCGCGGCTGGCCATGCAAAAGGCCGAGGTGCCGGACGATAACGGCATTGTGGCTCCCACCGCGGAGCAAACCATCCGCAACCTGGCCGAACTGGGTCGATCCATGGAGGTGGTCGATCAGAAGATTATCCAGATCATGCTGAACAAGATTGGCGGCGCGCGGTAGGCGGCCTTACGCGGGCGGGAATACGCCTACAACGGGCCAAGGAGTGTGCGCTATGTCACTGCAAGGGCAAGCGCCCGGGGGGTGAAATACTGGCGAACTTTGCCGCACGGCAAATCATCTTTGCGGCGAGGGAGGCGCGTCATGAAACGCATCATGTTGGCCAAAGTCCCGTTGTTGATTTGTCTGGGTTTGATGACCGGCGTGGCTTTCGCGCAGAGCAAAAGCGCTCTGGCCAAAGCCACTGCTCCGGAGGCGCAGCAAGCTGCGGCCAGTGCCGTGGAAGTGACGGATGAAATTACGCCACCGCGGCTGCGCGAAGTGGCCACGCCGGAATACACGCCGGAAGCGAAAAAGCTAAAGATTGAAGGCCAGGTCACCTTACAGATCGTGATCAACAAAAAGGGTGAGGTCGTGGACGCCAAGGTTGTAAAGGGAATAGGGCACGGTCTGGATGAAAACGCGGTGGCGGCGGTGAAGGAGTGGCGCTACAGTCCGGCGGAAAAGGACGGCGAGCCCATCGCGGTGAAGCTGGAAGTGACCGTGGATTTCTATCTCGGCATGTAAGTCATTCACCAAACCGGTTTAGGGAGCAGGGCGCGGCTTTGGCTGCGCCTTGTTTTTATAGCCTGCTTGCCGTCATCCGGCCTTGGACGTCATTCCGTATCAGAAATACTTATTACTTTGTTGTAGAGCATCGCAATTTCTATTCACAAATTCTGAGTAAAAATTTTAACTTCCAGCATCTCTTACTTAACACGGTGTGTGGGATCCGGCAGAAAGGTGCGATTGAGGATGGCTTTTGGCAAGCCGCAGTCGAGTTCTGAATACGGACAGTGTCGCCTCAACTTGGGCAGCCGCCCATTTCCAAACGGTATTCCCCTCTGTCATTTCCCGACAAATCATTTCTTGCAACTTGAGCATCTCGGGGCAATTCCTCCTGCTATAATCCTTAGTTCTCGTGACAATAGTCACAAATATTCCGGTCATCAATCACAGTCAAGGGACGGCTCGGCCGTCGGGCCTGGGTGCAGAGGGAATCGCCGCCGCGGGATTTTTGCGGCGACCGCAGGAAACCGCACCAGGTACGGCAGCCGGAGACGGGACGGATAGTTTCCAAACATGGCGCAGATCTTTCATCGCAGTGCCAATTCGATTGCGAAGGCCTCGATCCTGGGCGGCTTAATCCTGGTGGTAGGTCTTCTTTGGGCGGCCTTGCAGTTGCAACGTTCGCCCTACTTCACCTATGCCGGAGTAGCCCGGCCGCAGCCCGTTCCCTTTCCGCACCAGCACCATGTCGCCGGACTGGGGATTGACTGCCGCTACTGCCACACCACGGTAGAGGTCAGCGGCTTTGCCGGCATTCCGCCCACGCGCACCTGCATGAATTGCCACTCGCAGATTTGGACGGCGGCGCCCATGCTGGAGCCGGTTCGCGAAAGCCTGCGCACCGGCAAGAGCCTGGTGTGGACGCGGGCCAACGACCTGCCGGACTTTGTGTATTTCGACCACAGCATTCACGTGAATAAGGGCGTGGGCTGCAATACCTGTCACGGACGGGTGGACCAGATGCCTTTGATGTATAACCAGGCGTCCTTGCAGATGGAGTGGTGTTTGAACTGCCATCGCGATCCAGCCAAGAATTTGCGCCCGCACTACGTGAAGGAAGATCCGAAGAATCCGGCCACGATGGGCGATCAGATATTCAACATGGCTTACCAGGAGCCGAGCGACTCGCACCCGGTGACCATCCGCGAAGGCAACACGTACAAGACCTTTACCAGTCAGACCGGTCCCGACGGACTGGGAACGTATCTGGCTGCGGTCAACCACGTGCGCTCGCCGCGCGACATTACCAGTTGCAACACCTGCCACAGGTAGTTCCAGGCGGACAGGCAGAGAAACGACAAGTGGAAGCGAAGCGAATGGACAACGCGCAGAAAACTGGAAACGGGGATGTTTGTCCCAGCAAAAAGGGCAAGCTGGAGCTGGCGGAAGTTCGCGAAAAACTCAGCGAGGCCCGCGGTCCGCGCTACTGGCGCACCTTGGACGAGCTGGCGCAGACGCCGGAGTTCGAGGAGATGCTGCACCGCGAGTTTCCGCGGCATGCCTCGGAGTGGACCGACACAAGCTCGCGCCGCGACTTCATGAAGATCATGGGCGCCTCGCTGGCGCTGGCCGGCCTCAGCGCCTGCACCAAGCAGCCGCTGGAGGCGATCGTCCCCTACGTCAAGCAGCCCAACAACATGGTTCCCGGCAAGCCGCTGTTCTACGCCACGGCCATGCCTTTGGGCGCCTATGGCACGGGGCTGCTGGTGGAGAGCCATGAGGGGCGCCCGACCAAGATCGAGGGCAACCCGCAGCATCCATCCTCCCTGGGCGGCACGGACGTTTTCACGCAGGCGAGCGTGCTGGGAATGTACGATCCCGACCGCATGCAGGCAAACAGTTACATCGGCGAAACGCGCTCCTGGCCCGACGTGCTGAACACCTTGCGCGGCGTGGCTCGCGCGGCCAAGACGAATGGCGGCGCCGGCATCCGCGTGCTGAGCGGCGCAACCAGCTCGCCGTCGTTTGCGGCGCAGATGCAGGACTTTCTCAAGGTCTATCCCGGCGCCAAGTGGTATCAGTGGGAGGCCGTGAACCGGGACACCCTCTATGCCGGAATGCAGATTGCTTTTGGCCAGACGGTGGAGCCGGTATACGACTTCAGCAAGGCGCGCATCGTGCTCTCGCTGGACGGCGACTTCCTCTCTTCAGGCTTCCCGGGATTCCATAAATATGCGCGGCAGTTTGCGCAGCGGCGGCGTCCGGAGCTGAAGGAAGAGATGCTGCGCTTCTACGCCGTGGAGAGCTCGCCGACCAACACGAGCGCCAAGGCCGATCATCGCATTCACGTGAAGGCCAGCGAGGTGGAAGGTTTCGCGCGGGCGCTAACTTCGGAGCTGGGAATTGTTCAACACTGGTACGGCGGCGAGTTCCACCCCGAGCATAAACGCTTTGCCAGTGCGCTGGCCAAGGATCTGCTGAAGCACAAGGGCGAAGTGATCGTCATTGCCGGTGACGCCCAGACTCCGGCGACGCACGCACTGGTGGCCAGCATCAACGCCGCGCTCGGCGCCGTGGGCAAGACGGTGAACTACATTGAGCCGATCGACGCCAACGCCGGGGTGCCCAAGGTCGAACAGCTCAAGCAGCTTGTGGCCGAGATGAAGTCGGACAAAGTAGAGATGCTGCTGCTGCTCGACGTGAATCCGCTGTATGACGCGCCGTCCGATGTGGACTTCCTCGGTGCGATGAATCGCGTGCCGCTGCGGATCAACCTTGGCCTTTACAACGACGAGACTGCGAAGTATTGCCACTGGCAGTTGAATGGCACGCACTACCTGGAGCAGTGGGGCGACACGCGCAGCTTCGACGGCACGGTGAGCTTCATTCAGCCGCTGATTGCTCCGCTCTACAACGGACACAGCGCCAGCGAACTGATCGAGTTCCTGACCAATCAGGACGAGGCCACCAGCTATGCGCTGACGCAGCGTTACTGGAAGACCAAATACAGCGGATCGGACTTTGGCGCTTGGTGGAACCGCTCGCTGCACGATGGCTTTGTGATGAACTCGGCCGCGCCGGTCAAAACGGTAAGCGCATCGCCCGCACAGCCGCCTTTGCAAAAGATGGATACGCCGGGCGGCATCGAAATCATCTTCCGCCGCGACGCCACCACCTACGATGGACGCTTTGCCAACAACGGCTGGTTGCAGGAAACGCCCAAGCCGATGACCCAGGTCTGCTGGGACAATCCCTTGCTGATGAGCGTGAACACCGGCAAGAAGCTGGGCATCAAGACCGAAGACGAAGTGCTGGTGCAGTTGAATGGCCGCCAGGTGAAGGCCGCCGTCTGGCTGACGCCTGGACATCCTGACGACGCCGTGACCTTGACGCTTGGCTACGGACGCGAGCAGGCGGGGCGCGTAGGAACGGGCATCGGTTTCAATGCCTACAAGTTGCGCACCTCGGATGCGATGACCTTTGCCGGCGGCGTCAAGTTGACCAAGACCGGCGTGCACTTCGGGCTGGCTTCGCCGCAGGGACATCAGTCGATGGAAGGCCGCGCCATTGTGCGTGCCGCCACCCTTGAAGAGTTCATCAAGACTCCCGGCTTTGCCCACGAGATGGTGGAAGCTCCCGCCGAGGGGCTGACCATGTATAAGCCCTACGAGTACAAGGACCACAAGTGGGGCATGGCCATCGACCTGAACTCCTGCATTGGCTGCAAGACCTGCACCGTGGCCTGCCAGTCGGAGAACAACATTGCTGTCGTCGGCAAGGAGCAGGTCAAGCGCGGTCGCCACATGAACTGGCTGCGCGTGGATAACTACCACGAGGGCACGCCGGACAATCCGAATACGTACTTCCAGCCGGTGCCCTGTCAGCAGTGCGAGAACGCTCCGTGCGAGATTGTCTGCCCGGTGGGTGCCACGGCTCACTCCAGCGAGGGCCTGAACGACATGGTCTATAACCGCTGCGTGGGCACGCGCTACTGTTCCAACAACTGCCCCTACAAGGTGCGGCGCTTCAACTTCCTGCTGTTCTCGGATTTCGATACGCCGCAGTTGAAGTTGCAGCGCAATCCTGACGTGAGCGTGCGCAGCCGCGGCGTGATGGAGAAGTGCACCTACTGCGTGCAGCGCATCACGCACGCCCGCATTAACGCCGAAGAACAGAACCGCAAGGTTCGCGACGGAGAAGTGTTGACCGCCTGCCAGCAGGCGTGCCCGGCCGACGCCATTGTCTTCGGCGACCTGAACGATCCGGAGAGCCGCGTGTCGAAGCTGAAGAGTATGCAGCGCAACTACGGCCTGCTGGAAGACTTGAACACGCGTCCGCGGACGACGTACATGGCCGCCGTGCGCAATCCGAATCCTGAGTTGGAGTCGTAAAGGCATGGAACACGCTCCTGAAACGAAGTCTTCCGAGACGATGGAACGGCTGCTGCCGGGCCAGTCGCCGGTACTGCTTCCAGGACACACGCTGGAGACGATCACCGACAAGATCGTTTCCATCGTCCTGCGGCGGCCGGTCACACTGGGCTGGGTGGGAGGCTTCGCGTTCTTCTTCGGCCTGCTCAACCTGATGCTGTTGGCCATGGCCTGGCTGTTCATTCGCGGCACCGGCATCTGGGGCATCAATGTTCCAGTGGGCTGGGGCTTTGCCATTGTGAACTTTGTGTGGTGGGTCGGCATCGGCCACGCTGGCACGTTGATCTCGGCCATCCTTCTGCTGGTCAAGCAGGGGTGGCGCAACTCGATCAACCGCTTTGCCGAAGCCATGACGCTGTTCGCCGTGGCCTGCGCCGGCGTCTTCCCCTTGATTCACACCGGACGCCCCTGGCTGGCCTACTGGTTGTTCCCGTATCCCAACACCATGGGCGTGTGGCCGCAGTTCCGCAGCCCCTTGCTGTGGGACGTTTTTGCCGTCTCGACCTACGCTACGATTTCGGCGCTGTTCTGGTTCGTCGGACTGCTGCCCGACCTTGCTACGTTCCGCGACGCGGCAACCAATCCGGTGGCCAAGCGCATTTATGGATTGCTGGCCATGGGCTGGAGGGGCTCGGCCCGCCACTGGAAGCGCTATGAATCGGCCTACGTGCTGCTGGCCGGACTGGCGGCCCCGCTAGTGCTCTCGGTGCACACGGTGGTCAGCTTCGACTTCGCCATCTCCATCATTCCCGGCTGGCACACCACGGTGTTTCCGCCGTACTTCGTTGCCGGCGCCATTTACTCCGGCTTTGCCATGGTGCTGGTGCTGGCCATTCCCATCCGCCACTTCTACGGCGTGCAGGACATGATGACCATGCGCCACCTAGACAACGCTGCCAAGGTGATGCTGGGCACGGGATTGATCGTTGCCTACGGCTACTCGATGGAAGCCTTCTACGCCTACTATTCAGGATCGCTCTACGAATGGTTCGTGCTGAAAAACCGCATGATGGGCCCGTTGGCCTGGTCCTACTGGTGTCTGATCATCTTCAACGTGCTCATCCCGCAGGTGCTGTGGATTCGCAAGGTCAGGCTGTATCCGCCGGCGCTGTTCTGCACCTCCGTCGTGATTCTGTTTGGCATGTGGCTGGAGCGCTTCGTCATTGTCGTCACCAGCCTGCATCGCGACTTCCTGCCCTCTTCGTGGGGTATGTATGTGGCGACGAAGTGGGACTACATGACATATCTCGGAACGCTGGGCTTGTTCTTCTGCGCCATGTTCCTGTTCATCCGGCTGATGCCGATGATTACCATCTTCGAGATGCGGCTGCTGGTGCCGCAATCCAAGCTGAGCGAGGAGGCCGCCCATGACTAATCACGGGACGGGCGACGAGCCGAAGCTGCACGGCGTGGTGGCGGAATACACCACGCCCGACGGCCTGCTGGAAGCCTGCAACAAGGCGCGCGCCGCCGGCTATCGCCGCATGGATGCCTACACGCCCTATCCGATCGAAGAGATTGCCGACGCAATCGGATTTGAAAAGACGCGCGTGCCGCTGCTGACGCTGTGCGGCGGCATTCTGGGCGGCTTGAGCGGATACATGTTGCAGTACTGGGTGAACGTGTCGGCCTACCCGCTGAACATTGGCGGACGCCCTCTGCACTCGTGGCCGTCGTTCATCATCATCACCTTTGAGATGACGATTCTATTTGCCGGCATCACCGCCGTGGTTGGCATGTTGACCTTGAACGGACTGCCGCAGCCCTATCACCCGATCTTCAATCATCCGCGATTTGCTTCGGCCTCGCGCGACCGCTTCTTCCTATGCATAGAAGCGGCGGACGTGAAATTCGATGTGGCGGATACAACGCGCTTTTTGCAGGCTACCTCGGCCGTGGATGTTGCGGAGGTCGCCGACTAGCATGGATATGCGAATCCTGACGAATATGCCGATGCCCGCGCGTCGCTTCAAGCAAGCCGCGCTGTTGCTGGTGGCCGTGGGCGCGTTGTTGACCGTCTCCGCCTGCCGCGAAGACATGCAGAACCAACCGAAATATGTGCCGCTGCGCGAAAGCAGCTTCTTCCCGGATCAGCGCTCGGCGCGTTTGCCGGTGGAGGGAACCATCGCTCGCGGACAGCTTGAAGACGACTCTCTGCTGTACACCGGCAAGGTGGATGGCAAGGAGTCGGCGGAACTGCCGTTTGCGATGACCGCGGCCGACATGCAGCGCGGCCGCGAGCGCTACAACATCTACTGCTCGCCCTGCCACTCGCAGCTTGGCGACGGCAATGGCATGATCGTGCAGCGCGGATTCAAGAAGCCGCCCTCGTACTTTGAGCCGCGCCTGGTGCAGGCTCCCATAGGGCACTTCTTCAACGTGATGACCCGCGGCTACGGCGCCATGGCCGAGTACTCCTCACAGGTGCCGGTGGCTGACCGCTGGCGCATTGCGGCCTACATCCGCGCGCTGCAACTGACGCAGACCGCCAAAGGTACCGACGTTCCCGCTGGAGTGACCGTGGCCAGCCATGCGCCCACCGAAGGCGAAGCCCCGAAGGAGGCGAAGTAGATGAGTTCCACGACCTATCCCGCTTCCTACCGCTTTGCGGCCCCGGCGTCCACCATGTCGCGCTCCACGCGCTGGCTGGTGATCGGCGTGATTGCCGCGGTGGCTTCCATCGCCGGCGCGCTGACCTCGCCGCAGATGTTCTATCGCGGATACCTGATCGGCTACATGCTGGTGCTGGGCTTCTCGCTGGGCGCCATGGCGCTGCTGATGCTGGGACACATGACGGGCGGCAACTGGTGGATGATCGGCCGCCGCGTGCTGGAAGCCGCAGTGGGCAACTTGCCGCTGCTGACGCTGCTGTGGATTCCCCTCTGGATTGGCCGCCACGCGCTGTATAGCTGGATGGATCCGGCGTTTGTGAATTCGCATCCCTCGGTGCTGGCCAAGGCCGGCTACCTGAACGATCACTTCTGGACTATTCGTGCCGTCATTTACTTCGCTCTGTGGAACCTGTGGGGCATGGCCCTGCGTCGCGGATCGCGGCAGCAGGACGACAACGCCGCGCCAGCGGTATGGCAGCGGCTCAAGGTCTGGTCCGCTCCGGGCTTGCTGGTCTATGCACTGACGCTCACCCTGGCCGTCACCGACTGGGTGATGTCGCTGGATGCCACCTGGTTCTCCACGATCTTCGGCATGTTCTTCATCATCAGCCAATTGCTCTCGGTGATGGCTTTGATGATTGTGGTGCTCTGCTCGCTGCGCGAGTACGAGCCATACGACCGCATCCTCGGCCCCGAACAACTGCACGACTATGGCAAGCTGATGCTGGCCTTCACCATGGTGTGGGCGTACTTCAGCTTCTCGCAGTGGCTCATCATCTGGGCGGGCAACCTGCCGGAAGAAATTACCTGGTATCTGGATCGCATAACCGGCGGCTGGCAGAGGGTGGCTCTTGGGCTGGTGATCCTGCAGTTTGCGCTGCCCTTCCTGCTGCTGCTCTCCAAGGAACTGAAGCGCGACGCGCGCAAGCTGATGCCGCTGGCGCTGCTGGTGCTGTTAATGCGCTACATCGACCTGTACTGGATCGTGGCGCCCAATCCGTTCCCCGGCAGCGATGCAGCGGCGCACCACCTTACCTATCACTGGACGTATTTCGCGGCGCCGCTGGCGCTGGTGAGCATCTGGCTGGGGGCGTTCTTCCGTTACTTCGGCAGCCGTCCCGTACTGGTGGTTACCGAACCGATGCTGCCGCGCCTGTGGGAGAAGAGCCATGGCCACTAATCACGAGCACGGCAAAGGCCCGGTGAATCCGGAAGTCGATTTCGACAAGACAGATCTTGGCGCGCGCGGCATTTTGATGTTCTTCGTCGCGCTGGGGCTGTTCGCCATCGTCATGCACGTGGCGGCGCTGGGCATCTGGATCGGCCTGAACAAATTTGCCGACAAGCACGACCCAGCCATCAGCCCTCTGGCCTCCAACAAGGTCACGCCGCGCTCCGAGGTGCTGATGAACACGGCGAACATCAACATCAAGAAGTTTCCCGAGCCTCGCCTGCAGAACGACGACACGGGTGACATGCAGCGCTTCCTGCTGAAGGAGACCTCGGCTCTCACGGCCGATCCCTGGCAGGATGCGCAGGGGAATGTTCACCTGCCGGTTGAGCAGGCGATGAGTGTGGCCTTGACGCGGCTGACGGCGCGACAGGGTGGAACGGCTCCTGCCGAACGCCCGGGTATTGGACAGGAATTTACGCATTCTTCTCTACAAGTTGAGTCGCCGGAGCCACTGACGCAATCCGATAAGGAGAACGAAAAAACGGCGCCGGAACAGACTTCGGGAGCCAAGTAACCGCGACAGCTTCGCGGGGATGACGATTATGCTGTGGCATAGAACAATTCGGCGTGCGGTGCTGGCGGCGGCCTTGACGGCTTCTCTGTGCGGAGCCGCGGCGGCGCAGTACTTTACCTCACCGGAGACAAAGACCGTTGCGCCTCCGGGACTGGAGGGCATCGGCCTGGATCAGCGGCTGAACGAGCAGGTGCCGCTCGACCTGACCTTCCGCGATGAGCAGGGCCGCACGGTGAAGCTGGGCGACTACTTCCACCCCGGCCGCCCGGTGGTGCTGAACCTGGTGTACTTCCAGTGTCCAATGCTTTGCACCGAGGTGCTGAACGGGTTGACCTCGGCGCTGAAGGTGATCAAGTTCGTGCCGGGCAAGGAATTCGAGGTGGTCACCGTCAGCATTGATCCGCGCGAGACGCCGCAGTTGGCCGCCACCAAGAAGGCTGGCTACCTGAAGAAGCTCGGCAATCCGGACGCGGCGGCCGGATGGCACTTCCTGACCGGTCAGCAGCCGCAGATCACGGCCCTGGCCAGTGCCGTGGGATTCCGCTATCGCTACGATCCCAAGCTGGATCAGTTCGTACACACCGCGGGCATCATGCTGATAACTCCAGAGGGCCGCGTGGCGCAGTATTACTACGGAGTGGAGTACTCGGCCAGGGACATGCGCCTGGGCATCGTTGAAGCCTCGCATAACAAGATCGGCACGCTGACCGACCAGGTGTTGCTGTACTGCTATCACTACGATCCGAGCACCGGCAAATACGGCGCTACGATCACCAATATTTTGCGGCTCGCCGGCCTCGCCACGGTGCTGGTGCTGGGCGGCGCAATTGTGGTGATGTTTCGTCAAGAGAAGCGCGATCGGCGCATCGGAACAGGACGGGCATAAGAAACTATGTGGTCAAACCTGCCACTTTTCCCGGCACGCGGCAGCAGCATGGCCGGGCACGTAGATGCACTGTACTTCGCCCTGGTGGCGATTGCGGCCTTTTTTACTTTTCTGGTTTCGGCGGTGATTCTTTTCTTCGCCATCCGCTACCGGAAGGAACGCAATCCACATGCCACGCAGATTCACGGCTCCACGGCGCTCGAACTGTTCTGGACGGGCGTGCCGCTGGCCATCGTCATGGTGATCTTTGTCTGGTCGGCGGTGATCTTCTTCATGCAGACCCGTCCGCCCAAGGGCGCCATGGAAGTCTATCTGGTGGGCAAGCAGTGGATGTGGAAGTTCCAGCACACCGAAGGACCGCGCGAGATCAACGAACTGCACGTTCCAGTGGGCCGAGATGTGCGCATGATCATGACCTCGCAGGACGTGATCCACAGCTTTTATGTGCCGGCCTTCCGCATCAAGGCCGACGTGCTGCCGGGCCGCTATACCTCCACCTGGTTCCGCGCCACGCAGCCGGGCCGTTACCACCTGTTCTGCGCCGAATATTGCGGCACGCAGCACTCGGGGATGATCGGCGAAATCATCGTGATGGATGCCGTGGCTTACGACAAGTGGGCCAACAGCGGCGTGGATGGATCGCTGGCCTCGGCGGGGGAAAAGAGCTTCCAGCAGTACGGCTGCTCCATGTGCCATCGCACGGATGCCGCTGGACGCGGACCGAATCTGGTGGGCGTCTTCGGGCATCCCGTGCTGCTTGATGACGGACGCACGGTGCAGGCCGATGAGAGCTACATCCGCGAGTCGATCCTGAATCCGGGTTCGAAGATCGCCAGCGGCTTCAAAAACATCATGCCCACCTTCCAGGGACAGTTGAGCGAAGAGGAAGTGATCGGGCTGGTGGCTTACATCAAGGCGCTGGGCAACGGCACGGTGAACGCGCCGATCCCGGTGAGCGAACCGAACAACGGAGTATATCCGGTGGCCCCGAAGGCCGAGGGCTCGGACGCTAAGAGCGACACCACGGCCAATCCGCCCGCCGCGGCTCCAGCTCCGGCCAAACCTGCGGAGCGGAGGTAGAGGAACAGTGATGGAAACGACGAACCTCTCCACGGAGAAGAAGACCAACTATCTGAACGCCGACTACAGCATCAAATCATGGCTGCTGACGACGGATCATAAGCGCATCGGGCTGCTGTACCTGGCTTCGATCACCGTGTTCTTCCTCCTCGGTGGAATTTTTGCCATGCTGATTCGCTTGGAGCTGTTGACGCCGGCTGGCGACCTCGTTCTGGCCGACACCTACAACAAGCTCTTTACGATGCACGGCGTGGTGATGATCTTCCTGTTCCTGATCCCCTCGGTTCCGGCCGTGCTTGGCAACTTCCTGGTGCCGCTGATGATTGGCGCCAAGGATCTGGCCATGCCAAAGCTGAACCTGGCGAGCTGGTACATCTTCATTGTTGGCGCCGGCTTCATCCTGTACGCCATTCTCACCGGCGGCCTGGATACCGGCTGGACCTTCTACACGCCCTACGCCACCACCTACTCGAATACAAACGTGGTCTCGGCTGCTCTCGGCGTGTTCATCACCGGCTTCTCATCCATCTTCACCGGCCTGAACATCATCGTGACCGTGCACAAGATGCGCGCCCCGGGACTTACCTGGCGACGCTTGCCACTGTTCATCTGGGCGCACTACGCGGCCTCGGTGATCATGGTGCTGGGCACGCCGGTGCTGGCCATCACGATTGTGCTGGTGGCCCTGGAACGGCTCTTCCACTTCGGCATCTTCGATGCGCGCCTGGGCGGTGACCCACTGCTCTTCCAGCATCTCTTCTGGTTCTATTCGCACCCGGCGGTGTACATCATGGTGCTGCCCGGCATGGGCATTATCAGCGAAATCATTGCCTGCTTTGCGCGCAAGCGCCCGTTCGGTTACGACTTCGTGGCCATGTCATCCATCGCCATCGCCGTGCTGGGCTTCCTGGTATGGGCGCACCACATGTATGTGGCGGGCATCTCCACTTACGCGGCCATGATCTTTTCGCTGCTTACGTTCTTCGTGGCGATTCCCTCGGCGGTGAAGGTCTTTAACTGGACGGCCACGTTATACAAAGGATCGATTACGTTTGCGTCGCCGCTGCTCTACGTCTTCGCCTACATCGGATTGTTCATGGTGGGCGGGCTGACGGGCGTCTTCCTGGCAGCCGTTGGCATCGATCTGCATGTAACGGACACCTACTTTGTGGTGGCGCACTTCCACTATGTGATGGTCGGCGCATCGGTCACCGCGTTTCTGGCCGGAATGCATTTCTGGTGGCCCAAGATTACCGGCAAGATGTATCCCGAATTTGCTGCCAAGATCAGCGGTTTGCTTGTCTTCTGCGGCTTCAATTTGACGTTCTTCCCGCAATTCCTGCTCGGGTACCTGGGCATGCCGCGCCGCTACCACGCGTATCCGCCGGAGTTCCAGGTGCTCAACGTTCTCAGCACGGCGGGCGCATCAATTCTGGCCATCGGTTTCCTGCTGCCGATGCTGTACTTCGCCTGGAGCCTGCGTTACGGCAAGGACGCGGGGCCGAACCCGTTCAACGCCGCCGGACTCGAGTGGCAGACCGCTTCTCCGCCTCCTACCTACAACTTCGAGGAGACCCCAGTGGTCACCTGGGAGGCCTACAACTACGACGAAATCGATTCGCCGCAAAAGGGGGTTGAAGTTGCCGGATAGCACGCCCGCGGTACACAACCTGAAGCATCACTTTGCCGACCTCGAGCAGCAGAAGGATTCCTCTACCTTCGCCATGTGGCTGTTCCTGGTGACGGAGATCATGTTTTTCGGCGGCCTGTTCGCTGCCTATCTGATCTACCGCCTGTACTACTTCAACGCCTGGGTGGCGGGCAGCCAGACCATGGAGATCAAGCTCGGCGCCATCAACACCGCCGTGCTCATCTGCTCCTCGCTTACCATGGTGCTGGCGGTGCATTCGGCAAAGCTCGGCAATCGCAAGCTTACCTCTCTGTTCCTGATTCTCACCCTGGTGCTGGGATTTACCTTCCTCGGGGTCAAGGCCGTGGAGTATCACGGACACTGGGAGCACCACGAGGTGCCGGGGGCGAACTTCCACTTCGAGCACGAGGGTAACTTCGACCCGAACCAGGTCCAGATCTTCTTTTCGCTGTACTTCGCCATGACCGGCATGCACGCCTTCCACATGATCATCGGAGGCGGGCTGTTGCTGTGGCTGCTCATCAGCAACCTGCGCGGACGTTTCTCCACGGAGTACAACACGCCGGTGGAGATGGTAGGCCTCTACTGGCACTTTGTTGACCTGGTCTGGATCTACCTTTTCCCGCTGCTCTATCTGATCAGCCATCACCACAACGGGTAGGAGACAAGAGACGATGAGCGCACACGCACACCCTACCGTAAAGACTTTCTTCGCCGTCTGGATCACCTTGCTGATTCTTACCGCGGTCACCGTCGGCGTGGCCACACTCGACCTTGGACCGTTCAACGCCGTTGTGGCTCTGGCCATTGCCACTACCAAGGCGCTGCTGGTTCTGCTGTTCTTTATGGAACTGCGTTACAGCTCGGCCATGACGAAGATGGTGGTAGTTGCGGCCCTCTTTTTCCTGTGCCTGCTAGTCGGCCTCACGCTTTCCGACTACATGACGCGCGGTTGGAGTTCCTACGTGAATCCATTCCGCTAAACGGAGCTATGTTGCAAAACCAATAGGGAGAGCCAAGTGGCTCTCCCTATTGGTTTTGCAGGGAACACGCATTCCGGTTGCAAATCGTCTCCGGATCGTCTGAAATGTTACAAGCATGTGAAAAGCGCGCGGCAGGTGTTCCCGCCGCGGGAGTGGCTGAATACAATGAAGGCGATGAAACCCCTCATTTACGTCGTAGAGGATGAAGCCGACATTGCGCGCCTGATCAAGCACCATCTCGAGGCCGCCGGTTTCAACGTACGGATCTTTTCCGCAGCCCCACTGGTGATTGGCGAAGCGGAGCGCGACAAGCCCGCGCTGTTTCTGCTGGACATCATGATCCCCGGGGGCGACGGCTTTGAGCTGTGCCGCCGCATTCGCCAGAACCAGGCCATTGCCATGACGCCGGTTATCTTTCTCACGGCCAAAACCAGTGAGAGCGACCGCGTGCTGGGCCTGGAACTGGGTGCCGACGATTACGTGGGCAAGCCCTTCAGCCCGCGCGAACTGACGGCTCGGGTCAAGGCCGTGCTGCGCCGCTTTGAGCGCCCGCTAGCGCCTGAAGTGATTACCACCGGCGAGATTGAAATCGACAGCGGCGCCATGATTCTGAAGGTTTGCGGAAAAACCGTGGCCACTACGGCAACCGAGTTCCGCCTGCTGGAGTACATGGCGCGGCATCCGGGAAGGGTCTTTACGCGCGACCAGTTGCTTGACGCCGTCTGGCGCGACACGGCCTACGTTACGCCGCGTTCGGTGGACGTCTATGTGCGCCGCATCCGCGAGAAGATCGAAAAGGATGCCGAGGAACCCCAGTATCTGCGCACGGTGCGTGGCGCTGGGTATCGCTTCGAGAGCGTAAAGTGACGAATCGGATTTTCTTCAAGCTGTTTTTTGCTTTTGCTCTTGTCATTGCCGTTGCCACGCTGACCCTGGACATTGCCATCACTCACGCGTGGCGGGTCTCCTTGCGCGAGCAGATTCAAAGCAGCTTGCAGCAGGAGACAGCGCTGCTGGCGCAGCGCATCGCTGCTGTTCCCCTCACTCCGGAAAACGTTTCTCCCATTGTTCTTTCAGTTTCGCAAGCCTCTGGCGCGCGTGCCACCGTCATTGACAACACGGGGCAGGTCCTGGCCGACTCCGGCGCCAATGTCGAGACCATGGAAAATCACGCCCGCCGTCCCGAATTCCAGGAGGCGCTGGCCGGACGCACTGGCGTGGATACGCGCAACAGCCACACGCTCGGCGTGGACTTTTTGTATCTGGCGCAGCCCGTTCGCGGCGGCGCCGTCCGCCTGGCCGTGCCGCTCTCGGCCATTGCGGAGGCTGGCTTTAAGGTGCGGCGCTCGCTCATCTATGCCTCGGCGCTGGCGTTTGTCATTGCGCTGCTTGTTGCCATCTGGGCTTCGCGCGGCGCCAGTGCACGCCTGGAAAAAATTCTGGACTTTGCCGCGAAAATTTCCGCGGGAGACTACTCGGCGCGCCTTGCTGAATTTCACCAGGATGAGCTTGGCAAGGTGGGCATGGCGCTGGATGCGACGGCACGCAAGCTCCAGGCAAGCTTTGAGGAACTGGAAGCCAGCCGTCGCGAACTGGAGGCCGTGCTCAACGGAATGCAAGAGGCGGTGGTGGCCATTACGCCCGACGGGCGCGCGCAGTGGGCCAACCGCCGCATGGAATTGCTCACGCCCACCGGCGTCCGTCTCGGCCAGCCGGTGGTGCAAACCGTGCGCGACCCCAGCTTTCTCTCCGCCGTGCAGGATGCGGCGCGCAACCATCAGCCCACCACGGCTCGCGTCACTTCTTTCGTCTCCGGACGCATCTTCTCCGCCACCGTGGCGCCCATGCCTAGCGGCGGCTCGGTGGCGGTGCTGCACGATCTCACCGACGCGGAGAAGATCGAGACCACGCGCCGCGATTTTATCGCCAACGTCTCGCACGAGCTGCGCACGCCGCTGACCTCGATCCAGGGTTACGCGGAGACCCTTCTGGAGGGCGTCAACTCCGAAGAGACGCAACGCGATTTTCTGGAAATTATTCGCAAGAATGCCTCGCGCATGACGCGTCTTACCGAGGATCTCCTGATCCTGGCGCGTGTCGAATCCGGCGACAAGAAGCTGAATCGCCGCCCGGTGTCGCCCGCTGAGTTGTTGCGCGACGCCTCGGATTACTTCCGCGATCATCGCGCGGAGAGCGGCATGACGCTGGACGTGGTGAATGAGGCGCTGAAGCTGGTTTCCGCCGATCGCGATGTGGTCTTCCAGGTATTTTCCAACTTCATCGATAACGCCTGTAAATATGCGGCCTCGGGCGGACGCATTCTGATCGGCGCGCACGACGTAGAGGGCTTCGTCGAGTTTTATGTCCGCGACTTCGGTCCCGGCATTGCCAGTGAGCATCTGCCACGCCTCTTCGAGCGCTTTTACCGCGTGGACAAAGCACGCTCGCGCGAGAGCGGCGGTACCGGCCTTGGTCTGGCCATCGCCAAACACATCATCCTCGCCCACGGCGGCACCATCTCGGCCGAGAGCGAGTTGAACCACGGTTCCACGTTTGTCTTCACCCTGCCGGAAGCGCGCAGCGGCGAGGAAGAATAACCGCGATTTACAGGATATTTACTCTGCGCTCATCCTTCCGCAACGCGGGGCGTTTAAGTTACAGGCAATGAACTTGGGGGCTTGAGAGGCCGCAGGCTTATTCAGTGGCGGCCTCTCAACTTTTTGCCGCCGTGCGTTCACTGCTTTCGGAGCCTTGTCATGAGCGCGCCCAACTCTCCCGCAGCCGGCAATTCGCATTTGCTGGAACTCACCTACGAAGCTCTTCGCGTTGCGCATCGCGCTGCTACGGCGGCGGCGGAAGGCGTGGCCACCAGTGCGCGCGCGCTGCTGGAGGAGGTTCGCGAACATGAGCGTGCCCTCGACTCTCTCGACCGCGATATCGATGACCTGGTGACAACCACCATCACTCATGTCGGCGACGAGGAAGCCCGGCTGCTGCTGGCCTGCATGAAGTTCGGCATCTCCCTGGAGCGCATCGGCGATCTGCTGCTCAGCTTTGCCAACCGCGCGGAAACCGCCGCGGCCAGCTTCGCGCCGGAGGACGTTCGCGACTTTACTGCCATGGGATCGCAGTTGGAGAAAATGCTGGGAGACGTGGAGACAGCCTTCCGCGACCGCTCGCTGGATAAAGCGGTCAGCGTGCTGCGGGCCGATAGCGAAATCGACCGTCTCCGCAACATCATCACCTTCCGCCACCTGGAGCCAGAAGACGGCCTGCGCCGTCCAGACAGCTTTCACGTGTTGTGCATGGCGCAGGAACTTGAGCGTGCAGGCGACCATGCAAAGAACATGGCCGAAGAAGTTTGCCACCTGGTCAGCGGGCGTACGGTGCGCCATGTGCTCCGCGCGCATGACCGGCCGGCCGAACAACTTCTTTTGGAGCAAGCCGACGGCCGGTAGTCATTATCCTGTAACCAGAAATTAACATTCCTTTCACCGTCTCGTAATCTTACTGGCCAGATACTCAGGTCATAGAGAAAAGGAGACAAACCTGTGACACGTTTCTTCAAAGTACTGGCCTGTGCAATGGCCCTGTGCGCCGTTGCTTCGGCGCAATCCTTGAATGGCGCCGGTGCCTCGTTCCCGGCCCCTATCTACCAGAAGTGGTTTTCCGAATACAGCGGTTCGCATCGCGGCGTGCAGATTAACTATCAGTCGCTCGGTTCTGGGGCCGGCATACGCCAGATCATCTCCGGCACCGTGGATTTTGGCGCTTCAGACGGCCCCATGACTAACGAGCAGCTTGCCCAGGCGGGGCGTCCCATCCTGCACATCCCCACGGTGCTTGGCGGCGTGGTTCCTGCTTACAATATTCACGGCGTCCGCTAGGAGCTGAAGTTCACGCCGGAGTTGCTGGCCGGTATCTTTCTCGGTCACATCACAAACTGGGCCGACCCGCAGATTTCCCGCGTAAATCCCGGTGTTAGCTTCCCCAATCTTCCCATCATCGTGGTGCACCGCTCGGATGGCTCCGGCACGTCGTTCATCTTTACCGACTACCTTTCCAAGGTAAGTCCCGAGTGGAAGTCCCGTGTGGGTGCCAACACGGCCGTCAAGTGGCCGGTCGGCCTCGGCGGCAAGGGCAACGAAGGAGTTGCCGGGCAGGTTCGCCAAATGGACGGAGCAATCGGTTACGTCGAGCTGATTTATGCGGTGCAGAACAACATCAGCTACGGCTCGGTGCGCAACAAGGCTGGCAATTTCGTAAAAGCCACCATGGAAACGGTGACCGCCGCCGCAGCGGGCGCCGCCGCCAACATGCCCGCCGACTACCGTGTTTCCATCACCAATGCCGAAGGCAGGAACGCCTATCCGATTTCAAGTTTTACCTGGCTGCTCATTCCCAAACAGTCTCGAGATGGTAACAAGGGCCGGGTGCTGCATGATTTTCTAGAATGGATGCTCCAGAATGGTCAAAACCAAGCCGGGGCACTGAGCTATGCACCACTGCCTAAAGAGGTTGTAAGGAAAGTCAAGGCGACGGTCGATACTATCCACTAGCTGCAAGTTAGGTCCAAAGGAGAGCGGAGCGAAAGCTCCGCTCTTTTCTTTTTGAAAAACAAGCGATGCGCTGAGGGAGTTCTCCACGCGGCACCCCGGAGGGGATGCGTAAAAATGCGGGAATACCACCCTCTTTTCTCTTCCTCCCCGCAGGCGATTGCCATAGAATCATCCCGCTATTCAGACAAGCTGAATAGAAACTACCTGGGATAGAAATTTCCCAGCGATCGAGATTGTGTCACTAACTGTTCTTGCACGCGCGCAACTCGACGCAGGCAAGAAGTGAAATTCTGGAGCAACGAGACATGAGGAACTTTCAGAAGCTGGTAGCGGTGATTGCGCTCTCCGGACTTTGCTTTGCAGCTCCGTCCGACAGCGGAGTAAAGAAAAAGGCTAAGCCGGCAAAGACGGAAGTTAGCGCCGACCAAATCAAGGACCTGAGACAGGCCATTGAACAGCAACAGGCCGCGACTGCGCAGTTGCAGGAGCAGTTGAAGCAGACGCAGCAGGAGTTGCAGCAGACGCGTCAGGATCTCTCCGCGGCACAGGCAGCGGCCAATGCGGCCAATGCCAAGGCCAGTGCCATCGACAGCACGAACGTCCAGGTGCAGAAGGTGCAGGCCGACCTTTCCGATGTGAAGGGCGACTTGGCCAAGAACGATGCCACAACCGCGAAGGTTGCCAAGTCAGTGGCTGACCTCGAGCATCCCAACAGCATCGCGTTCAAGGGCGTACGCATCACTCCCGGCGGCTTCTTTGATCTCACCGGATACTATCGCGAGCGTGCCAATAACTCTGGTCCGGCGACGTCGTTCAACGCGATCCCGCTGGAGAACGCTCTGAGCGGCTCGACGAGCTTCGGCAATCTGAGCGAGTTTGCCATGAGCGCCCGCGCCTCGCAGCTCAAGCTGCGTTTGGATGGCGATGCCGGCAAGTTGAAGCTCACCGGATACGTCGAAGGTGACTTCTATGGCGTGGGTAGCGCCAACCCTAACCAGACGACCGCATGGCCCTTCCGCGTCCGCCAGGCTTGGGGACGCGTGAAGACCACGGATGGTTGGAGCATCACCGGCGGTCAGATGTGGAACCTGGTTACCATGAACCGCAAGGCCGCCGATGCGGATGCCCCGTGGGTTCCGAACACGCTGGATACCAACTACGTAGTGGGTTGGGATTGGGGCCGTGAGGCTGAAATCCGCGTGGCCAAGTCCTTCGACAAGAAGTTCACCGTGGCCTTTTCGGCCATTGATCCTTCTCTGATCCAAAACGGTCTTACCTACATCGGCGCCAGCCAAAACGGTATCGCCGGTATCCTGACCACAGGCTCGGGCAATCTTGGTTCGTCGTTTGCCACCACCTGCGCGGATGTAAGCACCGCCAGCACCACTGCGGCTTGCTCCTACACCAGCACTTTCTCCACCAACGTGGCGCCCGACATCGCCGTTAAGCTGGCCTACGACGACCCCAAGCTCGGCCACTATGAAGTCAAGGCCGTGCAGCGCTTCTTCCGTGACCGCTATGGCGTGACCAAGCACTACACCGATGGCACGGGCTTCGGCGCTGGTGCCATCATCCCTGTGGTTCCGAAGAAGGTTGACGTAATCTTCCAGGGTCTGTTTGGCAAGGGCATCAGCCGCTACCAGGATTCCGGTCAGGCTGACGTCGTGGTTCGCGCCAATACTTACAGCTACCTGGCCTCGGCTCTTACTTACACGAGCGGTGGAACGACGACGACGGTTCTGCCGGCGGGGACGATCTACGCGACGTCCACGTTTGCAGGCGCGCCTTCGCCGGTAGGCACGCTGCAGGATGTGAAGGGTGCCAGCGCCATTCTGGGCGCGGAAACTCACCCGACCCCCCGCTTCGAGCTCGATGTCTATGCGGGTACCGAGTACTATTTCCGCTCGCTCTACTATAACCGGGCACTCGGCGCCCCCGTGGCGACGAGCGCAACTACCTACACGCAGACGGTTGGCGCTTGGCAGAAGCTGGGCTACGGCATTGGCGGCAGCAACAAGGCCATCATCGACGGTACGCTGGCGGCTTGGTATGACGTGTACAAGGGTGCTGCTGGCATCCTCCGTTATGGCGGCCAGTACGAGTACGTCAACCGTCAGCTCTGGCAGATGAGTGGCGTGAAGCAGCCGAAGGGCATCGACAACGATGTGTACCTTGGCATGCGCTACATCTTCCCGTAAACCCTTTCCGGCCATTGCCGGAGCTTAACTGCGGGGCGAATCGCAATATTCGTCCCGTTTTTCTTACTCATCCGATAGTTTTCAATCATTTCCGGCGTTTCATACTCCTGTAACAATCGCCTGCTAGCGTTTGAGGTGTGAGTACCGCACCTGAATCAGACGTTCGTCCTCCCATTCCGCGCTTTCATACGCCGGTGGTCGGCCAGACCGCCGGGGTTAAGCCCTTCGAGCACATCGAGGTTCCGCATATTGAGTTGCGCAGCAGCCGCATCAGCAAGCTGCTCGATGTATTGTTCCGCAACGGACTGTTGATCTGCGCTCTCTCGATCCTGGCGATCATGGCGCTGTTCTTTTATGAGTTGGCGTCGCGCTCGCAGTTGACCATCGCCAAGTTTGGGCTGCACTTTTTCGTGGGCAATACCTGGGATCCGGTCTCGGGTGACTTTGGCGCCCTGCCATTTATTTACGGCACGCTGGTTTCTTCGTTTGTGGCGCTGGTGTTGGCCGTGCCGCTGGCGGTGGGTGTAGCGGTCTTCGTCACCGAACTTTGCCCGCGCAGTCTGCGCGGCATCATCTCCTTCACTGTTGAGCTGCTGGCTGCCATTCCCTCGGTGATTTACGGACTGTGGGGCATCTTCGTACTGGCCCCGCTCCTGCGCACCTACGTGGAGCCTTGGCTGGCCAAGGCGCTCGGCTGGACGGGCCTATTCGACGGTCCCGCTTATGGCATTGGCATGTTGGCCGCCGCCGTCATTCTGGCCATCATGATCGTTCCCATCATCGCCTCCATCACGCGCGAGGTTCTGGTGGCTGTGCCGCAGAACCAGCGCGAAGCCGTGCTGGCCTTGGGCGCCACGCGCTGGGAGATGGTGCGCATGGCGGTCCTGCGCAACGCCCGCGCCGGAATCATGGGCGGAATTATTTTGGGGCTGGGCCGCGCCATTGGCGAGACGATGGCTGTCACCATGGTGATCGGCAACCGGCCGGAGATTTCCAAGTCGCTGCTTGCGCCGGGGTACACCATGGCCTCGGTCATTGCCAATGAGTTTTCCGAGGCCAGCGACGACCTTTACCTCAGCGCACTGGTGGAAATTGGATTGGCGCTGCTCATCGTCACGGTGATCGTTAACGCCTGCGCCCGGTTGCTGGTGTGGTCCATCACTCGCGGACGAGGAGGTCAGGCCCATGCCTAATCTCAATCGTCCGGTCAGTTCGTTCCGCAAATTGTCCAACCTGGCCTTTATCGGCTCCGCCATTCTGGCGTCCGTGGTTGTGCTGGCGCCGCTGGTGGCCATCTTCGGCTACCTGGTGATGAAGGGTGTGGGCTCGCTGAATCTCGCGTTTCTCATGCACCTTCCCAAACCCGTGGGTGAAGATGGAGGCGGCATGGCCAATGCCATCGTCGGCTCACTCATGATCCTCGGTCTTGGTTCCGTCCTCGGCGTGCCCTTGGGGATCGGTGCCGGAATCTACATGGCAGAGTTTGGCCACGGGCGCCTGGTTACGCTGGTGCGCTTCACGGCCGACGTGTTGAATGGCGTTCCTTCCATCGTGGTTGGCATCTCGGCCTATGCGCTGGTGGTGCTGCCGCAGCATCACTTCTCGGCCTTCAGTGGCGGCGTGGCCCTGGGCATCATGATGATTCCCACCATCGCCCGCACCACGGAAGAGATGCTGCTGATGGTGCCCAACACAATCCGCGAAGCGGCGTTGGGCCTGGGCATTCCGCAGTGGCGTACCACGTTGCAAGTTACGCTGCGCACCGCCAGCAAGGGCGTCATCACGGGTGCCATGCTGGCCTTTGCCCGCGTAGCCGGTGAAACCGCTCCGCTTTTGTTTACCGCCTTCGGCAACCAGTTCTGGAACCTGAATCCGAATCAGCCGACGGCCGCGCTGCCATTGCAGATTTTTTCGTACGCTATTTCGCCCTTTGACGAGTGGCATCGTCAGGCTTGGGCTGGCGCGCTGATCCTGATTCTCTTGATTGTCATCGCCGTGTCTGCCGTGCGCGTAGTGACCAGCCGCGGCACCATGGCGAACAACGCTTAGCCGGCAAGGAGCCGACCTGGAATGGGTGTAGGAATTGAAGTCAACAACCTGAATGCCTGGTTTGGTAAGGCGCAGGTACTGAACGAAGTCAATATGAAGATTGGGCCGAACGCGGTGACTGCCGTGATCGGCCCCTCGGGTTGCGGCAAGTCCACATACGTGCGCTGCCTGAACCGCATGCACGAGACGAATCCCGATGCGCGCCTTACCGGTTCGGTCAAGGTCGGCGAAATGGAAATCTATGCGCCGGGCACCGACGCCGTGGATGTGCGCCGCCGGATCGGCATGGTCTTCCAAAAGCCGAATCCGTTTCCCACCATGTCGATCTACGACAACGTGGCCGCCGGGCTGCGGCTGAACGGCTTTACCCGGCGCGCCGAACTGGACGCTGCGGTGGAAAGCTCTTTGCGCATGGCTGCTCTTTGGGAGGAGGTTCGCGACGTTCTCAAGAAGAAGTCAGGCGCATCGCTATCCGGCGGACAACAGCAGCGCCTCTGCATTGCGCGCGCCCTGGCCGTGCAGCCGGAACTGCTGCTGATGGACGAGCCGGCCAGCGCCCTGGACCCGATCTCTACCGGAAAGATCGAAGAGCTGATCTTCCAGCTCAAGACCAAGTACACGGTGGTGATCGTCACCCACAACATGCAACAGGCCGCGCGCGTGGCGGACTACACGGGCTTCTTCCTTATGGGCAAGCTCATCGAGTTCGATAAGACGGAGAAGATCTTCACCACGCCCTCCGACAAACGGACAGAAGACTACATTACGGGCAGGTTTGGATGATGCGTACTCGCTTTCAGCAAGGGTTGGACGAACTTAAGGAACGGCTGCTTGAAATGGGCGGCCTCGCGGAATCGGCGATCGAATTGGCCTCCGAGTCTCTGCGCAAACGCGATGGACGCATTGCCCAGGAAGTTTTTGAGCGCGAGAAGCTCATTAATGAGAGCCAGCGCGCCATCGATGAAATGGGTGTGGACCTGCTGGCCATGCAGCAACCCATGGCCACCGACCTGCGCTTTGTGCTGGCCGTGCTCAAAATCAACTCGGACCTCGAGCGCGTCGGCGACCTGGCGGTGAACATCGCGCAGCGTTCGCTGAACGTGGCGCAGGAGCAGGAGCTGGTGATCCCGGTGGATATCGCGCGCATGACCACCGCGGTTTCCACCATGGTCCGCCGCGCCCTGGAGAGCTTCCTCTCGGCAAAGTCCGACGTTGCCCAGGCGGTTCTGCAGATGGATTCCATCGTCGATCGCATGAAGGACGAAGCGTTCATCACGCTGGTGGCGCAGATGAAGAAGGACCCCGAGCGCATACGTATCTACATGGACGTGCTGCTCATCACGCGCAGTCTGGAGCGCATTGCCGACCACGCCACCAATATCGCCGAGGATGTCATCTTCTGGGTGAACGGCACCGACGTGCGCCACAACTCACGCGTGGCTACCGAACCTGACAGCGACCGTCCGGCCAGCCAGTAGCAGGAATTGCTTGCAGCAGGAAAGCCCGCGACGTATCGCGGGCTTTCCCTTCTACGGAAGAAACAGGAATTATGCAGGTTTAATACTGACCAGGGCTTTCAGATTCTCACACTGGCTGGCCGTGCGATACACCTCGCAGGCGTAGCAATTGCCTTCCGGCGTGCAGCAGGAATGATCGGTCCAGCAGGGCTGCACGGCGCTCAGCAACTGGTGGCACTGCGCTTTGTGCGTGTCGTCGCAGCCTTGCAGACTCCAGCAGGGAATCAGCGCCAGCAGGCGGCGAATGCCGGCGAAGTTCAGTCCTTCTGCGCGCACCAAGTGCAGCAGCGTGCCGATCCACGGGTAGTCGCTCTCCGTGAAGTAGCGAGTTCCCTTGGAGGATTTCAGTGGTATCAGCAGACCCTCGCGCTCGTACAGGCGCAACAGATCCACGGAGATATTAAAATGGCGTGCCACCTCGCCGATCTTGATGCGCTTGCTGTGGGTTTGCCCCGGCTCGGCAAGCGCAAGAACCGCCGGCGTAGATAGCGGCACTGTGGATTCACTCATAACGGCGAATACTCCCAAAAAGCAGTTCAGACCTATGGAATTGCAAACTGAGGGCCAATGTGCGCGAGCTTCGCACATAATGAGATATCTTCCATTACGTCAATAAGTTGCGCCGGTACTTTGGGTGTTGTCTTTCTTGAGCATAAGCACGAGAAATCGAGAAATGCCCCAGTGTCGAGCGATATGCCGCACCTTCCCCGTCCGGTTCATGGCGCAAAATCCGGGTAAAATGGCCGGAATACTGGAACCGGGCGCGGCTTATCTGCGTACTGGAATGCAGGGCTGGAGCGTGCGTCTCCGGAGGAGGCAGAATGTTCTGTGATGGATGCGGTATTGAGGTTTACCCCGCGCAAGTGTTTTGCAGCCGCTGTGGCAAACGTCTGGTGCCGGATGCAGCTTCGGTGATGCCGGGGCGCGTGAGCAGCAATCTTCAGCTTCTGGGTATTCTGTGGATTGCCTTCTCCGCGTTGCATATGATCGTCACTCTGGTCGGACTCACGGTTGGCGCTGCTTTTGTTGGGCACCTTATGATGCCTTTCCGCAACGGCTTTCTGGCACCAATGGTGGGTGCCATCAGTGTGCTCTTCCTCATGAAGTCGGCTTTAGGGCTGGCTGCGGGATGGGGCTTGATGCAGCGCGCGCCGTGGGCGCGGATTTTGGCCATCATACTGGGCTTCATCTCGCTGGTGCATGTTCCCTTCGGCACCGCGCTTGGCATTTACACCTTGGTGGTGCTGCTGCCGGCATCGGCTGAGCGCGAGTACGACGCGCTCTCTGTTCGCGGGTAACTTCCCCTCGGTGCGCCGTTGGCAGCTGTGATATGAGTTAGGAATGCCCTTTGTGCCCAGTACGAAGCCTTGCGCTTCCGGAAATGCCGCGCCCGGTAATCCCGCTGTGCCAGGCGGGAACTGTTTTGCCTCGGAGGCGGCGGCCGCGCGCTATCGGCAGGTGCGCCCTTACTATCATCCACAGGCCGTGCGTTGGCTTTGTGAGGCCTCCGGGCGCGGCAGCTTTGCCCGCGCGCTCGACGTGGGGTGTGGCGCGGGGCAATCGTCCGAGGCGCTGGCCGAGGTTGCGGCGCGCGTGTCAGGGGTGGATGCCGCTGCCGAAATGTTGGCCCACGCCGTGCCGCACGAGCGCATTGCGTACCAGCAGGGAAGCGCCGAGCATCTGGAGTTTCCTTCTGCTTCCTTCGATCTGGTTACGGTGGGCGCGGCTCTGCACTGGTTCGATCAGCCTCAGTTCTATGCAGAATGCCGCCGAGTAATGGCCCCTGGGGCGTTGTTGTTGGTTTACAACGATCACTTCACCGCCCACGCGCAACAGGTTCTGGCGGTAAAGCACTGGATGCGCTCGCGCTTTGCCCGGCGTTTTCCCATTCCGCGCCGCGGCATGAGGGATATGACCGAGGCGGTGGCCCTGGAAGCGGGCTTCCGTATCCTGCGCCGCGGCTCCTTCGAGCATCTTGTCCCGTACCGGCGGCGGGAGTTCATCGATTTTCTGCTGACCCGCAGCAACACCCTGGTGGCCATTCAACAGGGGCGAGAGACGCCTGGGTCCGTCACTGCGTGGATGGATGCCGAACTGGCGCAGATACTGCCCGGCGAAGCAAGCGCCGAGCCCACGGAATTCCTGTTCAAGTGCAACTTATGGCTGCTGGCTCTGCCTGTGGAGCATTCCGCCGAAGGATGGGATGCGGCGACACGTGCCGATACCGTAAAATAACCTCAGCCTCCGTTGCGGAGGTACGGCCGCGTGCCGTCGATTGAATTCCATGGCCATACCTCCTGTCAACATCCTGTCGCTCGTCTCGTCGGTCGCCGGCGCTATCGCAGTCATGATCTGGCGCGTGCGCGAGTCGCGCACCGCCGTTACAGCGCGCAAAATCGTGATTCCGCCGCTCGGCATGGCCACCGGCTTCTGCATGTTTTTTGCGACGCCCTTCCGCGTGCCCTGGCTGTGGGCCTTGGCGGCGTTTCTGCTGGGAGCCATCGCCCTGGCGTATCCGTTGCTGCGCACTTCGCGCCTGGTGCGTGAAGGCGACACGGTGATGGCGCAGCGCTCACACGCATTCTTTGCCGTCATCATCGTCCTCGCGGGAATTCGCGTTGGCGCCCGCGGCTACCTGGACACGGTGCTTACCGTGCAGCAGACCGCCGGACTATTCTTCATCCTCGCCTTCGGCATGATCCTGCGCTGGCGCACTTCGATGTTCCTACAGTACCGCGCGCTGATCGCCACCGCCGATCCTTCGTAAACACACAGGACCGCAATCCCATGAGTATCCGCCTGCACCTTGAGTGCAGAGGGAGACTGTTTTTCTGTACAGGAAAACATGCCCCTCCACTTACATGAGGAGACTGCATATGCCTATAACCTCGGGCGAAAGCCTGAGAGGAGAGGTAAAGTCACTGAAGTAGAAAAGACGAAAGAAGGGAGTTGGAGGCGCGGGGCGGAATCGAACCGCCGAATAAAGGTTTTGCAGACCTCTGCCTTACCACTTGGCTACCGCGCCCCGGATTGGAGCGGTGCGGGGAACGGCAGCTCCCCTTGCACAACAAACCCTCGCGCTTGGCGAGGGCCTGAAGAATCTCTGGAGCGGGAGACGGGATTTGAACCCGCGACTTCGACCTTGGCAAGGTCGCACTCTACCACTGAGTTACTCCCGCTCGACTTCTCAATCTTATGCAAAGGCGCTGTGGACTGTCAAACCGGCCAATGCGCAAAGCTGAGGATATCTTTTCCCGGCTTTAGTGGGCCGCGCCCGCCCACTGCGGGTCCAGGTTGGGGGTAACAACCTGGCCGTCACGGAAATGCAGGATGCGGTTGCCGTAACCTGCCGCCTCGGGATTGTGCGTGATCATCAGCACCGTCTGCCCCAGCTCCTTGTTGGAGCGCCGGAGCATATCCAGCACTACAGTAGAGTTCTGCGTGTCCAGGTTGCCGGTCGGCTCGTCGGCCAGCACAATCGCTGGCTTGTTGATGAGCGCACGGGCCAGGGCTACGCGCTGTTGCTCGCCGCCGCTCAGCTCGCTGGGGCGGTGATCCAGGCGCTTGGCAATGCCCAGCAGCTCGGTGATGTGGCGGAAGTAGTCCGGGTCGTTATCGGCGTCGGCGCCCGCAATGTCCTGCGCAATGCAAATGTTGTCGCGCGCGCTAAGCGTGGGCAACAAGTTGAATTTCTGGAAGACGAAGCCAATCTTTTTGCGCCGCAAGTGCGTGCGTTCGCTGTCGGTGGCGGCGGAAAAATCGGTGCCGCCAATCAACACCCGTCCGGAGTCCGCCTGGGCCAGTCCGCCCAGGATGTAAAACAGCGTGCTTTTCCCGCTGCCCGAAGGACCAACCAGGCTCAGGAAATCTCCCTGCTCCACTTCGAAAGAGACGCCGCGCACGGCAGGCACGTCCACCTTGCCCACGCGATACGTCTTGCTGACATTTTCTACCTGAATAATCGCTGCCATAATAACCAGTTTTATCTTACACGATGGGCCGCAGCGGCAGGCGCACAAGCCCCCTTGCCGCCGTCTGGGACGTGGCAGGGGGCAGAAAATCCATTAGGATGCGGCTTGACTGCGGCGCAGGGAGGCCGTCTGGCGGCGCGGGCCTCGCCGCTTGACCAGCAACAGGCGCAGGTGCTCCAGCAGTTCGGCCTGGCTGTAGGAACCCTTGCGCAGCAGCAGCTCTACCGGGGCATCCGTGTGCGAGTTGCGCAGCTTGCTGCCCAACAGCACCACGGGAACCTCCGGCGAGGAGCCTTTTACCGTGTGCGCCAGTTCGCAGCCGCTGCCGTCGGGCAGCTCCGCCGCGCTCATCACCAGGTCCACTCCGCCCTGCGCAAACAGGGCGGCCGCATCCGCCAGACAACAAGCCGCCAGCACGCGGTAACCGCGCGTCTCCAGAGTCAATCTATGAATGGAGAGGCTTTGCTCGTCATCGACGCAGAGAATCGTTTTTTTGCAAGTCATGGGCGGTCCGGTTTCTCCCGTGATCCCAACCGCATGGATCTACCGACGCGGAAATATCGGCGAAAAGGAATTGAGGAATCATAGAAAGAAGGACCCGGTATGGCAAGTGGTCGTTGAGCCATTGACGAATTAGTAATTACCGAGAGGAATGGGAAAAGCCGCTGGATGTGCAGCTGCGCGCTGTTGGCAATAAAGAAAAGGGTGCTTCACTGCCGGTGCGTCCTTGCAGGCCAGGCGCTCTCGCAGTCTCACCAGCCAACGGGGAAGTCGCGAACCAGTTGCGGCAGCAGGCGGCAGATTTCGTCCAGCGCGCGCGTGGCCGCGGCGCTGAGCGGCCCTTCGTCCGACGATTGCAGCGTGAAGTCCGCGCCCACGGCGGTGACGAGCAGTGACTGCGGCGCGCGGCCATAGAGTTCGTGGGCCATGGCCAGCAAAGTTGCCGGAGAGACGTGGTGGGTAAGCGATGCCGTTTGTGTCTCGGGGAGAAGCCGCCGCACGTGAACCGTGCCAGGCTCGCCGGCGGCCGCGGCGTCCACAAAGATCGCGGCATCGTACTCCGCCAGTTGCGCCGCCAGCTCGGGTATGAGCTGGTGGCAGGCCAGCGTTTCCGCTGGAAAAACAAGGGGCCGCAGGCGTTCTACCGCCCGCGGCCCCAGCGCGTCATCGCCGCGCAGTGTGTTGCCGTATCCGAGGACGAGGATGCGTGTCACCTAGCGGCGTACCCGGTCCACCATTTCGCCATCGGCAGCGATGAGCTGTATGTCCAGGGGCATCATGCCGGCGGCGTGCGTGGAGCAGCTCAGACAGGGATCGAAGGCCCGGATGACGGCTTCCACGCGATTCAGTGCGCCCTGCTCCAGTTTTTTGCTTTTCACAAACTGCCGCGCCACCTGGAAGACTCCGTGGTTGATCGCCTCGTTGTTGTGCCCGGTGGCAATCACCAGGTTGGCCGATTCGATCAGTCCGTTGCGGTCGATGCGGTAGTGGTGGATCAACGTGCCGCGCGGCGCTTCCAGAATGCCAACGCCCTCGTAGTTATTGGGCGACGCGTGCGCGCGCACGTTCTGGCTCAGGATCTCGGGATCATTCAGCAGTTGTTGCATGCGTTCGATGCTGAAGAGGATCTCAATGAGGCGGGCGTAGTGGTAGTAGAACGAGCTAAGCACCGAGTGGCGCTCCAACTCGCGGAACTCGGCGAGTTCTTCGTTGGCCAGCGGCGTACCCGCCGACTTGCACATGTTCAGGCGCGCCAGCGGTCCCACGCGATAGACGCCGTCCTTCAATCCCAGTGGTTTGTAATACGTGGACTTCAGGTAGGAGTCGTCATTACAGGATTCGCCGATGTAGTTCATGTAATCGGTGCCCGTAATGTGGTCGGCCACAATGTTCAGATTGGCATCGATGAAGCGCAGCCAGCCGTTGTAGGCGCTGAACTCGTTGGCATCGTTGGCCATGGCCAGGAACATCGAGGGGAAGTTGGCGAACGAGCGCACTTCGGCGCGGAAGTTTTCGATTTGCCCCTTGAACCATTGCAACGCTTCACGCGTGATGCGGATGGCTTCCGGAGTAGCGGCAAGAATCGCGTCACGCTGATCGGCCTGCAGCGGATGGCTCACGCCGCCGGGCACGATCCATCCCGGATGAACGCGCTTGCCGCCCAGCGTTTCCAGAATGCGCTGCCCGAACTGGCGCAGCTTGATGCCGTCCTGCGCCATTTTGGGGAACTTGCGTACCACGCCCATAATGTTGCGCTCTTCGGGATCGGCGTCCATGCCGAGCAGGAAGTCGGGCGCGGAGAGGTAGAAGAAGCTCAGCGCGTGCGATTGCACGATCTGCGCCAGGTTCATGATGCGGCGCAGTTTTTCCGCCGTCTCCGGAATGCGCACGGCCATGATGTCGTCGCAGGCCTTGCTGCTGGCCAGCAAATGGCTCGTCGGGCAGATGCCGCAGATGCGCGCCATCAGGGCCGGCATCTCGGTGAATGGGCGTCCCTGGCAGAGCTTCTCAAATCCGCGCACCTGGGTGACGTGGAAGCGCGCGCCGATGACCTCGCCCTGCTCGTCGAGCTGGATGGTCACCTTGGAGTGGCCTTCAATGCGAGTGATGGGATCGATGGTGATGGTGGACATGGTCAGGCTCCAAAGCGCGTGACTTCGTTCAACTGCGGCACGCGTCCTTCCAGCAGCTCGCTGATGGCGAGGAAGATGGTGTCGGCCGAAGGCGGGCAGCCGGGCACGTACACATCCACCGGCACAATCTCATGCAGCGGATGCACCTGCTCCAGGAGCTTGGGAACCACCTTGGTTGGCACCTTCTTGTTGATGGTGGCGTTCTCGTCGTACACCCGGTCCAGCAAGCTCTGCAGCGGAAATACCGTGCGCATGGAAGGGATATTGCCGGTCACGGCGCAGTCGCCCAGCGAGACCAGCACCCGCGAGTTCTTGCGGATCAGCTTGATCTTGTGCAGGTCCTCGGTGTTGCTCACCGCGCCTTCCACAATGGCCACGTCCACATTCTCCGGAAAGTCCTTGGCGTCCACCAGGGGGCTGTACACCAGGTCGATTTTGTCGGCCAGCAGAATCAGCCGCTCGTCGATGTCCAGCAGGGACATATGGCAGCCCGAGCAGCCGTCCAGCCAAACGGTTGCCACCCGGGCCTTGGGGGTCTTTGCCTTCGTCATTTGCCCACCTCCCGCATCATGCTCAGGTAGGGCAGGAACTGCCGGCGCTTCATCATTTCACCGGCGGCCTGTCCCTTTTCGCTCAGTGCGCCCGTCGGACACACCTGTACGCACTTGCCGCACCCGGTGCAGCTTTCGCTTTCGCCCCAGGGGCGGTTCAGGTCGGTGATGACCCGCGCCTTGGTGCCGCGGCCCATCAGGTCCCAGGTGTGCGCGCCCTCGATTTCAGCGCACACGCGGATGCAGCGCGTGCACAGAATGCAGCGGTTGTGGTCGGCAATAAAGCGCGGATGCGAGGCATCCACCTCCACGTGAGGGTGCAGATACGGCATGGTGATGTGGTTCACGCCCAGCTTCTGCGCCAGCGATTGCAGGTCGCAGTGTCCGTTGGTCACGCACACGCTGCAGATGTGGTTGCGCTCGCTGAACAGAAGCTCCAGCGTGGTGCGGCGGTAGGCTTCCAGCCGCTCGGAGTTCACCGTTACTTCCATTCCTTCCTGCACCTTGGTGACGCAGGCAGGCAGCAGCTTGTTGCTTCCCTTTACTTCCACCAGGCACATGCGGCAGGCGCCAATGCTGCTGAGGCCCGGCAGCCGGCACAGGGTGGGAATGAAGATGCCATATTCTTCGGCCACGTCCAGAATCGTCTGGTCGGAGCGGCCGCCGCATTCGCGGTTCTCAATGATCAGGGTGCAGATTTCGACTCC
The DNA here is from genome assembly GCA_031296105.1 of Acidobacteriota bacterium. GTDB lineage: Bacteria > Acidobacteriota > Terriglobia > Terriglobales > Acidobacteriaceae > TOLSYN. The sequence goes on along the minus strand of JARLGJ010000063.1, from coordinate 42,077 downwards.
CGGTGCGGTGCTCATGCGCCCACCTCCGCCTCTTCCTTGTCTTTCACGGGATGGCAGATTCCAGCCGGACAGCGGCCTTCCTCAATGTGTGCCTTGTATTCGTCCATGAAGTAGCGCAACGTGGTCAGCGTCGGATTCGGCGCCGTCTGCCCGAGTCCGCACAGGCTGGCGGCCTTTACCATGCCGGTCAGTTCCTTTAACTGTTCCAGGTCGTTCTGCGTGGCGCGGCCCTCGCTGATGCGCTCCAGAATGTTGTGCATCTGCGTGGTGCCCACGCGGCAGGGAACACACTTGCCGCACGATTCCGACATGCAGAAGTCCATAAAGAACTTCGCCACATCCACCATGCAACTCGTCTCGTCCATTACGATCATGCCGCCGGAGCCCATGATGGAGCCCACGCTGGCCAGCGAATCGTAGTCCACCGGAATGTCCAGGTACTGCTCGGGCACGCAGCCGCCGGACGGGCCGCCCGACTGCACGGCCTTGAAGCGCCGCCCCTCGGGAATGCCGCCGCCGAGTTTGAAGATGATCTCGCGCAGGGTGATGCCCATGGGGACTTCGATCAGTCCGGTGTTCACCACGCGGCCCGCCAGGGCGAAGACCTTGGTCCCTTTGCTCTTCTCGGTGCCAATGGTCGAGTACCATTCGCCGCCGCGCCGGATGATGGGCGGAATATTGGCGAAGGTCTCCACGTTATTGATCAGCGTCGGGCAGTCCCACAGGCCCGATTGCGCCGGGAACGGAGGTCGCGGCCGCGGGGTGCCGCGCCCGCCTTCAATGGAGGCGATCAGCGCCGTCTCTTCGCCGCAGACAAAAGCTCCGGCGCCCAGGCGGATTTCAATCTTGAAGTCAAAGTGTGTTTCGCCGATGTTGTTGCCCAGCAGGCCGTGGCTCTCCGCCTGGCGGATGGCCGTGCGTAGGCGCTTCACCGCCAGAGGGTATTCCGCGCGGCAGTAGATGAATCCTTTGTTGGCGCCCACCGCGTAGCCCGCAATGGCCATGCCTTCCAGCACGCGGTGCGGATCGCTTTCCAGCACGCTGCGATCCATGAACGCGCCGGGGTCGCCTTCGTCGGCGTTGCAGATTACGTACTTCTGCCCCGTGCCGGCCTTATAGACCGTGGTCCACTTCAGTCCGGTGGGGAAGCCCGCGCCGCCGCGTCCGCGCAGTCCGCTCTTGGTGACCTGCTCGACGACGCCCAGCGGCTTCAGCTTGGTGATGCAGTGGAAGAGCGCCTCGTAGCCGTCGGCGGCAATGTAGTCTTCCACGCGCTCGGGATCGATCTCGCCGGAGTTCTCCAACACAATTTTCTTTTGCCCGGTAAAAAAGTCGAGATGGCTGTCGATGACCACGTTTTCCGGCGCCGGCTTGTTGTCCACGATGGAGTCGAGAATGGCCGAGGCGTCCGCCGGGGTCACGTTCTGGAACATCTTCTCGTTGCCCTCGCCGGCAACCAGTGGCCCGGCGGCGCAAAGTCCCATGCAGCCCACACCCTTTACCTTGCAGCAGGACTCCAGGCCGCGCTGCTTGACCTCGCTCTCCAGTTGGGTTTTTACCTGGTCGGAGTTTGCCGAAAGACAGCCCGCGGCCACGCACACCTTAATGACGTGATCGTAGCGGCTCTCTTCCTGCTTCGTCTGTACCGCAATGTTTGCCAGATCGTCCTGGTTCATTGATGTTCTCCCACCGAGAGGATTTCGGCATCCGTCTCATTGCCCAGGAAGTCGCGCACCCGGCGCTTGATGGAGTCGGTAGTGATCTTGCCGGCCACCTGGCCGTCAAAGACCGCGGCCGGAGCTAGGCCGCAGGAGCCGACACAGCGCGCCGTCAACAGAGACAGGCTGCCGTCCCGTGTCGTTTCGCCTGCCTTCAGGCCGGACTCTTCCTGCACCGCCGCCAGCAGCGTGTTGGCGCCCTTGATGTGGCAGGCCGTGCCGGTGCACACCACGCAGGTGTGCTTTCCAGGCGGTTTCATGGTGAAGAAGTGGTAGAACGTGGCGACGCCGTAAACCTTGCTGTACGGTACGCGCAACGAAGTGGCTACGTAACGCAGCCCGTCGTCGGTCAAAAAGCCGAAGGTCTCCTGCATCGTGTGCAGGACTTCGATCAACGAGTGCGGCTGATGGCCGTGCCGCCGCATCGTGCCGTCAATGATCTTCCATCGCTTGTCGTCCGATGGGGGAGAAACCACCTTTGCATTGGTTAGCATCCCGTGCTCCTCGTTCCTTCGTCGTAGGAACTTCCCCACCCGCAAAATTGCAGGTTCAAATCATCGGAAAACAGGCTGGGGAGTGCGAAGGTCTTAGCTCGAAATAAAAATGGCAGGTCCGGAGGTTCCTGTGCAATGCCGGAGTCTGCCAGGCTGCGTTCATAAAATTTGCGCGGCTTCGCGCCCACGTTTGGCAATGGAGCAACTCCATCCCAGCATCGAATCTACTCCCAGCCTAAGCACCGGAATGTGATACGGCTCACTCCTCGATGTGCTGTAATGCACTCATTCAATAGGGATTGGCGAACTTTGCGGACGGAATTCAGACATCCTGAACGAGGGGCGGCGCGGGCGGGAAGAAGTGCCCCGGAATTGGTGCGATTTCAACTCCGGGGGCAGGGCTGTTCCTAGCAGATTCTCGGTAACTGTTCGCCGCTCAGCATGTCGATGATCCGCGTGGTGCCGATGCGGCTCTTCATCTTCACCACGCCGCCCTTGTCGCCGGTCACGCGTCCGATGACGGCCGCGCCTTCGGTGTAAGGGCTGTGCTGGAGCACCTCCAGTGTCTTACCGGCCTCGGCTTCGGGGACGAAGATGATCATGCGGCCCTCGTTGGCCAGGTATAGCGGATCGAAGCCCAACACCTCGCAGGCGCCGGAAACATCGTCGCGCACCGGAATCTTCGTCTCCTCGATGAGGATCTGCTGGTTGGTGGCCTCGGCAATCTCGATCAGCGTCGTGCCCAGTCCGCCGCGCGTCAGGTCGCGCAGGCAGTGCACGTCCAGCTTGGCCGCCAGCAGCGCCTGCACCGCGTGGTTCAGCGGCGCGCAATCGCTTTCGATCTTCGACTCGAACTCCAAGCCCTGGCGCGTGGCCATGATGGCAATGCCGTGGCGGCCCACGTCGCCGGAGACCAGCACCACGTCGCCGGGCTTCACGCTGGAGGGCGCGATGGTCAGTCCATGCTCGATGAGGCCAACCCCGGCAGTGTTGATGAACACTTCGTCGCCCTTGCCGCGATCCACGACCTTTGTGTCGCCCGTCACCAGTTGCACGCCCGCGGCTTCCGCCGCTTGCTTCAGGCTCTGCACCACGGCCCAAAGGGTTTCCATCGGCAGGCCTTCTTCCAGAATCAGGCCGCAGCTCAGGTACATGGGTTTGGCGCCGCACATGGAAAGATCGTTGACCGTGCCATTGATGGCCAGCGAGCCAATGTCTCCGCCGGGGAAGAACAAGGGGTTCACCACGTAGGAGTCGGTGGTAAAGGCCAGCCGCGCGCCGCCCAGGTCGAAGACCGCACCATCATGCCGCGCCTCCAGCAGAGGGCTTTGGAAGGCCGGCAGAATCATCCGCTCAATCAACTGGTGCATCAATTTGCCGCCGCCGCCATGCGCCAGCGTCACCGTGGGGTAATCGCTGATCGGCACGGGGCAGGCCAGCGTAAAATCCTTAATCGAACTCATCCCTAGTTAGACCTTTCCCGCCTCGGCCAGTTCGGCGCGGCGGTAACGATAATAGGCGGCGCAGGCTCCCTCGTTGGAAACCATCGGCGCGCCCAAAGGCTTCTCCGGCGTGCATTGTTTGCCAAATGCAGAGCACTCATGCGGCTTCTTCAGTCCCTGCATGATCAGTCCGCTGATGCACAGCGGACTCTCTTCCGCGGTGTAACCAGCCACATCAAAGCGCTTTTCGGCATCGAACTCGGCGAACTCAGGGCGCAAGCCCAGTCCGCTCGAAGCGATCTCGCCGATGCCGCGCCACTTGCGGTTCACCACCTGGAACACTTCCTGAATGTAATGCTGCGCCGGACGGTTGCCCGCTTCGGTCACCGCGCGCGTGTACTGGTTCTCCACCTCGTGGCGACCGTCTTCGAGCTGCGCCACGCACATGGCAATGCCTTGCAGAATGTCGAGCGGCTCAAAGCCCGTCACCACGATGGGAACTTTGTACTTTTCAGCGATGGGCAGGTACTCGTCATAGCCCATGATGGCGCAGACGTGGCCCGCGGCCAAAAAGCCCTGCACCCGGTTCGTCTCCGAACCCAGGATGGCTTCCATCGCCGGCGGCACCAGCACATGCGACACCAGCACCGAAAAGTTCTTGATGCCCTGTTGCTTCGCCTGATACACGGCCATGGCGTGCGCCGGAGCCGTCGTCTCAAAGCCCACGGCGAAGAAGACGACTTCCTTGGTGGAATTTTCCTTGGCAATTTTCAGCGCGTCCAACGGCGTGTAGAGAATGCGCACATCGCCGCCGCGCGCCTTGATGCCGAACAGATCCACCTCGCTGCCGGGCACGCGCAGCATGTCGCCGAAGCTGCAAAAGATCACGTCCTTGCGTCCGGCAATGGTGACCGCTTTGTCGATCAACTCCAGCGGCGTAACGCACACCGGGCAGCCCGGCCCATGCACCAGCTCAATTTCTTTGGGCAGCAGCTCGTCGATGCCGAACTTGACGATGGCGTGCGTCTGTCCGCCGCAGATCTCCATCAGCGTCCAGGGATGGCGCGTGATGCGGCGAATCTCCCGGGCGTAGGTCTGCGCCGCATGCTCGTCGCGATATTCGGTGGCAAACTTCACTGCTTCACTCCCGGATTCGGCGTCAGCTCGCCAAGTTCGCCGAGCTCGCCCATCTCCTGCAAATAGCCGAAGACCTTGCCGGCTTCTTCTTCGTCCACAATGCTGATGGCGAAGCCGACGTGCACCATCACGTAATCGCCCACCTTCGCCTCGGGGACGTACGCCAGATTCACGTCCTTCAGAATGCCGCCGAAATCCACCTTGGCGGCGCGCAACAGATCTTCGCCTTCAATTGTATGAATCTTGCCCGGAACCGCCAGACACATAGTTGCTACCTCGTTTCCTTTTGCCGCAACGCGCGCGCCGCGGCCACAACCTGTCCCAGGGCAATGCCGCCGTCGTTCGGCGGCACCCTCTGGTGCCAATATACCCTGATTCCCCCGGATTGCAGACGCGCAACCGCCAGCTCCGTCAGTAGACGGTTCTGGAAGCAACCTCCCGTCAGCGCCACGGGAATGCCCGCCTGCGTCTGCGCCACGCGCAAGATCATCTCCGCCAGCGTGTTGTGGAAGCGCCGCGCCATCGTCTCCCGCGCCTCGCCGCGCTGTAGGTCGCGCAGGATTTCTTCCACCATCAGCCGCCAGTCGAGTTCCGTGGGCTGGCCGTCCTGGCCCGCGCGCAGGGCAAACTCGTACGCGCCGGCATCCGTGCTGCGCGCAGCCAGCCATTCCAGTTCCATCGCTGCCTGGCCCTCGTGGCGAACCTTTTGCCGCAGCCCAATCAACGAAGCCACGCCGTCAAAGAGCCGCCCCATGCTCGAGGTCCACGGGCTGTTCAGATTCTGGCGCAGCATCTGCGCCACAAGCTTCCGTTCGTTTTCGTCGAAGGCCGCAATGGGAGGTAACTCGCTTTGCGCCAGAGCCGCTTCGCCCAGGGTCTCCCACAGCAGGCTCAACCCGCAGCGCCGCGGCTCGCGCACCGCTCGCTCACTGCCGGGCAGGTGCAAAGGACGCAGCCGCGCCGCCCTTATATATCCATATTTGTCGATCTTTAGAAATTCGCCGCCCCACACCATGCCATCCGGTCCGTAGCCGCTCCCGTCCCAGGCCACGCCCAGCACCGGCGGCTGCAATGCGTTTTCCGCCATGCAGCTCAGCACGTGCGCGTAATGATGCTGCACCTCAATGGGATGCTTCGTCGCCCGCCGCGCATATTCAGAAGAAACGTAGTTGGGATGCAGGTCGCAGGCAATCGCCACGGGCTCCGCTTCGTAAAGATCTTCCAGGCTCGCAATCACCCGCTCGAAGGCCGCGCTGGCCTGCTCGGTTTCCAGGTCCCCTATGTGCTGGCTCACAAAGACCTGCCGTCCCACGGCCAGCGCCACCGTGTTCTTCTGGTGCGCGCCCACGCCCAGCACGCTGGGCAACTCGTCCTGCACCATCACCGGCAACGGAGCAAAGCCGCGCGCACGGCGCATCACCATCTCGCGCTGGGCCATCACGCGCACAATCGAGTCGTCCACATGGCGCAGAATGGGGCGGTCGTGCACCAGCAGCAGGTCGGCGATGCCTTGCAACCGCTCCAAGGCCTCGTGTTCGTCAATGCAGATCGGCTCATCGCTCAGGTTGCCGCTGGTGGCCACCACAGGGAAATTCAGTTCGTCCAGCAACAGATGATGCAGCGGCGTGTAGGGCACCATCATCCCCAGCATCGGATTGCCCGGCGCCAGCGATGCCGCCAAATCACTCGCGCCGCCTCGGCGGCCCAGCAGCACAATCGGCGACTCCGGCGAGCGCAGCAGCCGCTCCTCCAGCGGAGATACTTCGCATAGCGCCTTCACCGCTTCCACCGACGGTGCCATCAGCGCAAACGGCTTTTCCTCGCGATGCTTGCGGCGGCGCAGTTCACACACGGCATCCTCGTTGCGCGCGTCCACCATCAAATGGAAGCCGCCGAGTCCCTTGACGCCAACGATTTTGCCAGCCCGTATTGCTTCGGCCGCCGCCACTAGCGCCGCGTCGCGCGCCCCCAGTACCACGCCCGTCATGTCCCATAGTTGCAGTTGCGGGCCGCACTCGGGGCAGGCATTTGGCTGGGCGTGAAAGCGCCGGTTCGCCGGATCGCGGTACTCGTGCTCGCACGCAGGGCACATTGCGAACTTCTTCATCGTGGTGCGCGGACGGTCGTAGGGAAGGGCTTCAATGATCGAGTAGCGCGGACCGCAGTTGGTGCAGTTGGTAAAGGGGTAGCGATAGCGGCGATTGCGCGGGGCGCGGATTTCCGCAAGGCATTCGGGACAGGTGGCCACGTCGGGCATCACCAGAGCAGTCTTCGCTCCGGGCTGCTCGTCGCTGTGCTGGATGGTAAAGTTCGCATAGCCCACCGGGTCGGCCAGGCTGCTCTCTAAACTTTGGATGAAGGCTATGGCGGGCTTTTCCCGCTCCACGCGCAGCAGAAACTCGTCCAGCCGTTCGCGCTCGCCTTCCACTTCCACAAACACGCCGCGCGCCGTGTTGTTCACCCAGCCGCGCAGTTCAAGGGTGGTGGCCAGGCGATAAATGAACGGACGGAATCCCACGCCCTGTACCGCGCCGCGGATGGTCATCTTCATCCGCGCCAGGTTTCGAAGGCCATGCGTTACGCGCTGGTCTGTGGTTGCCAAAACGCCTCGCTCACCCCATCCGCATGCCAGCCCGGCGCGGGAGATTTTACGCTCCCGGCGGAGCTGCGCCGCAGGCTATGCTGATGATACCGCACCCCCGCCCACGCCTGCCCGCCTGCGCTCCGGGTGATAAAATCAGGCTATGCCCGGGAGGTATCCGGGCGGACTTTTCTCATGACAACCAACGCATCCTCTCCCGCCGTCCCCATGCTCGATCTCAAGCGCCAGTACGCCACCATCCGCGAGGAAGTGCGCGCGGCCATCGACCAGGTTTGCGAATCGCAAGCCCTGGTGCTGGGCGAAGAGGTCGCCTCGCTGGAGCGAGAAATCTGCTCCGCCTTGGGCGCAACGGCTACCGTGGGATGCTCTTCCGGCACGGACGCCTTGTGGCTAGCGCTGGCAGGCATCGGCGTAAAAGCCAATGACAGCTTTCTGACTACGCCATTCACCTTCTTTGCCTCGGCCTCGTCCATTACGCGCTGCGGTGCGCGGCCTTACTTTGCCGACATCGACCCGGCTACGTTCAACCTCTCGGCCCAGGCGGTCGAGAAGGCCATCGAACGCCAGCGCCCGGCGCAGTTGAAGGGCGTTATGCCGGTGCACCTCTACGGCCAGTGCGTGGACATGGACGCCCTCGGCAAGGTGGCTACGGCCCACAAACTGGATATCGTTGAGGATGCGGCGCAAGCCTTTGGCGCCACCTGGAACGGTCGCCACGCCGGGGCACTGGGGCGCAGCGCCGCTTTCAGCTTCTATCCCACCAAGAACCTGTCGGCCTTCGGCGACGCCGGTGCCGCCACCACCACCGACGCCGAGGTGGGCGAGCACATGCGCCGCCTGCGCAATCACGGATCGGCGCGCCGCTATTATCACGAGGAAATCGGCTGGAACGCGCGCATGGACGGTATTCAGGGCGCGGTGCTGCGCATTAAACTGCGCCGCATCGGAGAGTGGAACGCGCGCCGACGCCAGATCGCCACGCAGTACGACGCGCTTCTGGCCAAGAGCGGCCTCTGCGCGGCTCGCGGAGCTTCTGTCACGGTGGATGCCACGCATCCCGTGGCCCTGCCCGCCACCTTGCCGCAGGCAGAGCACATCTTCCATCAGTACGTCATCCGCGTCCATCGCCGCGACGAACTGCGCGAGTTCCTGGCGGCGCGCAAAATCGGCTCGGAGATCTACTACCCCGTGCCGCTGCACCTGCAGGAGTGCTTCGCCTATCTCGGCTACAAGGCCGGAGATTTCCCCGAAGCCGAGCGTGCCTGCCGCGAAGTGCTGGCCCTGCCCATCTTCCCCGAACTTACCGGGGAAGAGCAGCAGCGCGTGGTCGAGGCCATCGCGGAGTTCTACTCGAAATAGCTACGCGGCCTTGCGCGGCTTTTGCCCGCGCGGCGAGCGCGAGATGTCTCCCTCTTTGTCGAGAAAGTACAGGTAGCCTTGCTCGCGCGTCACCGCGTGCTGTACCAGCACCCGGGTTTCGCCCTCGCCTTTCTTCGGCTTGCTGCACACGCTGCCTTCGCCGTCGATAAAATAGAGGAACTGCTTGTGGTCCCTAGGAAGATCCAATTTCTTGATCTTTTCCGTCATCCGGGGCCTCCTTCCTATGACAGTAGGATTCGCCCTGCGCCCGCGAGGATGGATCAGCGCTGAAAATTCGCCGGATAGGAAATGCTGGAAAGGCCGCTTATCGTTTCTTATGATGGACTTGCGCTGTTGCCTTGGCGCCTTTTGCCGGAGCCTTAGCGCCCTTCGCCGCCTGCGTTTTCTTATCCGCATCGGGCAATTTGGCGGGCTTGTCCGGCTGCTCGCCCGGCGCCAGCACCTGGCGCACCACGTTGCCGAAGAGGCGGAACTTGCGCTCGGTGACCGTGCCGTTCTGATTCTGTTTGCGCACCACAAACACCGGCTGCACGCCGTCCTTGCCAAAGTTCTCGTTGCTCACCCGGGCCGGAAAGTAGCCGAGAATGCCACGGTCGCGGTAGGCGGTCTCGTAGCGGTGTTTCTTCAGGTTCCAGGTAAAGACCCTCACCTGGTTAAAGTCGTAGGGCAGCCCGTCCTTGTTGTCGTTCAGCAGCACCAGGTACTGCGCAATCGCACCCTTTTCTTCGTCCTGCACCGTGTTCAACACAAAGGCCGCCTGGATGCGCTGCCCTTCTGCGTACTGAATCACGTCCAAGGGAATGTCCAGATCGACCATGCGCGCCAGCACCCATCCGGTATGTCCCTGCGGATCGCGCACCAGCCACCAGTCATCCATGGGCTTCGGTTTTTCTTCCTCGGTGGGAGCCGCGCTGTCGTTGCTGTCCGTGTCCCTCTTCGCCGTGGCGGGAGGCGTGGGCTGGGACGGCGGAACCGGTCTTGCCGGTGCCGCTGTCTGCTGTACCGGCTTCTTCCCCTTCTTGGGCGCGTTCTTGGACGGTTCACCGGTGATCTTGGCTAGGGTAGCGGCGTGCGCGGCGGCAATCTCTTCGGCGGTGGCGCGCAGCGTGGCCGAGCGCTTCAGGGTTTCGACCTTCGTACCCTCGGCCAACTGGTACAGGGTTTCAGTCTCGCGCCCGGGAGTGACGTGCATATTCAGTTCCGTGCGTGTCGATCCCTTGCCTTGTACCGGCGTCTCGCGATTCTCCTTCGCCATCTTCTGGAACTGGTCGAAGGTGGCCTCGGTAGCCAGGGCGCGGATCTCCACCCATCCCTCGATCTTGTTCTCCGTGCGCACACGCACAAAGCGCTTCTGGTGCTCCAGAACTTCCACCTTGTCGCCGTTCTTGATGGTTCCCACGCGGTTGAAGACCGTGCTCACGTGGTCGCGCAGGTTGGCCTGCGGCGCGCTCACGTACATGGTCTCTCCGGTGCCTGACGCGCTGTTCCTTTTGCAGGCGCCAAGGCACAACAGGGCCAGCAGCATGGCGGCTAGAAGCGTGTGGCAAAACAGCGAACGGCGATGGCAATCTGACAAAGGCAAGGCAATTTCCCGTGAAATTTCACTATAAACCAGTGTTGCCGCGGCAAACCATTGGGGAGCGATTCAGAGATTGGCAAAACAGATTACCCAGGTGCCGGGAAGGAACGCTCCGGTAGCGGTGCGGCATGGGTTCGCCAGAACAAAGCCCCGGCCGCGCGGGCCGGGGCGGAGACTGCTAATTCGGAATCACTCGTCGCCGAAGTGGATGCCTACCGAGCGCGCGACGTTCACCATCTCACCCTGCGGATCGACGCCCTTCATCTTGCCGATTGCTTCGGCGATGTCCACAAACTCCAGGCGGTCGCCGCGCAGGGCCACCATTTTCATAAAGCCGCGCTGGGCGATCAGGTCCACCGCCGCCACGCCGAAGCGTGTGCTCAGCACGCGATCCATCGGTGAGGGCGAGCCGCCGCGCTGCACATGTCCCAGCACGGTCACGCGCACCTCCTTGTTGGAACCCTGCGCGATCGCTTCACCGATCAGGTTGCCCACGCTGATGCCCTTCGGCACCGAGCCATAGCGGCTGATGCATTCCTTCAGCACGTCCTCCGGCACCTTTACCCCCTCGGCCAGCGAGATGATGGTGAACTTCTTGCCGAAGATGTGCCGCTGCTGAATGTAGGAGCAGACGCTCTCGATGGTGAAAGGAATCTCCGGGATCAGGATGACGTGCGCTCCGCCGGCCAATCCGGCGTGCAGCGCAATCCAGCCCGCGTCGCGGCCCATCACCTCCACCACCATCACCCGGTGGTGAGATTCGGCGGTGGTGTGGATGCGGTCGATGGCGTCCATCGCCACATGCACCGCGGTGTCAAAGCCGAAGGTCACGTCCGTGGCGGACAGATCGTTGTCGATGGTCTTGGGCACGCCCACCACGGGCAGCCCCTTGGCCGCCAGTTGCAAGCCAATCTTCTGGGTGCCGTCGCCGCCGATCACGATCAGCGCGTCCAGCCCCAGCATTTTGGCGTTCTTGATCACTTCGTCGGACAGGTCGTGCACGGTCTCCTGCCCTTCGTTGTTGATGCGGTAGGCAAACGGGTTTCCCCGGTTCGTGGTTCCCAGAATGGTGCCGCCGCGCGGCAGGATTCCGCTTACGTCGTTCAACGTCAACAGACGGCTCTTCTCCGGCCAAATCAGGCCGTCAAAGCCGTCGCGGACGCCGATGACTTCATAGCGGTACTTGAGAATTGCGGTTTTCACCGCGGCGCGGATCACCGCGTTGAGGCCGGGGCAGTCGCCGCCACCGGTGCAGATGCCGATTTTCCTGATCTCTGACATGATGTATGGGCCTCGATAGTAGGGCAAAAAATTGCGCCAATATAAATTCAACGAAATTGTATATCAGCGCCCGCCGTCGCAGGTTAAACCCAGATCACTCCCGGGCGCCGGCTTTCCGTCAAACGGAAACGGCACCCCGCGGGGTGCCGTCATGGAAATCTTCCGGACGCCTATTCCGCGGTAAAGCTCAATGTCCCGGTGATGGTATTGCCCACCGACGCGCCCAGTGTGCCCACTGCGGTGACGGTCACCGAGACCTCGGTGCTCACACTGTTTACCGTCAAAACTCCTGAACTGGAGATGCTGGTCGCGGTCGAATTGCTCGTGGACCAGGTCACATAGTTTGCCACGTCCGTAGTTGTGCCATACAAGTAGGCGTGCAACTGGTAGGTTCCCGCTGCAACCGTGCCGCCGGAACTAAACTTGGTGCAGCTTACCGTCAAGGCGGAGGGAGCCGTCCCCGTGTACGTGATCACGTTGGCCGTTTCGGTTTTGCCGTCGTCTTTCACCGTGATGGTTGCCGTTGCGCCGCTGGTTGTCGCCACGGCAGTCACCGTTCCGGCGCTTACCGTGGCCACGGAGGTATCGCTGCTCGTCCAGGTGGCCGCGCTGGTAATGTCCTCGGTGGTGCCGCCCACGGTGGTTCCGGTGGCCGTCATGGCGTAGGAGTCGCCGTCGCTGCCGCTGCTGGAGGCTGCCTTCAGGATCAGGCCGGCCGGACTCAGCGCAATCGATTCAAGCGAACTTTCCGAAACCCAGAAGTCGGCACACGAGCCGCAGAACAGGGCCAGAAGCACCACGGGCAAAACAATCAGAGTTCGGCGCACACCAGGCTGGCGCATCGCGGTCATGACTTCCTCCAGTACTCAATTCTAGGGCCTTCCCATATCCATGAGTAGATTAGAAACATGCGTCTTGGGGAAATAAACACGCTGCGAAATGCGGAAAGTCAAAGTTCAGAAAAATTTACGGCTTTGGCTGTTCGCAAGATGGGAATTTTCAGCCCTACGATACCGCGACCTGAGTGGCTTCGGCTGGCTGAGGTTCGGTCATCCGCCAGTTGTCGCGGCCGTGCTGCTTGACCCAGTACAGGCACTGGTCGGCTCTTTCCAGCACTTTCTCCCACGACTCTCCGGTTTTGGCCGGGGAGAAAAGTGCCACACCAATCGAGATGCTGATGCGCAGTTCCTGTCCGTCCGCGGTAGTAAACGCCATCTCATACAGCCGTTTCCGGATGCGCTGGCAGATCAGTTCGGCATCCACCTCTCGTGACTGCGGGCAGACCACCACGAATTCCTCGCCGCCCCAGCGCACCACAACGTCGGAGTTGCGCATGCAGTGGACCAGCGTCTGCGCCGTCTGCACAAGCACGCGGTCGCCCATGTCATGTCCCCAGCGGTCGTTGACCTGCTTGAAGTGGTCAAGGTCGGCGATCAGCAGCAGCGCGCTTTGCCCATTGCGCTGCAGGCGTAATGCCTCATGGCCCATGAAGGCCTGCAGAAAGCGCCGGTTCTTCAGTCCCGTCATGGAGTCTTCCAGTGCCTGCTCGCGCCGGCTGCGCGCCGTGCGCCATAGAGACCAGGCCAGCACCACGGTCAACGTCAGGCACACGCCCAGCAGCAGCGTAATGCGCCGCTGCATCTCCGCCCGGCGGGTCATGTACTCCAGTTGCAACTGCTGGTTACGCTGAATTTCCTCCAGGTGCTGCCGCATTTTTTCCGTGGCAATCAACTGCCCCTGGATATGCTGGGCATACATCCGCAGATTCTCCTCGCCCGAGGCCGAGGAGAGCGTTTCTCCCAGCACGGCGTACAGCGTCTTCTGCATCGCCGGATCGTTACAGACCGCCGCGGCGTTCAGCAGCCGGGAACTCTGCTCGGCCACAGCGCGGCTGTCGCCGGAGGCCGCGGCACGGCGCAAAAGGGCAAAGCGCAGGGCAATCTCCTCGTCGCCGCGGGCATGCGCCAATTTTCCCGCCAGTGCCTGATTCGTCAGGTGAGATGCTTCCGTAATGCCCGGCTCCAATTCCGCCGGCGTGGACACCTTGGCCTGGGCCGCCGTCAACAGCAGAGCGCCCAGCAACCAGGCGCAAACCACGGCAGACGGCAGGCCTGCCCGACGGGCTGGCAACGGATTGGCGGAAAATTGCGGCATGAAAACCTTGGGACGCAGTATACGGTGACGGGTTAGGGGAGCGAAATACTCTTTCGTAACTGGGGTGCTTAATCTGACACCGCCAGTCTCATGGACGGCTGGAAGACCGCGTGGGTTTTTCACCGCGCCGGTAAATGCGAACCCCCACCGCGCGGGGTGGGGATTCGTTTCTGCAAGCTATTTTCAGGTTACTTCCGCATGGTGCCCGTTTCCAGGTAGCGCTCATGGAAGCCGTGTGCCTCGCTCAGAATGTGCGGCGTGTGCATGGCTCCCTTGTTCTGCTGGGCGCGTTCGAAGTAATCCTTCAACAGGGGCTTGTAGTCGTCCGATGCGCACTTCTCAATCACCAACCGCGCCCTTTGTTTCGGGGAAAGTCCGCGCAGGTCAGCCAGGCCGTTCTCCGTCACCAGCACCTGCGTGTCATGTTCGGTGTGATCCACGTGGCTCACCATGGGCACAATGGTGGAGATTGATCCCTTCGACGCCAGCGACGGCGCCATGAAGATGGACAGGTAGGCGTTGCGCGCAAAGTCTCCCGAGCCGCCGATGCCGTTCATGATCTTCGAGCCCATGATGTGCGTCGAGTTCACGTTGCCGTAAATGTCGGCCTCGATCATGGCGTTCATCGAGATCACACCCAGGCGGCGGATGATGCCCGGGTTGTTCGAAATGTCCTGGGTGCGCAGCACAATCGAGCGCCGGTAGTCGCGCAGGTTGCTGTACACGTCCTTGATCATGTCCGGACCCAGCGAGAACGCCGTGGCCGACGCCGACACCATTTTGCCGGCGCGGATCAGTTCGATCATGCCGTCCTGAATCACCTCGGTGTAGGCCGTCAGGTTGGTGAACTTGCCCTGCTTCAGGCCGAACAGCACCGCGTTGGCGATGTTGCCCACGCCGGACTGCAAGGGCAGCAGCTCTTCCGGCATGCGCCCCTTCTTCACCTCGTATTCCAGAAACTCCAGGATGTGCTCGGCAATGCGCTTGGAAGCCTCGTCCGGTTCCTTGAAGGCCGTGTTGCGGTCGGGCGAGTTCGTCTCAATGACCGCCACCACTTTATCCAGGGGAATGTTCAGGTACGGGCTGCCAATGCGCTGTCCGGCCCTCGTCAGCGGGATCGGTTCGCGGCGCGGCGGCAGGTCCAGTCCGTAATAGACGTCGTGCATGCCTTCCAGGTCCGGCGACTGCCAGGAGTTGACCTCCAGAATGATGCCCTCGGCGGCCTCGATCCAGCTCTTGTTGTTGCCCAGCGAGGTGGACGGAATGGCGCGGCCGTCCTCATACACGGCGGTCACTTCGATCACCGCCCAGTTCAGCTTGCCCAGGAATCCATAGTCCATGAACTGCGCCAGGTGGCTCAGGTGCATGTCAATGTATTCCATGTCGCCGTCGTTGATGCGCTTACGCACCGCCGGGTCCGACTGGTAGGGCAGGCGAACCTGCATGCCATTGGCGGCGGCCAGTGCGCCGTCCAACTCCGGCCCCGTCGATGCGCCGGTAAATACTCCCACTCGCAGCGGGTGACCCTCTTCGCGGCACTTCTCCATGCGCCGCGCCAGGGCCGGCGGAAATTCCTTGGGATAGCCCGAGCCGGTAAAGCCGCTCATGCCGATGGTGTGACCATTCTGAATCAACTGCGCGGCCTCGTCGGCGCTCATGATGCGCTTCCGCAGTTCGGAGTTCAGAATGCGATTGGAGTATGACGTCGTAGCGGTGGCCATAAGTCCCCTTCTGTTATGAGAGCAGCCCACAAAGGACCGCATGAAAAACTTGTCCCGGAACTTCCTAGAGCGAAACCAGGGAAGACATATCCCGAAGCCACGCGGTTGAGTTGACGCGTCCATCAGGGAGCGGCGACCCTAAGCCAATTTAGACAGAACACAGTATCCCTAGGTTTTGCTCTAAACTAAGGCGCTCGCGGTTCCAAGTCAACCGGAGTTTCTGTCTGCCTTCCGGCCGCGCCGGAACCACTATTCAAGGGGCTTATACCGCTATTTCTTTTCCAGATCGATGGACGCGGAATTGATGCAATAACGCAGCCCGGTCGGCCGCGGGCCGTCGGGGAAGACGTGTCCCAGGTGGCCGCCGCAGCGGGCGCAGGTCACCTCGATGCGTGCCATGCCGTAGCTGCGGTCCTTGTGCTCTTCCACGTTGGCGCCCTCCAGTGGCTGGTAAAAGCTGGGCCAGCCGCAGCCGGCGTTGAATTTCGTCTCGCTGGTGAACAGCTCCAGCCCGCATCCGGCGCAGCGATAGGTGCCCGGCTCGCTGGTTTCGGCGTATTCTCCGGTGAACGCCCGCTCCGTTCCTTTCTCCCGCAGCACGCGGTATTGCTCCGGCGTCAGCTCCTGGCGCCACTCGGCTTCACTCTTGCGAATCTTCTCCATGCTCGATTCCACCCCCCAGGGATTCGGATTCCCCAGGCCAGTTCCAGGTTGCAGGCTAATCGACAAAAACGGCGGAGGTCGCCCCTCCGCCGCCAATTTTCCCGCGTATTTACTCCATGTGCCACACCGCTAGCTCGTTGCCGCTGGGATCGGCAAAGTGGAAGCGCGATCCGCCGGGGAAGCTGAAAATCTCCTTGACGATCTTGCCGCCCGCGGCCTTTACCTTGGCATACGCCGCCTGTAAGTCATCCACGTGGATCACCGGCAGCGGTCCGTGGCCGCTCTTGACCTCTCCCAGGGCGAAGCCGCCGTCCAGCCCTGCCTTCTGGAAGCAGGTGTACTCCGGCCCATAATCGACGAACTCCCAGCCGAAGACGCTCGTGTAGAACTTCTTGGTGGCGGCAATATCTGTGGCAAAGAACTCGATGTAGTTGATGATGTTGTGTTTGCTGATTTCGCTCATGGCGTTTCTCCCGGTGGAGGCCTTGCGGGCGCACCATACCGATTGCTCGCAATTCCTCCATCCAAGCCCTCCGCGAGGAGGAGGGCCAGGGTAGAACCTCCATAATGGAGGTTGCCGAGGGACCCGCAAAATCTACACCATGCCCCCGTCACGCGCCAAGCCTCCGTGGTACAACATGGAAGCCAACACAGCCGTGACCTTTTCTGCCCAATCCGATTCTGCCCACTCCGCCGCCCCCCTGCTTCGCGTGGAGCACCTGGCCCGCCAGGTAGGTGAGCGCGTTCTGGTTCGCGATGCCTCGTTCACCCTCCGTGCCGGAGAGACCCTGGCCATTACCGGCCCCAGCGGTGCCGGGAAGAGCAGCCTTTTGCGCCTGCTTAACCGTTTGGACCCACCCAGCGCGGGCGAGGTCTTCCTCGAAAGCCGCAATGTCAGCTCGCTGCCCATTCGCGATCTCCGCCGCCGCGTCGGCATGGTCATGCAGCAGGCTAATCTGTTTTCTGGCACGGTGGCGGAGAACGTCGCCTATGGACATTCGCTGCTGGGCCTTCGAATGTCCGTTTCAGAAATTGAAGAGTTGCTGGTCACCGTCGGCCTTGCCGGGTATGCGGCGCGCGATGTTTCGGTGCTCTCCGGCGGCGAGGCGCAGCGCGTCTCGCTGGCCCGCACCTTGGCCAACCGTCCGCAGGTACTTTTGCTGGACGAGCCGACCTCGGCCCTGGACGACCAGTCGAAACTGGTGGTGGAAGAGGCTCTGCGTCAGGCCATGCGGCGCGTGGAAGGCGCGTGCCTCATCGTGACCCACGACGCCGCGCAGGCCGCCCGCCTGGCCGGGCGCACGCTCGTCATGCGCGACGGCCTGCTTGCGGATAAGGTTTCGGGAGGCGCGGCATGACCGGCATCCACGAATTCCTCCATACCCCGGTCGCTCGCGGACTGGCGCAGGCCATGGTGGTCTCCGGCCTGGCGTTGGCAGTGGCCGCCCTCGGACGCCTGCGCCAAATCCGCCTGGGACGCAAAACGCTGATTGCTCTCGTGCGCGGCCTGTCGCAGATGCTCGCCGTCGGTCTCGTCCTCGTCTGGATTCTGAAAGGTCCGCCCTGGTGGAGCGTTCCCGTGCTGGCCGCCATGTGTGCCACCGCCGCGAAAATGGCCTCGCGTCGCGCCAAGTCGGTGCCTCGTGCCTACTGGCTCTGCCTGCGTTCCATCGCCACCGGAGCCGCAACAGTCATCGCCATCATGACCTTGGTGGGCGTCATTGGCTTCCGCTCCATGGCGCTTATCCCGCTTGGCTCCATGATTGTGGCCAACTCCATGAACACCTGCTCGCAGGTGCTGGAGCGCTTGGCCAGCGACCTGCGCCAGAACGCGGGCCGCGTGGAGGCCGCGCTGTCACTCGGCGCCTCTCCCGCGCAGGCCGCTTTGCCCTACGCGCGCAACGCCGCCAACGCCGCCCTCATTCCCAGCCTTAACTCGCTTCGTTCGTTAGGCATTGTCTGGATTCCCGGCTTTGCCGCCGGCATGTTGCTCACCGGAAGCGACCCGGTCTATACGGCCATCTATCAGTTCATGGTCATCGCCATGATTTACGCCGCCAGCGGCCTGACCGCCCTGGTGGCCGCCCAAGGTTATGAGCGTCTGGCCTTCCGTGAGGAGCGGTTGCTCCTCTCCCGCTAGGCGTCCGGGACGTATCGCAAACCGGGCGGGGCAGTCAGCCCTTGGCGCGGTACAATACGGCCATGGATTTAACCGCGATTCAGCAGGCGCTGCGGGAGCAAGGCCTGGACGGCTGGCTCTTCTACGACCACCACTACCGCGACGAGATTGCCTATTCGATTCTTGGCCTGGGCAAGATGCACGTCACCCGCCGCTGGTTCTACCTGGTGCCCGCCACGGGCGAGCCCATCAAGCTCAATCATCGCGTGGAGCCGCGCCACTTGGAGAAGCTTCCCGGGGTGCAGCAGCACTATGGCGGCTGGCGCGAGCTGCGCACCAAGCTGGCGGCCATGCTCAAGTCCTGCAAGCGCGTGGCCATGCAGTACTCGCCGAATAACGACATCATGTACGTCTCGCTGGTGGATGGCGGCATGCTCGAGTTGATTCGCAGCTTCGGCGTCGAGGTGGTCACCTCGGCCGATCTGGTCAGCCGCTTTGAGGCCGTCTTGAGCGAGGAGCAGATCTTCTCCCACTTTGCCGCCCGCGACAGCATGGATCGCATCATGGCCGCGGCCTTCAAGGAGATTGGCCAGCGCGTGCGCCACGGCGGCTGGGATGAGTGGGGTGTTCGCCAGTGGCTGGGTGAGGCCTTTGCCCGCGAAAACCTCATCACCGACGATCTGCCCATCGTGGGTGCCAACGCGAATGCCGGCAATCCGCACTACGAGCCTACGGCCGAGGTGCATGGACCCATTCGCGAAGGCGATCTGGTGCTGCTCGATATGTGGGCCAAAAAGAATACGCCCGGCGCCGTCTATTACGACATCACCTGGACCGGCGTCATAGGCACGCCCTCTGAAAAACAGCAGAAGGTCTTTGAAATTGTGCGCGACGCCCGCAAGGCTGGTGCCAAGAAAGTGGCGGACGCCTTTGCCGCCAACAAGCGCATCGAGGGCTGGGAGGTGGACGACGCCACCCGCTGGGTGATAAACAACGCCGGATATGGCGAGTGGTTTGTGCACCGCACCGGACACTCCATCGGCATCAATGTGCACGGCAACGGCGCCAACATGGACAACCTGGAGACGCACGATACCCGACAGATTCTGCCGAATACGTTATTCTCAGTAGAGCCGGGAATTTACCTGCCGGAGTTCGGCGTGCGCAGTGAAGTGGACGTGCTGGTGCACAACGGCCGGGCACAGGTGACCGGCGCCGAACAGGAAGAGTTGGTACGGATCTAAATGGCGAATAACAAAACTCCCGAAACTCCGCAGATGAGCACCATGGCCATGGTGGCTCCTTTGGCGGGCTGGCTGGTGCCCGGACTGGGCCACGTGCTGCAAAAGCGCCCCGTGCGCGGCGGCCTCATCTTCCTCAGCGTGCTTATCATGTTCGTTTGCGGTCTGGGCATGCAGGGCAAGGTGTACGGCCTCAATGCGGGCGATCTGCTGGACATGCTGGGCTTCGTCGGCGATTTCGGCAACGGACTGTTCTACTTCCTGGCCCGCGCCTTCGAGTGGGGCGGCGCCAACATCTTCCGCGCTACTTCGGATTACGGAACCAAGTTCCTCGTCTGCGGCGGACTGCTCAACGTGATCGCCGCCATTGACGCGCACCAGATCGCCATCGGGAAAAAGCAATGACGCTCAACTTCTCTCACTTTACGGCGGCCCTCATCTTCTCCCTTTGCGCCTCGGTGGTCTTCGGCATCACCCAGCGTGATGAAACCAAAGCCATGGTGCGCTACGGCCTCTACTGCTTTGCCTGGTTCATCGGCGGCGTGCTGGTGGCCGGATGGGCCATGTGGCTCATCAAGCGCTAGCCAGCGCAAATCTTTTGCACCTCAAAGGCCGGAGCCAAACTCCGGTCTTTTGCCATTCAGGGGAAAACCACAATCCGCCCAGCAGACATTTTGAAACCCCTGCGGTAAGCTTTTCATCCTATAAACGTGGAGGAAATTAGCAACCATGGCATTCGAACTACCTGCCCTGCCGTATGCCTACGACGCGCTTGAGCCTTATGTGGACGCGCAGACGATGCACCTGCATCATGACAAGCATCACCAGACCTACACCGATAACGCCAACGCCGCGGTAGCCAAGGTTCCGCCGCTGGCCGGCAAGTCGGCGGAGGAGATTCTGATCAACCTCGCCACGGTGCCCGAAGAGTTCCGCGGCCCCATCCGCAACAACGTGGGCGGCTTCTACAACCACGAGCTGTTCTGGAACATCATGGGCCCCAACGGTGGCGCCCCCGCGGGCAAATTGGCCGAGGCCATCAAGAGCACCTTTGGCGACCTGGCGCAGTTGCAGGAAAAGATCAACGACGCCGGCGCCAAGCAGTTTGGCAGCGGCTGGACCTGGCTGGCGCTGGGCAAGGACGGCCTGCACGTGCTCAGCTCCGCCAATCAGGACAGCCCTCTCTCGCAGGGTCTGTACCCGGTGTTGGGCAACGATGTGTGGGAACACGCCTACTACCTGAAGTATCAGAACCGGCGCGCCGAATACCTGAAGGCCTGGTGGAACGTGGTCAACTGGGCTAAGGTGGGCGAGCGCTACGAAGCCGCTTTGAAGCGTTAAATATTCACGAGCTGTGTCCCCGCTCCGGCGGACGCTCCATGTTGAGCGTCCGCCTTTTTTGCCTCCGTCTCCAACGGGGTAATCCACGATATGCGCAGAGCGTCCGGAGTGTAATTGTTTTGTCAAAGCAAGCGGATATTCACCTTTCGTCCATTCCCGCGGGCTAGGATGAAGTCTGTATGGAGATGACGGATCAGACAGTCGGCGAAGAGATTGCCAATAGCGTCTCGCACGGCTTGGGCATGGCGCTTTCGATTGCCGGCCTGGTGCTGTTGAGTGTGCGCGCATGGGATGCGGGCGGCGTCCGCTCGTTGCTCTGCGTCACCGTCTTTGGCGCGTCCTCCATCCTGCTCTACCTGAGTTCGACCCTGTACCACGCCATGAGCCGTACCCGCGCCTACCGCGTGCTGCGCTCCATGGACCACGGCTCCATCTACCTGCTCATCGCCGGAACCTACACGCCCTTCACCCTGATTGGCCTGAGAGGCCCGCTGGGCTGGACGATGTTTGCGATTGTGTGGAGCTGTGCCGCGGTGGGCGTGTTGGTCAAGACCTTTGCCACCGGACGCTGGGACGCCGTTTCCACCGCCATGTACCTGGCCATGGGATGGATCTGCCTGTTCGCCATCCGCAGCATGTACATGCTGCTGGCGCATCCGGTGTTCGCCATGTTAATGGCGGGCGGCATTTGCTACACGGCGGGAATCCCCTTCTACGCCTCCAAGCGGAAATACATGCACTTCATCTGGCACCTGTGGGTGCTGGCCGGAACCGCCTGTCACTTCGCCGCTGTGTGGATGATGCTGCGCTAAGCCTGCCGCTTACTGAATCTCCGGGTAAATGTCAAAGAACGCTTCAATGCTCTGCTTGAGCTGCGCCTCAATCTCTTCTTTGCTGCCTTCGAGAAGATGCAGCGTCACGTGCTCCTCGCGCCCATTGTGCAGCTTGATGGTCCCCGAGCCAACCTGTTCCAACTCTTCGGCGGGCAACAAACGCAGTCCATACACCAACGATAGATTTGCCATACCCATTTGGATGATGCGGCGCGCGGATTCGCTTCGAGCACAGCGCACACGAAGCGCAGCAAAAAGCCCGCCGATTTTCCCGGCGGGCTTTCTCTTTGTCTCGAAAGACAACTTACATGATGGCCGTTGGCGGCGCCGGTTCGTCCGGGCTGCCCGCGTTGCGCAGCGGAACCTGCACCATCACGAGAATGAGCACGATCAGCGCGGCCACGCCGGTGAGCCAGGGCGCGTGCTCCATCACGGTAAACATCTTGCCGCGCGAGCCGACGATGGCGGCCACCACCAGCCCGCACAGCGCCTCGCCTGCGATCAGGCCGCTGGCCGTCAGCACTCCAGCGTTGTCCACCCGAGCCTTCTGTGCGTCGTTCAAGCCCGCGCGGTCGCGGAACTTGTCGGTGGCCCAGCGCACCAGGCCGCCAATGAAGATGGCAAACGTCGTGCCCAGCGGCAGGTACATGCCCACCGAGAACAGCATCGGGCTCTTCACCTCGATCAGAATCAAGGCAAAGCCCATCAGGATGCCGACGATCACCAGCGGCCACGCCATTTCGCCGCCCACAATGCCCTTGGCCAGCATGGCCATCAGTCCGGCCTGCGGAGCCGGCAGTTCGGCGCTGCCAAAGTGATACGCCTTGTCCAGCACCATCAGCGGGAAGAACAACACCAGCGACGCCACCAGCACGCCCATGATGTCGCCAATCTGCATCTTGGCCGGCGTGCCGCCCAGGATGTGACCGACTTTCAAGTCCTGCAACATTTCACCGGCCACGGCCGAGGAGACGCAGACCACGGCGGCCACACCCAGCACCGCGGCCACGCCGCCCGTGCCGGAGACTCCCAAGGCCACCATCAGCAACGCCGCCACCACCAGCGTGCACAGCGTAAGGCCGCTCACCGGATTGTTTGACGAGCCGATCATGCCCACCAGGTTGCCGCTGACGGCGGCAAAGAAGAAGCCCAGGATGATCATCACCACGGCCGAAACCACCGCGCCCGTGAGCACCGTGGAGTTCGACAGGTTGCCCGCGCCCTTGATGAAGTAGTAGTACAGCCCGATCATCGCCAGCAGCACGACCACGATTCCGGCGAACACCAGCTTGGCGCTCAGATCGACTTCCGTGCGGTCTGCCGCCTCGTGTGCCTGCGCCGACTTCTTCAAGTCGCTGACCGCCCGGGCAATGCCCGCGCCAAGCTGCTTGCGCATCTTGAACAGCGTGTAGCTGGCGCCCACCAGCATGCCGCCCACGGCAATGGGGCGCACGATGGAGAAGTAAATCGCGCCCGCCAACTGCGGCCAGGGAATCGGCTGTCCCGCGGGCTGCGCCGCCTGCACGTAAGGACCAAGCACGTAGGTCAAGAGTGGAACCAGCAGGCCCCAGGCCAGCACGCCGCCGGCAAAGTTCAACGCGCCCAGCCGCGGTCCGATGATGTAGCCCACGCCCAGATACGCCGGGCTGATGTCCGGCGCGGCAAAGGTTGATGCGCCGCCCGTGGCCGTGACGGCCACATTGGGATTGGTGCTTGTCCGCAGCAATAGCTTTTTGCCCAGCGCGCCAATCGTGACCGTGAAAACGTTGCTCGGGTTGAAGATGTTGAGCTGGCCCAGCAGGTAAAGCAGGCCGCCAAAGCCCATGTTGGAGAACAGAATCTTGGCCGCCTTCGAACCCTGCTGTCCGGCCTTGTGAATCTCGCTGGCCGCCACCGATTCAGGGAAGGGAAGCTCGGGATCTTCCACCATTACGCGGCGCAACAGGGTCACAAACAGGATGCCCAGCAGGCCGCCAATCACCATCAGCGCCACCGAGTTCCAGTAGTGCTCCTTGGTCAGGCCGTTCCAGATGCCGGCCATCACAAAGCCGGGGATGGTGAACACCGCGCCGGCCGCCACCGATTCGCCGATGGAGCCGATGGTGCGCGACATGTTCTCTTCCAGCAGAGAGCCTTTCATCACGCGCAGCAGCGACATGCCGATCACGGCCGCCGGATAGGTGGCGGCAATCGTCATGCCCGCGCGCAGGCCCAGGTAGGCATTGGCCGCGCCCAGTACGCCGGTCATCAGCAATCCCAGGATGATTGCCCGCGGGGTGAATTCCGCCATCGGCATATTCGCGGGAACGTAAGGGCGGAAGGTTTTCGGTGAACTCATGCGGCTTCCTCGATTGGAATGAATTACGTAACTGTCTCAGGGGGCGCAGCGTCACGCGCGGAGCAGGGGTGAAACAGGGACAATGCGCCGTCCCAACATCATAAACGCTGAGGCCCCAATCGGCTCATCTTCGCGCAAAGAAAAGCGCTTGTGACGAGCCCGGGGGACAGGGTTGTGCCCCAGGTTCGGCCCGCGTAGCGGGACTAACCTGGGAGGAGTTTGAAGCCCAGGTTATCCGCGCTTAAGGCGCGCGGCGAACCTGGGGCACACCTGGTGCGAACCTGGGGCACACCCGCAGGATTCAAGACAAAGAAAAGCGCCGCTGCGGGCAGGCAGCGGCGCTTTCGTGGTTTCTCACCCTTTTACAGGCGGCAGATCAGCAGTTCGCGTTCGTACACCATCTCCGGCGGCAGGTGGTCGTGCAGCTTGATGAACAGTTCTTC
The DNA here is from genome assembly GCA_031296105.1 of Acidobacteriota bacterium. Taxonomy (GTDB): domain Bacteria; phylum Acidobacteriota; class Terriglobia; order Terriglobales; family Acidobacteriaceae; genus TOLSYN. The sequence continues at coordinate 17,591 of JARLGJ010000063.1, read as the reverse complement.
GTGCCCGATCACTTCCTGCTTCCAGTTTTCGTTGTTCACGGTCTGCAACTCGTCAAAGACTTCCTTGGAGAAGTCGTAGCCGGTCCAGTCCATGTCCTCGTAGCGTGGCAGCCAGCCGATGGGCGTTTCGCGGCCCAGGCTCTTGCCGTGCACGCGGCCAATGATCCACTTCAGCACGCGCATGTTCTCGCCATAGCCCGGCCAGATGAACTTGCCGTTGGCGTCCTTGCGGAACCAGTTCACGTGGAAGATCTTTGGCGTCGGGTTCAGCTTGCGGCCCATGCGGATCCAGTGCCGGAAGTAGTCGCCCATGTGGTAGCCGCAGAAGGGCAGCATGGCCATGGGATCGCGCCGCACCTTGCCGATGGTGCCGGCAGCCGCGGCCGTCATTTCCGAGCCCATGGTGGCGCCCACGTACACGCCCGCGCTCCAGTTGAAGGCCTGGTACACCAGCGGCATCGTGTTCGGGCGGCGTCCGCCGAAGATGAACGCGCTGATCGGCACGCCCTCGGGGTGCTCCCAGTTAGGATCGATCGTGGGACACTGCTTGGCCGGAGCCGTAAAGCGCGCGTTGGCGTGCGCCGCCGGCTTGCCGGTTTCCTTGCCAATGGCGGGCGTCCAGCGGTTGCCCTGCCAGTCAATGCACTCGGCCGGCGGCTCGTCCGTCATGCCTTCCCACCACACGCCGCCCTCAGGGGTCAGGGCCACGTTGGTAAAGATCGAGTTCTTGGCCAGCGAGATCATGGCGTTCGGATTGGTCTTCACCGAGGTTCCCGGAGCCACGCCGAAGAAGCCGGCCTCCGGGTTGATGGCCCGCAACTGACCGTTGGCGTCCGGGCGAATCCAGGCGATGTCGTCGCCCACCGTCGTGATCTTCCAGCCGTCCAAGCCCGTGGGAGGAATCAGCATGGCAAAGTTCGTCTTGCCGCAGGCGCTGGGGAAGGCCGCCGCAACGTAGGTCTTTTCGCCCTCCGGGCTTTCGGCGCCGAGGATCAGCATGTGCTCGGCCATCCAGCCTTCGTCGCGCGCCATGGTGCTGGCAATGCGCAGGGCAAAGCACTTCTTGCCCAGCAGCGCGTTGCCGCCGTAGCCCGAGCCGAACGACCAGATCTCACGAGCTTCCGGGAAGTGCACAATGTATTTTTCTTTGTTACAGGGCCAGACCACGTCTTTTTCGCCCGGCGCCAGCGGCATGCCCACGCTGTGCACGCAGGGCACTACGCGCTTTTCGTCCTTCTCGATCTCGCGGTACACCGGCAGTCCGATGCGCGTCATGATGCGCATGTTCACCACCACGTACAGCGAGTCCGTCAACTCCACGCCGATCTGCGACATGGGCGAACCCACCGGTCCCATGCTGAACGGCAGCACGTACATCGTGCGGCCCTTCATGCAGCCGTCAAACAGTCCCTTCAACTTTTTGCGCATGGAGAAGGGATCTTCCCAGTTGTTCGTCGGGCCGGCATTTTCCTTGGAATGAGAGCAGATGAAAGTGCGGTCTTCGACGCGAGCCACATCGCTGGCGTCCGACCGTGCGTAATAACATCCCGGCCACAGATCCTGGTTCAGTTTGGTGAATGTGCCGCTGGCAACCAGCTCGGCGCACATCCGCTCGTATTCTTCGTCCGAGCCGTCCACCCAGTAAATCGAGGACGGCTTGGTCAACGCTGCGATTTTCTCCACCCACTTCTGCAGGTTCTTGTTCTCGCAAAGGGGTGTGCTGTTTCGTTGTTTGTCGCTGATCAATTGCTCACTCATAAATTTCCCCGCTTTTTCCGCCATGCATACCAGCCGACGGCGGTTATGGTCGTTCCTCCCTGCTCCTGCTCATTGCACCGTCCCGCGGGGCGATGAAATGCTTCCATCAGGTAAAAAGCGCGGCACTGGGCCGCGCTTTTTACCTTTGAAAAATCACTTGCCGGCCGTCAGCATCCCGGCCTCTTGCAACACCGCATCCAGGTGCTGCAAGGTTTCGGCCACGTTCAATGTGTACATCTCGCGCCCGCTCTCCTCGCCGTTCTCCAGGATGGTGCGCAAATAGTGGCCGGCAATTTCCACCGCCAGCGGATCGGTGATCGCGTGTCCCGTCTGGCTGCGGTGTGCTTCCCAGGCGCCGTGCGCCAGGGCCACCCACACCGGCCGTTCGTTCACCAGGAACTTCACGTCCACCGCATCGGCATGGCGCGTGGCAATGGCCATTACGATGCACTGAAAAGTACAGCGGACCGGTTCCCCGGTCCAACGCTCGACGGTCTTGAAGTCTTGATACATAGTGAGAAACTCTAGCTTCCCCAGGGCCAGTCTCGCAACCGGTGGTCAATTTCCGGCTTGCGCATCGACGGGATAGCGTACCTCAAAATGCTGGAATTGGTACAGAAAAACCGCCCGCAACGCGGCAATCTTGCGCTCTGCGGCCATTTTCGCGCCATCGGCTACAATCAAAGGGTGAGTATGCAGAAGAAATCGTCCCGCTCCGCGGCCCCGAAATCCTCCACCCTCAAGACTCAGCGCGCCAAGCGTGACCGCGCCTCGGCCACCCGCCGCGCGCCGCGCACTCCGGCACTCAAGGTGCTTTCCGCGCCCGCTTTGGCCGGGCTGCCCTGGCTTGTCCACGGTTTCAGCACCCGGCAGGGCGGCGTCACCGGGGAATACGGCGGCCGCCAGCTCAATCTGAACCTGACCCCCGAGGACACGGCGGAAAACGTGGCCCGCAACCGCGAGCGCTTGCTGCGCAAGCTGAAGGCGGTGAAGGCCAACGGCTCCCTGTGGCCGCTGGCGCTGCTGAACCAGATCCACTCGGCGGCCATCCATCGCGTCTATGGTCCGCGCGGACCGGAGTACGCCCGCCTGCGCCGCGACCACCTGGTAGCCACCTCGGGCGATGGTCTGATTACTGACACTTCCGGCGTGCTGCTCGGCGTCAAGGTCGCCGACTGCTACCCGGTTCTGGTCGCCGACCGCCGCAAGAAGGCCGTTGGCGTCTTCCACGCCGGATGGCGCGGCACCCAGCAACGCATCGTCGAGAAGGGAATCGGCGAGATGCGCCGCCAGTTCGGCTCCAAGCCGGAGAACCTGATCGCCGTCATCGGCCCTGGCATTGGCCCGTGCTGCTACGAGATCGGCGAAGAGGTCGAGAGTGCCTTCGAGTCGCAGTTCGCCTACTCGCGCGAACTCTTCGAGGACGTCTTCGACTCCTGGAGCCTCAAAACCAAGTACCCCATGCTCTTTCTGAACCAGCGCGCACCCGGCCACGGCGAGCCCGCGCTCTCGCGCCACCTCGATCTGGTGAAGGCCAACTGGTGCCAGCTCCTCGATGCCGGCGTGCCCGAGGAGAACATCTCCACCATGGACATGTGCACCGCCTGCCGCACCGACCTGTTCTTCAGCTACCGCAAGGAGCAGGTGACGGGACGGATGCTGGCCGTCATCGGCATCCGGTAATTCACTCCTGGCGTTGTGCCCCAGGTTCGGCGCGCGTTTTGTGCGCGGCTAACCTGGGATAGATCTATCCCAGGTTGATGGCCAAGGAACGGCCGTGAACCAGGAACAAACGCAAAATCGATTTCCGGCCAAATAAAAAGGGCCGCGGAGCGATCCGCGGCCCTTTTTATTTTCTTGGGACAGCTTACTTCTTCTTGCCCTTCTTGGTTTTCTTCTCCGCCTTTTTGCCCTTTTTGTCGGCCTTCTTGGCTTTCTTCTCGGCCTTCTTCGGAGCGGCCTTCACTACGGCCTTCTTGGCTTTTTTGGCGGGCTTCACCGGCTTCGCTGCCTTCTTCACTTTCTTGGCAGGCTTGGCGGGCTTCGCCTTCTTCTCCGCTTTTTTCTCCGCCTTCTTGGCCGGTTTCACGTCCGCTTTCTTGGCAACTTTCTTCGCGGCTTTCTTCTCCGCTTTCTTGGCTGCCTTTTTCACGGCTTTTTTGGCGGGCTTTTTGGTTGCTTTCTTTGCGGTCTTCGGCGCCGGAGGTTTGGCCACGGGTTCTTCCTCAACGACCACCACCAGCTCTTCCACACGCGCGGCACGCGCGGCGGCGGGAGCGACGGCATCGTCTTCCGCGTGGCCCAGTTCTTCCTCTTCCGCTTCTTCCTCTTCGTCCTCTAGTTCTTCTTCTTCGTCATCCAGGACGTCGTCAAAAGACTCGTTGTCGCCGAACTCGTCCGCGTCATCATTGCGACCGTACAGGGTCTCGTCTGTCATCTCTCCTCCTGATCTCTATGCCGCTTCCGCGCCCCGGTTCTCCTGAGCACAGGATTAGAACGACTGCTGTTGATATGGTTTGGCGAACGCCTGCACCTGGCATGCGTACGGTGCGCGTTCACGCACCCGAACACAATAACTCAGCCGTGATTGCGATGCAATGAAATGCGGGCCGTCCACTGGAACGGCCCGCGAATTTGGCGGCGCCCTCTGCCTCCGCCCCTACTTGTGTTTCTTGTGGCGGGACGGAGTCTTGTCCGCATCCTTCTCCGGGGACTTTTTCTCCCCGGATTTGGCGGCCTTGCCTGTCTTTTTCTCTTCGGACTTTGCCTCCGGCTTCTCCGCCGTATGGGATTTGCCCTTCACCCCTGTCTTTTTCCCTGCTTCCGGCTCGCTCGACTCGGGCTTGGCCCCCCTTGCCTTGTGCTCCCTGGACTTGGATTCCCCGGCCTTGGACTCCTTCGCCTCGGCCTTCAACTCGCGGCTGGACTTCTTCTTGCCCGTGGCCTTTTTCCCGTCCGCGGACTTCTCCGCACCCTTGCCTGCCGATTTCTCCTCGGCCTCGCCGGATTTGGCACTCGCCCGATTCTTCTCGCCGCTCCTGGCCGATTTCTTGCCGCCGCTCGACTTCTCTGTCCCCGCGGATGCCGCCGTCAGCGGGCGGTACAGGGTCAGCGTGCGGCCCGCCTTCAGCGAGTTGCCGGAGAGGTGGTTCCACTGCCGCACCTTTTCCACCGGAACGCCGTAGTCGTCGGCCACGGAAAGCACCGTGTCCCCTTTGCGTACCTTGTAGCGCACGGCCTTTTTGCTGTAACCCGGGGCACTCGAACTGGCCGCGCCGGACATAGAGGGCCGTCCAACGGCGCTGGCCCGCGAGGCCGAAACTGGTATGATCAGCCGCGTGTCGCGCTCCAGTTTGGCATCCTCTTCCAGGTTGTTGGCCTCGGCAATGGCGGCGGCCGTGGTGTGGTAGCGGCGCGCAACTTCCGCCAATGACTCGTTATCCTCCACGCGGTGATAGCGCCAGCTTACCCGCATGTCTGCCGGAATCGCCGCCACGTTCTTCTCATACATTTCGACCGTGCCTTGCGGCAGGCGCAAGTCGTAGTCCGTATCCTTCGGCGTGGTCATGCGCAGCAGGCTGGGATTCAGCTCGGCCAGCGCCGCCGTGGAAGAGTCGGTGCACTCGGCCACCAGGCGCAGGTCAATCGGATAGTGGATGCGTACCGTGTCGTAGGCAATCGGCGCGTCCAGCGCCAGGTGGTCCAGCCCGTACTGCGTGGGGTTCTTGGCCATGATGGTCATGGCCAGGATGATGGGCACGTAGTTGCGTGTCTCGCCCGGCAGCACGTTGCGCTTGTACAACTCCCAGAAGTCGGCATAGCCGGTGCGCTGCACCGCTCTTTGCACCGTGCCGGGACCGCTGTTGTAGGCGGCCATGGCCAGGTACCAGTCGCCGAACTGCGCGTAAAGATCCCGCAACAGGCGGGCAGCGGCGCGGGTGGATTTTTCCGGATCCTGCCGCTCGTCCATCCACCAGTTGCGCTGTAACCCGGCCTTGAGTCCGTCGAAGGGCATGAACTGCCACATGCCGCGTGCTCCGGCCCGCGACAACGCCAGTGGCTGGAAGCCCGATTCGGCCTGTGCCAGGAAGACCAGATCCTGCGGCACGCCCTCCTCGCGGAAGACGCGCGAAATCATGTCCAGGTAGCGGCCGCGGCGGATCAGCGCATGGGCAATGGTGCCGTGGCCGCGCGAGGAAAAGTAGTTGATGTAGCTCACCACCGGGTCGGTCAGCATCAGCGGAAGATCGCTGTGCGTGTTGGCCAACTGCTGCTGCGCCTTGGCGCGGATGTTGGGATCGACCGGGAAGGTGATGTTGTTCGCCTCGTCGATCGGGGCCGGCTCGTAATGCTGCTCGGTAAAGCCGTCGCCCTGCTTCAGCGCCTCCATCTCCAACTCGTTCGTGGCATCCACAATGCGGTCGAACTCATGCTGCAGGCGGTCGTCGCTCTGCACGCCGGAGGGCGCGCGCAGCAGGATGTTGAACGCGGCGTCGAAGTTTTCCTTGGCTGCCTCCAGGTGGCCGGCCTCGTAGTTCGCCTTGCCGCGGGCGTACTCGGTCTCGGCGCGGGCAATCGCCAGCTCCACCGTCTCTGGCGCTGCCTGTGCGGCGGGCAGCGGGGCGCTGTGTTGGGGCGGCTGCGGCTCGGCGGCGGGAACTGCCGGCGCGGGAGCGGGGGCCGCCAACTCCGGTGCAACGGCATCGGAGGCCGGCAGCGTGGACTCGGCGTCGTCCTTTACCGGCGTGCAGGAGGAAAGGAGCAAACAGAACAGGAAAGCGAGCGGCCAGGTCCGGCGTAAAAGGCAATTCATCATAAGCTTAGCGGCATCAGAAGGGCCTATCGCCGCCTCCGTGCCATCCTCTTTACTCTATTGAAGCCTGCCCGGCAGGGTCAATCGCGCCATTCCGGCGAAATCAGGATTAGGGGTATATAAAGTGACACTAGGAATAGTGACTAAGTAGTAATAGTATCCCAAGCATTCGGGAGAACTTGTTTGCGGATACCGCCTCAATTATTTTCCGGCCGCGTCCAGTGCCTGGGACAGGTCGGCCACCAGGTCCCTCGCGTCCTCGATTCCGGCGGACAGCCGTATCGTGGCCGGCGAGACCCCCAGCAGCTTCAACTCCTTTGCCTTAAGAGAGGCATGGGAGCTAAGCACCGGGTAACTCACGGTAGATTCCACGCCGCCCAGGCTGGTGGCCAGGTACCACAGCTTGAGCGCGTCCAGAAAGCGCTCGGCCGCCCGCCCGCCGCCGCGAATGTCGAACGACACCATGGCGCCGAATCCCTTCATCTGCCGCGCCGCCAGCTCGTGCTCCGGAGAAGTGGGCAAGCCGGAATAAAACACCTGCGCCACCCGCGGATGAGCCACCAGAAATTCGGCGATCTGCTGGGCGTTGCCGCAGGCGCGTTCCATGCGCACGTCCAGGGTCTTCAGTCCGCGCAGCAACAGGTAGGCAACGCCGGGGTCGGAGCAGCCTCCGCTCAGGATCATCGTCTCGCGTACTTTGGCGATGAGCTTTTTGCTGCCGGCCACGGCTCCGGCCGTCAGGTCGCTATGCCCGCCCAGGTACTTGGTGGCCGAATGCACCACCAGATCGGCGCCCATGGTCAGAGGTTTTTGCAGGATGGGGGTGGCAAAAGTGTTATCCACCACCGTCGTGATCTTGTGCTTTCTCGCCAGGCGGGCCAGTTTGGCAATATCCACGCACCGCAGCGTGGGGTTGGTGGGCGTCTCCAGAAACAACATGCGGGTTTGCGGCGAGAAGTAATCTTCCACCTGCGCCATGCCGTCGAAGGGAATCAGCCGCGTGTGTATGCCGCAGCGCTGCAAAAGGTTGCGAAAGAGCTTGGCGGTGCCGCCATAAACGTCCATCATGCAGGCGATTTCATCGCCGGCGCGGCACAGCGCCAGGGCGGCGCAGAACTCCGCGGCCAGTCCGCTGGCCGTCAGCACGCAGTCCTCGCCAAGTTCCAGGGCCGCGATTTTTTCTTCCGCGGCGCGCAGCGTGGGATTGCCGTAGCGGGTGTAGAGGTATACGTCGCCTTCACCCTTCAGATAGCGGCGTAGTTGTTCCGTGTTACGCAGAGCAAAGACGGCGGTTTGTTGAATTTCAGTAGTTAGCGGCGCGTTGCGGCCATGGCGGTCCTCGCCGGCATGGATGGCGAGCGTGGCATCGGAGGCAGGGTGGGTCGTTTTCTTCATCGCGGTTCGGAGTGTTTCCGGCATACGGACAGCCCGGTGCCAGAGCGGAATGGTTTCCGTTCCAGCAGAGATCCCCTGCCTGCCGCAAAATCAGTTGCTGGGTGCGCCGGGCAAAGCAGACGATTGTGGCGCAGACTTACTGCCCGTCGCGCACCTTTTGCAGGCACTGTCCGTACAACTCCAGCAGTTGCCGCGACAGTTCTTCGGGATTGTTGGCGGAATTTCCCTGGAATCCGGCGGCGGCAGTGCCCGCGCGGCCATAACCGGCGGTGTTGGCAATGAACTTCATCATTTCCAGGGCGATTTCTTCATCGCGGCGCAGTGGCGGCGCGGCGGGTACGGGAGCCTCAGGCGTATCACTCACGGTGCAATCCTCCAGATCAATGCCCAGCCGGACAAAGCCGGTGAACGGAGCCGATCATAGCAGATGACGCAAAGCAGAATGAAGCCGGAGCAGGTCCGCCGAGTGTGCGGAAAACAAGGGAGCGGGGGAGCTCCCTTGCCGTTCCGTTCAGTGTTTCAGGCCCACTTTGCGCCCCAACCCCTGCGCATTTTTCAACCCAGCCAATCTTGCAAGGCTGGGCACCTCGCGCACGGAGGCCGGGGGAATGCGCGGTGGCAGCTCTTTTCTACCCGCCGTGGAGGCGTCTTTGTCCGGAGTGGCCGTTGCCGCGCTGCCGAACCCTTCTTCGTCGAGTTCGTCCAGCAGGTCGTCCTCGCCGGTGAACACCGGTTGCAGCAGTCCGCTTTCCAGCAGTACCCGCGCCAGTTCGTCCAGCGCGGCGGAGTAGCGCCGCTCGGTTCTCTGCACGGAAATCCCCATGCGCAGCGCCGCCTCGGGCAGCGAGTAGTCCAGCAGCACCACGCCGGCGATTACCTCCATGTGCCGGCGGCTCACGCGCTCGAAAGCTCTTTCCACGTCATGCACAAAGATCACTGCGTCCTCGAAGGTGTGCACGCGGTAGGAAGTAAGCCGCGCCCGGAAGCAAAGTCCGCCCAGAATGCTGGGCAGCCTTCCCAGGTCCGACGCCAGCCGCATGTAACGCCGCAGCAGCGCGCGGGTGTAAGGACGGTACACCTCCAGTCCGCTGGCGCCGCTGCTGTTGCCGGTGAGCAGGTAAATACGGTCTTCGCTCATGCCCGCGCCTCCTGTCGGCTGCGCAGCCAGAGCTCCATAAAGCTATCTCCCGCGCCCTCGCGCAGGGTGCGCTCCTGCGCCGTGCAGGGCCCGCAGAATTTACGCATACTGCTGCTGGGACGCAGCCACAGACTGCCGCAGCGCTCGCAGTACTTTGGTTGCAACAGGGACCACGACGTAATTTCACAGACGAAATGGGCCATGGAATGTTTTCTCTCCGGTCCGCCGCACAATCGAAAACCCTGTGCCCGCCCGTCCCGTGCGGCCGGCACGGTGAGGTGTGCGGCCGCTGGAATGAACGATGGCGACAGGGCTCGGCTGTGTTGCGATGACCTGTCGGTTGTGGTGTTTGCCATGGGCCGCCGCGCGGCCCGCTTCCCCTTAAGTTTCTCCCGCCGACGCCTAAATCAGGCGGCGATCATCTCTGCGGGTGAAGTAGCCCTCCTCGTAGCCGGACTTCAATATCTCGCCGTTGTGTACAACGATGCTCAGTCTTCCCGAAAAACGGATGGCCCGCAGAAGCGGAAGAATTCCAGCCGCAATCAATTCCGAGCGCTGCACCCTGCGGCGAAACTCCGCAAAGTGCGCCGCTCCGGTGACGTGCTGCATGTCTCACCCCCTTGGTTTATTTCCGGAATACGCACGCGCATCATGCGTGAATGGGATATTTTAAGCCAACGAAAAACATTGCTTAAAGTTACTTCGGTTTCATGGAACATATCTTAAAGTTGTTTACTCAGGAGCCCGCTGATGTTGATGGCAGATCTTCACGACCGCTTACGGGAGCTTGTCGGCGAGCGCGTGCAATCGCGCGAGCTGACCGGTACGGAACTGGCGCGCCGCGCCGGCTTCCAGCAGGCCCACATTTCCAACTTCATGAACCAGCGTCGCGGCCTCAGCCTGGAGGCCATGGACCGCGTCCTGCAGGTGCTCAGCCTCGAGGTGCGCGACCTCATCCCGCCTGAGCGGCAGGTGCCCTCCGACGTAGCCTTTGAGGCCGTGCCCGTCGTTTCGCCCGCGGTGCTGTTGCAAAATGATTTCGCGCAGAACGAAGTGCAGGAGTATCTCCGCTTCAAGCGAACCTTCCTGCGCCGTCTGCATCCGGCTGCGGCCAGCCAGCGCGACAACTGGCAGCGCTTTGTGCTGCTGCGCGCCGATCGCGATGCCGGGGAGGCCTTGCGTCCGCGCCTGGTGGCCGGTGCCATGATGCTGGTGGACCGCCACTACAACTCTCTGCAGCCCTATCGCAAGCGCGAGCCCAACCTTTACGTGGTCAAGGACGGCTCCCGCTGCCTGGTGCGCTACGTCGAACTGCACGGCAACCAGCTCACGCTGCGTCCGGAGAACCAGCGCTGCGCTCTCGACTTTATCGCCATCGCTCGCGGCCGCACCTTTGCCGATTACGTCGTGGGTCGCGTGGCTCACGTCGCTTTTGAAATGTAGTGCCGGGTTGGTGCGCACCCGGTGCTGGTCCGGGGTTGCCCCCTGCGTCCCCCATGCGGCGGCGTATATAATGTCCCGTTGACGCTGTAACGAAATACTTACGGCCGTGGGGAAGGATCAAATGGCAATCGACGTCGTAATGCCCCAGATGGGCGAGTCCATCTTTGAAGGCACCATCACCAAGTGGCTCAAGAAACCCGGCGACACGGTGAACCGTGATGAGCCGCTCTTCGAGATCTCCACCGACAAGGTGGACGCCGAGATTCCCGCGCCCGCCTCGGGCGTGCTCAAGGAGATCAAGGCCCAGGCTGGCCAGACCTTGCAGGTCAATGCGGTCGTCGCCGTCATTGATGACGGCCTTGCGCCCGTGGCCGGCAGCGGCGCCGCCGCGTTACCCGCCTCGACTCCCGCGTCCGCCGCTGCTGCGGCCCCATCCGCCCCGGCTCCTGCTGCGGCTCCCGGCGTCAGCGGCCCCGCCACCGACGTCGTCATGCCGCAGATGGGCGAATCCATCTTCGAGGGCACCATTACCAAGTGGCTCAAAAAGGTTGGCGACACGGTCAACCGCGACGAGCCGCTCTTTGAAATCTCCACCGACAAGGTCGATGCCGAAATTCCCGCGCCCGCCTCCGGTGTGCTCACGGCCATCAAAGCCGAAGCCGGTCAAACCGTGCAAGTCAACGCCGTCGTCGCCGTCATCGGAGGCCCCGCGTCCGCAGCCGGCAGCGTAGCGTTACCCGCCCCAGCGCCTGCGGCCGGCAGCGCAGCGTTAACCGTCTCATCGCCCGCGGCAGCAACTCCCGCTCCGGTTGCCGCCGGAGAAGACGTCCGCTCCTCGCCCCTGGTGCGCAAGCTGGCCTCGGAGAACAACGTCGATCTGCGCCAGGTGCCCGGCACCGGCACCGGCGGACGCGTCACCAAGGACGACATCCTCGCCTTCATCGAGCGGTCGAAGTCTGCGCCCGCGCCAGTGGCGGCCCCGGCCCCGGTTCCAACAGCCCCTGCGCCCGCCGCGCCCAGCAAGTTTGCCGGCACGCCCGGCGTGGTCGAACCCATGTCGGTGATGCGCAAAAAGATCGCCGAGCACATGATCGCCTCGCGCCGCACCAGCGCCCACGTGCACACGGTCTTTGATGTGGACATGACGCGCATCGTGCGCCTGCGCGAAAAGAACAAGTCGCGCTTCCAGCAGGAGACCGGCCTCAAGCTCACCTACACGCCGTTCTTCATCCGCGCCGTCACCCGCGGCTTGCGCGCCTGGCCCATCCTGAATTCTTCGGTGGAGGGCGAGAACATCCACTACAAGCGTGACATCAACATCGGCATCGCCGTTGCGCTCGATTGGGGCCTGCTCGTGCCGGTCATCCGCCACGCCGACGAACTCAGCTTCACCGGCCTGCAACGCGCGCTGAACGACCTCGGCGAGCGCGCCCGCACCAAGAAGCTGAAGCCCGACGAAGTGCAGGGCGGCACCTTCACCATCACCAACCCCGGCATCTTCGGCGCCAGCTTCGGCCTGCCCATCATCAACCAGCCGCAGGTGGCCATCCTCGACATCGGCAACATCGTCAAAAAGCCGGTGGTGCTCACGGATAAGGAAGGCAACGACACCATCGCCATACGCAACATGCTGACCATCGCCATCGGCTTCGACCACCGCATCATCGACGGCGCCGTCGCCGACCAGTTCATGATGGTCGTCAAAGGTGTGTTGGAAAACTGGAACGAGGCGCTGTAAGCGAAGCGCAAGCTTAAGCGATATTTCGCGGCGGACCTTGGTTCGCCGCCTCTTTTGATACCCACCTATTTTCGGGCACAAAAAAGGTGGCGGGGCCGGAGCCCCGCCACCTTCAAAACAACCTGGAATCAGCTGGAATGCATCAGAAACAGCCATACTTCTTGGCACACTCTTTGTTGATGCCGAGATGTCTGACCATCTTCCTTATATGTCCTATTTCAATTTCCTTAAACTTCGGCAGGTCACGATAGGTACGTCCGTCATAGGTAACAACCCGGCTATGCGTGGCTAAACGGATGTCAGAGCCTTTGGCGCAATGCTCCAACATGCGTTCCACGTCCGATAATGGGGTTGTGGTGGACACTATTCAGCTATGCCGCGCACGGAAGACACGCCAGCGAGTAAGAATCCCGCACATTGTCGCTCCGCAGGAATCGTTTTTCTTGTGAATCTAACCTCTCCACCATGATCTGGGCCGGTTTAGTTTCTGGTGACTCTCTCGGTAGGTCGGCAAAGGGGTCCGGCGGGTCGATGTTTCCTTTCCTGATTTGCGCTAGCGATTCTTCCCACAGACGACTGTCTTCATCATCAGCATCATGCTCATGGAAGAACTCCTCAACTAAACTCTTGAATGTCTCGAAGTCATGGCTCTCTTCGGCAATATCGAAAAGTATCTCGGTATACCGTCCCCTGAAACGCGAGAACGCTTCCTTGACGGTATCTCCTGATTCGCATAACCCTGCCGGGCGGACACCGTACATCCACCACTTGTCATCTTCCTCTTTTCGCACCAACGCGCGACCTGACAATGTGATACCTGCCAAGAAGCCGTCACCCGAGACCGTATCCTTCAAAGTCAACATTAGTGGATGATTGGTCAATTCGGTCATTGCTCTCCTTCACTTCCAACGCAATGCGATAAACGCACACGCTACATATTCGGCGAGAACCCGCACTCCAAACAACATCAATTCCAAAACAAATATACACACAGGTCGGTCGTAGGAATGGAGTCGGGTCGCTGTGCCATACTCGGAGTCATCAAACTCCTCTCTGAACTTGATAAAGCAACACAAGTATAGCTTTCAAAGGGACATTCCCTTTAAAGTCGTCAATCTCTCTTTTTTAGAGTTTAACGTCACCGGGGGACCCTGTCGAGTCCGGCTCTCTGACGTGGGGTTACTATAGGTTCCCAGAATATGGCCCCCATAGACCTCCCCCGTATGGGAACTAGTGCCTGAAGTTTACCTCAAGCTCTTCAAAAACAATGACTTGAGTCAACCCGGCGGTAGAAGGGTAATGAAGTTGTCGTAGGTTTTTCCTCAAGTACAAAATCGGCGGCGAAGCCATTTGGCTTCGCCGCCCATGCGATACCGGTCCCAGCCGGTTTCGCCAGCCAGGAGTCCTGTTACTTCGCCTTCGCCCACACCGAGGCGTTCATGCAGTCCACCACGCCGTCGATCACCTTGCCCAATCCCGCCTCGAACTTCTCCGCGTCGCTCACCGTGTTTGTGCCCGTGCCCAGTCCCAGCGCTGCCGATACAAAGCTCAGCACCGCCTGTTTCTTGTCCGCGCCGGTCTTGGCGCCCAGCAGTCCTTCCACGCCATGCACCAGCGCGGGAATAAACGAAATCCCGCGCAGCAACGTCGCCAGCAAAATCATTCCGTTCCTCCCTTCACCTCGTGCAGCACGGCCTTCAGCTTTTCCGCGTAGTGCGGATCGGTGGCCCAATGCCGCGCCATCTCGTCGATGAACGCTTCTTCGTCCGCGCGCTTCTCGCGGGCCGCGGCGTACACCGCCGCGTGCGTCAGCAGATGATCGCGGCACTGGAAGCACTCCAGCATCGAGCCATATTTCGCAAACGCCGCCGTCACGTGCTCGGTCGTGCCCCGCGCGCACTCCGTCGTCGGCAGCAGGATCTCCGCGTGTCCCTTGTGTGCCTTAATGCCAAAGTAGTTGTGCGCCCGGCAGGAGAGCCACGATGCGCCCCATCGGCTCTCCAGCGCCGCCTGCGCCACCGTCACCCACTCTGGCAGTCCGCTCGTGTGCGAACTCTCCTCGGCCGCCGCCAGCGCTGTCTTTACGAATTCTTCTTTCGTCATCATCAATGCACCAGGCGCAGCGCATCCAACGCCACGTGAAACACCGTCAGCAGCACGCCCGCCGCCAGGCCCAATCCCATGGCTCTTTGCAGTGCTGCTTCGTGGCGCTGGATGCGTGTCTCCAGTTCCTGAATTTTTCCTTCGTTGCCGTTGCCCACAATGAACCGCATATTGGCCTTCAACTCGCCCAGGTCGCGCAGCACGCGTTCTTCAAAGTTCGTCATGCGGGCACTTCCATTGTCAGCACCGTCGAATACGGTGAGTAGCGCGGCGGCGTGCTGGCGTCGTACTGCCGCAGGTAAAACGTCTGGGTCACGTCCGTGTTCGGCAAGGTAATCGTCTGCGTCGTATAGCGTCCCACCAGGTTCTGGTTGATCGTCATACCCCATCCCCAGTCTCCTTCCACGCGCACCTCAATACCTCCGCCCGCCGGCGGCGCGGTGCCCGCGTCCACGGTCATCGTTGAAGCTGTCCAGGTGGTAAAGCGCGCCTCCTCCAGAGGCAACGGACGCGTTAGCGCGTTGTCCGTGCTCTGGCTGGTCACCACCGGCGCCGGCAACGCGTGCTGCGCATTGCCGCACTTGAGGCCCAGCAGCTCCGCGGCGTCGTTCGCCATCTGGACCGTGTAGCGCGCCCAGCGGTCGCTCAGCGCGGCAAAGGCGATCTCCACTTCGCGCACCAGGGCCGTAAACGTCGCGCCCCAGCGCGTGGCGTTCACCGTCCATGCCTCGCCCGGAGCCACATCCGCGTTGCCCACCGGCAGACGCTCGGCCCATGCTTCGTAGGTGGCGCTCCAGGGAACCAGCGTCAGGTCGTCCAGCAGCGCCAGCGCTGCCTGCTCGCAATCCAGCGATGTTCGCGGCGCGGGATGCGTCACGCGCACGACCTTCGCGCGCCGACCCGTGTCCTCCGAGTTGGCCATGGCCGCCACGCTGGCCGCGTTGGTCACCCGCGCCGAGGCCAACCCCGTGGTGCGGTAGAACACTTCGATGAACTCATTCAGCACCGGCTCGCTGGCCGCGGTAAAGGTCAGCGTGCGCGAGGCGACCGAGCACTCCGCGCCATCCGCCGTGTTGCCCAGCACACGCGTGCGCCACGCACCGCCCGGCGGGCAGGAGCGCACCCACACCGCGCCTCTCTGCGAGGCCTTGGCGATGCCCAGTGTGCAGTTCAAACTCGTGCCCCACATTGCCAGGTAATTGGCAAACGCCGGCGCGTTCGTCAGCGTGCCGTCGTAAATTGCCACCTGCTGCGTGCTCAGCGTCGAGTGGTCCGCCGGGTTGATCTGCCGCATGGTCAGCACCACGCGCGCCGTGCCCGCCCAGGTTTGCGCCGTGCGCGATTGCGCTCCGTGGTTCGCACTGCTGGCGTACACCTGTCCCGCGCGCGCCATGTCCGGATGAAACAGCAGCGTGCGGAACTCGTAGAGCATTCCCGCCGCCAGTGTTGCCGAAACAGCCTTGACCACGCCGCCCACCACCGCCTGCACCGAACCGTTCGTTACCATCACACCGGCCACGCAGTGCGCCGCGTCCTCTCCGCCGCTGAACAGCCCGCCGAAAATTCCCGTGCCGCTCGCGTAGCTGACGCCCGTCTGCTCCAGCATCGTCAGCCCGCCCAGTTCCACGCCGTTGCGATAGCGCAGTGCCACCGCGCCCGCGGCGGCCACGCCACCCGTGGTAAACGTCAGCGCCGCCGCCGCGTCGTTCACCCACTTCGTCGCGTCCACGGCCATCGTGTGGAAGTCATCTTCCACCAGCACTACCGCCGTGCTCTTCGTCATGCTGGCCCACAGGGTGAAGTACGTCTCGGTGCCCGTCGCGGTAAACGAGTCGTGCACGTACAGCGCTGCCTCGTCCGGCCCCAGCACGGTGATGTCGTTCGCCGCCGGCGCGCCGCTTTGCAGCTTCAGCGCCGAGGGCACAAAGCCCGCGTCCGTGTCGTTCAGCGTGCGTGTGGCCGTGCCCACCGGCGCCAGAGTCAGCGCGCGATTCTCGCTCGTCACCGCCGCGCGCGCCGCGTTGGCAATCGCCGAGGCGGTTGCGTTCCACGGCGCGCCGCTCTCCACGCTCAACGTGCTTCCGCTCGCCACGTCCTGCACGTTGGAGATGTTGAAGTTCGGGTTTGCCTCCACCGCCAGCGCCGCCAGTTGCCCGCCCGCGGTCAGTCCGCCAAACGATTCACGCTCGCTCAGCGTCACCCGGTCCAGAATGCTCAACTCTCCGGCTGCCTGCAGCAGCACGCGAAACACATCCGCACCTTGCGACTGGCCCACGCACGTCCACCTTGGCGCGGCCGTCAGGTATCCCGTGAACCAGAATCCGCCCGCGTCGCGATACAGACGCACCTTGGCCCCGGCGGCAATGGACGCCTGCGCGCCCGTGCACGCCAGTTGCGCCGTCAGCCGGGGAGCCGCGTTCAGCTTGCGCACAATCTTCGGTGGCGCCTCTGCGTCCAGCAGCGCCGTGTAATCCACCTCGCCCGCTCCCGCCAGATTGTCGATCGTCAGCTTCATCCTTCATCCTTCCGTTGCCCTTCGCAGCAAGCAAAAAAAGACGGGCATCAACCCGTCCCTCTACGTCCTGGCGCTTTAGAGAGAGCCTGAACAAGTCGAGATCCGTCAGGGCACGGCTTTAGCCGTGCCGCAAATGCCTCCGCTATCGCGGGGCTTCAGCCCCTGAGGAAACACGCCTGGACCTACGCAAGCCGTCCTCAATACGCCGGAACGTTGGCCGCCGGCAGCAGCGTGCGATAGCACACCACGCTCTCGCCGTCGTTGGCGTCCACCGCGGCCAGCGCGGCAAACTCCGCGTGCAGCCCCAGCAGGTTCACCTCGGCGCCCATCTTGTCCGCGCTCTCCTCCGCTCCGTATGCGGCCTGCAAGCGCGGATAGTAGAAGAACACCTGTCCGCCGTTGGCCTGCTCCAGGGCGAAGACCGCCGACCATTCCTGCTGGAAGCTCGCGCCCTCGCGATCCACGAAGCCCAACACCTGCTGCACCTTCGCCGTGCTCGCCGGAGCGCCACCCGCCAGCGGCGCGTCCAGCACCAGCGCCGTGCTTGTCACCTGCGTCACGCAGCCCACGTTAAAGCTCACCCGCCGCACCGCGTCCACATCCATGGTGCTGGTGTTGCCCGTGCCGCCGGTAATGCCCGTGCCCAGCGCGCCGCTGATACCCGCGTAGTCCACGTCTACCACAATGA
>JARLGJ010000062.1 GCA_031296105.1 Acidobacteriota bacterium | reverse complement strand
TAAGCTTTCAGTCTCGTCCATCCGGTTTCTCTCTTTCGTGTGCTTGGCGGCTCACGATTCAGAGTCTCCGGATGGACTCCCGTAACTGTCAAACTGCTCCTGCCTCCCCGGCATAGCCGGGGGGACTCCCGATCTTCCTAGAGCTCCAAAATCTGGTCGAGCAAGTGGTGGTCGTTTTCGGCGCGAGCAGTCAGCGTGGCCCGGTCGGAGGCGGATGCGTACACGTGAAATCCAGCCTGGGCCTTGTTGCGAAGATGACCAGGACGATACGCCGCAGTACCGGACGCTGCGGCATAAGTCCATTGCGCTCGCTCATTTCTGGCGCTTCATCGGAGAGTGCCATCCCGACGTGAAGCGCTGCTCTGCGATTCTGCCGCGACATATCCGAGACTACATCCCTTACGCGATGGCCCGCGCCCGTGCGGTTCAACGCGGTCCTGGCGCTGGCGAGGAAGTGCGTCCGACTGCGCACAGCTGGCTGGTAGAGCTGCGCACCTTCTTCTCCGACATCTGCGCTTGGGCAACCGAGGCCGATTCACCCTTTGCGTCCTTTGCTCCACGAACCATTCCGGTAACTCAACATACGTTTCAGGGATACGGTTTCGTAAAAGCTCGCGCCCGCACTCGGGCTCGTCTCACCGAAACGGTCCTTGAGCTCGAACGCGAGATGCCCAAGATTCGCGCCTTCGCACTCCAGCAATGGAAGTTGACCGTGGCTGCACCCAAGATCATTTCTTCACGCGGCTATCCGTGGTCCGACGAGGTCGATACCTTCTGGGATTGGGCGCTGCTGGAACTGCTTGTCCAAAGCGGCGTGCGCATCGAAGAAGCTTCCGAACTGACAACCCTCGATATTCTCCGGCGGTCGTTGCCCGATGGGCGCATCTACTACCTGCTGCACATCAAGCCCTCGAAGTTCGATCGCGCCCGCGTCATCCCCATCGGAGACAGCCTCGGCCGCGTCCTGGCCGAGATTATCCGTTACGTAAAGCGCTTCTACAACAGTGCCTCCGTGCCTATCTGCAACCATTGGGACCTGGCGGAAAAACGCCCTCGTCCACCAGCGCCCTATCTGCTCCAAGGCATCCGCCATCCCAGTGCCACTGGCATTCAGACCATTCGTAGCCGTATTCGCGAACTTTCTGTCCGTGCCGAAGCTCGCCGCACCGACGGATCTCCTCTCGTGCTGTTGCCCCACGATTGCCGCCGCGTCTTTGCCTCCGAACATCTCAACAACAATACCCCCGTGCACGTGATCCAAGCCCTGCTCGGCCACGCCTCTCCCGACACGGTGATGATCTACGCCAAGCTCTATCCCAGCCGCTTGATCGAGGAGTATCGCAAGACAGTTCGCGGCCTGTACAACGCCTATTATGGCGAAGATGGTTTGAAGAATCCGACTGCTGAAGAGTGGGCGGCCTTTGCTGCCAACTGCAATCTGCGCGACATGGGAACGCATATCTGTGCCGTGCCCACCGGCGAGCATTGCGCAAACGGATTGGTCTGCCTGGGCTGTCCCCAAGTTCAGCCAAAGAAAACCGCAGTTCCGCTCCTCCACCGAATGCTCGTCAGCCATCAACGCAGCTTGAGCGCAGCCCGAGGCCACCACGAGCCGGCGGGACAGATCGCTTCCCGCGAACTGGAGATAATAAGAATCAGTGGAGTATTGCAGAGAGCGGAGGAATTGAGCGATGATGTGGCTGCTGCCATCGAGGGGGCGCTCTAGCAGGGCGCCGCGCGTCACATCGGCGCGTACTAGCTCGGCCACAAATCACGAGATAATCTATCCCACACGTACACACGGCGAAAACCAAGCAGCGCCGATTGCTTCGCGTCGGCATCGTCTGTCTCCTCCTTTTTCTTGCGGCTCTTGCCAATCATGGGAGCAAGGATCGCGATCCCTTTTTCTCCCCGTTTTACGCGTCTGCCAAGCTCGTTCCACGTCCGCATCCCTGCAACTTTGGTTGCCGAGGGCCGTTGTCTCGCAATCAAAAGCACGTTCCCGAAGGAATAGCTGTGAAAGTGAGCCATCGCATCAAGAAACGCGGTGAGGGCTTCGCTGTGTCCGGCTTCAAGCTGTTCGATGAGGTACTGGACGTTCTCACGGATGAGTTGCTGTGCGCTCGCTGGCTTCCGATTATTACTGTCGGAAGCCGCATGGACGGCGGCTGCGCGGTTGTTGCTGTCGTTGCTCTGATATTCCATTGTTTTTTCCTTTGTCTGCCCGGTGGGGCGTTTTTTTCTTTCACCCAGGAGCGAAGCGAAGGAAAAAACGAACCACAGGGAGACAAGGAGGAACGACAGAGGGCGAGGGTGAAGGACCGAGTGGTGGGCGCGGCAAGTGACAAACACGCTGTATCGTTTGGCGCGCGGGCGCGCTATCCCGAAGGGCTGGCCCGGAGCGCTGCGCAGGGAGCGCACTCGCCCGGCGGAAGTGAAAGAACGTCGCGCGTAGCACATACCGAGGGGGATTTCGTCCTCTTCTCAGTCATCTAGTTTCCGTGAGTGTGGTTCTTTCACAACAGAGTGTGGTCAAAGATTTATATGGAATTCGAATAAATGGATCCCAAAAGTTATAAATCGGGGTCGGATTTCTCGCATAACTTAGGGGGCGTGCGGTGATCGCGGGGCAAATTTCCCTCCGATCGACCGGGCGTTTGAGGTGCTTTGTGCAGAATCTAGTCTCAGCTTCTATGAAAACCCTTGACCTGTTCGGGGATGTGGTACAGACAGAGGCGGTTCCTTCCGTGCTACGCCAGTGGCATCGGTCAACCAGTCGTTTTGGCTATGGGTGCCACAATGGAGAGGATGTCCGGTTGTCAGTGCTCGACGAGTGCCTTCGCTTTTCAGAGGAGAGTTCCAAGAAGGGCTCGGTGGCACATGGATAATGTGGCCAACATTTTGTCATTCGAGCCCTTTATTGGTCCTGACGAAGCGGCGTCTTTTCTGTCCTGCACTCCCCGTTACCTGCTTCGTATGGCTCGCGCCAGGGAGATCCCGGCGCATCCTCTGCGACGTGGATCGCGCAACCAGTGGCGCTTTCTCCGCTCAGAACTCTCTGCGCATATGACAAATCAGGCGGCTGCCGCTCAAGGTAAAATCGTTCACGGCAGTCCTTTGCGAACGCGACAGAAAGGACAAAGGTAAATGTCGCGAATTCAGCGAGGGTTTCTTTCAATCAAGCAGTATGCGCAGGGAGCGACTTGGGTGTATCGATGGAACACAACGCGGGCTTCTGATGCAAAGCGGGTTGAGCAGTCCCGCGCCATCGGCCTCGTCCGGGACATTGGACGAAGCGAAAAAGCAGCGTGGGCGGAAGTCGAGCGCCTCGGTCTCTCAAATCTGGTAAAGATGCCAACCGTAGTATCAACCTTTGACGTGCTTGCCGAGCATTACATCGAAAATGAACTGAAGAGGAAAGATGGTGTGATTGGCAGGAAGGCAAGGGAGACGGCTGCTCGTGATCTCCACAACCTTCGCGCCCATATTATCCCGAGATGGGGTGCGGAAGTGGCCACCGACATCAGTCCACTGACTGTTGAAATGTGGTTTGAGACGCTGGCGTCCACCTTGTGCGGCAAGCGCGGGAAACAGAAGGTGCGCTTATCCTGGACCGCAATCAGCAAGATCAAATCGGTCATGAATCAGGTGTACCGGCACTCGCAGCGTCACGGACTCATTCCGCGAAATGCGGATGCCAATCCTATGACGCATGTCCGCTGCAAGTCGGGTGTTGCGCGTGACACGGTGACCGTATCTCCGCAACAGATGATTGGCATTCTCAGTTATCTGGATACGCCGGAGACACAACTGGAATGGACGCTCGCTCTTACTTGTGCAGCGACAGGGCTGCGTGGGGAAGAAGCATTCGGCCTTCAATGGCACGACATTGATTATGTGGGAAATCGCATTCTCATTCGCCGGGCATGGTCCAAGGGCCGGATGACCGACGGCAAGAATGTACATTCGATGTCATCGGTTGCGCTGCATCAGGTACTGGCTGGCTTCCTACAGGAATGGCGGCGGCAGACATCCTATGCCAAGAACTCGGATTGGCTGTTCGCGTCCAGCAAATGCGGCGGCCGGATTCCGCGATGCGCGAGCATCGTGGCACGGGATTATTTGCGTCCGGCAGGGGTCGAGGCTGGCGTCTTGCCCAAGGGCGATAAATCTACCCGCTTCGGATGGCATTCGCTCCGGCACAGCCTGGCGGAGTTTTTCGCCGATAATGGCGTGGACCCGGCGGTCACGATGAAGACCCTGCGTCACAAGAAGCTGAGCACGACGCTAGAGATCTACACGCACCATGTGCAGAACAGCCAGATTGCAGCACAGGGGAAGTTTCTGCAGGCGATCAAAGTCGCTACAGAGGCGATCCAATGATGATAAACGGGTGCAGAAACGGGTGCGGCTTTTGTGCTTGGCTTACCGCAAGTTGTAGAAAAGAAATGGTAGGCACGAGGAGACTCGAACTCCTGACCTCTACCGTGTCAAGGTAGCGCTCTAACCAACTGAGCTACGCGCCTATGTCTTTAACCGGTTGGAACCCGGCGACTGGATCATTGTATCCTGAGCGGCTTTGCTGGAGCAACCGGCGAAGTGGGCGGTTATCCACAGGCCGGCACCGTGCGTTCGCCAGCACCGGGCGCTGGTTTCGGCGATAGCTGAGTGCCGTTCCCAGAGGCTGCCGCAGCGGCTGCCGATGCGCTCTTCCCTCTCTATTTTCGCCCCCTCCGCCATCGTCAACCCGGCGGAATCCTACTACGCACGGGGAGCTTTCCGCGGTAGTTCGTTTCGGGAACGTCCACTCCGGGGAAATCCTGGGTCACTAGTTACTCGTCTTTTCCTGCATTTTTGCGTGTTACGTGGGCATTCTTAGAACGAAGTAATCTCCCGGAGCAACCATGCGAATTTTAGTAGTCGAAGACGATGCCGCCCTAGCTTCTTATATCCGCAAGGGGCTGGAATCGGAACATTACGCGGTGGACGTTGCGCTGGACGGCGAACAAGGCTCCCTGATGGCCGGGGATCTGGACTACGACCTGATGGTGCTGGACCTTAACCTGCCGAAGATGGACGGCATCACCCTGCTGCACAACGTGCGTCCGGCCAAGCCGCAACTGCCGGTGCTGGTGCTTACGGCGCGGCCGCGGGTGGAAGACCGCATCTGCGCCCTGGACAGCGGAGCCGACGATTGTGTGAACAAGCCATTCTCCTACACCGAGCTTTCAGCGCGGGTGCGGGCGCTGCTGCGAAGGGGACGTCCGCCGGTGCAATCCCTGCTGCAGGTGGCCGACCTGACGCTGGACCGCGTGGAACGCAAGGTGACTCGCAACGGACGCCAGGTTGAGCTGACGGCCAAGGAGTTCGCGCTGCTGGAATACCTGATGCGCAACGCGGGGCGGCGCATCACGCGCTCCATGATCGTGGAGCATGTCTGGAACATTACCTTCGACACGAACACCAACGTGGTGGACGTGTATATCAACTATCTACGCAAGAAGATCGACGAAGGAGCGGCCAACCGGCTGATTCACACCGTGCGCGGCGTGGGCTACGAGTTGAGCGACCGCCAGAACGTGCTGGCATGAACGCGGAGACGATGGATCGCGCCTTTCACGCGCTCACGCAACCGGCCATGGCCATGCGCATGATGCTGGAGGTAGCCCAGGAGCAGAACGCCTCGGGCGACGCGGCACAGGCCACGTTCGAGCAATGCCTGCTGGCGCTGGACCGTTTGACGGACGACATGAACGTGCTGCGCCAGATCGTTTGCCTGGAGCCGAGCCAGCACTGCGAGCCCTGCAATGGCGCGGAATTGCTGCGCAACGGCGTGGCCGAGATGGAAGGCGTCGCGGAAGAGCACGGCATGGCGGTGGAGTTGCAAGCCGATGAACTTTGGCTGCTGTGCGATCCCCGTCCGGTGGAGAGCGCGCTATTTGTGCTGCTGGATGAAATGGCAGCCGCCGGAGTGGAGCGCCTGGAGATACGCCTGCGCCACGACGGCACGCACGCCGCGGTGGAGATTGCGCCGGCCGGCACGCGATCCATTCGCACGGCGCTGTGCCATGCCCTGTTTGCCGCCTCCGGAGCACGGACGGAAATTGCAAATGGGACGTTCCGCGCCATATTCCCAGTTTCTCCTTCTCGGCAGAATTCAAAATATCTTGAGCAGATAAGGAACATCTAACGGCACACTAATCAGCTTACAAAGTTGATCGGTTACAAAAGATGAATCATGAGCGCCGCAATCCACTCCGTCCCGTACGACCCTGGCCTGCCTGTCCCCCGGCAGTTGTCCGTTCTTGTTGCCACACCCAATGAAGGTATTCGCAAGAGCCTGCGTGAAAAGTTGCGCGGCGTGGCCCGTCTGGAAGAAGCCGCGACGGGCGCCGAAGCCCTGGAGCGACTGGGGCGTCACGGCGCACGGCTGGTCATTCTGGACCGCAACTTTCCGGACCTGAACAGCGATGAGTTGATCGGCGTGATCGAGCAGCAGTTCCCGGGCACGGAAGTTCTGCCGCTCGACAGCCTGACCGGAGCCATCGAGTTTCCTCCCGAATTAGGCGATGATCCGGCCTTCCGCTGGCTGCAGGAGATGGAGGCGCCGAAGGCGGCAAAAACCGAAGTCGAAACGTGCGCTCCGGCGGCCGCCGCCATGATGCTGCCCGGGGTGATTGGCACCAGCGCGGGACTGCGCGAAGTGGCCTCCCTGGTGCGCTCGGTGACACGCCACCGCACGGCGGTGTTGATTACGGGCGAGACCGGCGCGGGCAAGGAACTGGTGGCCGAAGCCGTGCACAAGCTGAGTCCGCGCAGCGACAAGCCGTTCATCACGGTGAACTGCGCGGCCATTCCGGAGACGCTGATTGAGGCTGAGCTGTTCGGCCACACGCGTGGGGCCTTCACCGGCGCGGACCGCTCGCGGCTGGGAAAGATTCACGCAGCGCAGGGCGGCACCATTTTCTTTGACGAAATCGGCGAGCTGCCGCTGGGCAGTCAGTCCAAGCTGCTGCGTTTCCTGGAGAGCGGCGAGGTGCAGCGGCTGGGCACCAGCGACGTCTTCCGCCTGGATGTGCGGGTGATCGCCGCCACCAACGTCGATCTGGAAAAGCGCGTGGCGGAGGGACGCTTCCGCGAGGATCTGTTCTACCGCCTTTCGGTGTTTCCGCTGGAACTGCCTCCCCTGCGCGAAAGGCTGGAAGACATTCCCTTGCTGGCGAGGTACTTCTTGCAGCGCTTCGCCGGCGAGCAACCCGTCCTTTTCAGCGCGGAGGCGATACAGAAACTATCAGCGCACCACTGGCCGGGCAACATACGCGAGTTGCGCAACGTCGTGGAGCGCGCCTTTGTATTGGCGTGCGAGAGCGGCGAAGTGCGGCCCGAACACCTGTTGATCCGCAAGCCGTGCGCTTCGGCCCATCGCGGTTCAGAGAGTTCTTAGGCGCCTTGCCGGACTTGGCAACCGCCGTGCAACTTGCACGGTACCAGGCCCGGAAGGACGAGGAGACGACATGGAGCATTGGCAGATTACACCCGAGATCGTGGGACGTAACCCTGGGCTACGCCACGCCGTTGTACAGGCAATGGACGCCGTCCGCCTGGGCCACCATCTTTTGATTGAAGGCGAACCGGGCAGCGGACGCCGCCTGCTGGCGCGCTGCGCCTGGGGCCGTCACGGTCACGGCGAAGACACGATGCTGACCATCGACTGCCAGATGTTCGGCGCCGATGCGGTGCAGTCTCTGCTGTTCGGCAACCCGGCGCGCACGCGCCGCACCGACGTGGAAACCCTGACCGTGCCCCTGAGCGGCGGCCTGCTGCTGCTGCGCGCGGACACCCTTCCACAGAGCACGCAACTGCGCCTGAGCACGGCCCTGCGCAGAAATCCCACCGAGGACGAACCGCCGCGGCTGCAGGCGATGCTGATCTGCGCCGTGGCGCCAACGGAGATGCTGATGACGCCGGGCATGACGCGCGTGTGGGTTCCGCCGCTGCGCCAGAGGGCGGAGGACATTCCCGAGCTGGTGGACCGCTTCGTGCGCGTCATCAGCCCGTACGAGCGGGTTCGCCTGTCGAGCGACCTGATGGAGCGCCTGTCCGGCTACGGCTGGCCGGAGAACATCGCCGAGTTGCGCACGGTGATACGCCGCCTGCTGATGCAGCCGCACCATGGACGCCTTGGCCTCTCGCACCTGACCTCTTTGATTTGCCAGGATGGGCGCAGCCTGGGACTGCTCACGGACATTCCTCCCACGGAGCGTATTGTGGCCATGCCGGCGCTGGAGGAACGGAGGCCTTTGTGAACCTGACCGACACCCCGCTGATCGAGCGGCTGAGCCGCTACCTGGACACCACGGCACAGCGCGGCGCGGTGGTGGCCAGCAACATCGCCAACATCGACACGCCGGGCTACCACACACGCGACGTGGACTTCAAAAGCCAGTTGGCCTCTCTGATGAGCGACGGGCAGCAGAAGCCGCGGGTGGTGGAAGTGAAGGGCCTGGACGAACGCCCGGACGGCAACAACGTCAGCATGGACCGCGAAGGACTGGCGCTGGGACAGACGCAGCTTCAGTTCCAGACCGGGGTGGCGCTGCTGAAGGCGCAATTGCATGAGATTTCAGCGGCGATTCACGAGGGAGGTTCGCAGACGTAATGAACCTATTCGGTGTAATGGGAATCAGCGCCAGCGGCCTGCGTGCCGAGCGCACACGGGCAGAAGTGGTGGCCAGCAACATGGCCAACGCCGAGAGCACAAACACCGCCGAGGGCGGGCCGTACAAACGCAAGGAAGTCATCTTCCAGAGCCAGCAGGCGGGCAGCTTCCAGATGCAACTGGCCGGCGCCACGGGCGGCAGCGCGGACAAGGTGCCGGGCGGAGTGACGGTGAAGGCCGTGGTGGCCGACAACTCACAGCCGATTCTGCGTTACGAGCCATCGCATCCAGACGCCAACGCCGATGGCTACGTGGCCTATCCCAACATCAATCCGGTGCTGGAGATGACCGACCTGATGAGCGCGTCGCGCGGATATCAGATCAACGCTTCCGCGGTGCAGGCCGCCAAGCAGATGATCCAGCAGTCGCTGGATATATTGAAGTAGGAGTGCCATGAACGTTGTTTCTTCGAGCCTGAACAGCGTCGCCAGTGGAATCCAAAACGCAGTGAGCAGCGCGGCGTCAAGCGCCGGTGCGCTGCAGGATGCAACCGGCGCGGGCGGCTTCACCTCGGTGCTGAACTCGGCTATCAGCGAGGTCAACCAGTTGCACACGGACGCGGCGCAGAAAGTTAACAGCCTGCTCACCGGCAGCGGCGAAGATGTTCACTCGGCCACGCTGGCCGTGGAGCGCGCCTCGCTGTCCTTCGACCTGATGCTGCAGGTGCGCAACAAGGTGGTCAGCGCCTATCAGGAAATCTCCCGCATGCAATTTTAAGGGCCGACCATGAGCTCACCTGCCAGTCTCGGACAGATCACCACCCAACTGCGCGACTTTGCCGCAAGCCTGACGGCGCGGCAGAAGCTGTTGCTGGCGGGCGGCGTCGTGGTGGTGGCGGCCGTGCTGTTCGCTTTTGTTCATCTGCTGGCCAAGCCGGAGATGACCCCTTTGTACTCCAACATGGAGCCGGCCGACGCGCAGGATCTTGGCCAGCGGCTGACGGCCAAGAACATACGCTTTCAACTTTCTCCCGACGGACGCAACGTGCTGGTGGCCAGCGATCAACTGGACACGGCGCGGCTTGAGCTGGCCAACAACGGCACGCCGCACAGCGGACGCATGGGCTTTGAACTCTTCGACAAAACCAACTGGGCCACCAGCGACTTCGACGACCGGGTGAATTACCAGCGCGCGCTGGAGGGCGAACTGGAGCGCACCATCCAGGCGATGAACGGCGTCGCCGGCGTTCGGGTGCACCTGGTCATGCCACCGGACTCGATTTACAGCGGGCAGGAGCGGCAGGCCAAGGCCGCGGTCATCGTGAAGCCGAAGGGTCCGCGCATCCCGCTGGCGATGAAGCAGGCCATCCAACGTCTGGTGGCCAGCGCCGTGGATAAACTCGATCCGCAGAATGTGAGCGTGGTGGACGCCGATGCCGGAAGTGGATCGCTGGCGGCTTCCTCGCAGCCTACCGGCGAGGAACACACGGCCGACCAGCAGATGGCCGACCTGCTGCTGCACACCCTGGAGCCCGTCATTGGCCCCGACCACATTCGCGCCACGGTGCACACGGAGGTCGATCAGGGAACGGTGGAGGAAAATTCGGAAACCTACGATCCTGACTCCACGGTGACGCTGACCATGCAGCGCAGCGAGGAAACCAACGGCGGCACGGCCGGAGGCGGCGCCGCGGGAACGGCCTCCAATGTCCCCGGCGGCGGAACGCCGGCCAAGACAAGCGACGGCAACTTCAGCCAGTCGAAATCGGAGAACGGAACGTATGCCTTCAACAAAGTGCAGCGCCATACGGTGCAGCCTCCGGGAAGGATGAAACGGCTGGCGGTGGCCGTGCTCGTGGACGACATCGTCAATCCACTGAACAAGCAGAATCCGCGCATGAAGCGCTCGCCGGACGAGATGAAGAGCATCGAGGAGCTGGCCAAGGCCGCCGTGGGCTTTGACGCCACGCGCGGCGACGTGATCAGCGTGCAGAACATCAGCTTCCAGGATTTGCCGGTGGAAACTCCCGCGGCTCCGACGAAGTGGCAGAAGGTGCGCACCACGGTGTTGCAGTGGACAAGCTATGTGCGCATTCTTGCCATGCTGCTGATCTTTGCGGTGACGTATCTGTTCGTGCTGCGTCCGGTGAAGAAGCAGATGGTCCTGGCCCTGGCGGCGCACAAGCCGGGCGTGGGACGCTTAGCAGGCGCGGGAGCTGATGGCGGTTCGCTGAGCGAGGGAGATCCGGCACTACAGGCTGAAGCCACTCAAATGGCGCGATTGAAGACTGACATCTCCGATCATGTGCAGCGTGAACCTGCCAGCGCCACCAGGCTGGTACAGAGCTGGCTGAAGCAGGGGACGCGCTGATGGCAACCCTGAAATCCACCATTCCCGGCTTGCGTAAGGCGGCCATTCTGCTTGTACTGCTGGGCGAGGAAATTTCGAGCCTCATCTTCCGCAACCTGAGCGAAGACGAGTTGCGTGAGATCACCCAGGAAATCGCCGACCTGGGCAAAGTGGACCCACAGCAGGCGGTGGATATTCTCGACGAGTATCACACCCTGACCGTGACCCAGGAGTACATTGCGCACGGCGGCCTCACCTACGCGGAAAAATTGCTGGTCACGGCGCTGGGACCGGAAGCGGCGCGCGACGTGCTTAACTCGGTGATACGGGCGCAGGAGATGAGCGCCAGCAAACTCGATTCCTTACAAAAAGCCGATCCGCAGCAGTTGGCGAAATTCCTGCAAGGCGAGCATCCGCAGACCATCGCGCTGATCCTGGCTCACCTGGACGCAAAGCAAGCTTCGGCGCTGTTGATGAAGTTGACCGAGGAGACGCGCGCAGCGGCCGTGCGGCGCCTGGCCGAGCTGCGGCAGTTCTCGCCGGAGATGGCGCAGAAGGTTTCCGTGGTGCTGCACAAGCGCCTCACCGCACTGGGCGAGCAGAGCCGCCGTGCTTATGCGGGATTCAAGGGCGTGGCCGACCTGCTGAACCGCATGGAACCGTCGTCGGGCAAAATCATCCTCGAACTGATCGAACGTGACGACCCCAAGCTGGCCATGGGCATCCGCAACCTGATGTTCACCTTCGACGACCTGCTGGGAGTGCCCGAGGTTGGCATACGCGAATTACTCTCGCAGCTTGATAAGAAGACGCTGGCGGTGGCCTTGAAGGGATCGTCGGAACAACTGCGCGACCACATGTTCAAGTCCATGTCCACGCGCGCGGTGGACATGCTGAAGGAAGACATGGAGGCGTTGGGTCCATTACGCAGCAAGGACGTAACCAAGGCGCAGCAGGAGTGCGTGGCCACGGCGCGCAAGCTGGAGCAGCAGGGCAAACTGCAATTGAAACAGGAGAACGAGGATGAGCTCGTCGTGTGACGCTGCGCCCGGCTACGTCCGGCTGGAATATACGGAAGACAACGCGCGGGGTTCAGTGCAACCCGAGGAGGAAGCTCCCGCGCGGTCGCGCTCCGACGCCGAGGCCTTGTTCCAGCAGCGTCTGGAGGCCGAAAAGAGCGCGCTGGCCGTGCAACTGCGCGCCGAGCAGGCGCGCGAGGTGCAGCGGGCGCGGGCCACGGTGGGCGACGCCGTGCGTCAGTTCGAACACGAGCGCGAGGAATATTTCCATCGCGTGGAGGCCGAGGTGGTGCAACTGGCACTGGCCGTGGCGCGGCGCATCATCCATCGCGAAACGCAGGTCGATCCCAAGTTGCTGGCCGCGGCCGTGCGCTATGAGCTCGAGCGAATCGACGCGGCCACCGAGGTGCGCCTGCAGGTTGCGCCCGCGCTGCTGGCCTACTGGAAAGAGGCGGTCTCCGCGCTGCCCAACGCCGTCACCGTGGAGCCTGAGCCGCGCCTGGAAGCCGACGAAGTGCGATTGCAGACCGCGCTCGGCTCCTGCGCGGTGAATTTCGAGAACGAGATGAAGGAGATTGAGCGCGGCTTCTTCGACCTTCTGGCGGCGCGCAACAAGCCCGCCTCCGGCGCGGCCACCGTGCAATGAGCCTGGACCGCTTCCAAGCCGCGCTGAAAAACATGCCGCATCGCCGCTGGCAGGGCCGCGTTACGCGCGCCCTGGGCGGACTGATCGAATCCAACGGCCCGCACTGCGCGCTGGGTGATTGCTGCACCATCCGCGACTATCGCGGCAACGAGGTGGAGGGGCAGATCATCGGCTTCCGCGGCTCGACCGTGGCTTCCATGCCCCTGTATCCCGCGGACGGCGTGCGCCTCGGCGACACGGTCTTCACCTGGGGAGCGCAGCCTTCCATTGGCGTAAGCGAGGCAATGCTGGGCCGCGTGATCGATGCGCGGGGACACGCCATCGACGACGGGCGGCCGATCTTTGCCGAAGAACGCATGGCACTGGTGCGCGGGGCGCCCAACCCTTTTGACCGCGAGCGGATCAACGTGCCCCTGGGCACCGGCGTGCGCGCCATCGATGCGTTTCTCAGTTGCGGACGCGGCCAGCGCATTGGCATTTTCGGCGGCAGCGGCGTTGGCAAAAGCACGCTGATGGGCATGATGGCCCGCGGCACCTCGGCCGACCTGACGGTGGTGGCGCTGGTGGGCGAGCGCGGCCGCGAGGTGCGCGAGTTCCTGGAAGATTCCCTGGGTGACGAAGGTCGCCGCCGCTCGGTGGTGGTGGTCTCCACCTCGGACCAGACGCCGCTGTTGCGCTTGCGCGCGGCCCACACGGCGCACTCCATTGCCGAATATTTTGCGGCCCGCGGCAAGGACGTTCTGCTGGTGCTCGATTCGATCACGCGCTTTGCCATGGCGCAGCGCGAGATTGGCCTGGCCGCCGGCGAGCCGCCCACGGCCAAGGGCTACACGCCCTCGGTGTTCGCCCTGCTCTCGCAACTGGTGGAGCGCGCGGGCTGCTTCCGCCGTGGCTCCATCACCGCGTTCTACACGGTGCTGATGGAAGGCGACGACCAGATGGACCCCATCGTGGATTCGGTGCGCAGCCTGCTCGACGGACACATCCTGCTCGACCGCCGGCTCACCAGCGAGGGGCACTTCCCTCCCATCCAGTTGCTGGACAGCCTGAGCCGCTTGATGCCCGCCGTTTGCACGCCGGAGCACCTGGCCAAGGCGCAACGCTTGCGCGCGCTGCTGGCCTCTTATAGCCGCTCGGAGGATTTGATCCGCATTGGCGCCTATCAGAAGGGAGCCGATCCTGAGCTGGACCGCGCCATCGCCATCATGCCGGCGCTGAAGGCCTTCACCCGCCAGACGGCCGATGACACCGCCCCCATGCAAACCACGTTAGACGCCATGATGGCGCTGGCCGACTGATGGCGTTCCGGTTTTCATTTGCGTCGTTGTTGCGGCTGCGCACCCTGATGGAGCGGCACCGCCTGTCCGAACTCGAACATTCGCTGGCGCGGCTCCACGCCATGCAGCACAGCGTGGAAGAAGCGGAGGAGTGGAAACAGCGCTCGGCCGAGGCGCGAAACGGAAGCGGCACAATCCCCGCGCGCGAGTTGCAGTTTGTCAGCAACGTAATGGCAAAGACCGATGAGGCGATTCACCTGTTCCAGGCGCGCATCGTCGAAGAGGAGAAGCGCGCCAGCGAGATGCGGCGCAACTATCTTGACGCGCGCAGCCAGCGCAAAGTTGTGAGCACTCTAAGAGACAACGCCGCCCGCGCTTACCAGGTGGAGATGTCGCGGCGCGAACAGGCGGCCATCGACGAGATGCATTTGACGCGTCTAAGAAAGAGCGAACATGACGATTCCGCGCCCGCCGAATGACAGCAATTTAACTTCGGCGGCCCGGCCTTGGCGGACGAAGTGCAACAGAAAGCGGCATGAGTTTTGCGTTCGCACCCGTGTCTGCCGTCCCTGCCGCTCCCGTTCCGGCCCCGGGCATCACTGCTCCGACGGCCAGTTCCAGCAGCAGCTTCCAGGACTATCTGCAGAACGCAACTCCCAGTTCCACGCAGACCTCCGCCGCCAGCCCGGCAACGCAAGCCGCCTCCTCCAATGTGACGGGCGAGGCGGTAACGGCCACCAGCAACGCGACCGGAGACGTCAGTTTCCAGACCGGCACGGAGGCAGCGGCCAACAACACACAGAAAACCGTGGCCGCCGCAACGGTGGTAACTTCACCCTCCGCGAAGGAAACGTCCGCGACCAAGTCCTCGGAATCGTCGTCCAAAAGCAGCGACAAGACGAAGGCAACCCGAAGCGCAAGTCAGAGCACGGCGAAAAGCACGACGGCGGCTCCGGCCACCACCAGCACCCTGGCAACGGCGTCAAGTGCCGCAGCCGTCTCGAACACGGCATCCGCGGCACTCGTGCTGCCGGTCGCGGTGTCCACGCCCGAGACTGCGGCGTTGGCAACCCCGGCAAAGAGTGGCGCAGGGGATGCGGATCACAATGCATTTTCGCTTGGCGACGCCAGCGCCCTGCCAACGCAGGCGCAATCCGCTGCGACGTTGGCTACAGCGGTAGATTCAACCGTAAGTTCGGCGCGCTCCGCGGCCACCACTGCACGCACGCAGACCGGAAAAAACACTGCCGCTAAAACCTTGAAAACGTCCGCACCTCTTGCACAAACAGCAGCGAACCAATCCGGAACGGTGGACACCGGGCAAAGCGCGAAGCCCGTCGCAACGGCAGACAAACTGTCCCCGGCAACGGCAACGGATGCGGAGGACGATACTGCAGCGGCAGCAACGCAGAGCACACGGCAAGCAAACGCAGCAGCAATCACCGCTCCAGAAGATACTCCGAACAAGGCCGCACCGGAATCCGCCACGGTAGCCCCGGCGCAGGCCGCACCGGTTGCCGCCGCGGCGCAGGCGTTATCAGCACCCGTGGCCGAAAAATCGCAACCAGGGCAGTCACCGCACGCCACCGCAAGAAACACCGCACAGCAGAGCCCAGGAACATCTCCCTCGGCAAACGTTGCTGGCGAGCTGACCGCGGCGGTTGCGGCGGCCGCGCAGAAGACGGTGCAAACGGTACCAGGAGCCGCCTCGGCGACGGCCGGGCGCAGCATCCTCGCCACCGGCCAGACGCCGAGTGCCGCATCCAGCGGGCGCACCTCGCACACCTCCCGCGCGCAGGCCAGCAACAGTGAGGGTACATCTTCCTCTGCACACACGCAGCGCGATGCCCCCTCGCAGCACACCGATCCGCAAAGTCCAACATCGGTCACGGCCGCCGCGAGCGACGGCGCCGGCAGCGCGGCTGCACGAACAGCTTCGAGCGCGACGCAGCCGGTGACGGCGCAGGTATCGACCGCGGCATCATCCGCGCAAATTCCTGTGCATAATGTCTCACTCGCCACGGCCGCGGTGTCCACCGCCGCTCCGCAACCGGCCCAAGCGGCGCAGACATTGCCGCAACCATCGCAGCCGGTAGTGGCAAACACCGCAGCCACGCTGGAGGGCCTGAACGCGCATCTGCGCGTCGGAACGAACTCCAGCGAACTAAAAATCAGCGTGCAACTGCCCTCCATCGGCAAGGTGGAAGTCCGCGCCGTCAGCACTGGGCAAGGAGCGGCGGAGCAGGTCACGGCGCACGTCACGGCGCAACGCGTGGAGGCCGTACAGGCGCTCGACGCGGAGCGCAACACGCTGGAGCAGAGCCTGCGCGCGCACGACGTAATGCTGGGCTCGTTTGGATCTTCTTCGCAGGGCCAGGCACAGACACAGCAACAGCAGCAACAAACCGGAGCCTTCGTGCAGCAGTTCCAAAGCACGCGCCGTACGGAAGCGGAAACCAGCAACCAGACGGGGGCCATTGCGCCGCCGGTTTCAGAGGACGCAAGCATCAGCGTGCTCGCCTAGGGCGCGCCAGGGAAGGAGCAGGAAAAACATGAGTATTCAGTTAAGTAACCCGCTGCAGTTAGCGGCAGCCAGTACAAACAATTCGGTGAGCAAGACGAGCAACACGGCAAGCAGCAGCGCCACGAGCACGGCCACCAATTACCAACAGTTGTTCATGCAGTTGCTCGCTACCGAGTTGCAGTCGCAGGATCCGACGCAGCCGCTCGACCCTACGACGATGGTGACGCAGATGGTTGATATCAATCAACTCAGCGACGTCG
Organism: Acidobacteriota bacterium; assembly: GCA_031296105.1. Lineage (GTDB taxonomy): Bacteria > Acidobacteriota > Terriglobia > Terriglobales > Acidobacteriaceae > TOLSYN. Next base: position 130,538 of record JARLGJ010000062.1, on the reverse strand, counting down.
CCGGGATTTACTCGGTTCTACAGGATCTGACCGGAACCGGCACCACCACCACCACCAGTTCGGCGCAAAGCGGCACCACGGCATCCGCGCAGCACACGGCGATCAACAGCTAACAGGCAGAAAGGTTACCCATGCCGAATTTTTCCATCCCGCTCTCCGGACTCAGCGCCTGCGACACGGCACTGGCCACCATCTCCAATAACCTGGCGAACCTGAACACCACCGCGTACAAGGATGCCACGGCCAGCTTTCAGGATCTGTTCTATCAGTTGATGGGCACGAACGGCGCCGGCGACATGATGCAGGTTGGCGGCGGTGCGACCGTGAACGCCATCAGCTCGAACTTCAAGAGCGGCAGCGTGCAGGACACCGGCGTGAGCACCGACGTGTCAATTACCGGCAACGGTTTCTACGTTGTGCAAGACGGCTCGAACCTGTACTACACCCGCGCCGGAAACTTCACCCAGGACAAGGACGGCTACCTGGTGACGGCCGACGGATACAAGGTAATGGGGTATCCAGCAGTGGGCGGAGTTGTAAACACCACTGGAGGCTTGCAGGCTATCCAGTTGCCAATGGGCATGACAAACCCTCCGGTGCAGACCACCACCATGTCGATCAACGCGAATCTCAGCTCGGCTACGGCCACGGGCGGCACGTACGATACCAGCATCACGGTGTACGACTCGCTCGGCACCTCGCACGTGCTTAGCATCGACTTCACCGAGAACAGCACCGGCAACTGGGGCTACACGGTGACCGTGCCAAGCAGCGAAGTCACCGGCGGTACGGGCACCAACACTACGGTTGCCACGGGCACACTTTCATTTGACAGCAGCGGGCAACTTACCAGCACCACGCCGATCTCTCTCAGTATTCCTAACCTGGCGGATGGCGCGGCCAACATGAGCATCTCATGGGCCCTGGCTAATTCCTCGGGAACGGGGCTGGTCACCCAGGTCGCCGGCGCCAGCGGCACCAGCGCCACCTCGCAGAACGGCTACACCAGCGGTTCGCTGAACAGCTTTACCATCAACGCCGACGGCACCATCGATGGCACGTTCACCAACGGCTCGCAGGTAGTGGGCCAAATGGCCCTGGCCAACTTCGCTAACCTGCAGGGCCTGAGCAAGGAAGGCAACAACACCTATGCGGCAACCATCAACTCCGGCGCCGCCGTAGTGGGAGCACCAGGCACCAGTTCGCTGGGCACGCTGGTGGGCGGAGCATTGGAGCTTTCCAACGTGGATATGTCCACCGAGTTCTCCAACCTTATTGTGGCCGAGCGCGGATACCAGGCTAACGCCAAATCCGTCACAACCTTCGACCAGATCGCGCAGGACACGATCAATTTGATACGTTAACCTCCTCTTGCCTCGCTTCGCCCCACCTTCCAAGGTGGGGCTTTTTTAATGCGCATTCTGAGAACAATCTCACTCCCGATTGCACCTTCGGTCTGGCACTTGCACCTCTCCCGTCCAGCAGCGGTTATCCGCTGCACGACCCACGATGAGCACTGAACTCGCAATCCCGCAGACAGCACTGGCCCTTGGCAGTGTCCCGGAGACGGAGCCGGAAGGCCCAGATCTGCCGCCGCACTGGGGCAGCTTTCTTGCCTTGCCCTGCACCATCTCCATCGAGGTTCCCGTGCCTGGCTTGACGGTGGCAATGCTGCTGCGGATGGCGCCGGGGGATGTCATCCCGACACAGTGCACGCAGGGCTCCGACGTGCCCATGCAAGTGAACGGCAAGATCATCGGCTGGACCGAATTTGAAGTCATAGAGGACAAGCTGGCCTCGCGCCTGACGCAAATCGCATGAGAGAACCTCGCACATCCCGCTCCGAAGCCACCGCCGCCGTTGCGGCTGCTGTTCACACCACCACGGCGGAAAGCATCAGCCTGGTCCGACCGCTGCCTGCACCGGCACCCGCTCCTCCGCCCGCGCCTTCGCCTGCGCCCGTGGCGCGCGCGGTGCCCACGCCGCACGCTGCTCCGCAGACGGTGGCTCCCGTGAAAGCTGCGCCCGCGGTGCGCAGGACAAAAGCTCGCCGTGCGGTGCCTTCCGCCGGTGCTCACAAATCACGCGTTGCCGCGCGCACCAAACCGCCGAAGGTTCCGCTCACCAAGCGCGTGAATACCGTCGCGGCAAAAACGCCGGTGCCGCGCATGAAGCCCACTCCGTCGGCAAAAACCAAGCCCGGCTGGTTGCGACGCGCATGGACAAGGCTGGTCAGCGTTCTGCGCTCCGGCATGAAGCCTGCCTTCCGCTTTACCGCGCAGCGCCGCTTGCAGTTGCTCGAAGTGCAGCAGCTTGGCGATAAGCGATTTCTGGCCGTGGCGCGCGTTGGCGAACAAACCTATCTCATCGGCGGCGGAACCAGCAGCATTGCGCTGCTGGCGGAACTCGACCGCTCGGTGCACCCGCTGAGCGCGCCGCAGGAGCTGGACACGAGTCGCAACCTGGCCGCGGAGGCCTCATGAGCCTCCGCCGCTGGCTGCTGGCGGCGGTGCTGATGACGCCCGCCATGGCAGTCGCAGGTCCATTGCCCACCGCGCCGGAGACAGGTTTTCCGCCGCTCGGCGCGCTGGGCGGCAACACCGCGCCCTGGACCATCGTTTTATTACTGACGGTGCTGACGCTGTTGCCGGCACTGCTGCTCTCGATGACGCCGTTTGTGCGGCTGCTCATCGTTTTTCACTTTTTGCGTCAGGCGCTGGGCACGCAAACCACGCCGACCAACCAGACGCTGATCGGACTGGCGCTGGTGCTCACGTTCTTCCTGATGCAGCCGGTGGGCGTGGCCATCCAGCAAAAAGCGCTGGTGCCGCTCGAGGCCGGACAGATTACGCCCATGGCCGCGCTGCAACTGGCCGTGCATCCGATGAAGGATTTCATGCTGCATTTCGTGCGGCAAAAAGACGTCGCCCTATTTCTGGATCTGGCGCAGGAGCCGCATCCGCGCACGCCGCAGGATCTCTCGATGCGCGTGGTGCTGCCGGCGTACATGCTCAGCGAGTTGAAGGCCGGCTTCCAGATTGGCGCGGTGCTGTTTCTTCCCTTTCTCGTGATCGACATGGTCGTTGCCTCCATCACCACGTCCGTCGGCATGATGCAGTTGCCGCCGGTCGTCATCTCCACGCCGCTCAAGCTGCTGCTGTTCGTCATGGTGGACGGCTGGAATCTTCTGATCGGCTCGTTGATGCGGAGCTTTAGCTAGTTATGCCACTCGAACAGGTCATCCAACTCGGACGCACCACGCTGGAATACGCGATTCTGGCGGCTTTGCCGCTGCTTGGCATCGCCACCGTGGTGTCGGTGCTCATCAATATTCTCCAGGTTCTTACCAGCATTCAGGACCAGACGGTCTCTACCGTGCCGCGCCTGCTGGCCATCGCTTTGAGCGGGATGCTGTTGATGCCATGGATGCTGCGCCACCTGGCGGCTTACACCATTCACCTCTATTCCGACTTCCGGCCGCTGCTGCAATGACCATGGCCTTCTCACTGGAAAACATTCTGGCCGCCGCCATCTTCATTGGGCTGCGCGTCTCCGGGCTGGTGTTGTTCGTGCCCGGACTGGGCAACAGCGCCGTGCCGCCGCAGGCCAAGGCCGCGTTTGTGTGCCTGTGCGTGGCCGTGTTGTGGCCGGTGGTGCATGTTCCGCCGCTGAGCACCAGCCCTCTGCTGCTGGCGGGAGTGGTGCTGAACGAGCTTGCCATCGGCGTGATCGTCGGGCTCTGTCTCAGCTTCATCTTCGACGCGGTGCAGTTTGCCGGGCAGATCCTCGGCATGCAGATGGGGTTTTCGCTGGCCACGATGATCGATCCGCAATCGCAGGCCGACTCCATGGTGCTTTCGGTTTTCTATCAGACGATTGTGCTGCTGATTTTCTTTTCGCTCGACGTGCACCACTGGGTGCTGCGCGCGCTGGTTTCCAGCTTCCGCTATTTACCCGCCGGCGAGCCCATTGTCACCGCGCCGCGGGTGGCGTTTCTGATGCACACGGCGGCTTCCATCTGGGTCATCGGCCTGCAGATTGCCGCGCCCGTGCTGATTGCCACGGTGATTGCCGATTTCGTACTGGCCTTTCTCGGGAAGGCTTCGCCGCAGTTTCCCGTGCTGCTGGTCGGCCTCTCGGTTAAGTCGGTTTTAGGAATGCTGGTATCCATTGCGGCCATGACGGTTTGGCCGCGTTACCTGGAACTGCACTTTGAGAACGCAATCCGCTGGACGGAACAGATTTTGCGGCTAACCCACTAACGAGGCGCGATGGCAGGCGACAACAAAACCGAACAGGCAACCGAGCACCGGCGCAAGAAGGCCCGGGAAGAAGGACAGGTTGCACGCTCGCGCGAGCTGAGTTCCTCGGCGGCGGTGATGGCCGCGCTGCTGGTGCTCTCCATGCAACTGCCGGCGATGTTTGCCTCGTGGCGGCATTTCTATATGTCGGTGCTGGACCATGCGGTGGACAGCGAGATCACGCTCACGTCGCCACTTATCTCCTGGGCCGGGCAGGCGGTGTTGGACTGGACATGGCGTCCGTTGGCGGCCGCCGGCGGCGTGGCGCTGCTCGCCTCCCTGGCGCAGGGCGGCTTTGTCTTTGTGCCCAAGCTGCTGGCTCCCAACATTCAACGCATGAATCCCGCCAACCGCCTGGGACAGATCTTCAGCCTCATCACCGTGGTGCAGTTGCTGAAGGCGCTGATCCCCGGCGTGGGCATTGTCTATTTCACGGTCACGGTCTTCCGCCGCGAGTGGTCCACGCTGGCGCTGGGAACCTGGGCCTCGCCGCGGCAACTGGCCGCGCACCTCGGCACGCTGGTCTTTGAAATCTGCTGGAAGTGCGGGCTGCTGCTGCTGATTTGGGCCGTGGTGGACTACGCGGCCATGCGCCGCAAGCAGGAAACCGACCTGCGCATGAGCAAGGAAGAAATTCGCGAGGAGATGAAGCAGCTCGACGGCAATCCTCACACCAAGGGACGCATTCGCCGCCTGCAGCGCATGGCGCGCCGCGCGCGCATGGTGCAGGCCACCAAGAATGCCACCGTCGTCGTCACCAACCCGACGCACTATGCCGTGGCCCTGGAGTATCGCGACAACATGCCCGCGCCGTCCGTGGTGGCCAAGGGACAGAACCTGATCGCGCAGCAGATCAAGGAGATCGCGCTGTGGGAGGGCATCCCGGTGGTCGAGAACCGTCCACTGGCGCAGAGCTTGTACCGCACGGTTGAGGTCGGGCAGGTCATTCCCGAAAAACTCTATGCCGCCGTGGCCGAAATTCTGGCCTACGTCTTCCGCGTAAACGCCCAGGCCGCGGCGGGGAGGGGATAAATGCCCGAAGCCAAACCAAAATCGCTCCTCAAGGCCGGCAGTCTGGATTGGATTGTGCCCGCCGCCGCCGTCTCGGTGGTCTTCGTGATGATGGTGCCGATGCCGGCCTTCCTGCTGGACCTTCTGCTGGCCATGAGCATCACGGCCTCGGTGATCGTGTTGCTCTCGGCGGTTTACCTGCTGCGTCCGGTGCAGTTCTCGGTCTTTCCCAGCCTGCTTCTTCTGCTCACGCTTTACCGTCTGGCGCTGAACCTCGCCAGTTCGCGGCGCATTCTGCTGCACGGCAATGAAGGCACCTCGGCCGCGGGACAGGTCATTGCCGCCTTCGGGCAATTTGTGGTCGGCGGCAACTACGTGGTGGGCTTCGTCATCTTCATTGCGCTCATCGCCATTCAATTTCTGGTGGTCAGCCATGGCGCGGTGCGCACCGCCGAGGTCACCGCACGCTTCACCCTGGACGCCATGCCGGGCAAACAGATGGCCATCGACGCAGACCTCAACGCCGGCCTCATCGACGAGAAGCAGGCCCGCGCCCGCCGCGAGGCCGTGACGCACGAAGCCGAGTTCTACGGCGCCATGGACGGCGCGGCGCGCTTCAGCCAGCGCGATGCCCTGGCCACCATTCTGCTGACGGCCATCAACATCGTCGCAGGCTTCCTCATCGGCGTCTTCCAGCTCGACATTCCCTTCCGCGACGCGCTGAAGACCTACACGGTGCTCACCGTGGGCGATGGCCTGGTGACGATGATCCCCTCGCTGCTGATCTCGATTGCCGGCGGCCTGGTGGTAACGCGCGCCTCCAGCGGCGCCAGCCTCAGCGGCGACCTGGGACAGCAACTCTTTGCCAAGCCGCGCGTGCTGTGGATTGCCGCCGCCGCGCTCTTTGCCATGGGCATCATCCCGGGCATGCCCAAGTTCTCCTTCTTCCTGATGGTGGGGCTGCTGAGCTTTATGGCGTGGCGGCTGCAAAAGGTCGCCGCCGTGGAAGCCGCGGCCGCCGCGGCCAAGCCCGGCGCTGCCACGGCGCCGCCGCCCACGGGCCCCGAGGCCCTGGACGCGCTCATCGCGCTCGACGACATTTCGCTCGAAGTCGGCTACGCGCTCATTCCGCTGGTGGACACTCGCCAGGGCGGACAGCTTTTGCCGCGCGTGCGCGCCCTGCGCAAACACCTTGCCGGACAGCTCGGCTTCGTCATTCCCAGCGTGCACATCACGGACAACCTTCGCCTGAAGCCGCGCGAGTACGTCATCTACCTGCGCGGCGTGGAGATTGCGCGCTGGGAGATGCCGGAGAACATGGTCCTTGCCATCAGCAGCGATCCTTTGCCGCCCAAGCTGCCCGGCACCGTCACCAAGGAGCCCGCCTTCGGCGTGCCCGCGCGCTGGATCACTTCCGAGTTGCGCGAGCAGGCGCTGGCCCTGGGCTATTCCGTGGTGGACCAGACGTCGGTAATGGCCACGCATATCTCCGAGTTGATCCGGCAGTATGCGCACGAGTTGCTGACGCGCTCGGAGACCAAGCGCCTGCTGGACCGGCTCAGCGACTCTCATCCCAAGCTCTTGGAGGAACTGATTCCCAAGCTGATGTCGCTTGGCGAAATTCAGCGCGTGCTGCAGCAGTTGCTGCGCGAGCAGGTCTCCATCCGCGACCTGGGCACCGTGCTGGAGACCCTGGTGGAAACCGCCCCGGTAAGCAAGAACACCGTGGTGCTGGTGGAAGCCTGCCGCCAGGCCCTGGGACGCTGGCTGATCAAACCCCTGCTCGACGACCAGGGCACGCTGAAGGTGGTCACGCTCGATCCGCGCATGGAAGAAGAGTTAACCCAGGCCATTACCCCGCAAATGCCCTTGGGCGGAGCCGCCGCGCTGCAACCTACGTTCATCCGCCGCCTGCTGGAGGCCCTGCGCAAGATGGTGGGCGAGCACGCCGAAATTGCTACCCCCGTAATTCTCTGCTCGGCCAACACGCGCTTTCACCTGCGCCGTTTGCTGGAGCCATTTCTACCCAAGGTCGTTGTCATCTCTCACGGTGAGATTCCTGCTCTCACCCCGGTTCATTCGATTGGGAGCCTGAACGCATGAGTACCCTGAAGCCGACGCCGAAACACGCCGCCAAAGAGCGCCACGATCCCTACGCCCAGCCGCTGGACGAAGAGGTCCGCAACCGTATTCTGCTGGAGCAGATGCCGCAGGTGCGCTACATTGCGCGCCACATTCACGACCGCCTGCCGCAGCATGTACCGCTGGAAGACCTTGTCCACGCCGGCGTGCTTGGCCTGATGGACGCACTCAACAAATACGATGAGTCGCGCCAGGTGCAGTTCAACACCTACGCCAAATTCCGCATTCGCGGCGCCATTCTGGACAGCCTGCGCGAACTCGACTGGAGTCCGCGCGACCTGCGCCGCAAGGCCCGCATGATCGAGGGCGCCACGGCGCGCCTCAGCCATCAGCTTGGCCACGCGCCCACCGAGCAGGATCTGGCCAATGAACTTGGCCTGACGCTCGACGCCTTTCAACATCTGCTCGGCGAGTTGGAAGGCCTCGACCTGGGTAGTCTGCACAGCGACAACGGCCGCGACCAGGACGAAGACCTCTGCGAATATCTCCCCGGCAATCCCGAGGACAGCCCGTATTACCTCACCATGAAGTCGGAGATGAAGCAGTTGCTGACCAACGCCATCTCCGAATTGAACGAAAAGGAGCAGCAAGTGCTGTCTCTTTATTACTACGAGGAGCTGACGATGAAGGAGGCCGGGGCGGTGCTGGGTGTCGGCGAATCGCGCGTATCGCAGATTCACTCGCTGGCCCTGGTACGCCTGCGTGAGCGTCTGCAGACGCTGCTCAGCAGCAAGCAAATGCCGGCGCACCTGGCCGTCGATGAAGTCCGCAAATCGCTGGAGGGCGCATGGAAAAAGTTTTAAACCAGGAAGAGATCGATGCCATGTTCCGCACCGCGCTGGGCCGCGGCGCGGATGCGGGCGACAAGACTCCCAGGTACAAGCCCTGCGACTTCCGACAGGCCGGGCAGATCAAGCGCGATCAGGTGCGGGCCATCAGCAATCTGCACGAGGGCTTTGCCCGCGACCTGACCAACGCGCTCGGCGCCTATCTGCGCGTCGTCTTCGAGGTCAACCTGGTCAGCGTGGAGCAATTGACCTTTCGCGAGTTCCTGCAGCGCATTCCCGAACTTTCCTATCTGGCAACGTTCCAGGTAAAACCCATGGGCGCCTCGGCGGCGCTCGACCTGGAGCCGTCGCTGGTGTTTCCCATCATCGATCTTCTGCTCGGCGGCGTGGGACGCATGAGCGACCTGGAGCGCGACATCACGGAAATCGAGGAAGGCATCATGGAAGGCGTCGTCCGCATCCTGTGCCGCGAGATGCAGAACGCGTGGTCCGCCCTCGGTTCGGTCTTTGAGTTTGAAGAGCGCCTGCAACCCACCCAGTTGCAACGCCTGATGCCGCCCGGCGACAAGACGCTTTGCCTGAGCTTTGAAATTCACATGCCGGAATCACACGGCGTCATGAACGTGGCGTTTCCCGCCGTGGCCTCCAACGCGCTGCTGCGCCGCCTGGATCTGGACGGCGGATACAGCCGGCATCGCGGTCCGAGTTCCACGCGCAGGCGCATTCTGGAGCATTCCATGGACTTCGCCTTCGACTTCGCGCTCACCATGCCGGATCAGAAACTGCCCATCCGGCGGCTGACCGAACTCGAACCGGAGTACGTCATTCCCTTTTTGCACCGCGCGGACGCCGCCATTCATGGCAATGTTGCGGGCCGCACGATTTATGAGGCGTTTCCCATCCGCTCCGGCATTCTGCGTGCAGCCAAGGTATCGCAAGTGCTGCCGCCTCCTGCGGAAAAAGCTCCCGAGCCAGGAATACTATGAGCGAACCCACATCGCCGATTGCGGTAATCCTTGAGCAGATTTCGGCTGCCGCAGCCACCGTTCTCTCGCAGATTGCGGGCGGCACGCTGACCTCCGAGAATGCCGCCGGTGAGCCGGTCGAAGCCACCACGCTGGTTCAACTCACGTTCAGCGGCGCGCTGCTGGGCCAGGGCGAGATCGCGCTGACGGCGCCAATGACGGTGCGCTTCTCCGCGCTGCTGACCGGAGAGCCAGCCGACGCCGAGTACAGCAGCGAACATCGCGAAGCCGCCGCCGAATTGATCCAGCAGATCTGCGGCAATGCCGCCGACCGCCTGCGCGCCGCCTTCGGTCCCATGGAGATGAAGCCCGTGGCGGTCAGCGAACGCCTGGGCATCGAAGGAGAAAGCCACATCATCTCCGTGGCGCACGGAGACACTCCGCTGCAATTCGAACTGCGGCTGATGGGCGTTGCCGTCGCCGAGACTGCAAAGTCCGACGAACCCGCGGCGGAGACAGCACAGGCCGCGGAAGGGCTGCCGTTGCCGCCCCCGCCCCCGCCACTGGAGAGCACGGGAAACCGCAACCTGGATTTGTTGTTGGATATTGAGTTGAACGCCACGCTGCGCTTTGGCACGCGCCAAATGCTGCTGCGCGACATTCTCGAACTCTGCTCCGGCTCGGTGGTGGAACTGGACCGCGCGGTGCAGGAACCGGTGGACCTCTTAATCGACGGACGCATCATTGCCCAGGGCGAGGTGGTCATCGTCGATGGAAATTACGGGTTGCGCGTGCTGCAAGTCGCATCCCGCGGAGATAAAATTGCATGCCTGCCGCGATAGGAAAACAAACCCCTCAGTTGTTCCTGGTGCCGCCCCGGGAGGAGCACGCGAGAAGCTGGCGCGGACTCCTGCAGCGCTGCGCCAACCCGGAGTGCCGCGACGGAGACCTGATCACCAGCTTCTTCCGCCGCGCCACCGGCTTCCGCGTCAACGAGACGGACTGGTACTGCGGCGAACGCTGCATGGAGCAGGCACTCGCCATCGAACTGGAGCCAGCCTTCCGTCCCATTGCGCCCCCGGTGCGCACCACCATGCCCATGGGGCTGATGCTGCTTTCCCGCGGTGTGATCGCCGATGAGCAGTTGCGCGAGGCGCTGGAGATGCATCATGCCACGGGCGATCGCATTGGCGCATGTTTATCCAGAATGGGATGCGTTTCGGAAGCGGACATCGCTTCGGTAGTGGCCACGCAGTGGGGATGCGCCATCTTCCCCGCGATGAACATTCACCCGCTCTGCCCGCGGACGATTCCCGCCAGCCTGGCCGAGCGCTACCGCATGTTGCCCGTGCACTTCGCGGCGCACGGACGCAAAATGTTCGTCGGCTTCAGCGACCGCGTCAATCACAGCGCGCTGGCCGCGATAGAGGGAATTCTAGGCTGTGAAACGGAACCGTGCATCGTTCCTGAACGGGATTTTGGTTTCGCATTGGAACAGCGCAAGCGCGACACCAACGGCGAAGTGACAGTGAATCGCCCGAAAACCGCGATGGATGTGGCTGGAATGATATGCAGCTACGCCCTGCAGACCGGCGCTTCTGCGCTGCGCGTCCATGCCAGCGAGGGCAACATTTGGGCCCGGCTGCGGCTGCGCCGCTCCCAGCTGGACCTTATCTTTCTTCACCCCCCCACCGGAGGACTAAAGTGCTCCGGTCGCCCAGCCGATGTGTGATTCGAGCGGTGGATATGGAAACGCAAAAGATCAACTTACGGTGTGAAGCTGGGCAGATTCCGGTTCCTGAAGCCGGCTCGAACGCGGAGCATGTTCTCGCGCAGCTACTTTCTCCGCGGCATCCGCTGGACCTGGCGGATATGTCGCGATCGATTGCAGCCGACTTGAACCTCTGTGCCCGTGTGACCGAGGCCGCGCGCGACGAGAGTGGCGACCTGCCGCTGGCGGTGGAAGACGCCATCGTTCTACTTGGCGTGCAGCGTCTCTGCGAACTCGTTTCGTGTTGCAGTACGGAAGCCAGGGCGGTCCCGGCGGGTGAACTCAGACGGCGCACCGGCAAGTCGATCTCCGTGGTTTCCAATCATCCCCAGATAAGGAAAATGAGATGAGCCAGATCCGAGCTTTAATCGTGGACGACTCCTCTGTCATGCGCAAGATCGTCGAGCGCTCGCTGCGTCAGGCGGGCCTTGATCTCTCCAGCGTGATCGAGGCCGGCAATGGCGCCGAGGCACTGGGCCTGCTGGACACCAACCTGGTGGACCTCATCCTCAGCGACATCAACATGCCGGTCATGGACGGGCTGGAATTCGTCCGGCAGGTGCAAACCGTGGAAAAGCTGCGCAACATCCCCGTGGTCATGATCACCACCGAGGGCAGCGAGTCCAACGTGGTACAGGCGCTTTCGCTCGGAGCCAAAGGCTACATCCGCAAGCCCTTTACGCCCGACCAGGTCAAGGAACACGTACTCCCGGTGCTGGGGTTATAGACATGACGATGAGCTTCTCAGAAAATGCACATCCCGGAGCTGGAACCGCTTTCGACCGCGGCACGTGGACGCCCATACTGGGTCTGGCCACGCGCGAGGTGTTCGAAATCATGCTCGGCACCAGCCTCCAGGATCCTTCGGCGGCCAAGGACGAGAGACGTATGGAGTTCACCGCCCTCGTCGGCCTGGCGGGCAGCCTTTGCGGCGTGCTCAGCATCCGCTGCTCCAATGCCTCGGCGCGCATCATGGCCAGCAAAATGCTCGGCATGCCACCCGATCAAGTGGATAACGACTGCCTGGACGCGCTGGGCGAGATTGCGAACATGATTGCCGGCAACTTCAAGGGCAAGCTGAGCGGCGTGGGCAACCACTGTATGCTCTCGGTGCCCACCATTATTGTCGGCTCGGATTACCACACTCATTCCGTGGCGGACGGCAACAGCATCGAAGCCAACTTCGAATTCGAGCAGTTGCCCATGTGCGTCACCCTGGAAATGCACGAATAACCCTTTCTCCGGCCGCGTCCCGTGCAGCCCGCAAGCTGCATGGGGCGGCGCGCCATATTCATTCTTCCGCAGTATCTTCTAACCTTCCCCGCCATCAGTTGGCACTCCGCTTGCACCTCTCCCGGGCGGAGTCACCATGGGCAACGGAATCTATTCAGCCGGCACCGGATTATTGGCTCGCACGCAGGAGCTGGATGTGGCGGCCAATAACCTGGCCAACGCCAACACCAGTGGCTTTCGCGGCGAGCAGGTCAGTTTTAAGTCGCAACTGATGACGGCCTCGACCACCGCCAGCGCGCGCGCCGTCAGCACCTACGGCGTGCTCAACAGTCCGCGCACCGACTTTTCGCAGGGTTCGCTGGAACGCACGGAAAACCCTCTGGACCTGGCCCTGGAAGGCAGCGGCTTCTTCGCCGTACAGGCGCCCACCGGCGTGCAGTACACGCGCAACGGAAGCTTTCACATCACCGCCAAGGGCGCGCTGGTCACCAGCCAAGGCTATTCCGTGCTTGGCGCCAACGGCCCCCTCACCCTGCAGCAGGGCGACGTGCAGATCAGTTCTTCGGGCGTGATCTCAGTGGACGGGGCGGTGGCCGGCAATCTGCGACTGGTGCAGTTCGCCGCGGACGTGCCGCTCACCGCGTTAGGCAACGCTTATTATTCCGCTCCCACCGCGGCCGCCACCGCGGCGACGGACCTGAGCGTGTCGCAGGGATTCTTGGAAAGTTCCAATATCAGCCCCGTCGCCGGTGCGGTTGGCCTCATCGGCATTCAGCGGAATGCCGAGATGATGCAGCGCGCCATGAACACGTTCCACAACGATTTCGACCGCATTGCGGCCGAAGATCTGCCCAAGGTATAGGAGCCCCTTCATGTTTCGATCCCTCTACACGGCCGCCAGCGGCATGAACGCGCAACAGATGAACCTGGATAACGTGGCCAACAACCTGGCCAACGCCAACACTACGGGCTTTCGCAAGCGGCGCGTGCAATTCGAGGACATGATCTACCAGAACGTTGTAACTCCCGGCGCGGCTGCCACGCAGCAGACCGTTTCCGCCGGTCTGCAGATCGGCCTGGGCACGCGCGCCGCGGCCACCGAGATTCTGCAATCGCAGGGCGACTTTCAGCAAACGGGCAACTCCCTCGACGTCGCCATTCAAGGCATCGGCTACTTCCAGGTGCTGATGCCGAACGGGCAGATCGCTTACACGCGCAGCGGCAACTTCCACCTTGATTCGCAGGGCAACGTGGTCACCTCCGACGGCAACGCGCTACAGCCGTCGCTCACCATTCCCTCCGACGCCACCGCCATCACCATCGGCAGCGATGGCACGGTGACCGTGACGCAGCCAGGACAGACGCAGTCGCAGCAGATCGGACAAATTCAGCTTGCCACCTTCCCCAATCCCGGAGGCCTGAACAGCATCGGATCGAATCTATTTCTGCCCACCAGTTCTTCGGGCGATCCCATCACCGGCAACCCCGGCGGCTCGGAAGGTCTGGGCACGCTGGTGCAGGGTTCTCTCGAACAATCGAACGTCAACACGGTCGAGGAGTTTATTCAGATGATCCTGGCGCAGCGCTCCTACGAAGCGAATTCACAGGTTGCCAAGGCCGCCGACCAGATGTTTCAGGAAGTCAATCAGCTCGGAAAATAAATATGACCAGGCGCGGATTTTCAACGTTGATGATGGCCCTGCTGCTCTGCTCCGGCATGGCACAGGCGGCCTCGCCGGGCGACTCGCACACACGCGCCGCGGCGTGGCTCAGCAACGAACTGCATCGTGGCATCGCCGCGCGCCAGGTGCGCTCGGCGCCGGAATTGGCCAGCTTCGAAGGTTGCAAGCTGGGGCGCGTCACGGTGGCCTACACCGGCGGAGCCAGCCTTGAACTGCACTGCCCCGCCGCGGCGCTGCCGCAGATCATGCTGGTGGACCTGCCCCTGTCACCGGCGCGGGAGGTGAAATCGCTGGCCGCTCCAAAGCCCCTGGCAGCTCCGAAGCCGCTTCCCGTCGTCCGTCCGGGAGCCCGCCTCCAGGCCGACTGGCGCACCGCCTCCATGCACGCCTTGCTGCCCGTCGTGGCCCTGGAGCCGGGAACCGATGGAGCGGAGATTCGCGTGCGCCTTAGCGGAGGCAACCGCACCTTCCGCGCCCGCGTGTTGAACGCGCGGTCCGTCGAAATCCTGCACGAGGGGAGTTGAAGCCATGAAGAGACTATTCCGCAGCGCTTTGCTCCTGCTCCTGGCGTGCGCCACTCCGGCCATGGCGTCGCATAAAAAGAAGAACGCGGAGTCGCAGCAAACGACGCTCACCCAGTACGTGCGCGAAGTCAGCCTTCCGGTGGCGCAGCCGGCGCCGCCCACCACGGGCAGCTTGTTCGTCGCCGGAGGACTGCTGGCTGACCCCTACTCCGACTTCAAGGCACGCAAGGTTGGTGACACCATTGCGATTCAGATCACGGAATCGACGACAATCTCGCAGAGCGGTGACCTTTCCTCGACGCGCGCCTTCTCCCATAGCAGCGCCGTCACCGGCGTTGGCGGATTAACGCCGAGCTTCCTCAATCCCCTGCTGGCCACCAACTCCAGCACCAAGCTGACCGGCGCCGGAACCACCGACTCGAAGAGTTCGCTGAACACCGTGCTCACCGCGCAGGTGGTGGCCGTTCTGCCCAGCGGCTCGCTGGTGGTGGAAGCGCAGCGGCATGTGCTGGCCAATTCGCAGCACGAGAATCTGGTGCTGCGCGGCGTGGTGCGCCCGGCCGATATCTCCTCCACCAACAGCGTGTACTCCTATCAGTTGTACGACCTGCAGTTGGAAGTCAAAGGCAAGGGCGTGATCAGCGACACCGTGAAGCAGCCGAACATCGTGATTCGCACGCTGATGAAGCTGCTCAATTTCTGAGGATGGCATGAACGGGAAACTGCAAAACTCGTTGTGCGTGCTGCTGCTGGTGGCGGTTCCCGCGCTGGCAGGCCACTTTGCCGCGCCGTTGGCCTTCGCCTCCGACGCCCCGCCCTCACAGACGCCACACCAGGTCCGCATCCGCGAGATCACCACCGTCGAGGGCGTGCGCGACAATCCCCTCATCGGCTACGGGCTGGTGGTGGGACTGCGTGGCACCGGCGATCAGAAGCAGACCATCTTCACCAATCAGATGCTGACCAACGTGCTCTCGCGCATGGGCATGCAGGTCACCCCCACGGCCATCACCATCAAGAACGTGGCCGCGGTCTTTGTTACCGCAAACATGCCACCTTTCACCCGTCCGGGCACGCAGCTCGACGTCACCGTCTCTTCCATCGGCGACGCCAAATCCCTGGAGGGCGGCACGCTGCTGCTGACTCCCCTGCGCGGCGAGGACGGGCAGATCTACGCCACGGCGCAAGGAGCGCTGATCATTGGCGGTTACAGCGCGGGCGGCGCCGGCGTCAGCAAGCAGGTCAACCACCCCAACGTGGGCCGCATCGCCAACGGCGCCATTGCCGAGCGCGACGCCGCCTGGAGCATGCAGAACCTGCCGGCGCTCTCCCTGCTGCTGCGCGAGGCCGATTTCAACAACGCGCAGAACGTGGCCCAGCGCATTAACGAAGATCTCGGCAAAAAAATCGCCGTTGCCATGGACAGCCGGCGCGTGAGTGTATCCAGCGAAGGCCAGGACGCGCCCACGTTGCTGGCGCGCATCCAAGCGCTCGCCGTCACCGTCTGGACGCCCACCCGCGTGGTAGTCAACGAGAAGACCGGCACCATCGTGATGGGCCGCGATGCGCGGCTGGGCGCGGCATCCATCCTGCAGGGCGGTCTCTCCATCGAGATCTCCACCAAGTTTGAGGTTTCACAACCCACGCCGATGAGCAAGAACGGAGACACCGTGGTGGTGCCCGAGACAACGGTGGCCGCCAAGGACACCCCCACCAAGCGCATTGAGCTAACCGAAGGCGCCACCGTGGAGCAGTTGGTGAACGGGCTGCAATCCATCGGCGCCAGCGCGCGCGACGTAGTCAGCATCCTGCAAGCCTTAAAAGCCGCCGGCGCTCTACAGGCCGACCTGGAGGTCCTGTGAGTTCGCCTTCCATTTCATCGCAATCCGTCGATCTTCTGCGCGATCCCGCCGAGTTGAAGCAGCACTTGCAATCGCAGCGCGCCACGGACGGCGCACGGGAATTCGAGGCATCGCTATTTGCCTCGGTGCTGGAGAAGATGGAGAAAAGTCTCTCCATTACCGGCGAATCGGACGATGACGCGGCGCACGACACGGTGACGGCCATCGGCGTCCGCGCTGTCGCGCAGTCGCTGGCCCAGAGCAACGTCCTCGGCTTTGCCCCGATGATCGAGAAGTCATTGGGAATCGGGGCGGCCTCGACAATACCCACAACGGGAAACTCGCCGAATTCTGCCACTACGGGGGAGAAATGATGAATATTCCTCTTGCGACTCAAGCCTTCGCCTGTCTTGCCGATGTAATGATTAGGAAAGGCAAAGGAGCAATATGAGCCTACGCATCGAGAATCAGGGACAACAGCCGGCCGTCAACAACACCGAGGCAACGCGCGCCGCATCCGCGGCGTCGAAAGCCTCCACGGCCTCTTCGTCCGCCACCTCCAGCGTGGATACTGCCTCGATTGGTTCCGCGAGCGGCGAACTGTCCGGCGACCTGTCCATCCGTCAGGATCGCGTGGACGCCTTGCGCGCGCAGGTCGAGTCTGGGACTTACCAGCCCGATCCACATGCCATCGCCAGCGCGATGTTCCAGAACTATTTCGGGAGCTGACATGAGTTCCGCCGAGTCTGGCGACGCACAAGTTGCCTTGCTGGAAAAGCTGATGGCGTCGGTCTCCGACGCCATTCAAGCTATGGTCGAATGGGACGTGGAAGCCTTCCACGCCGCCGTGGCGCGCCAGATGGCGCTGTGCGCCGAGTTGAATCAGCTCTCCCATCCGCCCTCCACCGGCGCCACCGAAGCGGCGCACCGCGTGCAGCAACTCAACCGCGTATATCAGCGCATGGTGACCCACTCCATCCAGTGGACCCGCACCCTGCAGTCCATGTTGCCGGTGGACTCCGGCCCGGAGTCCGGGCGGAACTGTTATAGAGGCTGAGATATGGGACTGACTGGCGATCTGAATGTTGCTCTCTCGTCGTTGATGGCCAACACCCAGGCCATGGATGTAACCTCCACCAACATTGCCAACCAGAACACGCCGGGCTATGCCCGCCGCGTGGTGGTGCTGGAGGAAGCTGCTCCCTCGGGCTTGAACAACGCCACCAGCGGGGTTGAAATCGCGGGCGTCCAGAGCATCCGCGACACCGTGGTGGACATGGCGATCAACTCCAACACCTCGCAGGAATATGCGTCGAACACCCTGTCCTCCTCGCTCAGCGCGGTGCAGACGCTGTTCTCCGATACCACCTCGGGCTCGGTGGCTTCCAGCATCGATTCTTTTTTCAGCGCCCTGCAGTCTCTTTCTGCTTCGCCGACCGACAGCTCCCTGCGCACCAGCGCGCTGACCGCGGCGCAGAATGTGGCCTCCGCGTTCCAGACAACGGCTTCCGAGATCTCGCAATCGCAGACGCAGGCCGACCGCTCCGTTGTGCAGGACACCAGCACGGCCAACTCCCTGCTGCAGGAAATCGCCGCCACCAACGCCAAAATCAGCCAGTCCACTGCGATGGGGCAGACCGACAATGCCGACGAGGATCAGCTCTCCAGCATGTTGACCAAGCTTTCGCAGGTGATGAACTACCAGACGGTGAACAGTTCCGACGGATTGACCCTGACCACCACCGATGGCGTTCCGCTGGTGGTGGGCAGCAAGGCCTATGCGCTGACCAATTCGCTCAATAGCGCGGGATACAACCAGGTCATTGCCGGCGGAGTGGACATTACCAGCTCCATCGACGGCGGCAGCCTTGGAGGTTATTTGTCGGCGCGCGATCAGACGTTGGCGTCCATGGCCTCGACGCTCAATCAGTTTGCCGATCAGTTCGCCACGGCTGTGAATAACGTGCAGACGGCGGGCTCGGATGTGAACGGAACCGCCGGCACGAACTTCTTTTCGGTAACCACCACCAGCTCCACCGATCTCACGGGAGCGGCGTCCAGCATCAAGGTGGCGCTCACCAGCGGCTCGCAAATCGCAGCCGCGGCCAGCGGCGGCGCCAGCGGTGACAACTCCAACCTGACCAACATGATCGCCTTGCAGAGCAGCAACATCATCAACGGCGTTACCCCGGACACGGCCGCCGCCAACATGACGTTCGCCTTGGGCAATACCATCTCCCAGGCCAATTCGAGCGCCACCGCCAGTTCCAACATCATCACCCAGTTAACCAACCAGCAGGGCTCCGTCGAGGGCGTTTCACTTGACGAGGAAACTTCGAATCTGCTGCTCTACCAGCGTTCGTATCAATCGGCCGCCAAGGTGATCTCGGTGATCGATAACCTGATGACCGACCTCCTGAACATGGGCGCCACCAGTGGAGGCTTCCAGTAATGCGCATCAATCCCAACATCATGCAGAACATGGTGAGCCTCATGGATCAGGCTCAGCAGAACGTCAACAACGCCGCGCTCGAACTGAGCACGGGCCGCAAGGTCAACGTGCCTTCGGACAATCCATCGGCCGAAGCCTCCATGATCCAGGAGAACGCGCAGGCCACGGCGGTCGATCAGTACACCTCCAACTCGGACGCCTTGAACGCGCGGCTCAGCACGGCCAACAGCACCATCAGCGAGGTGGTCACGCTCATGCAGCGCGCGCTTACCCTCGCCACCGAAGGCGCCAGCAGCGGTCTTAGTCAGACCAACCTCAACTCCCTCGCTACCGAGGTCAGCGGAATCAAGAGCCAGGTCATGTCGCTGGCCAACACCAGCTACGGAGGCAACTATCTGTTCGGCGGCACCTACAACGCCGGGCCGCCGTATTCCGTGGACAGCACCGACTCCACCAAAGTGGATTACAACGGCAATGACGGGCAAAACCAGGTACAAATTGGCACCGGATTGTCGGTGCACGCGAACCAGCCGGGCAGCACCATCTTTTCGCAATCGGGCAGCAGCGTCTTCGACGCCCTGCAATCGCTGGTCACCGCCCTGCAGAGTGGCGATACTACGTCGATCTCCACGGCCCAGACCAGCGTGACCAACGCCTTGAACACGGTGAACACGGCGCAGGTTTTTTATGGCAACACGCTCAACGAGCTGACCAACAATGACACCTTCCTCTCGCAGGAGAAGGTGAACCTGACCACCTATGAGAACAGCCTGGTGGCCGCCGACACCGCCACCGCCGCTACCGACATGACGCAGGCCTCCACCACCTTGAATGCCACCATCGCCGCCGCGGCCAAAGTTACCCAGGTGAGTTTGATGGACTACATCAAATAACTGCACCAGTATCGCCCGGTCAAAGAACAGGGCCGCCCGCGGGCGGCCCTCACAATTACATTCGTATTTATCTTAAGCGCTCCAGGCGGTGCTGTGTCCTGCGGGTTCTTCGGCTGGCACCCGTTTCCAGGGCTCGTTGGCGGGCGCCTCGGGCTGGCCGGTCCGCCTAATCTCGGCCCATATCTCGCGGACTTTCTGGAAGGCCGAGGCCATTTCTTCCAGCAGCTTGTGACTGCTTTTAAGCTGCGCCTCCAGGGCCTTGGCCCGGGCCAGCGAATAGAACTGGTAAAGCTGTTGCGCCGCCTCGCCGCCGGTGTCCATTTGCAGGTTGAGCTGAAGCTGCTCGATGACCTGCATACAGTGCACCAGTGCATTGGTGCGTCCCTCGATGTCGCCGTCCGCCAGGTATTCAAGCGCCCGGTGCAGATCGGCGATCGCCAGGTCGTACATCATGATGGTGCAATCCAGGCTGCTGGCCCCGCGGATCTCCGCTTCCTTGTAACGTTTGCCGATGTCGGCTTGAGTCATGGTCCCGTCCTTAACTGCCGCTGCTGCTGGTTGTAGTAGCCCGGTACCCGAGTAATGTTTCGATCTGCAGAAGCGTTGTCGGGTACATCTGCAGGGTGGTGTTCAAAGCTGCGTACTGGTTGGTTAACGTGGTTTGCAAATCCGAGAGTGTCGCTTCCAGATCGGAGACGTTTTTCTTGTCCGTCGCGTAGTTCGATTTCAGCCCGCTGATGTCCAGCGTAATGGCCCCATCGGACGGGTTGTTGAGGTTGGTCATGAGAGTGTTGAACTGCTCGGAGAAGGTGGCCCCACCGGTACTTTGAAAAAACTTCTGCACGTCGCTGTAGTTGCTCTGCAACGCACTCTGAAGGGTGGTCGAATTCAGGCTCAGCGTGCCGTCGTTGCCCATGGTGATGCCCAGGCTGGCCAGCGAGTTATAAGTGGTGGACGAACCGTCGGTTCCGGCCACGGAGATAATCGACAGCATCTGCTCCTGCAGTACTCTGGCCGTGGGATCGTCCTCCAGGACGCCATTCGTCGCGGTCGCAGTCGTGGAAGCGTTGGTTGTCGTTCCTCCGTTGTATTGAAACTGGTTGTTCAGGTCCGTTACGACGGTGTTATAGGCGCTGATAAAGCTGCTAATCGCGCTGGTAATGGAACTCGTATCCGCTCCCACTACCACTGAAGCTCCGCTTGAACCCGTGGTTCCGGCCAGGCTTAGCGTGACCCCGCTGATGGCCGTGGTCACCTGGTTGCTGCTGGAGGTGATGGGCACGCCGTTCACCGTCAGGCTGGCATCGGTGCCTGCCTGATTCGTGAAGCTCAAGCCGCTGGGCGCCGAGGTCACGTTGACGCTGGCGGCGGAGCCGGAACTGCTCGAGGTCAGCACCAGCCGCGAACCGTTGGTGTCGGTAATCACCGACGCACTCACTCCCAGATTCTGCGTGTTGATGTAGCTGGCCGCCGCGCTCAGCGTGGTGGTGCCAGATCCTGTAGTGCTTTCGGGGATATTGATGGTCTGCGCCGAGCCGCTGCCGATGCTGAAGACCAATGCTCCGGAGGAGATCGTGGTGGAAGTCAAGGAATTGGAGTAGCTGACGCCGGTGCTGGCCAGGCTGCTGACCACAACGTTATAACTGCCGGCGATGGCCGAGGAGGAGGCCGTGGCACTTACTTCCGCGCTGTTTGAAGAGGTTGCGGTCATCCCGGAGAATACGCCGGTGTAATCGCTGAGACTCTGGAATGCGCTTTGCAGGCTTGAAGCTTCGGTCTGCAGAGTATTCAGCTCGGTCAGTTGGTTTGAGATCGTTGTTTCATCGTCGGTCCACGCCGTCTCCGGCTCGCGCTTGGCCGTGAGAATCGCGGTAACCGTTGCGCTGACGTTGATGCCCTGTCCGCTGGTGTAGCTGGTTCCGGCTACTAACGCGGTTCCGCCTGATACCAATCCCGATGATGATGTGCTCATAATCCCTCACAACCGGTCGTCCAACAACGTTCCTGTTTCCTGTTGCTTTTGCTCGCTGGCATCCTCGCCGGGGCTTCCCGGTGCGAGGCGTGCTTCCTCGTCTTCCGCCGGGCCCTCTGCGTCCAGTACCGGAGATTCCACGCTTTCCGGATTCTCCTCGCCCGATTGCCGCCCGTGCCTGCGAACGATTCGCGAACGGCGCGCCGGCGGCCCGGGAAGACGGTTGCGCAGCCAGCGCAACACCTGTTGTTCCGCCGCGGAAACTTCCAACGGCGGTATCCCTTCCGCCTGCGATTCGCGGTCGTTGGCGGTGGCCGCGACCTGCGAAAGTGAATACGGCGCAGCTTCGCGAAGGACCGATGGCGGGATCGGATCAATCGTCATGCTGCGCCTCCTTCTGGGTCAGGCGCCGCGGAGTGAGTCAGGTTCGGCTCACCCCGCCGTCAAGCCTGGGTTACTGCAACAGCTTCAGCAGAGCCTGCTGCATCTGGTTGGCCTGGGCCAGGGCCGAGATGCCGGTCTGCGTCAGCACCTGCTGCTCGCTCATGTTGGTGACCTGCTGCGAAATATCGGCCGAACTCACGTTGTTGGCCGCAGAGGTCAGGTTGGTCAGCTGGGCGTTGATCACGTTTCCGGCCGCCGTCAGACGGTTCATGCTGGCGCCCAGGTTGCCGCGAAGGGAGGCCACCTGCGCGATGGCGTTGTTGATGTCGGTCAGCGCGCCGCTGGCGCCGGAGGAGCTCAGCAGGCTGTCGGCCGCAAGGCTGACACCATTCATGTTGGACGAAGACAGGGCGCCGAGCGTCGTGGAGATTGTGCTGCTGCCCACGTTGGTGCCATCCGACAGGAACACGCTGAACGAGCTCAGGTTGGTGGTGTTGGTCGCCGTTTCGGCCGTGCTGTCGGCGCCAATCTTCAGGGTGGTGGCCGCGCCGGAGGTGAGGGCCGATGCAGTCTCGGTCGTGGTGGAGGTGGTGTCCACGCGGTTCAGCGTGTCGGTCACCACCAGCGCGCCGGTGGAGTTCAGTGAAGCCACCAGGCCTTTGCCTGAGCCGTTGATCTCCTTGATCAGGTCGCCCACGGTCGCCGAACTGCCGCTGGAGGTCCAGTCATAAGCGTTGGTGCCGCTGCCGCCCTTCAATTCGATCTTGCCGGTAACGGCCGAGGCCAGGCCTGCACCAGAACCGCTGAAGGCAACCTGTCCGTAGTTGGTGGCGCCACCGGCAAACACCGCGGTGCCGTTGAAGGTAGTGGTGGAACCGATACTGTCGATTTCCGACTTGATGGACGAAAATTCGGTATCCAGAGCGGAACGCTGGGTGCCGTCGGAGACGTTGCCGCTGGCGGATTCGGTGGCCAGGGTCACGGCGCGGTTCAGCAAGTTGGTGATCTGCGAGAGGGCACCGTCGGCAACCTGCAGCATGCCCTGGGCGTTGCTGGCGTTCGAGGACGACTGCGTCAAAGCAGTGATGTTGGCCTGCAACCCGTTATAGATCGACAGACCGGCGGCGTCGTCGGCGCCGGAATTCAACTTAGAACCCGAAGACAGTTGCAACAGCGTTTTCTGCAAGGCCAGGTTGGTGTTGTTCAGCTGGGTCTGGGCCGCCATCGCGGTTACGTTATTCAGGATGCTCATCGACATGGTGTATCTCCTTCTTGCCCTTGCTGGAGCCGGCCGGATTGCCAGGCGTCCATTGGAGCCGTTGCGTTGTACAACCTAGTTATCGGTACGATCCCCCCCAGGCTTTACCCGCCGCTCCACAATTTCCCGGTTACTTTCGCGTAATCTCTGGTTTGTCTTCCGGGTGACTACCCGTCAGCGCCGCCGTCCTATTCGCCCTCAAGCCCAACTCCTTTCCCGCCGATAACTTCCCTTGTAGGAAGGCCATGATTGAAATTACCCGGCTTAACGGAACTCCCCTGGTTTTGAACGCCGAACTAATTAAGTTCGTTGAGCAGAACCCGGATACCGTCATCACGCTCGTGACCGGCGACAAGCTGGTGGTGCGCGAGGCCGCGGCAGAGATTGTCAATCGCGTCCTTGCCTATCGCCGCCAACTGCAACGGATCGAAGTGCTCGCTCCGGATGCCGCCGGCGATCCCGCGCCGGACAATACCGGCCCGGCCGCCGCCGAGGAGCAACGTGGATAAGGGAACGGTAGCCGGAATCGCGCTCTCGGTTGGCGGCATCACCGCCGGCCTGCTGCTGGAGGGCGGGCACCTGAGCCAGGTGCTGCAACCCACGGCGGCCCTCATCGTCTTTGGCGGGACGCTGGGCGCGGTGCTTCTGCAGCATCCTCTTTCCACGGTGATACAGGCCGCGGCCAGCCTGAAGATTGTGGCCTTTGAGCCGCAGTTGCGCCCCAGCGAAGTGATCTCCCGCCTTGTCATGCTCGCCCAAAAGGCGCGCCGCGATGGCATCATCTCCCTGGATAAGGAACTCGAGGCCATTCCCGATCCCTTTACCCGCCGCGCCCTCATGCTGGCCATCGACGGCACCGAGCCCGCCGAATTGCGCGCCATGATGCAATTTGAGCTGGACACCACCGCCGACGCCGAGGAAGACCTCTCGCGCGTCTGGGATTCGTGTGGCGGATTCGCACCCACCATCGGCATCATCGGCGCCGTACTCGGCCTTATTCAGGTGATGCAGCACCTGGACAAGATCGACGAAGTCGGCCGCGGCATTGCCGTGGCCTTTGTCGCCACCATCTACGGCGTGGGATTCGCCAACCTCGCCGCGCTTCCCATTGCCGGCAAGCTGCGCCATCGTATGAGAGACCGCCAGGTACTGCGCGAACTCACGCTGGAAGGCATCGTTTCCATCCTGGAAGGAGTCAATCCGCGAATGCTGGAGGCCAAGCTCAACGGCTTCATACGCGAACATGAACCCACGGTGGCGCGCGGCGCGGCAAAATCGAAGCCAGCCAAAGCCGCAGCCGGAGCCAATCCTCTCAGCAAAGGCGACCCCTCATGAGGCGCCGCCGCAAACATGAGGACAACCACGATCGCTGGATGGTTTCCTATGCCGACTTTCTCACCCTGCTCTTCGCGTTCTTCGTGGTGCTCTACTCCACTTCGCAAGTGGATAAGAAGCGCATGGCGCAGCTATCCACGGCCATCACCGCGGGATTTTCCGCCCTCGGCGCGGGCAATGGCGCAGGCGGCAACGTTGTTCTGGTGCCACGCAGCGACACCATGCCGCCGCAGATGTTCACCACTCTGCCGATCAATCCCATCCGCACCCGCCTGGAAACGGGATTGTCCGAGGAAATTGAGAAGCGCACGGTTTCGATACGGGAAATTCCCGAAGGCCTCGTATTAAGTCTGCATGAGGTTGGCTTTTTTGATAGCGGTTCGGCCTCCTTGCAGTCTAATTCTCTTGAGACCTTTGATCGCATAGGCGCGGTGGTCAACGCCTATCCTTGCAATCTGCGCATTGAAGGCCACACGGATAACGTGCCGATTCATAACTCGCAGTTTCACTCCAACTGGGAGCTGTCCACGGCCCGCGCCAGCGAGATCATCCGTATCCTCGTGACCCGCGAGCACGTTGAACCTGACAGGCTCTCTGCCGCTGGATACGGCGAGTACCATCCGGTGGCCAGCAACGGCACCGACGAAGGGCGGCGGACGAACCGCCGCGTGGATATCGTGATCGTGAACTCGCAACCCGGAGCCCCCAAGACGCCGATCCCAGGAATAAAGGAATTGCCCTCCGCCGCCGATTAAATCTTTGAACAGAGGACTCCGAACCGCCATGTCAGATTTCATGCCAGATGATCTGCTAAAAGATTTCATTACCGAGAGCAGCGAGCTCGTCCAGCAGGTGGAGCAGGATCTACTCGCTTTGGAAGACCACCCCGACGCGGAAGCAGTGAACCGCATCTTCCGCGGCATGCACACCATAAAGGGCACGTCGAGCTTCTTCGGCTTTGAAAAGCTGGTGGAGCTTACCCACCACGCGGAAGACCTGATGAACCAGATCCGCAAGGGCGAGTTCCCCGTCACGCGGGAGATCATCGATGCCCTTCTGCGCACCAACGATCAGGTCCGCATCATGGTGTCCGACGTGGGCACGGGCGTCACTCGCCAGTACGATCTGGCGCCGTACCTGGAAGCCCTGGAGGCCTGTGTGCCTGCCGCAGGCGCACCTCAGGGCGTCAATCCCCTGGCTGCGGCCGCGCCAGCGCAGACAGATGCGGCTGCTTCCAATACGCCAGCAGCGGAAGCCGCGCCGGTTCCCATCGCCGATCCCGCGGCGGCGGCCGCGGCGGCGGCGCTAGCGGCCGAAGCCGCGCAGGAACAATCCGCGCGCGCCTTGCAGTCGGCCCGTCCCGAAACCTCCGATACCATGCGTGTCGAAATTCGCAAACTCGATTACCTGGTGAACCTGGTCGGCGAGCTGGTTCTGGAACGCAACCGCCTGCTGCGCCTTTCGCAGGAACTGGCCGGCGCCGGATTGCGCGATAGCAGCCTGAGTGAAGCCGTCGCCACCAGCACGGCGCGCCTCAGCTTCATCACCGACGAATTGCAGAACGCCAGCCTGTGCACCCGCATGGTGCCCATCGACAACGTTTTCCGCAAGCTGCCGCGCCTGGTTCGCGAACTTTCGCATCAGGTCGGCAAGGAAGTCGAGATCGTCATCTCCGGACAGGAGACCGAGATCGACAAGACGATGATCGAGCAGATTCACGACCCGCTGGTGCACATCCTGCGTAATTCGCTGGACCACGGCATCGAGGGCGCGGAGAAGCGCGCGGCCGCCGGCAAGAACCCGACCGGCCGCATCACGGTGGACGCCTGCCAGCAGGGCGACCAGATCGTGGTCACCGTCAACGACGACGGTGGCGGCATCAATCCCGAGGTCATTCGCGAAAAGGTCGTGGAAAAAGGCATCTACTCCTCCGAACATGCTGCGCAACTCAGCCGGCGAGAGCTGCTCGACGCCCTCTTTCTGCCGGGATTTTCCACGGCAGCGAAGGTCAACAACCTATCCGGCCGCGGCGTGGGCATGGACGTGGTGCGCACCAATCTGCGCCGCCTGAACGGCTCGGTGGAGATCGAAAGCGTGCTGGGCAAGGGCACAACCATCACCCTGCGCGTTCCGCTGACCATGGCCATTCTGCCCGTGCTGCTGGTGCAGGTCAGCGATGAGATTTACGCCATCCCGCTGCGCTCGGTGCTGGAGACGGTACGCCTCGACCACGAGGCCGTGCACCACGTCGAGGGTAACGAAGTGCTCGTGCTGCGCGACCGCACGGTGCCGCTGATGCGCCTGGCCGAGGTGGTGGGCGCGCCCAACGCCAAGCCCGCCAGCCGCGCGGTGATTCTCTCTATCAATGAGTCGCGTGTCGCTCTGGCCGTGGAGGGACTCATTGGCCAGGAATCCACGGTCATCAAACCGCTCAGCGCCCTTTTGCGCGACAGTCAGTATGTCGCGGGCGCAACCATCACCGGAGATGGACGGGTGCGCCTCGTGCTCGATCCCAACCATCTCCTTGTCACCAGCGGCCCTGCCGCCTACGCAATGCAATAGAGGCATTCATGAGTTCAACCCCTACAGCAACGAACCGGGGCGTGCCCAACCCGGCCTGCTATCAGATACGCGACCTGATCTACAGCGTGGCCGGCATCTTCCATGCGGAGAACCGGCTCGCCTTCCTCGAAGACCGCTGCGGACGCCGCATGAAGGAATTGAACTTTCAGAACCTCCGGCAGTACTTCGAGTACCTGACTTGTTCCGCCGAGCGCACCAGCGAGATGACCAAGCTGCTGAACGAGATCACCGTTGGCGAAACGTTCTTTTTTCGCAACCAGCCGCAGATCAACGCCATGCAGCGCCTGGTGCTGCCTTCCATTGTCGCCACCAAGCAGCAGAGCCACTACAAGCACCTGCGCATCTGGAGCGCCGGCTGTTCCACCGGCGAAGAACCTTACACGATGGCCATCCTCCTCATCGAGGAACTACAGCGCTTCCTGCGCGGCTTTACCTTTGAAATCATCGCCACCGACCTGAACGAGCGCTCGCTGTTGCGCTGCAAGGAAGGCACTTACGGCGATTACGCGCTGCGCAACGTTTCCCCCGACCTGCTGCGCAAGTACTTCGAAGCCGTGCCGGGAACACACGATTTCCGGGTAAAAGACGAGGTCCGCAAATATATCAAGTTCAGCCGCCTGAACCTGAGCGACGACTCCAAGATGGTCTTCGTCAAATCGCTGGATGTCATCTTCTGCTGCAACGTGCTGATTTATTTCGACGGGGCCAGCAAGAAGCGCGTGATCCAGCATTTCTACAACAATCTCCTGCCGAACTCGTATCTCTTCCTGGGCCACTCGGAATCGTTATTCGGCATCAATGACGAATTTCGCCTGGTGCATTTCCCCGGGGCGATGGCCTACGTCAAATCGCCGGTGCCGGGAAAGAAGTGAGGACCATGCCAGCTCTGTCGCTAACCGAACTCCAGCGCCGCGTTGAAGGCGTGAACGGGCTGCCATCGCTGCCGGCCGTGTTGCTGCCGGTGCTCAATCAGCTCAGCGGCCACACCGACGACATCGACCTGCACAAGACCGTCGAATTGGTCTCGCACGATAGCTCCCTCACCAGCCAGGTGCTGCACATGGCCAACTCGCCGCTGTTCGGCATGCAGCAACGCATCGAGTCCCTGCGCGGCGCCGCGCTCGCGCTCGGCGTCCGCCGCCTGCGCGACATCGTCACCAGTTGCTGTCTCATGCAGGTCTCGCCGCGCGGCGGCGAGATGGACGCGGCCTCGCTCTGGGAGCATTCGCTGGCCTGCGCCCTGGTGACCCGCAACCTCGCCCGCCGTCTCGGCTATCCGGACATCGAGCGTGCCTATCTCGCCGGCCTGGTGCACGACCTCGGCATCCTGGTGAACATGATTCTGATTCCCAAGGAATTTGCCCAGGCCTATAAAAAGGCCGCGGCCGAGCACCGTCCTCTGCGCGACGTTGAGCAGGAGGTTCTCGGACTCTCGCACGACATTACCGGCGACCTGCTGGCCACGCACTGGCACCTGTTCGACTATCTCTCCGAGGTGATGCGCCGCCACCATGACGTGGAGCACGCCACGGAAGATCCGATGCTGGTGGCGCTCGTCTGCATCGCCGACCAGCTCTGCCGGACCTCCGATCTCGGTTACGGCTACACCGAGGAGATCAGCTTCTCCATCGAACAGGAACCTGCGTGGAACATCGTTACCGAACACTCCTCGCACGCCCGGGAATTGGACCTGGTTTGCTTCACCCTCGAAATCGAGGCTTACGTCAACGAGGTTCGGGGCCTGGTTTCCGTTCTGTTCCGCGTTTAGAGCGGATACAGAGCAACCATATCCGATGGAAATAGTGCACTGCCGTTGTTCCCTGATGGTCGCAACGGCCCATAGCCGGCAGCTTCGGGACACAGCAACTCTGGAACCGCTCTAGCGAGTGACCACTATGAACGATACAGGCAACTTTATCCGCGTGCTGGTGGTGGACGATAGCGCCTTCATGCGCACCGCGCTGCGCCGCATGATCGAAAGCGACCCCGGCTTGCGCGTCATCGATACCGCCTCCGACGGCATCGAAGGCGTCGAGAAGGCGATCCAACTCCGCCCCGACGTCATCACCATGGACATCGAGATGCCGCGCATGACCGGACTGGATGCGCTCTCGCGCATCATGGATGTCGCGCCCTGCCCGGTCATCATGGTCAGTTCGCTGACCCGCCACCACGCCGAGGCCACCATCGAGGCCCTGCACCGCGGCGCGTACGACTTTCTCTCCAAGGATCTTTCCTACGCTTCCCTGGACATCGTGCGCATCAAGGACGATCTGGTTGACAAGTGCAAGGCTGCCGCCCGTCTGTCGCGGCGCAGGCCTGCCTCGGCGTCGTCGCCTGCCGCGCAGCGCAATTCCATCGCGGCCGCCACCGCGCCCGCCATTCCCAAGTCCATGTTGCGGCACAAGCTCATTCATGTGCCGCAGATTGTTTGCATCGGCACCTCCACCGGCGGACCGAAGGCTCTGCAGCGCATTCTTCCCATGTTGCCCATGGGCTTTCCCGCGCCCATCGTGATCGTGCAGCACATGCCGCCGGGCTTTACCGAGCCCTTTGCCCGCCGCCTCGATTCCCTGTGCCATCTTCACGTCAAGGAGAGCGAGCCCAACGAGACGCTGCAAGCCGGCACCATCTACATTGCCCGCGCCGGTGAACATCTGCGCATCGTGCGCAAGGGCACCTCGGCCAGCGCCCAAATGTCGGTGGACCCGGCCGACTCGGCGCACATTCCTTCTGTCGATGTCATGATGCTCTCGGCGGCCGCGCAGTTCTCTTCCCGTGCCATGGGTGTCATCCTCACCGGCATGGGTTGCGATGGGCTGCAGGGCATGACGGCCATTCAGCGTGCGGGAGGCTATACGGTGGGCGAAGATGAACAATCCTGCGTCGTCTATGGCATGCCGCGCGCCTGCGCCGAGGCCGGCGTGGTGCGCACCGTGCTTCCGCTCGACAATATCCCCGGCGAGATGGTCCGCGCCGTCGAAGCCACTACCGCGGCGCGCGCTTAGCGCGGCTCCAGAGATGGGGACCACTGGCCAAGGACCGTCCTGACCAATAGGAAATGACGGTAGAGAACAATCTGAAAAGGGTATGGCTTCTCGGGAACCGCGCGTGGCGCTCACCTACCACAGCAGATTCGCATGGGAGGCGCACGGGCGCAGCGCTTTTTACGCGGCCGGCGATTCCAACAGGCTCTTCATGCGCTGCCGCAGCGTATCCAATGAAAAGGGCTTCTGCAAGTACTCCACGGGGCCGTCCAGGGCGCCGTCCTGGTCCAGAATGTGTTCCGTATAGCCGGACATGAAGACCACGCGCACGTCAGGCTGGATCGTCTTGATACGGCTCGCCATTTCCAGGCCGTTCATCCCCGGCAACACTACATCGGTCAGCAGCAGATCAATGTGCTGACCCGTCTCGCCGCAGGCGGCAATGCCCTCGTCGGGATGCCCAAAGGCCAGCACGCGGTAACCGGCGCGCTGTAGCACGTCATGCAGCAGGCCGCGCACGACCTGTTCATCCTCGACGACTAATATTGTCTTTACTCCGGCGGCCATGGGCAGTACCGGATGATCCTTGTTGCTTCCCAGCAACTCCTGCATCGGTCGTCCCCTCTGGAATCCAAACCTCTTGTCAGGCCATTGTCACCAGTTTTAGTGCAGTTTGGGACAATTCGTTGCTTGCCTTCTTCTCGCGATATTCCCGTAACGGCCTCATCCCGGAACGGAACCGACGGACAAAATCACGCTTCGCCCCGCACGCGGCACTTGGTTAAGAATGGTTGCGCACTCCGTACCTCTTCTTGCTGGAGTGCTAAGATTTTCTACAATTTTGCAACTCGCCGCGGCTCAGTCGCGCGAGCATTCCCTTTGTTCCGAGGTTTCACGGATGACCTCCCGGCTCACCGCTAGACTCTGCCACCGCTTGCTTTTCGTCACGCTGCTCTCCTCCTCCCTGCTGGCTCCCATGGCTGTACAGGCCCAGGACGTCGATCTCGGAGTTGTCACCCGCATCCGCCAGGAAGGCGCCAGGAACAGCCAGGTGATGCAAACCCTCTCCGAACTCTCCGACCGCATCGGTCCGCGCCTCGCCGGTTCGCAGAACCTGAAGAACGCCAATCTTTGGACGGAGAAGCAGCTCGCGGACTGGGGGCTGGTGAACTCGCACCTGGAGGGCTTTGACTTCGGCCGCGGCTGGGCCGTCGATTCCGTTTCTCTGCGCATGACCGCCCCCGACACCGCCATTCTCCTTGGCTATCCCAAGGCCTGGACGCCCGCGACCAACGGCCCCGTCAAGGGAGAAGTCGTCGCCGTGCACATCAAGAGCGAAGAAGACATGGCCAAGCTCAAGGGAAAGCTCGCCGGCAAGATCGTCCTGCTGGGCGAGCCGCGCGAATTGAAACCGCAGAGCGAGCCCGCTTTGCACCGCTATGACGACGCCAAGCTCAAGGACCTGGAGAGCTTCCCGTTCGGTGGCGGTCCGTACCGCGACCCCACTGGCCGCGTGTGGACGCGCGAGGACATGGCACAGCGCCGCCGCCTCAGCCAGGCCATCGACAAATTCCTGATCGAGGAAAAAGTTGCCGCCACCCTGGAAGCCAGCCGCGGCGACGAGGGCTTGCTCTTTGTGCAGGGCACGCAGAATTACAAGCCCGGCTCGCCCGACGGCATCCCGCAACTGGTCATCGCCGCCGAGCAGTTCAACCGCATGGCGCGCCTCATTGAGCGCAAGGTTCCGGTCACCGTCGAGTTGGACGTGAAGTCGCACTGCGAGACGCCCGACGGCGGCAAGATCTTCAACACCGTCGCCGAGATTCCTGGCACCGACAAAAAGGATGAGGTCGTCATGATCGGCGGCCACCTCGACTCCTGGCACTCCGGCACCGGCGCCACCGACAACGGCGCGGGCGTGGCCGCCGCCATGGAAGCCGTCCGCATCATGAAGGCGCTTGACCTGAAGCCGCGCCGCACCATCCGCATCGCCCTATGGGCCGGAGAGGAAGAGGGACTGTTCGGCTCCGAGGCCTACGTGAAGGAGCACTTCGGCTACGAGGACGTGCCCAAGGATGACAACACTCCTTCGTATATGCGCAGCAAGCCGCTGCCTTTGATCCTGAAGCCCGGCCAGGAAAAGGTCTCCGTGTACTTCAATCTGGATAACGGCACCGGCAAAATCCGCGGCATTTACGCGCAGGAGAACGCCGCCGCCGTGCCCATCTTCGAGAAGTGGGGCGCGCCCTTCCGCGACCTCGGCTTCACCACGGTCACCATGCGCGACACCGGCTCGACCGACCACGTTTCGTTCGACCGCATCGGCATCCCCGGTTTCCAGTTCATTCAGGATTCGGTGGAGTACGAGACGCGCTCGCACCACTCCAACATGGACGTCTATGACCGGGCGCAGCGCGAGGATCTGATCCAAGCTTCCATCATCATGGCCTCGTTCCTGTACGATGCCGCCAACAGCGACCAGCCCTTCCCGCGCAAGGCCCTTACGGTGCCTACCAAAACCGAGGGCGTGGCTGCTCCGGTCAAGGATGAGAAGAAGCCCAAGGACGCCAAGAAGAAGTAATCGCGTCCGGCAGCAACATGAAGGGCGGCCCGCAGGCCGCCCTTCATCATTCCCTTGCACTGTGCCCCAGGTTCGCGGCGGGATTGTGCTCCAGGTTCGCGACAGGATTGTGCCCCAGGTTCGCGGCCTTCCTTTGGCCGTTAACCTGGGACGCTTTTGTAAACTCCCTACGGTCTTCCCTTGCGCACCGCCGCCGCCAATTCGCGCAGCAGCGTCTCTGTCTCGTCCCAGCCAATGCAGGCGTCGGTAATGCTCTGCCCGTAGGTCAAGGGCATACCTGTCGTCAGCTTCTGCGCGCCCGCCACCAGGTTGCTTTCAATCATCAGGCCCAGGATGCGCCGGTCGCCCGCGGCCACCTGCGCCGCCACATTGCGGCAAACCGCGCCCTGCTTCGTGTGATCCTTTTGGCTATTGGCGTGGCTGCAATCGATCATCACCTGCGGGCGCAGTTTGTTCTTCTCCAGTTGCGTGCACACCTCGTTCACCGCCTCGGCCGTGAAGTTCACCACCTTGCTGCCGCCGCGCAGAATCACGTGCGTGTCAGGGTTTCCGTTGGTCACCAGGATGGCCGCCTGTCCATGCTTGGAGACGCCAAGGAACGTGTGCGTCTTCGAGGACGAAAGCATGGCTTCAATGGCAATCTGCACATCGCCCGAGGTCGCGTTCTTGAATCCCACCGGGCAGGAGAGGCCGCTCACAAGCTGGCGATGAATCTGGCTCTCCGTGGTGCGCGCGCCGATGGCGCCCCAACTCACCAGGGCCGCCACGTACTGCGGCGAAATCATGTCCAGGAACTCCGTGCCCGCCGGCACGCCCATCTCGTTCAGGTCCAACAGCAAACGGCGCGACATGCGCAAGCCGTCGTTGATTTTGTAGGTGTGGTCCAGGTACGGATCGTTGATCAGCCCCTTCCAGCCCACCGTGGTGCGCGGCTTCTCAAAGTACACGCGCATGATGACCAGCAGCTCCTGGCTGACCTCGGGAATGATGGCCTTCAGCCGCGTGGCGTACTCACGCGCGGCGTTGGTGTCGTGAATCGAGCAGGGGCCTACCACCACGGCCAGCCGCCGGTCGCGCCCGGCCAGAATGTCGCATACCGCGCGGCGCGTGGCAAAGACGGTCTCCGCCGCCGCGTCGGTGATCGGCATCTCTTCGTCCAGAAACACCGGCGGCAGCACAACCTTGGTTAGTTTGATCCGTAGATCGTCAACCTCATGCAGCATGGGACTTCTCACCGCAGCGCCGCGCACGGGGCGGGCTCTGCTCACCTTCCTAACAGTCTGTCACCGGATCTCGACTACGTTCGGGATTTATCAAGGGTAATCGCGGGGCGGCCACCCGGCAAGCAGAACTTCCCGCCGCCGGCCGGCTTTCGCACCCTCAGACCTCAGAGTTTTCACCCTTTTCCGTCCCAGTGACTTTAGTCGCTGCCGCCCGTTTCCGCTCCCGCTACGCTCGCTTCATCACTCCGCAAAGGGGAGCCAATAACGAATGTTCTGCTATCAATGTGAACAAACCGCCAAGGGACAGGGCTGCTCGCAGATCGGCGTCTGCGGCAAAGACGATAACACCGCAACCTTACAAGACCTTCTGGTGCACGCCTTGAAGGGCGTCTCCATGTACGCGCACCGCGCCGCCCAGCTTGGGGCGCGCGATGCCTCGCTCGACGAATTTGTGGTGGAAGCGCTCTTCGCCACCCTGACCAACGTCAACTTCGATCCGGCCCGCGTGGCCGCTATCATTCAGGAAGCGGCCGTGCAGCGCGACCGCGCGCGCAATCTATATCTGGCCGTCGCCTGCGCCAGCGGGATCACTCCCGAGCAGTTCAATGGAGCCAGCAAGTTTGTTCCGGAAGCCAGCTTTGACGGCCTGATCACCCAGGGCAAGCTCTACAGCATTCCCAACGAAAAGCAGAACAATGGCGATGAAGTGGCCAACCTGCAGGAGATGATCCTGTATGGCATCAAGGGCGTCTCCGCCTACGCCGACCACGCCATGCAGCTCGGTGGCAAGGACGCCTCGGTCTTTGCCACCATTCATGAAGTGCTCGACTTCCTCACCCAGCCCTCGCCCTCGCTCGACGAACTGCTGGCCATGGCGCTGAAGGTGGGCGAGTTGAACATGCGCGTGATGCAGTTGCTCGACAAGACGCACACCGACGCCTTTGGCAACCCCGTGCCCACGCCGGTCCGCCTGCACCCCGTCAAGGGCAAGGCCATCCTCGTCAGCGGACACGATCTGGCCGACCTGGCGGCATTGCTGGAGCAGACCAAGGGCACCGGCATTCAGGTTTACACCCACGGCGAAATGCTGCCCGCACACGGCTATCCCAAGTTGAAAGCCTATGGCAATCTGGCCGGAAACTACGGCGGCGCGTGGCAGGATCAGGCGGAAGAATTCGCGGCCTTCCCCGGTGCAATCCTGATGACCTCCAACTGCATCCAGCAGCCGAAGAACAGCTATGGCAGCCGCATCTTCACCGCCGGAGCCGTAGCCTGGCCGGGCATTCAGCACGTCTCGCGCAAGGACTTTTCGGCCGTCATCCAGTCCGCACTCGACTTGCCGGGCTTCCTCGAGGACGGCCCCGCCGACACCATCCTCACCGGCTTTGGACACAACGCCGTGCTCAGCGTGGCCGACAAAGTCATCGACGCCGTAAAGGCCGGCCAGATTCGCCACTTCTTCCTCATCGGCGGCTGCGACGGCGCGCGCAGCGGACGCGACTACTACACGCAGCTCGCCGAGCAGGTGCCCAGCGATTGCGTCATCCTCACCCTGGCCTGCGGCAAGTACCGCTTCAACAAGCTCCAGTTCGGCGACATCGGCGGCATTCCCCGCCTGCTCGACATCGGTCAGTGCAACGATGCTTACTCGGCCATTCAGATTGCCGTGGCCCTGGCGGGCGCATTCAACTGCGGCGTCAACGATCTGCCGCTGTCGCTGGTGCTCTCCTGGTACGAGCAGAAGGCAGTGGCCATCCTCTTGACCCTGTTGCACCTGGGCATCAAGAATGTCCGCATCGGTCCCACTCTGCCGGCGTTCATCACGCCCAACGTGCTGGCCCTTTTGCAGAAAAACTACAACCTGATGCCGGTCAGCACGCCGGAACAGGATTTAGCAGCCATTCTGCAATAACCCGCATCTTAAGCGGAGCAGTTCAAACTCCTGTAAGCCTGCAAGCCCCGGATTGTACATGGTCCGGGGCTTATTTTTTGTGGGGGGAGAACGCAGACCTAGTCTTTGCTGGTGGCCGGTTGAGGCAGGGTTTCCGCGGAGTTTTGTGCGGCCAGGCGGCGCTCGCGAGCCTGGCGGCGGCGCCACCAGCTATACAGCGCCAGAGGAATCGAGCTTACCAAAAGGAAGCCGATCGACCACTTCGACGAGCGTTCAAAAACGTCCATCCAGTCGAAGGTCCTCATGCTTAACACGCCCGCCAGCAGCATGATCAAGATCCACAGAATGGAGCCAATGCCGTTGTAGAGATGGAAGCGCAAGCGTGGCAGCCGCGCCGCTCCGGCCACCGGCGGCGCCAGATGTGCCACGCCGGGAATCCATTTGGCGTATAGCAGGGAGACTCCCTTGAAGCGCTTCAGTCCGGCGTAGGCCTTCTGCTCCAGCGAGTCCGGCACAAACGAGATGCGGCACATGGCGGCAATCACCTGGCGGCCCTTCCAGCGCCCCAGTTCGTACCACATGGCATCGCCCAGCAGGCACGGCACGGCCGTGGCCACCATCACCAGCCAGAATTGCATGGGATTCACCGCAACCATGGCTCCCGCGGCCAGCAACAGCGGCGAAATAAAGACGGGCAGGCCCAACCGTTCGCCCAGTGTTACCAGAAACATCCACAGGGCCCCGTGGCGCGCCAGCATCGTCGTATCCGAAGGTACCAACATCCGTCCCTAACTCTCCCACTCACACATAAGGACGCAGCTTGACCACTGCCGAGCGGCAGGTGCCAGCTACGTCCTACGTCCTCTAGTGTATCGGGAAACACGAAGACGAAAAATAAGATTCTCTGCGGCAAAAAAATCGCCCGGTTTCGATCCAAAACTCAGGGGAAGGCTCAGGCCGTTTTTTGTCCCAGGACCAACAGGTTTTCATCTTCACGATGAACATGATCCACCGGGTAACCGAGCTTTTCCCAGCCCGCCAACCCTCCCGCCAGCGGACGCACGCGGCCCAGCCCAAGTCCCTGCAACTGACGCGTCACCTTCACCGCCGTCTCTTCGTTGGGGCAGGTGCAGTACACCACAATGTCACGCCCCTCCGGCAGCTCCGTCAGGTGAGCTTCGATCTGCGACGATGCAATGCGCAGCGCGCCGGGCAGTGTCCGTGGAGACGCCAGAAAATCCAAGGGATGCCGCAGGTCCACAATCACCGGCGCGTCCCCGGCGGTAATCTTTCCCTGTACTTCCTCGGGAGTGATGCGTGCCATGCGCATCTCCTGCAGGAACTTTTGCCGCTTGCGGTAGCTGTGAACAATCAGCACAATGCACGCCACCAGGGCAATGCCGATGGCCCAGCGCGCCGTCACCACAAACAAGCCCAGCCAGTCGATGGTGTACACCGAGAGATATCCCGAGGCCACCAGCACCACCAGCCAAATCACCGAGCCAATTCCGTTGTAAAGATGAAAGCGGCGGCGGCTCAACTTGGCCGCGCCCGCCATGGGCAACGCCAGGTGCGCCACGCCGGGAATCCACTTGGCCCACAGCAGAGACAGTCCCGTGTGCTTGCCCAACTCAATTTCCGAGCGCTTGACACAGCTATCCGGCTGGAAGCTGAGCCGGCAGAGCTTACTCAGGATGTTGCCGCCCTTCCAGCGGCCCAATTCGTAAAGCGCGGTGTCTCCCGCCAGGCAGGCCACCGTGGTAGCCACCAGCAGCAGCACGGGATTCATCTTCCCCATGGCCGCCAAAGCTCCACTGGCCACCAGCAAAGGGGTCACGAACAGGGGCAGTCCCAGCCGCTCGGCCAGGGTCAGGGCGAACATCCACAGCATGCCGTGGCGCACCAGGAAGTGCAGGTCGGAGATGTGCAAGGCTTTTCTCCCTCTTGCTGCCTAACGGCATAAAATCGGGCGTTCAACATTTGTCGCAACAAATATCCGCCTGTTTCTTGGATGCTTTTTCCCGTTCTTACGCTTCATCATTTGCTGGCGCTCGTGCCAGCTTTCTGGCATAATCCCCGGTCACGTTTCACCGGCCCTTACAGGGGTGTAGGGTCCGGCCTTAACTCCAACCTGACTCCTAAGGAGGACTCGTCGCCATGACGACCTCGGCCGCGGTCCACGTTACCGCCCAGCAGAGCTTCAAAGCAGCCCGCGATGTTCTTTTACGGCACCGCGCCGACTACCACACCGCCTGCGCCGAATTCCAGTGGCCCGTGCTGCACGAGTTCAACTGGGCGCTGGACTGGTTTGATGCCATTGCCCGCGGCGAGCGCCGCAATCAAACGGCCCTCTGGGTGATGCACGAAAACGGCGGCGAAGACCGTTTGACCTTCGCCGAGCTCTCCCACCGCTCCTCGCAGATTGCCAATTACCTGCGCTCGCTGGGCGTCCGCCGCGGCGACCGCATCATGCTCATGCTCTCCAACGTGCCGCAGCTCTGGGAGGCGATCCTGGCCGCCATGAAGCTGGGAGCCGTGGTCATCCCCACCACCACGCTGCTCACCGCCGACGACATCGCCGACCGCAGCCAGCGCGGGCAGGTGCGCCACATCATCGCCTCCGCCGACCTCGCCGCGCGCTTCGACCACATCCAGGCCCTCAGCCGCGTCGCCGTTGGTGGCGAGGCGCCCGCGGGGTGGGTGCCTTTCGAGGATGGCTACCACTGCTCCGGCGATTTCGAGTCCGAAGGCGTCACCAGAGCAGGCGATCCCTTGCAGCTTTACTTCACCAGCGGCACCACCAGCAAACCCAAGATGGTGCTGCACACGCACGCCAGCTACCCCGCCGGGCACCTTTCCACCATGTACTGGATTGGCCTGCAACCGGGCGACGTGCACTGCAATCTCTCCTCGCCCGGATGGGCCAAGCACGCCTGGAGCTGCGTCTTTGCTCCCTGGAACGCCGAGGCCACCGTTTTTGCCTACAATCAGGCGCGCTTCCACGCCGCCGGATTGCTGAACGCCCTGGTCAAGGCCAAGGCCACCACCTTTTGCGCCCCGCCCACGGTGTGGCGCATGTTGGCCCAGGAGGATCTCGCTTCTTACAAGGTCTCTCTGCGCGAGGCCGTCAGTGCCGGCGAACCCTTGAACCCCGAGGTCATCGAGCGCGTGCAGGCCGCCTGGGGCATCACCATCCGCGACGGCTACGGGCAGACGGAAACCACCGCGCAGCTCGGCAACTCGCCCGGACAGCCTCTCAAGCTCGGTTCGGTGGGCCGTCCCATGCCCGGCTACCGCCTCACCCTTCTGGACATCGAGGACAACGAAACTGACGAAGGCGAGCTCTGCATCCGCCTCGATCCTCCGCCGCTGGCGCTGATGCCCGGCTACCAGGACGACCTCGGCAACGTGCAATATCTTACGGGGCAGATCTATCGCACCGGCGACGTGATGTCGCGCGATAGCGACGGCTATTACACGTTTGTGGGCCGCGCCGATGATGTTTTCAAGGCCAGCGATTACCGCATCAGTCCCTTTGAGCTGGAGAGCGCCCTGGTCGAGCATCCCGACGTCGTCGAATGCGCTGTGGTGCCCTCGCCCGATCCCATCCGCACGGCCATTCCCAAGGCCTTCGTCATTCTGCGCGCCGGCCTGGAGCCTTCGCGCGAGTTGGCGCTCTCCATCTTCCAGCACATTCGCCGGGTGCTGGCGCCCTACAAACGCATCCGCCGCATCGAATTCTCTGACCTGCCCAAAACCATCTCCGGTAAAATCCGCCGTGTGCAGTTGCGCCGGGCGGAGGCCGAGAGCGTGGCCAACGGACAACGGGCGCAACGCGAGTATCGCGAAGAGGACTTTCCCGAACTGAAGTAGCCCAGTCCTCTTCCCCGGGAGGCTATGTGCATGGAACAGCCTCCCGGGTCTTCTCGCCAGCGGCGCGGGCCACTTTGAGATACGCCCTGTTTCCTTCCCTTCTGCGTCAGGCTATGATGTTCTGGCAACACATTTTTGGAGGGTGCGAATGGTACCGTTGCTCGTGTTTCTGGCTGTTCTCGTTGTTCTTGGCCTCATCGTGGGCGCCATGTACAACGGACTGGTGCAGCTCAAGGTCCGCGCCGACAGCGCCTGGTCGGACATTGATGTTCAGCTCAAGCGCCGCCACGACCTCATCCCCAACCTCGTGGAGACCGTGAAGGGTTACGCCGCGCACGAAAAGGGCACCTTTGAAAACGTGGCCCGCTACCGCTCGGCCGCCATGGCCGCCACCTCTGCCGAGGACCGCGCCCAGGCCGAAGGCCAGTTGACGCAGGCCCTGCGCGGCTTGCTGGCCGTGGCCGAAAGCTATCCTGAACTGAAGGCCAACGAGCAGTTCATCTCCCTGCAGCAGCAACTCGCCGACCTGGAAGACGCGCTGCAGAACTCGCGCCGCTACTACAACGCCGTGGTGCGCGACCTGAACACCCGCATCCAGTCCTTCCCGACGAACATCATCGCAGGAATGTTCAACTTCCAGTTGCGCCAATTCTTCGAGATCAGCGATCCCACCGAGCGC
The DNA here is from genome assembly GCA_031296105.1 of Acidobacteriota bacterium. Lineage (GTDB taxonomy): Bacteria > Acidobacteriota > Terriglobia > Terriglobales > Acidobacteriaceae > TOLSYN. Next base: position 90,169 of record JARLGJ010000062.1, on the reverse strand, counting down.
GCCGTTCCGGCCGTTAAGTTCTAGGACCTATGAAAACTCTGCCTCGCGTGACAGACAACCCCAGCCGCTGGTGCTGGGGTTTCTTGCTTGCCGCCATTTTCCTGTTCTCCTCGCCGCTGTTTGCCCGCACCTGGGAGATCGCGCACTTCAACGCCCGCTACACGGTCTCCGAAGACAGTTCGGTGATCGTGGAAGAGGAGATCCATCCCTCGTTCCACGGCTCCTACAACGGCATTGAGCGCACTCTCCCCGTCGAATATCCCGGACCGGATGGAACCAGCTACAAGCTCTACCTCACCGTGGTCTCCGTCACCGACGAGAACGGCGGCAAGATCCGCTACGAGCAGAGCATGATGAGCGAGCGCCAGATGGGCGGAGGCAGCGGACGCTACCTGAAACTGCGCATCTATGCCGGCGGCGAGGACACCGAGCGCACCGTGCGCATCACCTATCGCGCCGCCAACGCCATCCGTTTCTTTAAGGATCACGACGAGTTCTACTGGAACGTAACGGGCAACGATTGGAAGGTGCCCATCGATTCCGCCACCGCCTTTGTCGCCCTGCCCGCGGCGGCCACGGGTAAAGTGCAGGTACATGACTACACCGGCGCCTATGGCTCCTCCGCGCAGGACGCCACCAACAGCATCGACGGCAGCAACGTGAGCTTTGAGGCCACGCATCCGCTGCCGCCGCGCAGCGGCCTCACCATTGCTTTGTGGATTCCCAAGGGCGTGCTGCATCAGCCCTCGGCGCTCACCCGCTTCTACTGGTTTATCGGCGGCAACCCCGGCGTGCTGCTCCCCGTGTGGTCGTTCCTGGTGATGTTCTGCATCTGGTACTGGAAGGGCCGCGATCCCGACGCCGGACTCTCGGTGGCTCCCATGTACGAGCCGCCCAAGGACATGACGCCCGCCGAGTGCGGCACCCTTCTGGAAGACAAAATCGAGTCGCGCGACATCACCTGCACCCTCATCGATCTCGCCGTCAAGGGCTACCTCAAGATCATTGAAACCGAAGAGAAAGGCCTCATCTTCAAGAACAAGGATTACATCCTGCGCCTGATGAAGCCGCGCCCGGAGTGGCCCCTGCTGGCGGCGCATGAAATCGAGATCCTGAACAACCTCTTTCCGGAAATGAGCGCCGAGGAAACCACGCTCAGCAGCCTGAAGAATCGCTTCTACGTGGCGCTGCCCTCGATACGCCAGGAGATCATGGGCGCGCTGAAGACGAAGGGCGTGTACGCGGTCGATCCCGAAACGGCGAACGGCTTGGCCGTGATGGGCGTGCTCGTCATCGCCATCCCCGTGCTGTGGCTGCAGATGACCGGACACATCAACCTGTTCAATTCCATTCCGGTGCTGATCGGCGGCGTGCTGCTCAGCGCCCTGTTCGTTTTTTTCTTCGCGCATTACCTGTCGGCCAAAACGCTGCTCGGGGCGCGCCTGCGCGTGCAGTGCCTGGGCTTCAAGGAGTTCATGACCCGCGTGGACGCCGACCGCCTGAAACGCATGCCGCCCGACACCTTCGAGAAGTTCCTGCCTTACGCCATGGCCTTCGGAGTAGAGCAGTTGTGGGCCAAGGCATTCGAGGGACTCATCACCGATCCGCCCTCCTGGTACGTCGGCTCCGCCTACGGACCGGGCTTTCTTTGGAACCCACTGTTGTTTGCTGCGTCGGTGGGCAACTTCGGCAGCACGGCCTTTGAGACCTTCTCGGCCGCTCCGCAGGCCAGCTCCAGCGGCTCCGCCTTTGGCGGCGACGGCGGTGGCTTTGGCGGAGGCGGGGGCTTCTCCGGCGGCGGCTTTGGCGGTGGAGGCGGCGACGCCTTCTAGGCCATTCGCACGCTTAAGCGAAAGAAATCACGTCCCATTACAGCGTCTTCCGCAGCGCACTCTTCGTCTGCAACATGGCCGGAGAGTGCGCCGCGAGCAGCTTATCCACGGTGCGATTGTCCTGCGGCAAACACCAACCTGTCCCTTCCGTGGGGTATTAAGAAGTGGTCCATTTCCCAGTGAAAATGGGGGATGCCTACGGCATTGGACTTGCTTGCTGGAAGTGAATTTCAGTTAACCTGTTGATTCGCCTGATGCTATGAGAAATATGTCACTACCCCGGCTGCCTTGTTTCGTGACATAATCCAACCCATGTAGTTACGGAAGTGTGATCCGCAACGAGGAGCCACCGTGGAAGACTTTCGAACTGGCCGGCGATTTCCCGTACATTTGCCGATGAAGTTCCTTGGAAACCAGAACATACCGCCCGGAAGCACGGCGAATATCAGTGCTGCCGGTGTGTATCTGTGGGTGGACGGCGGGCTGCCGGTGGACTCCGCGATCGAGTTCGAGATTGAGATTCCCGCGGAATCGATCGGCGCCGAGCACGACGCCAAACTGCACTGCCACGGGCGCGTTTTGCGCTGCGACAGCGATCAGGAACACGGCCGTACCGGCGTGGCCTGCGTGATCGAAAAGTACGAGTTCGTCCGGGCTGGCGAAGGAGAAGGCCAACCATGCTGAAGATCATTCTGGCGGACAATCAGGCGATTTTTCGCGCCGGCATTGCCAAGGTGCTGGCCGTGGAAGACGATGTGCGCATCGTAGCCCAGGCGCAGACCGTTGAACAGGCCATGGTCTCCATCGAAAAATTCCGCGGCTCGGTGATGATCTTTGCTTCCAGCTTTCTGCCGGAAACGGCGCGACTGGTGACCTTGGCTCGCGAGTCCGGCATTCAACTGGTGGTCATCGCCGAGAGCAGTGAGAGTCCCGACCGCTATCTCTCCGCCGGCGTGCTGGGCGTCATCTACCGCTCGGTGGACAGCGCGGAGCTTTTGCGCTGCGTGCGCCGCGTAAGCGAAGGCCTGGCCTATTCGCAGGATTCGCGCAACGCCGCGCAGAATCCCGACTCCGACGACTTTGTCGGCGCGCGTGTGCGCGACCGCCTTACGCCGAAGGAACTCAAGATCGTCGCCCTCATCGTGCAGGGCTACAAGAACAAGGAAATTGCCGGACTGCTGGGCACCACCGAGCAGGTGGTGAAGAACTACCTGCGCAACGTCTATGACAAGATCGGCGTCTCCGACCGCCTGGAGCTGGCGTTGTTCACCATTCATCACCGCATTCTGGCCGAAGCGGCCGCGGCCAGCGCCGCCGCCATGCAGCAGGCACAGGCGAACCCGCCCACCGGAACCGCCGGCTGACCCGAAGTCCAAAAACAGCGATGGCCCGGGCGAACCGGGCCTTTACTTTTTGCGCAAAACGCAATCAGGATTTTGCGTTGCTCCGATAAGCCTTCACCAGCTCGTTCACCACCGTCACCAGTTCTTCCGGGTTCACCGGCTTCTCCAGGTAGAGATCGGCCAGGGGTTCGGCCGCCAGGTAGGCCTCGTTCACATATCCGGAGACCACTACAACCGGTGCGTTGGAGCGCGACTTGGCGCTCTGCACCACGGCGCGGCCGGTGTCATCGCCCAGGCGCCAGTCGGTCACAATGGCATCGAATGTCTGATTGGCAATAAGGTCGAAAGCGTCGTGGGCAGAAGTGGCCACCGTCACTTCGTGTCCCGCCCGCTCCAGGATGGAGCGCTTCAGCTCCACTAAGTTCGGCTCGTCATCGATACAGAGGATTCGCGCCATACAGATACAAACTGCCCCGTTGCCGCATTCTCTGTGGCAACGGGGCAGTTTGTCAAACCTGTGTTATACGCTCAGGAAACCTCAACCCAGCTTGCGGCCAATCGATTTGGCCTGCGTGAACAGCAGCAGGTAATCCGGTCCACCGGCCTTGGAGTCCGTGCCCGACATGTTGAAGCCGCCAAACGGATGCGCGCCCACCATGGCTCCCGTGCACTTGCGATTGATGTACAGATTGCCCACATGGAACTCCTGACGGGCGTGCTCAATCCGCTCCTCCGACTTGGTATAAACCGAGCCGGTCAGGCCGAACTCCGTGTCATTGGCAATGCGCACGCTCTCGTAGAAGTCCTTGCTGCGGATCACCGCCAGCACCGGTCCGAAGATCTCTTCCTGCTCCACCGTGTCGCCGGGCTTCACTTCGCTGAGGATGGTGGGCGCCACAAAATAGCCGTCCAGCCCTTCCACGGCCTTGCCGCCGGTAATGAGGCGCGCGCCCTGCGCAATGCCCTTTTCGATGTAGGCCAGAATGCTCTTCCGGGCCGCCTCGTTGATCACCGGTCCCATGTTCGGATTGTCTTCCGTCGGGCCCACGGTGAGCTTTTCGGCGCGGTCCTTCAGGCGCTCCACAAACTTGTCATAGATGCGCTCATCGACGATGGCGCGCGAGCAGGCCGAGCACTTCTGGCCGCTGAAGCCGAAGGACGAGGCAACTACGCCGTTCACCGCGTCATCCAGATCGCTGTCGGCATCCACCACAATGCAGTCCTTGCCGCCCATCTCCAGCACCGTGCGCTTGATCCACTTCTGCCCCGGCTGCGTCTTGGACGCCAGCTCGTGAATCTGCAAGCCGACTTCCTTCGATCCGGTGAAGGAGACAAAACGCGTCTGCGGATGCTTGACCAGTTCGTTGCCAAAGGTGGCGCCGCTGCCGGTGACGAAGTTCACCACGCCGTCCGGCAAGCCGCACTGCTCCAGCAGCTCAAAGAAGCGGGCCGCAATCGTCGGCGCATCGCCGCTGGGCTTTAGCACCACGGTGTTGCCGCAGACGACGGCCGCCAGGGTCATGCCGGCCATGATGGCCGAGGGGAAGTTCCAGGGCGGAATGACCGCGCCCACGCCCAAAGGAATGTAGTGCAGATCGTCCTGCTCGCCGGGAAGCTGGATCGGCGGCTGGGACTTGGCCAGGCGCAGCGCCTCGCGGCCGTAGAACTCGGCAAAGTCGATGGTCTCGCCCACATCGGCATCGGCCTCGGCCCAGTTCTTGCCGGTCTCAAAGACCAGCCAGGCGCACCACTCGAACTTGCGCTCGCGCAGGGCCTGCGCCACGCGGAAGGCGAAGTCGGCGCGCTTCTCCACCGGGGTACGGCTCCAGCTTGCAAAGGCCGCCTGCGCCGCTTCCACGGCGGCCGGCACATCCTCGGCGCCGGCCTTCTGGAAGATGCCCACCACCTGCTCGGGATGCGAGGGATTGATGGACTTCAGCTTTGCGTCCTTGCGCACGCGATGGCCGCCGATGACGTTGTCGTACTCGCGCCCGAGCTGCTGGCGTACCTTGTCCAGCGCCTCGCGCATGGCGCGTGCGTTCTCCAGACGGGTGAAATCGGTAAACGGCTCATTTTTGAAGACCGTGGTCGCCGCGCTCTCCACTGTGGTGGCGGTTACTCCCTGTAAGGTCGCCATAGAATTCCTCTCTTCGCTACGAATTGCAGCACGGTCAAAGGCGTTGGGCCCGACCGCGGAACAGTCGATTCTAGCATCCGCACCGTCCACTGGTGATCCATGCCGTGGCGGAACGCCGGAAAGCCGCAAAATCCGCGCCCGCGGACAACTCAACGCCGCCGGCGCGACTCTAAACACCCAACATTCAACAGAAAAAGGAGTGTGGTATGGCCTTCTGTCCCAGTTGCGGCAGCCCGGTGGATGGGCAGTTCTGCGCCCGTTGCGGAGCCTCCACCGCAGGTCCGGGCCCCTCGCAAGGCATGAGCGCTTCCCAGGGAGTCTCGCTGAATGCGGCATCCGCGCTCTGCTACCTTTTCGGACTCATCACGGGAATCTTTTTCCTGGCGGTGGCTCCCTACAACCAGCATCGGCGGGTGCGCTTCCACGCCTTTCAATCCATCCTGCTTAACGTCGTGCTCATCGTGGCTCACGTTGCGGTTTCCATCGTCTCGCTGACCTTCCATCTGGTGAGTTTTTCCCTGGGGCTGATGATGGGTTCGCTGCACCTTCTGGTGAGCCTGGCGTTCTTTCTGGCGTGGCTCTACATGATGTGGAGCAGCTACCAGGGCAGCGACGTAAGACTGCCGCTGATCGGCTCCATTGCAGACGGCCAGGCCGGCACCGACAACCCAACCACGGGAAGCATGGGGCGCGCGGCCTGACGGACGGCGCGGATTTTCCTTCCAGACGCAACAAGGGACGGGTTTGCGCCCGTCCCTTGTGTATGTTTCCGCTTGCCCCTGGCGAACTACTTTACGCGATCAACTTCCTTGAGGCGGGCAGCCTTGCCGCGCAGCGCGCGCAGGTAGTACAGCTTGGCGCGGCGAACCTTTGCCGAACGCACAATCTCGATCTTCTCCACAATGCGGCTGGCCTGCGGGAAGATGCGTTCCACGCCCTGGCCGAAGCTCATCTTGCGGACGGTGAAGCTGGGCTGTGCGCCCTCGCGCTTCTTGATCACAATGCCCTCGAAGATCTGGACGCGCTCTTTGTCGCCTTCCTTGATCTTCACGTGGACCTTGATGGTGTCGCCCACCGCGAAGGTCGGCAGGTCGGTGCGCTGTGCCTTGGCAAGCAGCCGGGTAATGATGGGAGAATACGACATGTCCTTTTTCCTCTTCTCTTCTCGGAGCCCGGCTTATCCGGCCCCGTAATCTTTCTTAAGCCTGTCCGGCTCGGCTCTTCAACTCCCGGAGCGTCGCCTTGTCATCCGCGCTAAGCTCGGCCGTCTTTAACAGCTCGGGCCGGTTCCTCAGCGTTTTTTCCAATGCCTTGCGCCGTCGCCAGCGCCGTATCTCGTCGTGGTTCCCCTGCAACAAAACCTCGGGAACCGCAATGCCGCGAAACTCCGCCGGACGCGTGTACTGCGGATAATCCAACATTCCGCCAGTTGCCGCCGTCGAGTCCGGCTCCAGCCGTCCCCGATCGTCGTACCGGGCTTCGGCCTCCACCGGACTGAAGCTCTCGGTTTTATTCGAGGCTTCGTTGCCCAGCGCTCCCGGCAAAAGCCGCGTCACGCAATCCAACAGGAGGGCTGCTCCCAGCTCGCCGCCGCTCATTACGAAATCGCCGACCGATACCTCGCGATCCGCAAGGTGCTCGGTCACTCGTTCATCCACGCCCTCGTAGCGCCCGCACACCAGAACAATCCGCTCCAGCGCCGACAACTCCTGCGCCATTGCCTGATTGAAAGGCCGTCCGCCGGCCGAGAGCATTACCACCGTCTCCCGGCACTGGCCCGATGTGCGCTCCTCGCGAGGCGCAACGCCCAGCGATTCGACGCAATCGAACAGCGGCTCCGGCTTGAGCAGCATTCCTTCGCCGCCGCCAAACGGACGATCATCCACCGTACGGTGGCGGTCGTGCGTAAACGCCCGCAGGTCGTGGATTCCGATTTCAATGAGCTTGGCGTTGCGCGCCCGGCGCACAATGCCGTAATCCAGGGGGCCCGTAAAGAAGTCCGGAAAGATGGTTACAATTTCGAAACGCATCTTCGTTTGACTCCCTCGCGTTCGACTCCCCGCGTTACTGCTTGCCTTCGGCCGGAACCTTCTTCGCCGGCTTCAGCGGCGCATCCAGCTCCAGCATGCCCTCCGGCAGTTTCATCTCGATTCGCTTCGCCGGCACATCCAGCTTCACCACGAAGCTTTCGACGAAGGGAATCATGTATTCTCTGCCGTCGCCGGTGACGATCAGCAGCGGGGCCGTGCCGGTCCCAAAATTCACATCCGCAACCGCGCCCAGTTCGCGCCCCTGATCGCTTACGCGGCACCCGAGAAGGTCGCTGATGTAGTACGCGCCTTCCTCCAGTTCAGTGCGCTCGTGGAGCGGAATCTGAATCTCGCCGCCCAACAACAGCTCGGCGTCTTCGATCGAATCCACGTCCGCGAACTTGAGCACCATGCCGCCCTTGTGGGGCCAGTAGTCCTCAAGCTGCAACTCGCGACGCGTGTCCTTCGCCGGGTACCAGGCATACAGCCGGGTACGCTGCTCGAAGCGCTCGGGAAAGTCGGTGTGCAGCTCGCAGAACACTTCGCCCACGCGGCCTTGCACCTTCTGCACCCGCGCAATCGTGATGAATGCGTCGGCGTCCTGCGGCATCCGGTTACTCGAGGATGTCCAGCGAAACGCGGCGCTCGTCCTGATCCGCCGCGGCGGAAAGGATCTGGCGCAGCGCCCGTGCGGTGCGTCCCGAACGGCCGATCACGCGGCCCAGGTCTTCTTCCGCCACTTCCAGTTCAATGCGGACAAAGTCCCGGTCGCCCGAGGTCTCCACAAAGAGGTCCTCGGGATAATCCACCAGCGCTTTGGCCAGTTCGCGAGTCAGTTCGGGCAGGTTGGCGCGCATGCGGCTCCTTTTAGACTACCGGCTCAACTGCGGGCTGCGCGGGCGCCAGCTTGTACAGGCGGGCCAGCGTCGGGGACAATTGCGCTCCCTTCGACACCCAGTAGTCAACACGGTCTTTCTTCAGATCGATAGTGGCGGGGTTGGTGCGCGGGTTGTAGAGACCCACGACTTCAATCGAACGGCCGTCGCGCGCACGGTCCTTCTCGATCACTACAATACGGTAAATAGGTTGTTTGCGCGCACCACGGCGCGACAGACGAATCATCAGCACAGGCTTCGTTTCCTCTCTTCGTTGACTCCAGCGTTCGACATCCGCGTTTTCTCCGCGGACCGGAAATCGCCACCGAATGTTCGGTATTGATTCGAACGCTGTGACCGCCCAGCGGATCGCGCCACAGCGCGCCACCGGGGGCACCACAAAGGAACACCAGGCACATGGGCCCGGCAAACACTTGCAGCAGCTACTATTATTGCGGAAATCGCCCGCCCATGGCAAGCCTGCCCCGGGCAAAGTCCTTTTTATTGCGCCGCTTCGCGCTCCCGGCGCGCCAAATACGACTGCAAATGCAGGTTCACAATGCGCAGCAAAGGTGTCTCCACCCCGTTCTTTTCGCCGCGGCGCAGCAAGTCGCCCACCAGGTGATCGGCTTCAATCATCGCGCCGCGCTCGATGTCGCGCGCCATGGAAGCCACCATCTGCGAGCGGGGTGAGGCCAGCAGCGGGCGCGCCCACTCGCGGGCCGCGTCGCGCGGCGCGTGTCCCTGTCTGGCGGCCACCGCGGCGCATTCGTTGTACAGCGCGCGGCAAACCTCTTCGCCTCCGGAGGTCACCACGTCGCCAATCGAGGCGCGCATCAGGCAGGTTATGCCGGCGCAAACCGCGATGAACACCCACTTCTCCCACATCTCCTGCAGGATGTCCGGCACCAGCAGCGGCTCAAAGTTTGCTCCGGCAAAGGCCTTTTCAATTGCTTCAACGCGCGCCGAGCGCTGGCCGTCGAGTTCGCCGTAGGTCAGCATGTGCAGTTTGCCGAATTGCACAATGCGGCCGCCCGGCTGCAGCGTGGTGCTGATCTTGCACAGCCCGCCCAGCACGCGCCCCTTGCCGAAGCGCGCTTCCAGCACATCCACGTGACGCAGGCCATTCAGCAGAGGCATCACCGAGGTCTGCGCTCCCATGGCGGGGGCAAAGGATTCGATGGCGCTCTCCAGGTCGTAGGCCTTCGGACTCAGCAGCACCAGGTCGTAGCCCGGACGCAGATCCCCGGCCAGCACCGCCGGAGGGTTGGCAATGCGCATGTCGCCCACGGGGCTTTCCACCACCAGGCCGTCGCGCTCCAGTTCGCCTTTGCGCCGCTCGCGCACCAGGAAGGTGACATCCTCTCCTTTTTGCAGCAAACGCCCGCCGTAGTAGCCGCCGATGGCGCCGGCACCAACCACCAGAATCCGCATGATTGACCTCCCTGCCTACCGCTTACACATGAACGTGAAACAGATGATCCAGCACGAACAAAAACGCCACGCCGACAAACAAGAGCAGCGGCATTTGAATGCCCGGCTCGCGATTGACCTCGGGCACAATGTCGCTGGCCGCCACGTAAATCGTTACACCGGCGGCAATGGGCAGGCCAATGGCCACGCCGTGCCGCAAAAACACCATGGCAAAAACACCCAGCAGCGTGCCCACGCCCAGCACCACCGAGGCGGCAAAGGCGCGCACCGCGCCGCGTCCGCTGGCCATCATCACCGAAGACACGGTAAAGCCCTCGGGAATCTTATGCAGGAAGATTGCCAGGAAGACGATCCATCCCAGCCAGTGGCTTACCTGGAAGCCCGCGGCGATGGCGATGCCGTCGAAGAAGGCGTGAATCGCCAGCCCCAGCAGCACGGTGTTGCTTTTGTGGTGCGCCAAGAACTGCTCGTGGTGCGTCTCCTCGCCGAAGTGGAAGTGACCGGTCACCGCGTGCTCGAAGAAGTGAATGATGAGGTAGCCGAGCAGCACCAGGAAGCCCGAGCGGCCCGCGTTTCCGCCCTCAAGGCCGGCGCTGGCCGGCACCATCTCGGTGATGGCCGTGGCCAGCATGAAGCCGGCGCCCAGGGCCATGAAATATTTCAAGTAATGCTGATCCCATTCACGGCGCACAAGAAGCGCGCCGCCAACAATGTTGGCGGCTCCGGCCGTGAAGCCCAGCAGAATGCTCAGTGCAATTGGACTCATCAATTACCCGCTGTGCCTTATGTGCAGAATGTCTCCGTCCTGCACAATGTACTCTTTGCCTTCCAAACGCAGCTTGCCCACGGCGCGCGCCGCGGCCTCACTGCCCAGGGAAAGCAGTTCATCCCAGTGAATGGTTTCGGCGCGTATAAAATGCTTGGCCAGGTCGGTGTGAATGGCGCCCGCGGCGTCCTGCGCGCGAATGTTTTTCTCCACCGTCCAGGCGCGGCACTCGTCCTCGCCCACGGTGAAAAAGCTCATCAGCCCCAACAGCTCGTAGCTCTTGCGAATCAGGCGGGCCAAGCCGCTATCCTTCAAGCCGTAGCTGCCCAGGAACTCCGCCGCCTCTTCATCGCTCATCTCGCTCAACTCGGCTTCCACCTTGCCGCAGATGGCGGTCACGCCGGTGTTCAGCTTCGCGGTGTAAGGCGTCAGTCCGAACTTCTCCACCGCCGCTTCCAGGTCGTCGCCCAGCGTGGTGCTCTCGCTGATGTTGAGCACGTAGAGGATGGGCTTCTCCGAGAGGAACATGAAGCCGCGCACGATCTTCTTTTCCTCTTTCGTCATCTCCATCTCGCGCAGCGGGCGCTCGGTCTCCAGAAACGCCTGGGCCTTCTGGAGCAGTTCGTTTTCCTTCTCCAGCTCCGGCGTCTTCTTCTTGACCAGATCCTTCTTCATGCGCTCCAGGCGGGCTTCCACCTGCGCCAGGTCGCTCACCATCAGGTCGAACTCGACGGTGCCGATGTCGCGCACGGGATCGACGCCGCCGACGTGCGGGATCGAGTCATCCTCAAAGGCGCGCAGCACATGCACCAGGGCGTCCACGCCGCGCATGTTGGTGAGGTAGGCGGTTTCCTTCAGCGCGTCCTGCCCAATGGCGCCCATGTCGGCGAACTCCACCTGGGCGTGAATCAGCTTGCGCGGATTGCACTGCGCCGCCAGGCGATCCAAACGGTCGTCGGGCACGGTGGCAATGCCAATGTGCGCCTCGCGCGGGTTGGAGCTGCGGTTCGAGACGTCCGCCTTGGTCAGAATCTTGAACAACGATGTTTTGCCTACCTGCGGCAGGCCGATAATTCCACTCTTCATAAACGTTCTAAGCCGTTTCCGGTTGCAAAATGCGCCGCATTAAAGGCGCGTCCTATCTCCATCATAAATGAAAGGGCTTGCCCCATGAAAAAGGCGGCCACGTGGCCGCCTTGCAACTCCGTCCTGGCAATAAGCGCTAGTACCGCTCTTCGTTCTCGTGCTTCACCGTAAAGTACAGCAGCGCCAGCCCCACCACGAAGACCGCGCCTTCCAGCCCGGTGGAGTACTTGTGCAGGTGGTTGAACTCCACCCGCCGCGGATCGTCCTTGGCCACGGTGTCGATGACGCCCATGCTGTCGCGCAGCGCCAGCATCTTCTTTTCCACCGTGTAGTGCGAACCCAAGGTCAGGACGATCATCAGCAACGCCAGAAAATTGCTGCCGTGGAAAGGATTCCGCCCGCCTTCGACGAAGGCGATGACAAACGCGCTGAGCAGGAAGATCAGGCCGTAGGCGGTGCCCATCCAGTGCAGGAAGAGCAGCGAGCGCGACACGAGCAATCCAGCCAGGTAATGCGAGGGCAGCACGGCAAAGGCTCCCGGAGCCACCACGGCGCCGAAGAAGAAAATCGAGCCCAGCCACAGCCCCAGCACCAGAACTTTTACAAATCGCAGAAACGTCACGGCGAACCTCCGGATCAAACAAGCTTCGGGGCAATTCCCCACGCCGCGGCGCCAATGGCTTCCGCGTGCGAATGCACTCTAAAGGAAAGGGTACTACACCGGGACGGGAACACTCTCCACAAGTTCGTGCAGAATCTGTTCGCTCTGCTCGGCGCGCTTCAAATTGGAAGCGTAGCGCGCGCTGACCACCAGGCGGTGGGCAAAGGTGGGAATCACCAGCTTCTTGAAGTCGGCGGGAATGCAGTAGGTGCGGCCTTCCAAGAGGGCCATGGCCTGCGCCGCGTGATACAGCATCAGCGAGCCGCGCGGCGACACGCCCAGCGAAAGCTGCTCGTGCTCGCGCGTCTTCGCCACAATCTGCAGCGCGTAGTCGATCAGCGAATCCTCCACGCTCACGGTGCTCACTTCCTGTTGCAGGGAGACGACGTCTTCGGCCGTCAGCACCGGACGCATCTCTTCCACGCGCACCGAGCCGGCCGTGCCGCGCAGAATCTCCCGCTCGCTGGCCGCCGCCGGATAGGTCATGCGGGCGCGGATCAGGAAGCGGTCGAGCTGCGACTCCGGCAGGGGATACGTGCCGTGATGCTCCACGGGATTTTGCGTGGCGATAACCAGAAAAGGATTCGGCAGCTTGTGCGGATGTCCGTCCACCGTGACCTGGCGCTCGTTCATCGCCTCCAGCAGCGCGGACTGCGTTTTCGGCGTGGTGCGGTTGATCTCGTCGGCCAGCAGAATGTTGGTGAAGATGGGCCCGCGCTTGAACTCGAAGCGCTCTTCGCTGGTGGAGTACACCGAGATGCCCAGCACGTCGCTGGGCAGCATGTCGCTGGTGAACTGCACGCGGCGGAAGTCGCACTCAATGGCTCGCGCCATGGCCTGCGCCAGAGTGGTCTTGCCCACCCCGGGCACGCCTTCAATCAAAAGGTGCCCGCGCGCCAGAATGGCCACCAGCGCCAGGCGCACCACCTCATCCTTGCCGCGAATGATGGTGCGCAAGGCGCGTTCTAAGTCCGCGGCGCGTTGAAGAGTGGAACCTTCCGTCTGTGGCATTCCGTCTCGATTGTAGCCGGAGCCGCTCTCCGGGCGGAAGCGCGCGCCCGGGCGAACGGAACTTCCGTAACCAGAATTCTTAACCCGGATTCTTAACCGCGATTCTTAGAAGCCACCCGGCCGCATGGCCATCAGCCGTGCAATGCGCTCCGCCGTGGGCGGGTGGGTGCTGAACAGGTTGCCGAAGCTGATGCCGCCCAGCAAGGGCTGGATGATGTACATGTGCGCCATCTCCGGAGAGGCCTGCATGGGAATGCGCGCGGCCCAGCCTTCGATCTTGCGCAGGGCGCTGGCCAGGGCCTCGGGATGCCCGGTAAAGCGCGCGCCGGTGGCGTCTGCCTGATACTCACGCGAGCGCGACACGGCCATCTGAATCAGCATGGCCGCCAAAGGGGCCAGGATCATCATGGCAATCGCGCCAATCGCTCCGCCCCCGCCGCCTTCGCGATCGCGGTCGCGTCCACCGCCGCCGCCGAACATGGCGGCATAGCCGGCCATGCGCGCCAGGATGGTAATCGCTCCGGCAAAGGTGGCGGCAATCGAGCTGATGAGAATGTCGCGATTGTTGACGTGGCCCAGTTCGTGGGCCAGCACGCCCTCCAGCTCGTCATCCGTCAGCAGGTCGAGGATGCCGGCGGTCACGGCCACGGCGGCGTGACTCGGATTGCGGCCGGTGGCAAAGGCGTTGGGAGAGTTCGTCGGGATCACGTAGATCCGCGGCATGGGCAGCCCCGCCTTCTGGCACAGGCTCTCCACGATCCGGTACACGCGCGGCAGTTCCTCGCGCGACACGGCCTGCGCGCCGCTGGTCATCAGGGCGATCTTGTCACTGAAGAAGTAGGAGAAAAAGTTCATGGCGCCCGCCAGGCAAAAGGCCATTACGGCGCCATTGCGGCCACCAAGGGCCTGCCCGATCATGACCACCAACACGGTCATGGCGGTCAGTAAGAACGCGGTCTTGAAGTTATTTCCCATAGCGTTGGTATAGATGCTAAACCACCCCGGGCGGACGCGCCATGGCCCCCGGGGACAGTCGCGCAATGGGGAATACGAAGTTCCCGCCCTCTATGTTCCTCGCACATTGATTGCGGGACTGATCGTGGCAAGGGAAACTCTGAATCATCTGATTTTGGTCAGACACAGCTTGACAGGTTACGGAAAAACTCGAATCGGAGATGGTTTTGTCAGGGCACGGATTTATCCGTGCCGCTAAGCTGCTGAAAACGTGTTGGGCTTCAGCCCCTGAGGGGGCTGATCCCTCAGCGGCTAAAGCCGCAAAATGTTGCGAGGGTGTGGCGGCGCGACTGAAGTCGCGCCCTGACAAAAGGGGCCCAGATCGATTTGTTGAACTGCCGGTTCCATGGCTGCGGGAGCGTTCATAGAGCCATTCCCGTTTCCTAGCTTTCCTTGCGATTCAGCACCCGCCGCAGAGTCTCCTCCAGGGCGGCGCGAGATTTCGCGTACTCGGCCTCCGGGAGCTTCCCTTTCTGCTTTTCCACCTCCAGCGCAAACAGTTCCTCGCGCAGCGCGGCCAGTAAAACCTCTCCTGAGTTCGGCGCCGCGGAGAGAACGTTGCCCGCCGCCTGGCGCGGATGCACCGGGGCGGCAATTTCCTCGGGGCTAGCCGCCGGAATGGACATCACGCCGCCGCCGGCCAGCGCTGCTTCCTGCAAAGTGTGCTCGCGCGTCCAAATGCCGCCTCCGATGAGCACCACCATCAGCGCCGCCAGAATGTACCAGCGATACTTCACCAGCGCATCGGGGCCGTCCTCAGGACGTCCCAGACCGCCGCCGGGACGGTTGTCCTGCGCGCCACCCATGGCTCCGCCGCCGCCAGCGCCCGCCGCCTGCTGCTGGTCATCCTGAAAGATGCCCTGCCCGCTCAGCGTGTAGGCCAGGTCGTCGCCTTCCCTGGCCTGCACCACCACCTGGACGGTTGCGCCGGGCTGGTTGTTCATCGGCTTGTACTTCTGCGCGTTCCTGGCCTGGAAGGTCATCGTCGCCGGAATCATCAGCACGTAATGCTGATAGTTGGTGGTCAACTGCGGCGTAAACGACGCCTGCCCGCCGTAGGGCAGGTGATAGCTGACCTGGAAGCGCGTTTCTCCCGGCTTGAGCGCGTAGCTGAACGCATAGTGATTCTTTGCCCCGAGCGGCGCAGTGGTGGCCGAAATCGGCTGCCCGTTCGGACCCTGCGCCGTAGCGTCGTCGATCACCGCACCTTCGGGCAGCACAAATTCAAAGGTGTGCTCGCCGGTCAGTGAGCGTGGAGGATTGCTCTGGTTCTGCACGGCGAACAGCTCTGCCGCCTGCAGGGTTGAGCCGTCAGCCTGCATCTTCAGCACATCGGCCGACCCGGTGATGCCCTCCACCTTCGGCGAAGCGTCGTACACCGTCAGGTCCACCGTGGCCACGCCCGGCGAAATCATCTTGAAATAACTCACGCCGCCGCGCTCGGCCTTGGCCAGCCGCGGCCCCTTGGCGGCTTCCGCCTTGATCGAGAAATTTCCCCGTGCGTCGCTTTTGGCCGAGGCCACTTCGGCCATGCCAGCCATGGGGTCCACCAACGTAACCGTAGTGCCCGCCGCGGGCTTGCCCGTGGTGGCATTGGTCACCGTGCCGGTGATGGTCTGGGCCACAGCCGCCGCGCAGGTCAAGGCAACGCACATCAGCAGTACGCTCAGCCGCTTCATGCCGTCACCTCGCGAATGCTTCCCTGCTTCTTTTCCAACTCGTCGATTTCGGCCAGGAGGTTGGCTGCGTCCTGCTCCATGGAGTCGCGCATGGAGAAGAAATCGGCGTCGCTCAGTTTGCCCGCCTTGTACTCGAAGTTCAGGTCGCGCAGGTTTTCAAAGGTCTGCTCCTTGCGCTCGTAAAGGTAGGCCAGCCGCGTTTTCTCCTCGCCGTGCTCGGCCTTGGCCGGGCGGAAGATGTAGAAGAACAGCGCGAAGGTGCACAGCGCGGTCAAAAAAATCATCAGGCTCTTGCCGGAACCTTCCGGCGCAGCCTGCAACAAATAGAAAGCCATCACAGGGAGGTCTCCTCTCGCGCCCGGCGGCGGAAGTCATCCATTCCGCCGGAGCCGTCACCGCCGGCATCGCCGCCCGAAGGCGGCTCCTTCGGCGCGCGCCGCTTCCAGGCCCGCACCACCAGCACCACCGCCGTCAGCGCGGCCAGAAAGATCACCACCGGCATTAGCCAGGCCACGCGGTTAAAGCCCGTCGTGGTAGGCGCGGCCAGCACCGTGGGACCGTACTCCGTCACAAAGCCCGCAAGAATCTCTTTGTCGCTGCCGCCCTTGGCCAGAGCGCCCTTCAACTCCTTGCGCATCTGCTCGCTCACCGAGCAGCCCACGTGGTTGCACTCCAGCAGAACCTGGTTGCAGCCGCAGGAGCACATCAGGTTGTGGCCGAGCTTGTCGAAGCGCTGCCCCGTGGAATCCGAGGATGCGCTCATCAAAAGGGCCATGCTCAGCAGCAGCAGAGCCGCCATCCAGCGATGAGAGGTCGTCCGTCGCATCAATCGCCTCCCGTCTCCACCGGAGCCACCCCGGTCACCGTGCGCGCCGGCGCGGTCACCATGGCCTCCACTTTCTTCTTTACCGCATGCATGTTGGGACAGAGCGCCACAATCGTGCCCACCAGGATGAAGTGCGCGCCCGACCAGATCCACCACACCAGGGGGTTCAGGTGCGCCTTGATGATGGGCCGCCCGGTGTCGGGATTCTTGCCGGTATAGACCAGGTAGAGATCCTCCATCACCGTGGAGCGGTTGGCCACAATCGTCGCCGGCTGTCCGCTGGCCTTGTAAAAGCGCTGCTCCGGATACATGGTGTCAATCTGCTTGCCGCCCTTGTAGATGTCCAGAATGGCCGACTCGCTGGAGTAGTTCGGTTTGTCGTCCTGCGTGTAGCTCTTGCAGACTAGGGTGTAGCCGCCGATCATCATCTTGTCGCCAAAACCCAGCTCCTGCTCGGTGTTCTGGTAGAAGGCCGCGCCGGCAAAGCCGATCATGCTCATCACCACGCCCAGGTGCACAATGTAGCCGCCGTAGCGCCGCGTGTTGCGCCGCGTCAGCGTCCACATGCCGTTCAGGATGTTGGTATTGTTATGCCGCGCAATCACCAGCCCACCGCGCAGAAATTCACTGCCGATGGTGGCCGCCACCAGCACCGACAGCATGATGGTCATCAGAGAGTAGAAGTAATCCACTTCCTGCCAGGGATGAATGCCCATCCCCACCAGCACCACTCCCACCGCGAGGGCGATGATCGCGGGGATCAGGAAGTTCTTGCGCAGGCTCTCGGCCGACGTCTTGCGCCAGGCCAGCAAGGGGCCCACCGCCGTAAGCAGCAGCAGGAAGAGCGCAATGGGAATGTTGACCTTATTGAAGAACGGCGGGCCTACCGTGACCTTGTGTCCCGTCACCCACTCGCTGAGCACCGGGAACAACGTGCCCCAGAGCACGGCGAAGGCCGCCACCAGCAGCAGCACGTTGTTGAACAGGAAGCTCGACTCGCGCGAGACCAGCGACTCCAGCTTGTGCTCGCTCTCCAGGTGCGAGCGGTTCTTGAGGAAGAAGAACAGGCAGGCGGCAAAGATGATCGCCAGGAAGACCACGAAATACGGGCCAATGTTCGACTCGGCAAAGGCGTGCACCGAACTCACCACGCCCGAGCGCGTAAGGAAGGTGCCAAAGATGGCCAGCAGGAAGGTGGAGAAGATCAGCCACATGTTCCACACCTTCATCATGCCGCGCTTCTCCTGCATCATCACCGAATGCAGGAAGGCCGTGCCGGTAAGCCAGGGCAGCAGCGAAGCGTTCTCCACCGGATCCCACCCCCACCATCCGCCCCATCCCAAAACGCGGTAGGCCCAGTAGGAGCCGAGGAAGATGCCGCAGGTCAAAAACATCCAGCCCACCATCGTCCAGCGCCGCGTGATGTGAATCCACTTTTCGCCGGGATAGCGCATGATGAGCGCCGCCAGGGCGAAGGCGAACGGCACCGTCATGCCCACGTAGCCCAGATACAGCATCGGCGGATGGATCACCATCTCGGGATACTGCAGCAAGGGATTCAACCCGTTGCCATCGGCGGGAATCGCGCCGATGTTCATGGCGAAGGGGCAGGCCACGAAGTTCACCAGCACCAGGAAGAAAATCTGCACCGCGCTGAGGACCACCGAGGCGTGCGCCACCAGGCGCGTATCCACCTTGTGCCGCAGACGCAGCACCAGCCCGTAGCAGGCCAGCAGCCAGCACCAGAAGAGCAGAGAGCCTTCCTGCCCGCTCCACAGGGCGGCGAACTTGTAGGCCCCCGGAAGCGCGCGGTTGGAGTGGTGCATGATGTAGGCGACGGAGAAGTCATTGGAGAAGGCGGCATAGACCAGAATGGCCGAGGCCGCCGTGACCGCCGCAAACACCGCGATGCCCGCGCGCCGCGCCGTCTCGCCGAGACGGTCGTCGCTGCGCAGGATGGCATACAGACCGGCGCCGAACGCATACGCGCTCAAGGCCAGTCCGAGCAACAGAGTAAAGCTTCCAATTTGTGGCATGTTGAGTGGGGCGTGCAAATCTGGAGTCATTGTGCCCGATTTCTCTTCTCAGGCGCAAGCAGCGATTACACAGCCCGCACCAAAACTGAACACGCTCACGCGGCGTTCATATATGAGATGAAAAACTTAGCCCTGCGTTGCGAAAAACCGAAGGAATTCTGTTGCTCTACATAATCTATTTCTTGAAGCAGGTTCAGGGCTCGCCAAAGCAGCAAGCCTCGCAAGAAACCTCCTCAATCCAGCTTGCCCGCTTCCTGGCGGGCGCTTTTTTTGGGAAATTGCGTGTTCCAGAGCGGAACACAGCACCACAGCAGACAGAACCTTACTCCCCCAGTTGGCGGAGCATTTCGATTAATTCTTCCGGATCGCAGGGCTTCGTAAAGATCTTCACATCCAGACCTTCGTATTCGGTTTCCACTCCCGGCATCCCGGTCAGCACGATGACCGGCAGGTGCGGCAGGCATCGGCGAAGTTCGCAAACCAACTGCGCGCCGTTTAGTCCTGGCAGCATGTGATCGGTCACCAGGGCGGCGAGTTTCACGGACTCGCCCGCCAGCAGTTCCAGTGCCCGTTCGGCACTGGTGACGGCAATGGTATGGAATCCCGCGTTGCGCAGGATCATTTCGCGGACGCGCAATTGCCCTGCGTCGTCATCCACCAGGAGGATAGGAACTGCAAAAGACATCGGAGCTACATTCTATACTTTGCCCGTATCTCCGCCTCGGCCCGCAGCCAATCTGAATTGTGGCTGCCGTGCTGCGCGCCGCGGCCGCAGTAGATTTCATAGGCCCGCACGCTGATTTCCTTTAACAACTGCTCTTTGGAAGGCTTCGCGGCAACTGGAGTTTTGGCCGGAGCCTGCGCCGTGGCGCTCTTTTTTACTACCACCTTCTTGGCGGCTTTCGCGGAAGTTTTCTTTGCGGGAGGATTCGTCCCAGGAATCTGATTGTCCTTCGCCATGATGCTTCCCTTTTCTCCTTAAGAACGGAAAATCAGGCGGTGTTGATACGGCCACTCAACCACCCTCAGTTGTTGATTCGTAAGTGAGGCCCAGGGATTCCCTGAAATTAAGGTTACGACGAAAACGCGTCGCGGGCTCATTCTTTCTTTTTATGATGGCGATTGGCACCGATTCAGGCAAGGACTTGCGAAGCGAACGCCGGGCGCTCCGGCTGCTGTATAGTGTCGTTTCGGAGGAATCGCAATGCCATCCCGCCTGACCGTTCTACTCCTCTCACTTCTCCTGACCGTTCCGTTGCTTGCCGCAACCGGCGCGCCGCAGCCCGGCAAGGCCAGCGACGCGGAGTTCGACCGCCTGGCCTCGCAGTTCATGATCGAGTCGCTGGTGCTTTCGCCGGTGAATGCCTCGCAGGCCGGCCTGCACCAGCACAAAAGCGCCGCTGGAAAAACCGTGGCACTCGATGCGCTGCTCGACGACGTTGGGCCGGAGGGCGTTCGCCATCAGCGCGAGTTCTACCGCCAGTGGCGCGACCGCTTTGCCCGCTTCGACCATGCGCCTCTCAATCTGGAGCAGCAGGCCGACCTGAAACTGGTCGAGGACTCCATCGGCTTCAGCCTGCTGGAACTCGACCGCATCCAGAGCTATCGCCACGATCCCACCGGGTACGTGGAGTTGATCGGCAACGCGCTCTTTCTGCCGATGACGCAGAGCTACGCCGGGGCCGGCGTGCGCCTGGGACACGCCGTCTCGCGCATGGAGCAGATTCCGCGCTTTCTGCAACAGGCGCGGCAGATGCTCGCCGACGGCGATCCCATCAAGACCTCCACGGCCATCGAGGAGAACGAGGGCAACCTCGACCTGATCCGCCACATGGTGAAAGACGCCATTCCCGCCGGCTCGCCGCTGATGGCGCGCTATGAAGCCGCGGCGCCGAAGGCCGAAAAAGCTCTGGAAGAGTTCTCAGGGTGGCTGCGCGACGACTACGGCAAGCGACCCTCGAAGGTGACCTGGAGGCTTGGACCCGAGCTTTACGCGGAAAAATTCCGCCTGGTGATGGAGACGCCGGTGTCGAGCGAGCAGACGCTGGCCAACGCCAAAAAGGAAATGGCCGAGGTGCGGGCTGACATGCTGCGCCTGGCCGAACCGATGCACCGCGAGATGTATCCCGACCACGGCGACCACGCCGGCTTGACGGGCGAGGCGCGCGAGAACCTTATCATTGGCGAGGTGCTGGCACGCATTGGCGACGATCACGTTGCGCCCGCGGATCTGCTGCCGCACATCCAGGGAGAGTTGGATTCGATCATCGCCTTCATTAAGGAGAAGAAGATCGTCGATCTCGGCCCGCGCAACAACCTGAAGGTGATTGCCACGCCGCCCTTCATGCGCGGCACCTACTCGGTGGCAGGCTTCCACAATCCTCCGCCGCTGGAGCCGGGGGCCGAGGCGCAGTACTGGGTGACGCCGATCGATCCCGCGACGCCCAAGGACCAGGCTGAGTCCAAACTGCGCGAGTACAACAACTGGACCTTGAAGTGGCTCACCATTCACGAGGCCTTGCCGGGCCATTACGTGCAGTTCGAGCACGCCAATGACGTCGAGCCCGAGTCGCGCCGCCTGCTGCGCTCTCTGCTGGGCAACGGAGCCTACATCGAGGGCTGGGCCGAGTACGTTGCCCAGGTCATGCTGGACGAAGGCTTTGCCAACAACGATCCGCGCTTCCGGCTCGTCATGCGCAAAATCCGCCTGCGTGTGCTGGCCAACACCATTCTGGACATTGGCATGCACACCCAGGGGATGACCGACCAGCAGGCCATGGAGTTGATGACCGGTAAAGCCTTCCAGACCCAGGCCGAAGCCGAAGGCAAGCTGCTGCGCGCCAAGCTGACCTCGGTGCAGCTGGTGACCTATTACGTGGGATTGCACGACTGGCTGGAGTTGCGGCGGGACTACATGGCGAAAAAAGGAACGGCCTTCACCAACGCCGAGTTTCACGATCGCGCGTTGAATGAAGGCCCGTTACCGGTAATGTTGTTGCGCGGCATCCTCTTTGCGGAGGATGCTCCGGCTAAGCTTTAGCGGAAGCTGCTGGCGGTCTCCACGGGAGCGCGGCACAGAGCCACGGCGCGTTGCAAGTCGCGCTCCAGCAACCGTCCGGCAGTTTCCGAGCCGTCCCATTGCAGGCGGAACTCGGCGTTCTGCCGTGCGCCGGGGGTCGAGCAATCCACGGTGACGCCTTCCCTGGTCGTCTTGGTGCAGGTGGCCTGGGTGGTAATGCAGCGGTCCGCCGACTGGCATGGTACGGTGATCCACTTCTTCGACTGGTCCATGTTGATCCAGGAGATGCGGCCCAGCGAGATGTTCACCCGCTCTTCACGCACCGTGCGGTCACCCATGGCGGTTTCCTCGCGCACGGTCATCACCGCGCGGCAGCGGTCCAGGCTGTCCAGGCGAGTGCTCCAGCGGAGCGTGTTTTGCCCCATCACACGGTCGCCGTGCTGCTCCAGGCGCGACTGAATGTTGGTTTCCAACTCGTGTATCTCACCGTCGCCCTGGGCCATGGCGCTCGACAACAGGCCCGCGGCCAGCACCAGGCATCCTGCCAAGATTCCCGCTCGATTCTTCTTCATGACTGATCGTCCTTCAGAAAGCTACGTTGTGCGTATCTCAACTCATCTTCAAGACCTTGCCGCGATGAATGCGGCTAAAGGTATCGATACCACTGGATATCGATATATCGATTTATATCCGTGCGCTTTGTGCAACTGCCCGAACCACCGGCCTTCGTCGGCGGCACGGCCGCACCAGGCGCATCTTGCTTACTGCGTTTCACTGCAAAAACCTTCTTCGATATTCGTGAGTATAGGAGCGCGTTTTCCGCACGGGCAGAGATTCCTAAGCCGGAGGGAAACTAAAGTAAGTGGCAGGGGGACTCGATTGGGTCACACGGCTGCCGGATTTCTCTTGGCCACCGTCGAAGGGGCCATCCCGCGGCCCGCGCAGCCCGCGCGGCAAACTTCTATAATTACCCAATGCGCTTCGAGGTATTCATTGCCGCCCGTTATCTGCGCGCCAAGCGGCGGCAGGCCGTCATCGGCGTCATCACCCTGATCTCCGTGCTCGGCGTCGCCGCCGGCGTGGCCTCGCTCATCATCGCCCTGGCCATCAACAACGGCTTCCGCCAGGATTTGCAGCAGCGGTTGCTCGGCTCGACCTCGCACGTCAACCTGATGCGGGTGCAAAACGACGGCATCGACAACTGGCAGCAGCTCTCCTCGCAACTGGAAAAGCTGCCCCATGTAAAAGCCGCGGCTCCGGCCATCTACGAGCAGGTGCTCATCTCGCGCGGCGCGCGCGCCGGCGGCGGCATCATCAAGGGCATCGTGCCCCAGGATGAACGCCGCGTCTCCTCGTTGCTGCAATCCGTACACGAGGGCAGCGTGCAGCCGTTGATCGACGCGCAGCAGCGTGCGGAACAGGGCGGCGCCGAGGCGGCACAGGACGATGCCGCGCAGAGCGACCTCTCCGCGGGCAATGCGGCAACGGGCAATGGCGCACCCGGCAATGCCGCGGCCGGCAATCCTTCATCGCTCGCCGCGGCCTCCGCGCGCATAGCCGCCATGCCGCCGATTGTTCTGGGCAAGGATCTGGCTGCCACCTTGGGCGCCACCGTCGGCTCGGTGGTGCTGGTCACCAGCCCGCAGGGAGAGCTGACGCCCTTCGGCATGGTGCCGCGCTACATGCGATTTAAAGTGGTGGGCATCATGGAATCCGGCTTCTACGATTACGACTCCACCTGGGCCTTGTGCTCACTGGCTGATTCGCAACGCCTCTTCAGCCTGGGCGACACGGCCAGCGTGCTGGAGTTCAAGGTGGACGACATTTACCAGGCCGAGGCCATCGGCAAGGAGATTGAGCAGGCCGCAGGCAAGGGCTACCAGACCACCAACTGGATGGAGCAGAACCGGGCGCTCTTCCGCGCCCTGCGCCTGGAGCGCGTCGTCACCTTCATCACCATCGGGCTCATCGTCTTTGTGGCTGCGCTGAACATTTTGATCTCGCTGATCATGATGGTGATGGAGAAGACGCGCGACATTGCCGTGCTGGTCTCCATGGGCGCGCGCCGTGAGCAGGTGCGCCGCATCTTCATTTGGCAGGGCCTTTTGATCGGCATTCTTGGCACCTCCATCGGACTGGTGGTGGGCTACTCTCTGGCCTTCCTGGCCGGACACTACCACTGGATTTCGCTCTCGGCCGAGGTCTATGCCATCGACTACGTGCCCTTTGCGCCACGCGCCATGGACGCCTTGCTGGTGGCGCTGGTCTCGCTTGGCGTCAGCTTTGTCGCCACGGTCTATCCCTCGCACTCGGCGGCTCGCGTGTTGCCCGCCGAAGCCTTGCGCTACGAATAACGGCTCGTTTTCATCATCCAAGGACGGTCCTGAAATGTCGCACTTCTCGAATCGAATTCGCCGCAGCGGACTTGCCGTGCTGCTGGCCGTTCTGTTCCTGCTCCAGTTGGCGGCGGCGCAAACGCGCACGCCTGTTCTGCTGGTCTCCATCGATGGCTTCCGCCACGATTACCTCGTCAACAAGGCTTACGACGCACTGAATCTGCGCGCCCTGGCCAAAGAAGGTGTTGCCTCCGATGGATTGATTCCGTCGTTCCCCTCCAAGACCTTTCCCAATCACTACACCATCGCCACCGGCCTGTATCCCGCGCACAGCGGCATCATCGGCAACCGCATGGTGGATCCGGTGACCAAGGAAGTGTTCAGCATGGGCAATCGCGCGGCGGTGCAGGATGCCAAGTGGTGGGGCGGTGAGCCCATCTGGGTGACCGCCGCAAAGCAAGGCTGCCCGGCGGCACCGTTGTTCTGGCCCGGCTCGGAGGCGCCCATCGGCGGACAGCATCCGAAGCACTGGCTCCCCTACGACGACGCCATGCCGCACAGCGAGCGTATTGCCCATGTGCTGGACTGGCTGACCGAGGCCGATCCGGTCTGCTTCGCCACGCTGTACTTCAACGAAGTGGACACCGCGGGCCATCACTTTGGTCCCGAGTCGCAGCAGGTAAAGGACGCCGTGCGCATGGTGGACCACAGCATCGGCGAGCTGGTGGCCGGTTTGAAGCAGAAAGGCCTGTGGGGCAAGGTCAACCTCATCATTGTGAGCGACCATGGCATGGCCTCCACGCCGGCCTCGCAGCGCATCGCGCTCGATGACTACGTGGATGAAAGCACCTATGAGTTCATCGACGGCTCGCCGGTGTTTGTGCTCAACGCGAAGAACGGTGACAATGCCGCGCTGGTGGCCAAGCTGAACCAGGCGCCGCACCTGCACGCCTATCTGGCCAAGGACGTTCCCGCACGCTGGCACTTCTCGGGCAACCCGCGCATTGGAGGCGTGGTGGCCGTGGCCGAAGAGGGATGGTCCTTCGAAACCCGCGAACGCATGGGCCGCTGGAAGGATCCGCACCTGGGCAACCACGGCTTCGAGAACGACCTGGAATCGATGCGCGCCATCTTCATCGCCGACGGACCGGGCTTCCAGGAGCCGGCAACGCTGCCACCCTTCCCCAACGTGGACATCTACTCGCTGATGGCCCGTCTGCTGAACCTGACACCCGCTCCCAACGACGGAAAAGTGGATGTATTCTTGCCGGTGTTGAAGAAGTAGCAACTCACGAATTACGTCCCAGAAGCCTTTATGCATCGAAGTTGGTGCATGGCGGTTTCTGGGGCGTTCACGGTACATCCCGCGGTGCTCCCCTCAAAAACAACCTCACCGGAACGGCTGCACTCCGAAGTGGACGTCGATCCCGGATCGCCTCTCTATTTCCAGATTCTGCAGGGTCCGAACTCTTTCATCATGATGTCCGCCGCCACGGCTCCCGATAAGTCCTGCAGCGGCCCGGATCTGATGCACTCCCGGCTGTAGCGCCGCAATCGGCCGCTCCCCGGAATGTGTAATTCGTTGCACATCAGCGGAACGCATGATCGTGGTCTAATAAATGCAGAAGGTTCTGCGTGGCAAAGGCTGCTCCACGGGAGGTTTTTCCTCCATGAGCGAATTTGCACCAGGGAGAGTATGGGGTGCATCCAATGTTAAAAGAAGAGATCCTCCGCGTGGAGGGCCTCCGTAAGGTCTATCGCTCGGGAAGCGCGGATCTTGTGCTCTTTGACAACCTTTCCTTCCGGGTGGCGGCCGGCGAGATGCTGGCCATTGTGGGACAGAGCGGTGCCGGCAAAAGCAGTCTTTTGCACATCCTCGGAGCCTTGGACACGGCAACCGCGGGCGAAGTCTATTTTAACGGGGAGAAAATCAGCTCCCTGGGTGAACAGGCGTCGGCCGACTTCCGCAATCGTCAGATTGGGTATGTGTGGCAATTTCACTACTTGCTGCCGGAGTTTACCGCCCTGGAAAACGTGGCCATGCCGTTGTATTTGCGGGGAGATAACCGCCGCAAGGCCGAGCAGGAAGCCGCGCGTTGGCTGGAGCAGGTTGGGCTGGCGGGCCGCGGACATCATCGCTCGGGCGAGCTATCCGGCGGCGAGCAGCAAAGGGTTTCCCTGGCGCGCGCGCTGGTGACGGGTCCAAAGCTGCTGCTGGCCGATGAGCCGACGGGCGACCTGGATCACGCGACCGCCGAGTCAGTGTTTTCCCTGATCGCAAGCCTGCACCACGCCATCGGACTGACCTCGATTCTGGTGACGCACAACATGGAATTTGCGCGGCGCTGCAATCGTATTTTGAGCCTGCAGGACGGCAAGCTGATCGAGTCCAGGGGCGAGTCTTTGCCAACGGCGGCGGGTTGATTTCTTTCGCTTGCGGCGGCGTTTAGTGGCATAGTTGAAGAAGTCGTTTCCGGAAGGAAACTGGTTGGGCTGGCCGCCAATTTTTGCGGCACGATAAGTGTTTACGGGCCTCCGGATTTTCGGAGGTTCCTTGAGGGGGCGAAGAGAGGCATCCCGCAACCGGCAATGGCCGGGGCGGAGAAGCCGGGAGATGGAAGAATGTTTGAACGATACACCGAAAAAGCCAGACGAGTGATCTTCTTTGCTCGATACGAGGCAAGCCAGTTCGGATCTCCGTACATTGAGACGGAGCATCTGTTGCTGGGCCTGCTGCGCGAAGACAAAGCCCTCACCAACCGGTTCCTTCGCCAACATTCCTCGGTGGACTCGATCCGCAAGCAGATTGAAGCCCACACTACCGTCCGTGAAAAAGTATCCACCAGCGTGGACCTGCCGCTGAGCAACGAGTGCAAGCGGGTGCTGGCCTACGCCAGCGAAGAAGCCGAGCGCCTGAATCACAAGCACATTGGCACCGAGCATCTTCTGCTGGGTCTGCTGCGCGAAGAAAAGTGCTTTGCCGCCGAGATTCTTGCCGAGCGCGGCCTGAAGCTGGCGACGATCCGCGAGGAATTGCAGCGCACCACGCAGGAAAAGGTGCAGCAGCAGCCACCGCGTCCCGCCAACCGCGAAAATTCCCTGCTCGCTGAATTCTCGCGCGACCTGACGCAGGCGGCGCTGGAAAACCAGCTCGATCCGCTGGTGGGTCGCGACGGTGAAGTGGACCGCACCATTCAGATTCTGTGCCGCCGCACCAAGAACAATCCGGTGCTGATCGGCGAGCCCGGCGTGGGCAAGACGGCCATTGTGGAAGGCCTGGCGCAGCGCATCTCGGACGGCGAGGTTCCCTCGTTCCTGGCCGACAAGCGCGTATTGGCCCTGGACCTTTCGCTGATCGTGGCCGGCACCAAGTACCGCGGCCAGTTTGAAGAGCGCCTCAAGACCATCATGAAGGAGCTGATCGAAAACCAGAACTCGATCATCTTCATCGACGAGCTGCACACCCTGGTGGGCGCCGGCTCGGCCGAGGGCTCGCTCGACGCGGCCAACATTTTGAAGCCCGCGCTGTCGCGCGGTGAAATCCAGTGCATCGGCGCCACCACGCCGGGCGAGTATCGCAAGTCGATTGAGAAGGACCGCTCACTGGAACGCCGCTTCCAGGCCGTGAAGGTTCCTCCGCCGAACGAGGAAGATTCGGTGAAGATCCTGATGGGCATCAAGGAGCGCTACGAAAAGTTCCACGCGGTCAGCTACACGGACGAGGCCATCAATTTCGCCGTGTCGCACTCGAACCGCTACATTCCGGATCGCTTCCTGCCCGACAAGGCCATCGACCTCATCGACGAGGCCGGTGCCCGGGTGAAGCTGCGCCAGTCGGCGCTGCCCGAAGACATTACCGAGGTGCAGAAGCGGATCAAGTTCATCGTGCACCGCATGGAGAACGCGATCGCCAGCCACGAGTTCGAGAAGGCGCGCTTCTACAGCGACGAGGAACGCAAGGAACGCGAAAACCTGCGCGTGCTGCGCGAGAAGTATCACCTGGACGAAGCCACCACCGGCATTGTGCAGCGCGAAGACATTGAAGATGTGGTTTCGCGCTGGACCGGCGTGCCGGTCTCGTCCATCAAGGAAGAAGAATCGCAGAAACTGCTGCGCATCGAAGAAGAGCTGCACAAGCGCGTCATCTCGCAGGACAAGGCGATCAGCGCCCTGGCCCGCGCCATCCGCCGCTCGCGCGCCGGACTCAAAAATCCGGCGCGGCCCATCGGCTCGTTCCTCTTCCTCGGCCCCACCGGCGTGGGCAAAACGGAAGTGGCCCGCACCCTGGCGCAGTTCATGTTTGGCAGCGAGAAGAGCCTGATACGCTTCGACATGTCGGAGT
Organism: Acidobacteriota bacterium; assembly: GCA_031296105.1. Classification (GTDB taxonomy): domain Bacteria; phylum Acidobacteriota; class Terriglobia; order Terriglobales; family Acidobacteriaceae; genus TOLSYN. Next base: position 61,742 of record JARLGJ010000062.1, on the reverse strand, counting down.
ACATGGAGAAGCATTCGGTCAGCAAGCTGATCGGTTCGCCTCCAGGCTACGTGGGCTACGAGGAGGGCGGCCAGCTCACCGAACGGGTGAAGCGCGCACCGTACTCGGTGGTCCTGCTGGACGAAATCGAAAAGGCGCACCCGGATGTGTTCAACATCCTGCTGCAGGTGTTTGAAGACGGCCAGTTGACCGACGGACTCGGCAACACGGTCGACTTCAAAAACACGATTCTCATCATGACCTCCAACATCGGCGCCCGCCACATGGTGAAACGCGAGGGCTTGGGCTTCTCCTCCAGCAAGGAAGAGAAGATCAGCGAAAAGGTGGAGGAGATGGTGCGCAGCGAGGTGAAGAAGACCTTCAACCCCGAGTTCCTGAACCGCCTGGACGAGGTTGTGGTCTTCAGCGCCCTCAGCGAAAACGACCTGATCCAGATCGTGGAACTGATGGTGACCCAGCTCAACCACAACCTGGCGCAGCGCGCCATCACCATCACGGTGACCGAAGACGCGCGGCGCTGGATTCTGGAGAAGACCATCACCGATCGTAGCTACGGCGCACGTCCGTTGCGCCGCGCGCTGCAGAAGTACGTGGAGGATCCGCTCTCCGAGGCGCTCATCCAGGGCAGCATCAAAACCCGACCGGCCTTTGTCGAGGTGTACCTCGACAACAACCAGCTCTTCTACCGCGAGGTAGGCGAGGAAAAGACCGACGGCGCCCTGCTGATGAACTAACCGCGAGCAAGCAAACCCATGAACGCCTCCGCCCCCGCGCGGAGGCGTTCTGCTTTTGGGGCAACGCGGCGCGGCACACGTAGTGGACGAATTTTGTCGTCTTTTGTGAAACTTCTCTTACGCCCTGTCATCTATTGGTTTATGGAACTGTTGGTATATTCCGCTCCGTGGTGCGGCGACTGCCGCGAGGCCAAACGCTTTCTCGACAAGCACAAGGTCTCCTACAAAGAGATCAACATCGAGACCACTGCCGGCGCCGCCGACGAGGTGATCCGCAACACCGGCAAGCGCGCCATTCCGCAGTTCGTGGTCGATGGCAAATGGGTGCAGCCGTATCTTCCCGGCCGCGGCTTTCTCTACGAAGAGATGAGCCAGTTGCTGGGCCTGGCCAAAGAATAAGAGTCTTTTCATCCGCGCCGCTTCAGAGAGGGCGCGCAACGGCCGATAAAGTTTCTACACCGGTTTTCCTTTTCCGCCGGGCACCACACATGAGAGAAGGACCTCCTGATCAGGGCTGGGTTTCCCCCAGCCTTCTTTTTTTGCTCCCCGCACGGTTGTTACAATAGAGTTTCATCCCTCTTGTAAGGAGTTCCCCGTGATTCCCCGTTACACGCGCACCGAGATGGGCCTGGTCTGGAGCGACCAGAACAAATTCCGCACCTGGTTGCAGGTGGAAGTGGCCGCCAGCGAAACGCTGGCCGAGGCCGGCATTGTTCCCAAATCGGCCGCACGCGCCATTCGCGTGAAGGGCGCGGCCTTCGAAGTGGAACGCATCAACCAGATTGAAGCCGAGGTGAAGCACGACGTCATCGCCTTCACGACGGCCGTAGCGGAAAAAGTCGGTCCCGAATCGCGCTGGCTGCACTACGGACTGACCTCCAACGACGTGGTGGACACGGCACAGGCGCTCTTGGTGCAGCAGGCATGCGCGCTGCTGCGTCCCGCCATCGAGAAGTTCATCGTGGTGCTCAAGCGCCGGGCCATTGAGTTCCAGCACACGCCGCAGATCGGCCGCACCCACGGCGTGCACGCCGAACCCATCACCTTTGGCCTGAAGATTGCCAATTGGTACAGCGAAATGCAGCGCAACCTGGAGCGCTTCAACTTTGCCGCCGAGCAGATGCGCGTGGGCAAGCTGAGCGGCGCCGTGGGCAACGGCGCGCACCTCGATCCCAAGTATGAAGAGCAGATATGCAAGCGCCTCGGCCTGGAGGCCGCAGCCGTAAGCTCGCAGGTCATTCAGCGTGACCGACACGCCTTCTTTGTGGCCACGCTGGCCACCGTGGCCTGCACCCTGGACAAGATCGCCACCGAAATCCGCCACCTGCAAAAGACCGAGGTGCGCGAGGCCGAAGAATTTTTCAGCGAAAAGCAGAAGGGCTCGTCGGCCATGCCGCACAAGCGCAACCCCGTCACCTGCGAGCAGATCTCCGGCCTGTCGCGCGTCATTCGCGGCAACGTGAATGCGGCGTTCGAGGATGTGGCGTTGTGGCACGAGCGCGACATCTCACACTCGTCGGTGGAGCGCGTCATTCTGCCGGACTCGACGATCCTGCTCGACTACCTGCTGGCAAAGACGACAAACCTCATCGACACCTTGCTGGTGTATCCGGAGCGCATGATGCGCAACCTGAACTCCACCGGCGGGCTCGTGTTCAGCGGACAGCTATTGCTCGATCTGGTGGAGGCCGGCGTGCTGCGCGAGGATGCCTATCGCATTGTGCAGCGCAACGCCATGCAGGCCTGGCGCGAGGAAAAGAACTTCCGCGAGCTGGTGCTGAACGATCCCGACATCACCTCGCGCGTGCCGCGCAAGACTCTGGAGAAGGCCTTCGACCTGAAGCGCCAGCTCAAGAGCGTGGACAAAATATTCGCGCGCGTGTTCCCCAAGACGAAATCCGCCGCGCCGGCGCGCCAGGCGGCATCTAAGACAAAGAAGAAGAGTTAGTGGGATTTCGGAAGCTCAAACAGGGGAGGCTGCACCGCGGTGCAGCTTTCCTTATGCTACTCGCCGGAAACGGCTGTAAGATACTCCATCACACATGACGCAAATTCTGGACACCATTCAATCCCCGGCGGACGTTAAAAAGCTCACCATGGCCGAGCTGCAACAGCTCGCCGGGGAGATTCGCGAAGAGCTGATCAATGTGCTCTCGCGCACCGGCGGCCACCTTGGCCCCAACCTCGGCGTGGTGGAACTCACCATCGCCATGCACTACGTCTTCAACACGCCGCAGGATCACTTCCTGTTCGACGTCAGCCACCAGGCCTACGTGCACAAGCTGCTCACCGGCCGCCGCGACCGCTTCCACACCATTCGCACGCCGGGCGGATTGAACGGCTTCATGCTGCGCACCGAGAGCGAGCACGACGCCTATGGCGCGGGACACGCCGGCACCGCGCTTTCGGCGGCGCTGGGCATGGCCGCCGCGCGCGACCGCCTGGGCGGCAAGGAGCACGTGGTGGCCCTCGCCGGCGACGCCGCCTTCACCTGCGGCATCACCTACGAGGCGCTGAACAACATTGCCTCGCAGACCAAGCGCCTCATCATCGTGCTGAATGATAACAAGTGGTCCATCGACAAGAACGTCGGGGCCATTGCGAGCTACTTCAACAAGCTTGTCACCAACCCGCACTACCACCGCATTTACGAGCGCGCCGCCAAGCTGGTGGAGCGCGTGGGCGGCAAGTCCGCGGCGCAGGTGGCTCGCAAGGCCGAAGAAGCCGCCAAGAGTATGCTGTGGCCTTCGGTTATCTTCGAGGAGTTCGGCCTGAAGTATTACGGGCCGGCCGACGGACACGACATTCCATCGCTGATCCGCACCTTCGAGTTTCTCAAGCAGCTTGACCGCCCCGTGCTGCTGCACGTGCTTACGCAGAAGGGACGCGGCTTTGAGCCGGCCGAGGAAAAGATCAAGAAATTCCACGGCCTCGGACCCTACGATCCCGAGACCGGCGAAACCAAACCGCTGACGCAGCGCACCTACTCCGAGGTCTTTGCCGACTCGCTGACCGCACTGGCCAAACAGAACGACAAGGTGCTGGCCATTACCGCCGCCATGCCCAACGGCACGGCGCTGGACCGCTTCCGCGCCGTGCATCCCACAAAGTATTACGACGTGGGCATTGCCGAAGAACACGCCATGCTGTTCGCCGCCGGTTTGGCCGCGAAGGGGATGAAGCCCTTTGTGGCCATCTACTCCACGTTCATGCAACGTGCGTTCGATCAGATTGTGCACGACGTGTGTCTGCAAAATCTGCCGGTGGTGATGTGCATGGATCGCGGCGGACTCAGCGGCGACGACGGCCCTACGCACCACGGCCTGTTCGACATCAGCTACCTGCGCGGCATTCCCAACCTCGTCCACATGAGTCCCAGCAATGAGGATGAACTGGCGGACATGCTCTACACCGCGCTGCTGCACAACGGCCCGGTGGCACTGCGCTATCCGCGCGGCATTGGACCCGGCGCGGAGGTGAAGGCGCAGCCCGTAGCGCTGGAGATCGGCCACGCCGAGCTGCTGGAGCATTCGGCGCAGGACCGCGTCGCCATCTTCTCGCTGGGCAACATGCTGCCCACGGCGCGCAAGCTGGCGCAGGCTCTGGATGCCGGAGGCGTGCCCGCGGCAGTCATCAACGCGCGCTTTGCCAAGCCGATTGACGCTGCCATGGTGCGCGACTTCGCGGCGCGCTGCGAGGTGCTGGTGACCATGGAGGATCATGCGCTGGCCGGCGGCTTTGGCAGCGCCGTGCTGGAGGAGTTGAGCCGCGCCGGACTGGCCACACCCGTGGTGCGCATCGGCTGGCCCGACCAGTTCATCGAACACGGTAAGCCCGACGACCTGCGCCGCAAGTACGGTCTGACGGCCGAAGCCGCCCTGGAACAGGTGCGGCAGATTCTGGATAGCCGCGCCCGCCAGGCGCTGGGCATTTCTGTTTAAGGAAGCTCTGAATAAGTCAGTTTCGCAAGCTATTCTACGGGAGTTAAACCGGTCACCGATAGATTTTGATGGGGTGGTGTTTTGTCAGGGCACGGATTTATCCGTGCCATAAAAGCCGCATAAACACAGGGGCTTCAGCCCCGGAGGGAAAGCTGTTTTATTCTTGACGGACCTTCCCCCAGCGGCTAAAGCCGCGACATATGGGTGCCCCCTTAGCGGCATGGCTGAAGCCATGCCCTGACAAATTCCGGCTTGATCAGGGTCTCCTTAGTATTCTTTTCCCGCATCTCATCTGAACAAATCAAGTCATCCGGACCGGCAAGGTCCGGATGACTGCTGCTTGCAAAGCGTACCGCTTGGTACATATAATCGGCAGTCGTTAATGTACCGGATGGTACGGATCATGACTGCGCATTCAAAATCCGCCGCCCCCGTCAAGGTTCCTCGCGGGCGTCCGCCTATTGCCGACGCCGTGAAGTACCGCAAGCGCATTCTGGATGCGACGGCGGCGGTGTTCCTGGAAAAAGGCTTTGAGCGCGCCAGCACCAATGAAATCGCGCGCCGCGCGCAGACCTCCAAGCAAACGCTCTACTCGCTTTATCCCAGCAAGGCGGAGTTGTTCGTCGGCGTGGTGACCGCGCGCATCGAGCCGCTTTTCGCGCGCCACGTGAACTACATCGAATCCGCGGAGCCGCCGCGCAAGGTGCTCAGCAACATGGGCGAGTCCATGCTGCGCATGTTCCGCTCGCGGGAGTTTCTCGCCCTGTATCGCATTCTTGTCTCGCAGGTGCACACCTTCCCCGAGCCGGCCCTGGCGCTGTGGCGTTCCTGCGCGGAGCGCGGCTATGCCCTGCTGGCCGAATACCTTGCCGTCCGCAAGCTGGGAGGCCCGGATTACGAAAAATCCTCGGTGCGCTTTGTTTCTTTTGTTTTGGAAGATTTCCTGTTCAACGCCCTGCTCGATCCCGCGCTGCACATGACCGAGAAAGATCTGCGGCGGCGCGTGGACGAAGCCGTGGACGACTTCATGCGCCTGCACGCTCCGGCGGAAAGGAAGCGCCTGCGGTAAGCGACTCCCCATGGCCACTCTCAGCGCCACTGCCGGTATGGAATTGCCCGACGATCGTGCGGTCTGGCATCCGCATATCAATCCCTGGCTGATCGCCGTCTCGGTCATCCTGCCCACCTTCATGGAGGTGCTGGATACTTCGATCGCCAACGTTGCGCTGAATCATATTGCGGGCAGCATGTCGGCCTCTTACAGCGAGGCCACCTGGGTGCTGACTTCCTACCTCATTGCCAACGCCATTGTGCTGCCGCTTACGGCATGGCTGGGCAACCGCTTCGGACGCAAACGTTTTCTGCTGGGCTGCATCATGACATTCACCGCCGCGTCTTTTCTCTGCGGCATCTCCGTCAGCCTGCCCATGCTGCTGGCCATGCGCGTGCTGCAAGGTTTGGCCGGCGGCGGCCTGATGCCCATTTCGCAGGCCATCCTGATGGAGAGCTTTCCGCCCAACCTGCAGGGTGCGGCGCAGGGATTGTTCGGCCTGGGCGCCGTGGTGGCTCCCGTGGTGGGCCCGGTCATCGGCGGCTGGCTCACCGACAACTATTCCTGGCGCTGGGTTTTCTACATCAACATTCCCATCGGCGCGCTCTCGGTGTGGGCGGTGCAGCAAACGGTGGAGGATCCTCCCTGGGTGCGCCACTCCGATCCCGGGCCGCTCGACGTGCTCGGCTTTTCCGCGCTGGCCATCTGGCTGGGCTGCCAGGAGACGTTCCTCGACAAGGGACAGGAAAACGATTGGTTCTCCTCGCGCTTCATCTGCTGGATGGCGGCGCTGGCCTTGTCCGGCTTCGTGGTGTTCATCATCCGTGAGCTGCGCGCCGACAAGCCCATGGTTGATCTGCGCATCTTCCGCGAGCGCAACTTCGCCGTCGGCACCGTCCTGATTTTCTTTGTCGGCTTTCTGCTCTACGGCATCGGTCTGGCCACGCCGCAGTTTCTGCAACTGCTGATGGGCTACACGGCGCTGGCCGCGGGCGTGGCCACGTCGCCGCTCGGACTGGGCGCCATGATTTCGATGATCCTGGCGGGCCGCCTGGCAGCCAAGATGGAGTTGCGCTTCCTGAGCGGCGTTGGCTACGTCATTTTCCTGATCGGGGCCTTCAAGCTCAGCGGCGTCAATCTCTTCATCTCCCCCTGGAGCGTTTTCTGGCCGCAGATGCTGGCCGGCCTCTCCATGGGATTCCTCTTCATCCCGGTAAACATTGCGGCCACCGCGCCACTGCGCCGCGATGAGGTGGGCACGGCCACCGGCATCATCAACCTGATGCGCAACGTGGGCGGCAGTGTCGGCATCGCCATGGTCAGCACCTTCCTGGCCCGCCGTGCGCAGGTTCACCAGAGCATGATGGTGCAGCACTTCACGGCCGGCAACCTCAACTTGCAGGCACGCGCCGCGGCCTTGCAGCATTACATGGCTCTGCGTATGCCCGCCAGCGGCAACGGCCGCGGTCCGGCAACGGGGCTTGTGTACGAATTACTCCAGCAGCAAACGCACCTTTTAGCCTTCCGCGACCTCTACCAGGGACTGGGTATGATCGCCGCCGGCTGCCTTATCCTCGTGTTGGCCCTGCGCCGCGCCCGCATGGCATCCGGGGCGTCCGTCTCCGTCCATTAATGCCCCCTTTCGCAGCGGATGGGTGTGGCTATGGCAGTGCCGCTCAGGCCCGTTCAGCTTGCTTTCCCCCACATTCCATACTTGGCGATTGCGAACCGTGTCTTTACGCTTATAATGAATTGGTCCCAAATGTCATCGAACGGTTCTGTTCAATACGCGTTGGTCGCCTACATACGCAATGCTTTAGGCGAATTTGTCGAGGGTCTGCGCCGCGAGGTTCATCCGCCGCACTCTCACCTGCCAACGCATTTAACCGTGTTGCCTCCGCGCCCGATCTCGGGCTCAGAGGAAGAGGCCATTGTGATGCTGCGCCAGGCCAGCGCCGGGATGTCTGCATTTCAGATGGAATTGGGCGAGGTCGAAAGCTTCCTGCCCATCACGCCTACGGTGTTCATCAGGGTGGCGCACGCCGGTTATCGCATGAGGGAGCTGCACGACCAGTTCAACCAAACACCCCTTGCATACAACGAGCCGCTTCCCTACATGCCTCACGTAACCGTGGCCAAGCTGGACGACAACGAGCGTGCCGCCGAGGTGCTTTCCATCAGCAAGCAGCGCTGGCTGGCCTTCCCCGGTTCGCACGCGGTGACCATTGACCGACTCACCTTCGTGCGCGGGCGCGAGCACACATGGCTGGACCTGGCGGACATCCCGCTCTCCGCCCCGATCCGCTAAACCCCTTTGAATTAAGCCTTTTCTCGTTTCCTTCCCATACGTACATGACCTTGCCCACCAAAGTTATGTACCGATCGTTATATTGTCTGGCGCTTCATTTCGTTGCTTAATAGTCCGTGTGTGGCGAGGGATCTTGCGCCAGATCCCCCCAAGGATGCGGAAGAACCACGCAGCCGGGGCAGCTCGCCGCCAAGAGGACACCATGCAAATAACGGTATATGGCGCTGGATATCTGGGTACCGTGGTTTCCGCGTGCCTGGCGGACTTCGGCACTCCCATTGTCTGCTGCGACGCCGACCAGGAAAAGGTGATGACGCTCGCGCAGGGACGCATTCCGTTCTACGAGAAAAACCTGGACGAGATTATCCGCCGCAACCTGCGCGCCGGACGCCTGACCTACTCCACCGAAATCGAGTCGCAGATTGCGCGCGCGCAGGTCATCTACCTGGCGCAGGACGAGCCCAGTGAGACCGAGGAGTGCGCCCTGCGCATTGCGCGCTCGGCTCAGCCCAAGTCGATTCTGCTGATCTGCACGCCGACTCCGGTCGGCACGGCCTCGCGCGTGGACGCGCGGCTGAAGAACCTGGGCTACGACCTAGCCGTGGCCGCGCACCCCTTGACGCTGACCGAAGGCTGCGCGCTGGAGGATTTCAACTGGCCGGATCGCCTGATCTTCGGCACCGAAGAGCCTTGGATCGTCTCCACCATGAAGGTGATCTACCGCTCGCTGGTGATGCGCGGCATTCCCGTGATTTTGACCAACCGCGAGACCGCCGAGCTGGTGCGCGAGGCGGCCACGGCCTACATTGCCACCAAGATTTCCTTCATTAACGAAATGGCCGCGCTGTGCGAGCAGGTCAACGCCGACGCGCTGGACCTTTCCATGGCGCTGGGCCTGGACAAGCGCATTGCGCCGCGCTGCCTGCAACCCGGGGTGGGCCTGGGCGGACGCTTCGTGGAATCCGACCTGGCCAGCCTGACCTCTCTGGCCGAACGCAGCGGCGTAACCATGCAGATGCTGGAGGCGGCCCGGAACGTGAGCCGCCAGTACGCCGAGCGCACCGTGCGCAAACTTACTTCGGTGATGCCCTCGCTGCGCGACAAGCGGGTGGGACTGCTGGGGCTGGCGGTGAAGCCGCACACCAGCTCCGTGGTCAACTCCGCGTCGATGGCGCTGGCTCGCCAACTGGCGGGGGATGGCGCCGAGGTGCACGCCTACGATCCCTTTGCCATGAGCCAGGCCGAGCGCGAACTCTCGAAAACCATCAGCTTCTGCGATTCCGCATACGGCGCGGCCGAGGGAGTGGACGCCTTAATCCTGGCCACCGGATGGCCGGAGTTCCGCTCGCTGGATTTTGAGCGCATGAAGCACCTGCTGCGGCGCCCACTCATCATCGACACCAAGAACATGCTCGATCCCGAACGTCTGCGCTTGATGGGCTTCGAATACCTCGGCACCGGCAGAGCCTGACAAACGCGCGGTACCCTCATTCTCCTCTCAGCGATCTGGCCCGAAGCGATTCGGGCCTTTTTTGTGGCCCGCGGATTTCCACAACCGCGCCGCGCACGGCTGGCCACCCGCGCTGGGTCTGCTATAATTGTTTTTGGTTACCTGGTGGGTATAGTTCAATGGTGGAACGCCGGTCTGTGGCACCGGATGGTGTGGGTTCGAGTCCCACTACCCACCCCAAATAACTTCTCTATTTTTCAATGGCTTACATTTTTACTCGGGTTCTTACTGAACCCTAGCGCGCTGTTTTCAGCACGCGGCTATACGTTAAATCCTGTTGTAATGCATTTGTTGACGTAAGAAGGCAGCCCCCCACTAGCCGGTAAAACCTCTGGTTGAAATCAACGTCTGATCGTCACCGCAATTCCGAATATCTTATTTTCCACTCCAACCTTCCCCGCACTTCGAATAGGCATGCCAGATCTTCAAACTCCTGCCGGTGTTCTGAGTGTATCGTTCAAATGCGCAAACGTTCACGCACGAGCGCAACTTACCCTCCCCGGCAAACAGGTGCTTGCTCAGGGCCTCGCCCACAGTCTGGACTCTCACCTCGACGATGGACTATTTGCCGGCATAGGGCCGGAGCGGTGTGGGGATCAATACTTCGCTCGGCATGTTTCTTCCGCTTTCTGGTTCGATGTTTGTCTCAGTTACCTTGCTCGATATCTTCGTCTTCAAAGTGCTTGTTCTGCTCATCACCCACCAGCAGAAAAGAGTTGGTCAATACGGCCTTGCCATTCTCCACGCTGGTGATCACATACGAGCAGCCGGTCCAGTGCGCCTCATCCAGGTCGGTGCTCGACCATTTTGCAGGCCAGTCGGGATGCGAGTGATAGAAGCCAACAATGTCCTGCCCCGCCAGCGTGGACTCGCGCTGAATGCGGATCAGCTCACCGGGGCTGATGTTGTAACGGTTCGCCGGCGAGTCCGTGCGCGTGTTGCCACAGGCGATGGTGCTCTCGACGGTCCTGCTGCCGTCATCGACGAACTGCCCAACCAACACACCGCAGCACTCATACGGGTAAGTCTGCTCGCCATGCGCTCGCAACTGTTCCAGTAGCACCTTCGAAATCCTCAGTGCCATGCTTGCTCCCCTTACTATGCTGCTGCTTCCCAGAACTGTTCGCTCCGGTACTTGCCGACGGAATCCGGAAAGACGGTGGCCACCACCGAGCCCGGAGGCGCCGATCGCGCAACCTGTAATGCTCCAACCATCGCGGCAGCAGCGGAGATGCCAACCAGCAGCCCCTCTTCCACGGCCAGCCGCCAGCGCATCCCATGTGCCTCCCCGGTGTTGATCGCCAGTTCGCCATCCGCCACAGTTGAATCATAAATCTTGGGAACTCTCGAGGCTGGCATAGGCTGCGCTCCCTCGATGCCGTGGAACGGCGAATCGGGTTGCAGCGAGATGCAGCGCAGCCCCGGCCCCGTTCCTTTAGCCTGCGAGACGGGCCCACGGATGTCCTCGCTCGTACCAGGAGTCGAGACGAGTGCGCCACTCGCCCTTCAGTCTGCCGCCAAATCTCATCGGCGGCGCCATCGTGCACTCCTTCTGCCCGCCATCTTAGGCCGACGCAGAACAGAGCCGCCACTTAAACCCCTGCCCGGATTCCCGGGACCAGTTCAGTCGCAACGGCCAATGGCCGTGGCTTCGGGATACAGCTTCTCTGAAACCGCGTTAACCACTGCCTCCGCCGCGAATGCGCGGCGTATGGAGTCTAGATTTAAATCCGGACTTCTCCGCACACTGGACGGATAATCTCATCATGAGACTTCCGCTATCTTTTGATGAGCAATCCATGTCTAGTTGAATCAATCAGTTAGTTGTTCTTAACGAAATATCTCCAGTTTGGCAAAGTTCGTGCCAATTCCAATGCATGGAAATGCAGCGCCGTGCAAGCGATCAAGTGATGCATCCCGCTGGAAAGCGCGAGGGAAAGTCCTCCGCCTCGAGTCTGGCGGGTTTGTTGACCGTGATTCAACTGTTGCTGGCCGTGATGGTGGGCGGCGTTGCCAGCATTGGCCTGATGCATGTGTTGCAGCGCGACCACGGCACGTTCGGCTTTGCGGTCGAGTTGCTGCTGGGCTCGATTGCGTTTGTTGGGATTATGCTGCACCTGCTGTCGCAGCGCATGCTGGTACGCCAGGTAAGTTCGGCGCTGATGGCCGCCAGCCAGTACATCAACCGGCTGGAAAGTTTCTCGCTCATCGACCCGCAGACGCAGCTCTTCGACCGCAGCTACCTCGACCATCTTTTCAATCAGCAACTGAAGTGGCTGAACCGCTGCGGAAAGTCGGCGCTGCTCATCGTCTTCCAGGCCGATCCGCACAACCAGCGATTGAGCAGCGACGAGATGATCGTGGAATCCGCGCGCCTGCTGCGCTCCAATTTCCGCGGCTCCGATTACATTGTGCGCAACAGCCGCACCCAGTTTCTGGTTCTGCTGCCGGACACCAACGAACAGCAGGCGCAGTTCGCGCTCAATCGCCTGGCCGACAAGACGGAGGTTTGGAACCTGGAGAATAACGGTTCGGAGATCCTGATGCGATATGAGATGACCTCCTGTGGACCGGGCGGTAATATGTGGAAGGCGCTGGAAGAGACCGAGAATAAGTTGCGCCAGCCGCCGGTGGCAGCCGCCAGGCAGCAGGCCGTCGCCTCCTGACGTCAAGGCGCAAGACAAAAGGGGCACGAGTGAAGTCTGGGGATAACTCCGCTTGGCGCACGTTCAGCGAAGGTGGCTCCCCACTCGGCTGTTCTGCCGCACAGACCGATTCCTTAACCAATCTAAAACTGCTGGTGCTCACCCAGGCCGATCCAGAAGAGCGGACCAATGGGACAGCTTTGCGCGTTCGCCCCATCCTGGAGTGGCTGCGCGCGCGGCACCGGGTGACTCTGCTCTGCGCCGACCACTTCCCCGCTCTCAGCAAGACGCGGCCCGGCTTTTGGCAGCGTCTGCGCGGCTTAGCCGATTTCTCCCATCCCTGCGAGTTCCGCCCGGCGTTTGAGGATGCCGTGCGGGATGTTGTGCAGGCAGAACAATTCGACGCCCTGCTGCCGATTGGCGCCGCCATGTTGCAGTACATTCCACCGGAGCCGCGCGTGGTGGTTGCCGACCTGGTGGATGAGCCTGTGCTCTCCGCGCTGCGCGACCTGAAGGCGCTGCGCGGCCGCGCGGCGCTGTTGATGGCTAAACACGCGGTAAGTTCCTATCTGTACGAGAGGCGGTGGCAGCCGCGTCTTGCCGCCGCCATCGTGGTCTCCGAGCGCGACGCCCGCATGGCGCGGCGAGTGCTTCCAGGCGTCCCCGTGCGGCGGATAGCCAACGGCGTGGACGCCGCATACTTTTGTCCGTCGCCACATGCACCAACGGCCAACGAGATTGTCTTCAGCGGCAACATGGGATTCGCTCCCAACATCTCCGCCGCGCTCTATTTTGCGGATCGCGTCTTTCCTCTTATCCGCCGCCTTCAGCCGCCGGCGCACTGGACCATCGTGGGCAGCCAGCCGCACCCGGCGATTCTCGCCTTGCAGGAGCGCGAGGGCATCTCCGTAACCGGCTGGGTGCCGGACATACGGCCCTGGGTGCAGCGCGCATCGGTGTATGTTTCGCCGCTCGTGGCCGGCAGCGGCATCAAAAATAAAGTACTGGAGGCATGGGCCATGCAGAAGGCCGTGGTGGCCACGCCACTGGGGTGCGCGGGAATCTGCGCGCGCGACGGCCACAATATTTTGGTAGCCAACAATGCCGCGGAGTTCGCGGAGAAGACCGTGGCGCTGCTGCGCGATGTGCAGCGTGCGGACACACTGGGCCGCGAGGCACGGCGCACGGTGGAAGCAGAATACCGCTGGCAGGACAAGGCAGCCGAGGTGGAAACACTGCTGTTGGACGCGGTGCGGCAAAGCGCCTGAAGCAGCCGGGAGCTGCTGGCAAAGGCCACTCTGGCGCACCATCCCTGCTCCCATGACTTACCTGAGTCGCTATCCGTTCAAGAGTTCCAAATGGTCCGCATCCTCCGGCACGGCAAGCCGCCAGGAAGAACGGCCGGCAAACGCGCCATAGGGCTGATTGCCGGTGCCGAACATATCGCTCTCGACAACCTGCAACTGGCAGGCATTCTCCACGGCATCCAGCACCACGCCGGACGTGCGCGCAAACACCTTCAAGCGGTATTCGCCGGCCGTGAGCGGCAGTTCCGGGATGCGGCAGAGGAAGCGGTGCGCGCCCGTGAAATTCCCTCCGGGCCAGTTTGCATCCAGCGCCGTGGTGTAGGTCACCAGGCGCTGGCCGAAGATACTGTCAAAGCCGACGCCGATCTCTACATCGCGCACCGGCCGCGCGAAGTGCGCGTCGATGGCCAGTTGCATGGGCTGCCCCATGGACAAGGGAGCAGTGAGGGGGGTGCCCGATCCGTCGAGCAACTGCATCTCCCGCAGAATCTCCGTGTAGTGGCGCTGGCGCTGGCCGGGGCCTTGCAGGTTAATGCGGTGCGTGACGCCGGAGGCCCCCGCGGAGATGCCGCTTAAATAGGACTGGATGGCATCCTTGGCGGCACCGTCGAAGACAAGCCTTCCCTGGCGCAGCACGATGCCACGCTGGCAGAGATTCTCGACCGCGGCCATGTTATGCGAGACAAACAATACCGTGCGTCCCTGGCTGCTAACCTCGCTCATCTTGCCCAGGCATTTCTTCTGGAAGCTGACGTCGCCCACGGCGAGCACTTCGTCCACAACTAGAATATCCGGCGCCAGGTTGGCCGAAACCGCAAAGGCCAGGCGCACGTACATGCCGCTGGAGTAGTGCTTCACCGGCGTGTCCAGAAAATCGCCGATCTCGGCGAAGGCTACAATCTCATCGAACTTGCGCGCGATCTCCTGCCGCGACATGCCGAGGATGGTGCCATTCAGAAAAATATTCTCGCGCCCGGTAAGCTCGGGATGAAAGCCGGTGCCTACCTCCAGCAGGCTGGCCATGCGCCCGCGCAACGTAACCGTTCCCGCCGTGGGCTCGGTGATGCGCGAAAGCACCTTGAGCAACGTGCTTTTGCCCGCGCCGTTGGAACCGATGACGCCAACCACTTCGCCTTCCCGCACGCTGAAGCCGATCTCGCGCAGCGCCCAGAATTCGCTGCTCTGGGACGGAGCCTGTCCCTCGGGGCGGCCACGCCCGGCGGTGAACACATTCATCAGCGCTTCGCGCAGCGTGCTGTTGCTGTTGCCGGCACGGCCGCGATAGTAGCGCTTGCTCAGGCCTTCGACTTCAATCACGGGCTTCATCTTAGATTACGTCTCCAAATTCAACTTCCATGCGGCGGAACAGGAACACCGATCCCACGAACAAGACCAGGGCCACGGCCAGCGAGCCAGCGGTGAGCGCCCAATCCATTCCCTCGCCCAGCAGCGCATAACGGAAGCCGAGCACCACTCCGGTCATCGGATTCAGCGCCAGGATCGGACGGGTCCAGGCGGGAGCCACGTTCACCGGATAAATGATCGGCGTCACGAACATTCCCATCTGCACCAGGAACGGCACCACGTACTTGACGTCGCGATAGCGCACGTTGAGCGCGGCCAGCACCAACCCGACTCCGGCCGATGCGCCGACGGCGGCCACCATAAAGAACGGCAGCAACAGCAACGTGAGGTACAGCGGGCGGTGATAGTAAAACAGCAGCACGAAGGCCAGTCCGAGGCCGACCAGCAGATCCAGCAGCAAGGCGCCGATGGCTCCCAGCGGGATGAACAGGCGCGGAAAATAAACCTTGGACACCAGCGCCTGGTTGCCCAACAGGCTGTTGCTGGACAAGGTGACGGCGTTGGAGAAGAACGTCCACGGCAACAGTCCGGCGTAGGCAAAAATCGCGTAGGGAGTGTCTCCGCTCTGGAAGCGTCCCACGCGGCCGAAGAAGACGGTGAAAATCAGCATGGCCAGCAGCGGCTGCAGCACAGCCCACGCGCCGCCCAACACCGTCTGCCGGTAGCGCAGCTTGATATCGCGCCAAGCCATGATGTACAAGACTCCGCGGTAGTACCACAATTCGCGGAAGTGCACCGGCTGCCATCCCGAACGCGCGCGAATGACGTGCTCCTCCCGCGCCTTCTCCGGCGAGCCTTCCAGACACATTTCGGCGTTGCTTGTACCCATTGACTTCTTCTCTCCCTCGCAATTTGCCATCGGCATCAGCGGTCTCCACAAACCGGCGGGATCACTGGCGCACCAGCAGCCGCGTAATTTCCGGCGACGCTCCGTGCACAAACTGGAGCATCGCGCGCAGCGCATCGTCCGGGTCCACGCCCGGACGCAGCTTCATGCTGACGCGGACCAATGCACCATCGCGCGCGCCGCGGTGCATGGCGTCCCAGATCAGTTGCGCACGGCCGCCGTATTCATTGGCGATCATGCGATTCCGCGACTGGTACCAATAGAGCACCACCATGCGCTGGCCGTTCTTTTCCACATCGTAACGGTTTAGTGGAACGGGCTTTCCTTCAATGTCGGCATCAACCAGCGAAGCGCGCACCGGCTCCCATCCCGAGCCTGGAAGGCAGTTGCGCGGCGAATGCATCCGCTCTCCGGCGTGCTGCGTGCGATAGTAGGCGATAAATAATTGAACCGCCGTTCCCGGCAACACCTCGTAGTTGCGCGCCAAAAGCTGGTCGGCCTTCAACACGCTCACGGCTTCGAGCGGGAGTTCGGCATCACCCATGCTGTGCCATGCTCCAATGGAGGACGGCAGCGCGGACAGTTGAGGCGCGGCCGCAGGCACGGTTCCCTTGTCCAGATAAACCCGCAGCGCCAGCACTGCTGCCAGCAGTAAACAGATTGCCCATACGGAGCGCGTCATTGCCCGGTCTCCTTGGCCGGAAAGCGGTACAGCAACAGCAGTTCCCCATAGAGAATCGCAAAGGTGATG
The DNA here is from genome assembly GCA_031296105.1 of Acidobacteriota bacterium. Taxonomy (GTDB): domain Bacteria; phylum Acidobacteriota; class Terriglobia; order Terriglobales; family Acidobacteriaceae; genus TOLSYN. The sequence continues at coordinate 45,283 of JARLGJ010000062.1, read as the reverse complement.
ACAAAGACCAGCCAGCCCTCGAACTGATGCCATAGTCCGGTGGTCAGCACCGGGCTGCCGTAATAGCTGAGCAGTCCCGCGCCGCTGACGCGCAGCGCGTTGGCGGCTATGGCCACGGGAACCGCCGAGAGCACGAGCACCACGCGCCGTATCCAGCACAGCCGGGAAAAGCCCGCCAGGATGACCGCCAACGTCACCAGGCTGACCAGCGAGCGGATGCCGCTGCACGCTTCGCCGACGTTCAGCGTTTGCTGCGCCATTTGCAGAATATTCCCACTGCGATACACGGTGACGCCACAGAGACGCAGAACCCGCTCGGCCACCGCCGACGAGAGCAACTGCAACGGCAGGGTGATGCGCGTCATGATGATGGACGGCAACGGAATGCTGAGTTGCAGCAACACCAGGGGAAACGCCAGCGCCCGCAACATGCGCGCGCCCAGCAGCAGAAGAATGATTCCGCAACCCAGCAGCACGGCCGAGGTGCGCTGCAAAAAGAACTCCGCGCCAAAATATCCAAAGAGGTAGGTCACTTGCGAAAACAGCAGGCATGACGCACCCGCCCAATGCGCCGGCGTGCGCGGCATCTGCGCCAGCTTGTGCCAGCGGAAGTGCAGCACATATGCGGCAACAAACGGCACGGCGAGGCCATAGGAATAATCCTCATCGTGCAGCCAGTCGTCGAGCAGGGCGCGCAGGATATGGCCGTACAGCGCAGCAAAAAGCCACGCCAGCAACAACCCGCCGGCCACGAGCAGCCATCGCCGCGCGCCGCGCGCTCCGGCCGTCATGTTTACAGGTGCACTGCTGGTTGCCATCTTCTTTCTCATCCTTGCGTTGTTGCGCCTATTGCAGAATCTCGCGCGCCCGGTCGCGTCCGCGCATGGAAACATCGAGGCGTAAGGCAGAGTTCATCTCGCCGCGCGCCGCGGACTTCTTGCCCGACTGCATCAATGCCACCGCCAGGTGATAGTGATACTCGGCATGCGCCGGCTCGCCCTTCACGGCTTCCGCCAATAGCGGAACCGCCAGGTCGTTCAGGCGGCGCTTGGTGTAAATCCAGCCGAGCGTGTCGTTGACATTGGCAACATTCGGCAAAGCGACCTTCGCCCGCTGCGCCAGTTCCAGCGCCTTGTCCATGTCGTTCATGTGATCGGCATAGAGCCAGGCCAGGTTGTTGGCCGCCACGCCTGCGTTCGGCTCAATCTCCAGGGCGCGGTTGTAGCTGCTTTCTGCTTTCTGCATGTCGCCGGCCTGCTGGTACAACATGCCGAGCATGGTCCAGGAGGCGATGTCGCCGGGGCGCATTTTTACGGCACTGCTGAAATAGTTGATGGCCTCGGAAACCTTCTGCCGGCGCGCGTAGAGGCCGCCCAACTGCACATAGGCCGCATAGCTCTCCGGCGCGCGCTGCACCGCGCGCTGCAACACGTTTTCCGCTGCGTCAAGCGCGCCCACCTCCAGGTAGATTTTGCCGGCCAGGCTGAGCAATTCCGGCGTCTCTCCCTGGGACAACGCAGTCTGAATACGAGCCACGGCGGCATCGCGCTTTCCCTGATGCACCAGGGTGCTGGCTACGCCGTCCAGTGCGCCATAGTTGCGCGGCGCAAGCGACAGAGATTTTTCAAAATACACCAGCGCATCGGCATCGCGTTTCTGCATCAGGCGCAAATCGCCCAGGCGGTTATATCCGTCGGCGGAGTTCGGCATGGCCGCCGAGTACGCCTGGAAGAACCGCTCGGCCTGCGCCAGATCGTGCATGTTGGCCGCGGCGCTGCCGGCCAGCACCAGGATGTCCGCGCGGCCCGGCGACTGCTGCGTGGCAAGTTGCGCGTATTGCAGGGCAACCTTGGGTTGATCGCGATTCAACGCCAATTCGCCCAAGGCCACATAAGCGTCCGTCATGTGCGGATCGCCGGAGATGGCAACCTGCATCTCGTTGCTGGCACGCTCCAGGTTGCCCAACTGGCTGTAGGCCATACCAAGCAGAAAGTGCGCCACGGCAAGGTTGCCCTGCTTGATGACCGATTCCAGCACATCGATGGCGCGTTGCGGCTTGCGCTGCTTCAGAAGGATGCGGGCGTAGGCAACCTGCACGTCGATGTTGTGCTGCTGCGATTGCAGCAGCGGCGCCAGCAACTTGTCCGCCCGTTGCGCGTCTCCGCTGTTCAGCGCCAGTTCCACCAATTGCACGCGGGCGGGAATGAAGCTCTGGTCGCTGGAGGCAATCGCCTCGTCCAGGCGGCGCGCTTCCTCGAAGCGTCCCTGCGCCACATAGAACCGTGCCAGCGCGAAGCGAGAGGCCACGGAGTTTTTCTGCAACGCGACCACGCGCTGATAGATATGCTCGGCGTCGGCCGGCCGCTTGGCCAGCAGGTAGAAGTCGGCCAGCGTCAGCAGCACCTCGGGCGAGGATGGCGCCTGCGCGGCCGCCTCCTGGTACAGCTTTTCGGCGTCCGCCATGCGCCCGCGGCTGACGTACAGCGCAGCCAGCGCCTTGTGCGCGGCAAACGACTGCGGCTCCAGTTGCAGAGCCTTCTGGAACTCGGTTTCCGCCTGGAGCGTCTTGTTCGCTGCGGCATAGAACATGCCAAGGTTGATGTGCGCCGCGGTAATGTTGGGATGCGCCGTAAGCAGCGCCGCCAGCTCATCGACGGCCAGCGCGTTCATCCCCTTCACCTGATAGGCATTGGCCAGGAGCATGCGTATCTCCGGCACGTCAGGATGCGTAGACGCCAGTTCCTTGGCAAGTTGCAGCGCGTCGTCGTTCTGCCCCGAGCGCAGGAGAAGCTGCCCAATCGCGAGCTTTGCCGTGTAGTCCTCGGGTGCGAGCTGTAGCACGTGCTCATAGGATAGATACGCCTCGCGCAATTGCGCGTTCTTCACATAGGCATCGCCCAGCAGTTCGTACAGTTCCGGCGACCGCGGGTCGGCCTTAATCGCGTTCTTGTACTCAAGGATGGCGTTGCTGTACTGCTCCTGCTTCATGAACTCCGCGGCACGGGACAGGCTCTCGGCGCGCACTTTCTCCGGAGACTTCCGGCAACCAGCAAGACAAAGGACAAGCAAAACGCCGGCAACGCCCGCAAGAAATCCGAGACGCCGCCAGTTGCACAGATTACGCACTGCGTATTCCTCTTCCATTCGAGATGAAGACAGTGAACAAAAGGCACTTCTCGGGCCATCCAGCGGCATACGCCGGAAATTTACAGCAGGAAAAATCGAGCGCACGATCCAGGCGTTCTCACGATTGCCCGCGCGCCATCTAACCGCCAGATACGTTGCAGCCAGCTCGCGCGAGGAAACGCAGCTTTTTGAAATCACGGCACTTGAGGCGCACGGCGTGCCGGTAGTGCAGGGATCGACATTCCCTTTTGTCTCCGAACTTGGTTAGTGTCTCCTGAGAGCGCGTATACAATTCCCCATCTTTCGGCCATGCGCGGCACCTACTGAGGAAAAGAGATTAATCTTCGCCCCGCAGACGCGGACAAAATCTAGAAAACAGACAGTATCTCCGGAGATTGTCCGGCATCTGAACCGCGCTACTTTGCTTCCTCGCCAGACGGGCAACGGCCACGGCAAATCGAGATGTCGTCGGTGAGCCACTGGTTGCTGAGCGGCCAGGAGTTCGCGCCGCAGGCAGCTCCGCCAATGTTGCTCTGAATGTCCACGTACCGGATCCACCTTTCGCGCCCGGAACCTTTCGGGAGGAAGACCTTATGCTCCAGACTGCCAACGAATTTTCCGTCGGCATAAAAGCGCAGGTAACCGTCGGGTTTTCCCGGCCTGCCCAGCGAAAGATGCAACTCCCAAAGCTGCCAGCGCCCGCGCAAACCATCGGCCGCCGGGCGATAGTCAAGGTCTTGGACAACCTCGCGAGCCGGCAGATTCGCCCCTGGCGTCTCGCGCGCGGAGATGAAGAAGAGCTGAAGCCGGTCCATCCCGGCCGGAATGTTGAAGTCCACGGTTGCCAGCGCACCGTCGAGATTGCTATAGATGCGCCACAGATGAACCCCCATATTGCAGGTCCGACCCTGGATAACCGGAGTTTGCGGCAGGCGGAAGTCTTCCGGAAAAAAGACGCGGCCGCGCATCCAGATGTCTTTGGAGGCTGCGAAAGGCGGCGGAATCAGCTTGCCGAACTTCTGCTCTCCCGCGCCAATGGCAAAACCGCAATGCGCCGCGCCCGCGGCGTCATACACGCGGACCACGCTGTTGTCGGCGCGATCCAGAAAATCTTCGGGATGCAGACGGCAATCGTCGCGCACGGCAAAATGGGCCAGAACTTTGTTGCGGTGCCCGAAAGGCCACAGCCATTGCAACGGGAATGGCAATCCCTCGGCTGCCGCCGCGGGCACGCAGCTTGCGCAAAGCAACATGCTCATCAGCAGCAGAGCCATTGTGGCAACGCGGCAACTGCGGGATGAGCGACGCCGCACGGCGGGCAAAATCCCCGTCTCAGGAATGCGCATGAGCGATCTCCATTTTCCCGGCGCGCGCGCGGACTCCGGCTTTCTCGACTCGCTCCGGCCCCAGACGGTCTTCCACCGCGGCATTCAGCCCCATCGCCAGTCCGGAAAGCACCCAGATGTGCGGATACCAGAACACCGAGACAAAAGCGCCGCTCACCAGGTATCCGATCATCGCCAATCGCAGTCCCGAAACCAGGCAGTACTGCCAATCACCGCGATCCACTTTTGCCTCGCGCAGGCGTCTCCGGATACGCATCGTAATGCGGAAGTAGGTAAACAGAATGCCTAGAGCAGCCAGCGCGCCGAGCGTCCCCAGTTCGGAGACCACCTGAATGTAGAGACTGTGGCAGACGTAGGCCTGGGCATCGTGATCGCTATTGATACGGTAGTTCGCGGCGCGTACCTGGGCGAAATTCGCGGGGCCGACGCCGAGGACCGGATAGTCCCGCCACATTTGCAGGCCGGCCTTCCAAAGCTCCACGCGATGGTTGGCTGTCTCGTCGTTCTTGTAGTCTTCCGCGCTCTTAAAACGGTCGCGGCTGGCGTGCGGCATTAAAAACACCAGTCCGGCGGCAAACAGAGCGAGCACAATGAAAGCCCATCCCTTGCGCGTGCTGTGAAGAAATAGAGAGAGAACAATGGCGGCCCCGCCTACAATGGCTCCGCGCGAACCGCACACAATAATCAGTGCTGCAAAGGCGCCAGCGGAGATCAGGAAGAAGAGTTTCCACTTGCGCCGCATTGCGGCCATGGAGAGCGCCACCGACAGCCCGAACATCACGCACATGGCGACGCCGAGATCGGCGGAGTTGTCGTAGAAGCCATGGCCTCCCCCGATGATGCCGAACCTGACAAAGGCCATCTCATCCGAGGCGCGGCTGTGGTTGACGGCATAATTGCGCAGGCCGTGCTGCGTCACCTTGAGCATCAGCAGGACCAGCAAAAAAGTCACGCGCTTGGACCGCCAATCGCTGGTCACGATGCGTCCGACGAGGAAAGCCACGATCAACTGCTCCGCCATGTTCCAGAGGTCGCCCGACATTACTACCGCGTAATGCGCGGAAACCGCCGAGAGCAGCGCCACTACGCCGAGGAAGGCCAGGAAGAACTTCATGGCTCCATTTCCCGGAGCCACCGCCCTGGGCCGTGCCATCAACCCGCCGAGGATTGCCATCAGCAAGGAGACTTTGCCCAACTGCAAAGGGGCAAGCACCGGATACATGACGGCGACCCGCGTGTATTCCACGAAGAGGTAGAAGCAAAGCCCGAACATCTCCAGTCCCCACTGGTTCTGCTCATCGTGATTCTTCGGGACCACTCCTGTCATGTTCTTACGGCCTCGAATCCATGTTGCCTGCAAGTGAGGCTCTGTTGGAACCATTCACGTGCTGCGGTGCGACCGCCCGCGAGCCGCCTGGAGCGAGCACGCTTTCATAGGCATCCGCCATGCGGCCGCCAATCACCTGCCATCCGTATTCGCGTACCGCATGAGTTCGCGCTGCTTCTTCCAACCCACATCGCTGCGCGCGGTCTTCCAGCAAACGCAGCACCGCGCCGGCGAAGTCCTCCGGGCGGTCGGCAATCCTCATGTGCCGTCCGTCCTCGTAGCGCAGGCCTTCGGCGCCCATCGTGGTGCTGACAATGGCCTTGCCCATCGCCATGGCGTCCAGCATCTTTAGCCGCGATCCGCCTCCATCCAGCATGGGACACACGTACACCGCACCGCGCGCAATCATTGGCCGTATATCCAGCGGGTTCGGCACAAACTCGATCCCTGGAATGTTATGCGCCCACTTCACCAGGAACTCTGGCGGATACTGTCCTGCGACAATGAAACGTATCTCCGGCCTTCGTTGCCTGAGCAGCGGCCAGATCGCGCGGCCAAAATGCATCAGCGCCGACTGGTTGGGATACCAGCGCAGCGAGCCGGCAAAGACAATCGTGTTTTCTTCGAGCAACTCCGGTTGCGGCTGGAAGTACTCCACGTCGGTGCCGTTCTCCACCTCGGCAATGCTTGCCTGCGATTCATGCGCATACAAACGGCGGCTGTCTTCGGCGGAGACCGTGAGATTCAGCGAAACACGTCCAAGCCATCTCTGCTCCAGACGAACCTGCTTTGCCGCCTGGTGACGCAGTACCGCGCGCTTCAACCAGTTTGTCTCCAGAGACGCACGGCGCTCCAGCATGGCGGACTCGCAGTTGTGATGATTCAGCACCAGCGGATGTCCCGTGGCATCCTCCAGAAACCGTGCCAGGTCCGAGGAGTCCACGTGAACCAATGCATCCGGGTTTTCAGCCAGTAACTCGCGCCAGCGCACAGCCAGCCTGCGTGATGCGTAAGCCACGCAAGACTGCGGCAACTCGTAGAACGGAGCCAGCGCCAGTTGCGCCCACCAGCGCGGACCGCGCCACGCGGCGGGCATCTCCCAGAACTCAACCCGATGGCAGAAGGACTCGAACTCCGCGCGGCTGCGCGCCAAGGCTGCCGCGTCCTGCCGCGGGCGATTGAAGGCCACCAGCGTCACCTCGTAACGCGCCGCGGCCTGGCGAATCAGATTGTAGCTGCGCTGGGCCGCTCCGCCCCGCACCGGATACGGAATAAAGTGTGAGAGCCAGACAACCTTCATCGCCGCGCCTCCGCGGCCAGGCGCTGATAAAGCGCGGCCACAAGTTCGGCATTGTGTCCGGCAGAATAATTAGCATCAATCTCCCGCGCCGCCGTCTCGCACAGCGCGCGACCAAGCGCGGGATCGCCCAGCAATCGCAGACACGCCCCGGCCAGTGCGTGCGGATCGTCGCCTTCCACGCACAGGCCGTTGCGCCCGTCGCAGAGCACCTCGCGGATGCCCGGAACACGGCGCCCCACCACGGGCACGCCCAGCCACTGAGCTTCCAGCAAAGTCATCGGCATCCCCTCGTGATCCGAGCACATGACGAGAACGTCCAGCGCGCGCAGTACGTCGTAAATGTCATCGCGATGGCCGAGAAAACGCACGTTCCGCGTCCAGCCCACGGCGCGAACCTGTTCCATCCTCTCCACCCGCTCCGGTCCGTCCCCGGCGATCACAAACTGCGCGTCGGGCCGCTCGCGACGCACCTGCTCCGCCATGCACAAAAACAAATCGATGCGTTTGACCGGCACCAGGCGGCCCACAATGCCAATCACGGGCGCGTCGCTCAGTTTGAATCGCGCCCGCGCGCTCGCCTTATTCAAAGGGCTTTGCACTTGTGCGGTTTCAATGCCGTTGCGAATGGTGGCAATCTTCCTCTGGCCATACATCTCCGCCAGCCGCGGCGTCATCCCCTCACTGACGGCGATGATGGCATCGGCTGCCAATCGCCCACTCCAGCGGTCCACCATGTGGAGGAGGCTTTGCCGGATGCCGTCCCAGCCACGGAACGGCTCGCGCATGCCGTGCACCGTGCGCACCTGCACCGGCACGCGGCCCATGCGTGCGGCGAGCACGGCCAGCAGGTTTTCCTTGTAGCGATGCGAGTGCACAACCTGCGCGCCGCGCTCGGCAAGGAACTCGCGCGCGATTTGCAGAACCTCGCCAAAACCAAAACGCGTCTCGGGAATAATCTTCACCACAATGCCGGATCGGCGCAGTTCTTCGGCCAACCTGCCCTGGTTCAACACAATGGCGGAAACGCGCAAATCTCCACGCCGGGACAGCGCGCGCAACAGCGTGGCAACCTGCACCTCGGCGCCTGCCCATGTATCGCCGGAAACGATGTGGCACACGGACAATCGCCGCCCGCCGGCCACGGCGGTTGCTCGCTGCACCATCTGAGGCGCAAAGATCGAGGAGGTGGATTCACTCGCCACGCCGCTCTCCTCTTGTTGCAAACTGTTTCCATAACCGCAACCGTGCTGTGATACGATTCGATTTTCCGCTCCTGTTCTGCATTAGCGAATCCGGAGCGCTGGGGAGCCAGCCGTCGTGTCCACGCATTCCGCAATGGAAATCATTCTTGCCGGCAATCAACAACAAAGCATTTGGGACGAGTTTGTGGAGCAGCACGCCACGGCAACGCATTGCCATCGTTTCGGCTGGAAGCGCGTTCTGGAAGATTCCCTCGGGCTGCGCACCTTCTACCTGATGGCCATGAGCGCGGGCCGCGTTACCGGCATTCTGCCGCTGGCGTGGCAAAAGAGTTTTCTGTTCGGCAGCTTCCTCACGTCCCTCCCGCACCTGAACGCGGGCGGCGTGCTCGCTGAATCCGGCGCGGTGGAAGATGCCCTTGTCGCGCGCGCCATTGAACTGGCCGACGAGAATCGCGCCGCGCGCATCCAGCTTCGCTATCGCAGCGAGTGCCGTCTTTCCTGGCCCATCAACAACCGCAAGGTCAGTGCCGTGCGCGAGGTGAGCCGCGACACCGAAGCCATGTGGAAAGCGATCTCCTCCAACAACCGGCGCAAGGTGAACAAGGCCACACGCACTGGCATGACGGCCGAGGCCGAAGGCGCCGAGGCTCTCGACATTTTCTACCGCATCTACGCCGACAACATGCGCAACCTCGGGACGCCGGTCTATCCGCGCAGTTTCTTCGCCGAGGTTCTGCGCAACTTTGCCGCAAGCAGCGAGATCGTTGTCGTCCGTCTGCATGGCGAACCCATTGCTGCCGCGTGGCTCAACGGCTTCCGCGACGGAGTGGAAGCCACCTGGATGTGCTCCCTGTGGAAGTACCTTCAGCTTCAGCCAAACATGATGCTCTACTGGCACATTCTGCGCATCGCCGGCGAGCGTGGCTATCGCATGTTCGACTTCGGACGCTCCACCCGCGACTCCGGCACGCACAAGTTCAAGCAGCTTTGGGACACCACCGACGTGGAGCTTCCCTGGGCCAACTGGACCGCCGAAGGCGCGGTCACGGCCGACCTGAGTCCGGCGAACCCCAAGTATCAGCTTGCCACCAAACTCTGGGCAAAGCTTCCGCTGCCGGTTGCGAATTTTATTGGTCCGCATATTGTTCGCAACCTTCCTTGATCGCGGATTTGTTTTCGGCGCGCTTGCTCGGCTCCCACATCGCGTAGCGCTCTCTGCGGAAATAGCAAACCCACGCCCACACCGTCGCCATGTTGCCAATAGCCAGAAAACCCGCGACGCGAAAGGGCAGTAGACGAGACAGCCGCGGCCTCATCATGGCCGCCAATCCTGCCAGCAGGACTGCGAACTGGGCGCATAATATCGCGCGATAAAACCACCCTGCATTCCACAAGAACGCGTTGCTGACCAGCAGGACAAGAAATGCGGCGGGTAACAGCCAGCGGAACAGCTTGTGACTGGCCAGTTCCCACGCCGCCAATCCATAGCGGAATGGGTTCAGCAGGTGCGCGTACTTTTCCAGCACATCGATGCCGTGAACTATGGTCCGCATCTTGCGCTGAAACTCGTCGTCCACGCGCACCGCGCTTAAGTAGCCCTTCACCCGCGGATCGACCACCGCATCCAGCCCATCTTCAATGGCGTGCAGCGGCAAAAAGAAGTCGCTGCTCAGCACCGGCAACCAACGGCGGCAAATGGAGCGGCGCGCGGCAAATAGGGCTCCGCTGGCACCGATGAGAGTACACACGCGTCCCTCCAAACGCCGCAGCGCGGAATCGAATGAGATGAACATTGGTTCCGCATTGCCGTCGCTCGGCCGCGTGGCATCCTCGCTGCTGACGCAGCCCACGCGCGAATCGGCGAAGTTACAGGCCAGCAGGCGTAATGCGTCGCGCTCCATGGTGACGCCCACATCGGTGAACACAACCACTTCGCTCGACGTTGCCTCCAGACCCAGGCGCAAGCAGCCGTTCTTACCCTGGCGCACGGCGCGGATCAGCATCACGCCCTGCCCGGCATAGCGTTCTACAATGGCCTCCGTGGCCGGTGCGGGGCCATCGCACACCACCGCAATTTGCACTTTCTCGCGCGGATAATCCTGCTCCAGACAGTTGCACAGCTTGCCTTCGATGACCCTTTCGCCGCCGCGCACCACAATCAGCACGGAGATGGTGGGCTCAACCGCGCCAGGGCGCACGGTCTCCCGAATGACGAGCGAAAGCAACCACAGGCAGACCGCATAGCCCGCCATGGTGTAGGCAATGAACGCCGCCGCACTCCAGAAAACAAGTTGCATCGTACCCCTCAGGCCTTTGCTGCGCGTAACTGCTTGCGCAGCGACTTATAAATGTCCAGCGGAATGCGTAACGCCTTCAGCAAGCCCAGTGCACCCGCCTCCCGTCGCGAATCAAGCGTGATGCCCGGCGCGTGAATCGTATAGCGCCCCGCGATGAGTTCTGCCAGCAGCGCTTCGCGAGTCAAGGCCTGCACGTCAAGATGCAGCGCAACCGGGTAATAACCGCCGCGCCGATGCAGGTCCAATCCGCCGCAAGCCAGCAACTCCTGATTCACCAGGCGCGCGCGCTGCAAATATTCGAACGCTTGCGGGCGCGGCAAAAACTTTCCGTCGTAGGCCACGTTCCACACCTCGGCAGCGTGCACGCGGCGCACCAGTTCGGCATCCACGCGCCACTTAAAGCGGACGGGGTGCGCCAGCACGGCAAATCCGCCCACCGCGCGAATCGCGTCGGTCACACGCAACGGGTCGCGGAAATCTAGATCCTCCGCGCATCCTGCGCCAACAATGTGAATCAGGCCGGGGCAGGAGTATTCAAGTCCCGGAATGACGAGGAAGCTGTCATCGGAGAGCTGTGCCGCGCGCTCGCGCAGGGCCGCAATTTTTGCCGCGTCCATGTCTTCTGCGTGCTCGGTAACGAACATGAAATGGAAGCCACGCGCGCGCAGCAAGCTCGCCACGTCTTCCAGCGGCATTTTGCCGTCGTGCGACAGATCGGAGTGAATGTGCAATGCGCCTTTTACACGCATCCACCGCCTCCTTCGAGGGTGGATTGAACAAGTCCTGCGTCTGCCGCTGGCATTGCCACGCTCTCGCAATACAACTGCTCATAGGCCGAAATCATGGACGCGATGGAAAAGTTCCGCTCGCAGTGCTGACGTGCCGCTCGGCCCATGTTTGTCCGCAGGCCAGGGTCGCGCAGCAGTTCCAGAATCGACGCGGCCATTGCCTGTTCATCGGCAACGGGAATCAGGCGGCCCAACTCTTCGCTTGGCAGCATCTCTTCCGCGCCGCCGCAGCGCGTGGCCACCACCGCGCGCGCCGAGGCCATTGCCTCCAGCACCACCAGCGGAAATCCTTCGCTTGTCGAGGGCAGCACGAACACATCCAGGTCGGCAATCACCTGCGGCACATCCGCGCGGAATCCGAGAAAGTGCAGGCGGTCTTGTAATCCCATCTCTTCCGTCAATCGCAACAGCGGCGGCGCCAGCGTGGGATGCAGGTCTCCGCTGATGACGAAGTGCGCCTCGGGGATCGTTTCCGCCACGCGCCTTGCCGCCTGGATGAAATATTTCTGCCCCTTCGGTCCGCGAATGTTGCCCACGGTTCCCACCAGTGGCGTCTCATCCGTCAACTGCAATGCGCGCCGCACCGTTCCACGCTCCGCCTGTTGAAAGCGTTCCGTGCGAATTCCGTTGTAGATGCGGCACAGCTTCGTGTCAGGAAAGCCGATATCGCGCAGCATGTGGCGCACAAAGTCGCACACTACAATGACGCGCGCCGCCGTGCTGCGCACGGTGCGCAGCTTTAAACTGCCACGCAAGCCGTCGGCGTCTTGCAACTCCACCGGACCGTGATACGTTACCAGCACGGGCCGTCCCGTGAGGCGGCCGGCGATACAGGAGTAGAAATTCTGATCCGGTAAGTGCGAGTGAATCAGGTCGATCTCGCGCTCGCGGATGATGCGCGCCATGGCGCGCGGCAGCTTCAGATCCCACCAGCGGTTCCACTCCACGCGCAGCACGTCGGCGCCGCACTCGCGCAGGCGCTCCTCCAGCCAGCCACCGCGGTTCAGCACCACGGTGGAGCGGAAGCGCTCCGGGTCCAGGCCTTTCACCAGAGAGAGCAGCACGTTCTCCGCGCCACCGGGGCCGCTGGTCTCGATCGTGTGCAGAAGGTTGATGCGCCTCATAGAGACTCCGCGCGCGCCCGGCTGAAGCCCGCCGCGCGTGCTGCCAGATGCAGGTTTTCCGACAAGTATCCGCGCAGTTCAAACCATGCCGGCGCCGGATCGCGCCAGGACATGACGTCGTAGTGCAACCCCGGCGCCACGAATTGCAGAAACTCCAGCAGCGATCTCATGCGGCTCGCGGGGCGTACCATTAGCTGCTTCTGGCGCGGCGTCGCCCGCCAGCGGCTCACCAGCGCATCGAGGTCGCCCAATAGCCAGCGGCACTTCACCCCTTCGCGAGAATGTATTTTGGACTCGACTTTCGCGCCGCTGGCCAATGCCAAATGCAGCGCGGGAAAATCCACGCCCGCATCGAGCGCTAGTTGCAGAGAGCCCCAGTAACGCCCGTTGACTTCCATCAGCTTCGGTTCGCCGGTAAGCCCGTCCACCTTGCACTCCACCATCGCCGGCCCCTGCCACTTCATGCGACGCAGCAAATCTGCCGCGAGGCGTGCGAGTTCTTCGTCCAGCGGAACACTTTCACTCAGCACGCTGACGCCGCCCCAGGGAGGCTTCTCGCGCAAGCGGCGATGGCTGAAGGCAGCCTTCACTTCGCCATTCCACATCAGCAGAAACACGCCGCGCCCTTCGCCGATCACCCGCTCCTGAACCAGCGGCTCAGGCACAGGACACTTGTCATAGAGTTCGATAAGTTCGTCCGGCGTCCACGCATAGCGCACCGCGCCGGTTCGCCAGTGGCCAAACGCGAGTTCTCGCGAACGACGCGGCTTCACCACCAGCGGAAATCCCACTTCCTCCGCAAACTGCAGCAACTCCGCGCGCCCGCAGCCGGTGATAGTGCGCGGCACACCAATGCCGGCGCGGTAGGCTTCCTCAAGCATGACGGCCTTATTCTGCACTTGTTCGAGCGCCTCGGCGCTGGCACTCATCACCGTGACGCGGCCTTCGAGTTGCGGTTTTAATGGCGCCGCCAGTTGCACGGTTACGTCGCTGGTTGCCAGCAGATGCGTGTAACCCATCGCGGGCAGGCGCTGCAACAGAAACGCCTGGAACGCCTCCGGCGCATTGTATGGGGAAGGATAGACAATGCGCTCGCGGCAGTAGCGGGATGCTCCGGCCAGCGAGCGTGGAGCGGTCTCGCCGACTCCGACCCAGGCTCCGGCGCGGCCCATGGAGCGCACGGCGGCCAGCGTGGAGCGCAAGTTTCCGTCGGTGACAAAGACACGCGGCATCGCTCTACCTCCACCCCAGCAAACGAAAATGCGCCATGGCCGGCGAGAATCCACTCCATGGATTTGTCAGGTTGCTCTCCTGAATCAACATGCGCGGCACCTGCAAGCGATCCTCACCATCGTGGAAAATTCCCGGGCGCACGGTAAAGGCCCAGTCATAGCCGGCCTCGCGCGTCCATTGGCGCACGCTGGCGTTGTGATTGCCGTTGGGATACGCCAGCGAACGCACGTCGTGCTTCGTTTTCAGACTCAGCGCAATGCGGCTCTCCACCAGTTCACGCCGCGCGGTCGCCTCGTCTTCTTTGTCCAGCAACACGTGACGCACGGTGTGGCTGCCCACCTCCAGCACCTGCGCGCTTTCCTCCAGTTGCTCCCAGGTCATAAAGCGATCGATGCCCGCCGAATCAAGAGCCGCATGCTCCCGGCACAATGCGGCAAGGCACGCCTCGCGCGCAGCAAGAGGAAGCTCTTTCATCGCTGCAATGATTCCAGACAGATCCGCGCTGTCGCGGCCCACCGCGCGCCGCGCTGCACTCTGCGCTGCTTCTCCCTGGCGCCAGACGCTGGTAAGGCGCTCCACCCAGAATGTGCCCTGGCTTCCAATCAATCCCGTGGGCACAAAAACCACTGCGGTCAATCCCGCCTCGCGCAGAGCGGGGGCGGCGTTCGCAAACGTGTCCAGCCAGGCGTCATCGAAGGTCAGCAGGCACCGGGGCTTCTTGCCCAACGCGAGGTCGCCGCTCTCCACGGAGGCCAGAGTCACTACCTCAAAATCGCGGCGCAAAAGTTCCAGCAAGCGCCGGAAGGTCTCCAGCAAGACAACCATCGACGCTTCGCTGCCGGTGGCATTCCTCTGTTCGACGGTAAGCACGCGATGAAATCCGAGCACGGTCAGTTCGCCACGACCTCCCTTGCGGCGCAAATGACGGCACACGGCGGCGATGCCGCTGTAATAGAGAACGGCGGCGGCAAGAAAGCGTACGGTGTGTCGCAGGCGATCCGTCATGAAAGGCTACCGTCCTTTACTCCACAACACCGTGCGCACGGTCTCAAACAGGATGGCCAGGTCCAGCGCCAGCGATGCATTTTTCACGTAGAACAAGTCGTACTCCAGCTTGTTCTTCGCGTCTTCCACAGTGGAGCCGTATGGATAAGACACCTGCGCCCAGCCGGTCACGCCCGGCGGCACGGTGTGGCGCAGATCGTAGTAAGGGATTTTTCCCGTCAGCAACTGCACAAAGTACGGACGCTCAGGGCGCGGCCCCACCAGGTTCATCTCGCCGCGGAGGATGTTGATGAACTGCGGCAGTTCGTCGAGGCGGACGCCGCGAATGAAGCGTCCAACGCGCGTAATGCGAGGGTCGTTCTCCGCCGACCACTGCGCACCGTTGGCTTCAGCGTCGATGCGCATGGAGCGGAACTTGAGAATCTTGAACGTCCGCCCGTTCTTGCCTACGCGCTCCTGGCTGTACAGAACCGGTCCCGGCGAATCGAGACGGACCACGAGTGCGGTCAGCAGCATGACCGGCGCAGTCACAATCAAACCCACCAGCGCCACCGCGGCGCTGGTGAAGCGAGCCAGAAAGCGCGATAACGTGGACTGCTTGCTGAAACCTTTCGAGTAGATCAGCGTGCTCGGATAGATCGTCTCCACGGGGATGCGTCCGGTGAGCTTCTCGAAAAGGGTTGCGGCTTCCTCGATCTGAATTCCCTGCGTCTTGGCACGCAGCAGCAGTTCTAAAGGCATGCGGCGCCGGCGTTCGCGCATGGCAATCACTATGCGCTTCGGAGACTGTTCCTTGATGATTCGTTCCAGTTCGTCGATCGGTCCCAATTGGCAAACGTTCGCGATCGTATCCTCGAACTCGGGCTCGGAGACGGCACCCAGAAGGCGCAGTGGAAGGTCCGTGCGCCACAGAATCTCGCGCGCCAGAGAAGCCGCCATGTTGCCATTGCCCAGCAGCAGAATCGGCTCGCCCGCAGTCATCCAGCGGTTCACCCATTCCAGAGACATGCGGCCCAGCAGAATCACCAGGGCCAGGCATATCGAAGTGGTCTCCATGACGCCGATGCCAAGCCGTGCCGGAGGAAAGAGGGCGACAACCACGGCCATAGCCAGACAGGCCGCGCCCACCGCGCTGGTCAGCCGCCCCAGCAGCACCCATTTGTTGGCGATGGCGCGCAGATCGTAGAGATCAAAATAGTAAAACGAAATTTGGAAAATGGCCGAGATGCACCAACTGCGCAGCAGCCATTCGCTGCCCTGGGCAAACTCATGGCCGTGCTGATGCAAGGTGAACGCCGCCGCGCAAACAATGCCGAATGTCAGCAGAGTGTTCTCAACCACCAGGAGAACGAACACCCGCCCGGGCACGTAGCGGTTCATCACGCTCAGCATGGCCTACTCCCGCGCGCCAGGCTTGGATTCGTAATAGTAATAGGGACTCGAGTTCGCCGCGGCATCCACCAGAACAGTTCCCAGCAGCTTCGGACGAATCAGTTCCGCCGCTTCTTCCACCGCCGCGCTGGAGGTGCTGCCCGCGCGCACGCACATCAAGGCGCCATCCACAAGATTGGCCAGAATGCGCGCGTCGGCCACGGGAAACAGCGGCGGCGTATCGACAATCACGATGTCAAACGCTTCCCTCAGCGCGTGCAACATCGAGGACATCGCAGACGAGTGGAGCACGTCCGAGGAACTGAGATCGGTATCTCCGGACGGCACCAGGTAGAGGCTGTCGGTGAGTTGCAGCATGGCCTCGTGCAGCGGCAGCGCGCCGCGCAGCAGATCCTGCAAACCCGCCTCAAATGGAATGCCCAGCACCGGCGCAATGCCCGACTTGCGCATGTCTGCATCCACCAGGCACACCCGTATTCCCTGCACCTGGCTGATGGCCAGCGCCAGGTTGATGGAGGTCGTGGTCTTGTGTTCCCCGGCTACCGCGCTCGTCACCATCAGGGTGCGCACGCGATGGTCGCGCGCCAGTTCCAGCACGCGCGAGCGCAGCACGCGGTATTGCTCCAGGGCGTAACGCTGTTCGCGACTCATCTTCTCCACGCTTATGCAAAACAGCCGTTCCAGCTTGACCGGAAACTCCACCTTGCGAATGGCCAAGTCCCGCAGCGACGGACCGCGCGGTGCCGGCGCCGCGCCGGTAAGCGAGGCGGGCGGCGCGGAGGAAGCCGGCGTTGGAAAGACCGCACCGTCTGCCGGCTCGGAATCGTCCGCTCCGTGCGTCTCCGTGGGCGTGATGCCCATCTCTCTCTGGATCGTCTTGTACAGATAATCCAACGAATCTTCCCCCTCTTGTATTGCGTTAGGCGGTCCGCGCCGCAACCGAGCGTCCGAACTCCTGCAAGGCCAGCGGAATCTCTGAACCGGCATAATCCTCGACGAGTTTCTTCCATGCGTCCGGCGTGGCAAAGCCCGTTATCGAAAGGACCGCATCCGCCGGTGTATCGCCATCGGCAAGATCGAAGTGCCGCGCCATGCGTTGCACCTGCTCGGCGCTTACGACGGTTTGCCCCGCTGAATAAGCGGCGATCAGGCTGTTATCGGCCAGTACATTGATGACCCTGGGAATTCCCCCGGAGACGGCGGCCAGCGTGCTGATTGCTTCCGGCTGGAACAGCATTCTGCCGTCGCTGCCCGCGCGGGCAACGCGCATCGCCATGTAGTTCCACACCTCTTCCGCGTTCAGCCGCCGCGTTTCGCAGCGTGCCACAATCCGCTGACGCAGCCCGGCGAGTTGCGGCTCGGCCAGGGTTTTACGAATTTCGCTTTGTCCGCATAGAACCAGTTGCAGCAGGCGCTGCCCGCTGCTTTCCAGGTTGGAGAGCAACCGCAGACGCTCCAGCATGATTGGGTTCAACTGCTGCGCCTCGTCCACCACCAGCAACGCGCGGCGGCGCATGCGGCGCTGATCCTCCAGGTACGCGTAGAGCATATTGATCATGTCGCCCACGGCGCGGCTGGCGGGATGCAACTGGAAGCCGCCAAGAATCTGCAGCAGCAGATCCTGCGCGGTCTCCACGATCGGATTCAGAATGACGCACGGTACCACGGGCGCCGTGCGGATCAACTGCAGCACGCTGTGCAGCAGCATGGTCTTGCCCGTGCCAGGATCGCCCGCCAGCAAGGCAATGCCCTTATACTCGCGGACCGCGAACAGCAGTTGCGCCGCGGCTTCGCGGTGCGATGCGCTGTAGTACATGCAGCGCGGCTCGGCATTCAGGGAAAACGGGTTTCGTTGCAGTCCGAACTGTTGCAAATACATTTAAAACTTCCATCCAAATCCGCTCATAATCGAGGCTTTTTGCCAATACGCAAGCAGCACCGCGCCTGCTGCGGTAGCCGTCATGGCCGCGGAAATTGTCCACCTGCGTATGGCGTCCCGTTTCCGCTCGGCATCGTTCTTCATGTGCGGCATGCATCCCAGTACCGGCACGCCCGCACATTGCAATAGATCTTTCGGGCTGTTCAGCGAAGTGTCGCTCAACTCCGCCAGAAGGGCCAGGGCGCAGCCAACGAACAGTCCGGCCAACAGGCCCACAATGTCGATCTGCATGAGATTGGGCTTGGCGGGACGGTCGGGATAGCTCGCCGGATCCAGTATCCGGAACTGCTCTCCCTCAGCCCGCCGTTCCATCTCCGCGGCCACAGAAGAGTTGTTTCGCTTGGAGAGCAATGTCTCGTAGCTGGTCTTGGAGGTTTCGTAGTCACGCGTCAATCCCGCCAGTTGTTGCTCAACCTGCGGCAATTGCCCCATGCGTGACTCCATCTCCTGAATCGTGCGTTCGATTTGCTTCTGGCGCGCCGAGCGCGAGGTAATCTCCTTGTCGAGGCCCGCGATTTCCACCTGGGTCTGCGCCGCGCCGCTCTTCGCTCTTCCATCTCCGCCATCGGCTTTTTGCGCATCGAGTTGCGCCTTGATGGCGGCAATCTCATCCTTCAGCTTGCGTATGTCCGGATGGTTCGCCTTGTACTTCTGCTCGGCGTGCAGCAGCTCGGCGTTCTTGACGTCCAACTGTTGCTGCAACGGAGACCGTACGGGATCGGGTGCGGTGTTGGACTGCATGTTCTCCAGCACCGCCGCCAGATACGAGCGCTGCTGCTGGGCTCGCGTGATGGCGTCCGAGTTCGTCTGCACCGTGCTCTGCATTTGTCCCAGCAACTGGAAGTTGGCCGCTTCCTGCTCCGGAAGCTCGCCGGCGTGTTTGGCCTTGAAGCCCTCGATCTGCTTCTCCTGCTCCTGCAGAGATTGGCGCATCTTCTCCAACTGGTCGTCCAAAAAGCTGGTCGTACCCTCCGACTCCTGCTCGCGCACCTTCAGGTGCTCTTCGATGAAGAGCGACGCAATGTTGCGCGTCACCTTCTGCACCAGCGCCGGATCTGAGCCCGCGTACGAGATGCGGAAGGCCGCCACGGTCTTCGTACGATCGGCCGCCATCGGGTTGTTCACAATCTCCACATCGATGTTGCGGCGCATCTGTTCCACCACCGCATCGCTCGCCAGTTGCCCAGGTGTGGTGCCGTACAGTCCAAAGTCCGAGATGAGCTTGCGAATACGCGACCGGCTCAGAATCTCCTGCCGGATGGACTGCAAGCGGTCCGTGATGTCGGTGGCGATGGTCGGTTGCACGTAGCTGGCCGACACCTTGGGCGGCTCAATCATGATGGTCGCTTCCGACCGGTACTGCCGTGGCAGCCAAAGGCTTCCAAAGAACACCCCCAGGGCAATGGCGGCGGTGGGAACGGCAAGCCACCAGCCGCGCCGTTGCACAATCTCGAGATAATCCTGAATGCTGCTCGGTGTTCTCTTCATTCTCTTTCCTTAGCGCAACAGCCCGTTCATGGTGAAGGAAATGCCCGTCACAAAAATGTGCTTGTACACCGTCTCCTCGCTGGTCAAAGAGCCCTTCTGCTGGCAGTACCCATAGTTGGCAAACCAAATTAAGTTGCGCCCCAACTTATAACCGCCTTCCGCCGCGGCAATGGTTGAATCCGTATACCCTTCCGTGATTTGTCCCGTGCCCAGCGGAGAGTTGCTCTTGGTATAGCGGAAGAAGCTGCCCACGAAGGAGCGGGAAGACAGCGCGCGCTCGGCCGAGGCTTCCACGGTCCACACGCCGAGATTGCCCTGAGCCATGCCAACCTGGTATTGATCCGTGGCGGAAACCATGATCGACGTGCGGCGCGTGGTGTGCTGCACGTTGCCGCCAAATTGCATTCGCATCGACGTCTGCCGGTTATCCCTGATCCACTGCGGCCCCGCGGACACGCCCATGCTCCATCCCTTTAAGTCGACGCGGTAATAGGCCACGACATCATTCACGGTCACGTTATTTTCCGGATTCGTGATGGAGTAATATGACGAGCCTCCGCCCACGCCAACCACATGCTTCCCATTCACGCGATACATGTACTGGATGTGGCCGCGGCCGTTCCAGGTGCTCGATGCTGGCGCGGTCAACAACTGGACCAATTCGATGTTGCTCGCGGGAATGAACTTGGACACGCCACCCGAAACGTCTGCCGATAGCCATGAATGGCGGTTGAATTGATGCGAGACGTCCTGCCCCGCGTAGGCCGTGTCCACCTTCGATTTGAGGGCCAAGGCATCCAGGCCCGTCAGCGCGAGCACCAGCGAGCCGAAGGCGCTACGGCTGAACGCCGATCCGCCCCAGGACGGATATCGCTGCAACTTGAGGTACGAGGTCGTGTTGGTTCTCCGCGACGCTTCGTGGTACCACGTCTGCTTCAACTCGCCGTCCAGCGAATTCAGCGGGTTGTAGCGTGAATACTCCGACCACCGGCCGGTCAGGATTGCCTGGTACGTGTCATGACGCCCGAGGTACGTCAAATCCGCCAGCCCGGAGACCTGCATTGCCTTGTCGGAAACCGGCGAGTACTGCAAGAGCGGATTTGTGTCGTACATGACCGACGGCGCGACGCTAACACCGAGATTCCAGCCCGGCGTCATATCGAACCCGTAGCTATACACGTGTCCAACGCTCTGCGAAACTGTCACGTCACTGTCGAACAGAATCGCCGGCGACGGCGGAGGAGCGGGCGCGGCGGAGGAATCCGCCGAGTCGTCCGTGCCCTGTGCCGCAAGCGTGCCCGGCGTTAGAAACAGCATCAAACTGGCCGCGATCAAAACCCAAACTCGCATACGCTCCTCTTACGGCACCACTAATGTGTCGCGATACTCAAGTTCGACGTTCTGCGTGGCCCCCTTCGCGCTGAGGATCTTCTTGTAGGACACCGCAATCTTGTGGCGAACGCCATCGGGTCCGATCCGCAGAACAAACATCTTTTCCGTCTTGGCAAACTCCCGGAACCCTCCGGCAAGCGCCAGAGCGTCCAGCACGGTCAACGGCTTCACCAGCGGATAGAACCCCGGGCGCATCACCTCGCCGATGATGCTGAAGCGCTGGCTGCGCGCATCCTGCACGGCAACCGAAACCACCGGCGACTTCATATACTGGTCCAGCAGCTTCGCCAAATCGTTTTGCAGAGCCAGCGGAGTCTTTCCCGCCGCATCCATTTCCCCAACCAGCGGCAGAGAGATCTTGCCGTCGGAACGCACCGCAACCAGTCGCGTCAATTCCGGCTCACGCCAAACCGAGATGGAAAGAATGTCGTCTTTTCCGATCTGGTATTGATCGTTGCTGACCGGAGCTGGGATGGGCGCATCCGCGGCAGCATCCGCGGGCTTCTTCTGATCCGTGCCCGCCATCGCGGCGATGGACGCCCCCAGCACCAGCAAGAAAGTAAGTTTTATACAAATTCTCTTCATCTTTTTTCTATTGCCCTTCCACGCCACGCGTCCCAGGGTTCAGCACTCCTCCGCCCATCACCAGTAACAGGAGCGCGCTGGCGAAGAGGAGCAGCGTAGCCGGCTCCGGTGTGTACGCTTCGGGCGCGGGCTGCGTGTCTCCGTCCGGCGGATGCACGCCCGGCGGCACCACCGGCTGGTAGGGCGGAGCCGGAGGGACAATCGGCGGCAGAGGAACATCCAGCGTAATTTCTTCCGCGGTCAGCACCACGTTGCCCGAGTGCACCTTGCCGCTGTTCAACCGGATGCGGTTGCCGCAGCGGGCGCGAATCATGTTTTTACCGTCGGTGAGCACCAACTCTCCGGCGGGTATGTGCACCAGGTGCTGCGTCCAATGAATGGCGCCGTCCTTGCGAAAACTCACGTAGGCCAACATGGGAGAAGAGGTGCGGACCGCAACCAGACTCTCCAACTTGACGTCCTTGTAATGCTCGCGCAGCAGCGTATCCTTCTCCATGCTGGCCGTGAGTTCCTTCGGCTCATACACTCCGCCGGGAATCAGCGAGAAGGGAAACTGCATGCGCGCCGCGCGGAACGTCGGCGGCGGAGGCGGCGCATACTTGATTGGCTGCAGGTACACGGAGTGGTATATATCCCACACAAAAATCCCTGCCGTGCCCAGGATCAAAAGTATGGGCACCAGCGTGATGCCAAGCAGCAACTTGCGCAACTGCCGCTGGCCGAACCATTCCCTTCTTTTCCGGACTGGACTCATAAAATCGCGGACCCCATTGCCGTGCTTTTCTGGTTCCAGGAACTACGCTCCGCAACGCGATATGCGCGCGCAACAGTTCCAAAGGCATACCGCTCCAGCAGGCTTTCCACTCGACCCAGCATCCCCTGCAAACCGGTGTATTGCCGCAAACATGAGCGCCATCCGGCGTTCAGCCTGGGCTGGTTCTCGTCAATCTCCCAGGGATGCAGGTAAACCATCAACGGCTCGCCGGCGGCGGCAGCGCGCCGCAGCCCCAGCGCGGTGTAGCTGGCGGGCAGGATGCGCAAATACGCTCCCCCGCTCACCGGCAAGTTCTGCCCCAACACGCGCCAGGTGGTCATGGGAAACTCCCAAAGCCCGTTGCTGTCGCGGTAGGGCAAGCGCATCCCCAAGCGGTCGCCGTAATTGGCATGGCGAATGGGATGACTGCTGGAGCTGTAAATGAACCCCTCCTCGACGAGGATGTGCCGGGCCCATTCCATGTTCTGCAATATCGAAAAACTCGGCGCGCGGTATCCCCGTACGCGATGCCCCGCGATCGTCTCGAGTACGTCCTTGGCCCGCCGCGTATCCTCGCGGAATTCCTGCGGAGTGAGGCGGTAGACCGGACGGTGTGAATAACTGTGGCAGCCAACTTCATGGCCGGCGGCGGCGGCAGCTTGAACCAGTTGCGGACACCGCTCGGCCACCCATCCCAGGAAAAACAACGTTGCTTTCACTCCCCGGCGTTCAAGCAGCTCCAGCAACTTCCAGGTGTTACGCTCCACACGGAGCTCCATGCCGGCCCACTTGTTTGCGGGAACCGCCGCCGACATGGCTTCCGTGTGGAAATAGTCCTCAACATCGATTGTGAAAGCGTTTAGCAACCGTCACCTTTGGGCACCGCTGAGACGGCAAATCCAGTTACTCTGCGGCCTTGGCTTTGCCACGGAACTTCATTCCCGCCGCCAGCAGACATGAACCGAATAGCGCCAGCGAGGCAGGCTCTGGAGTCACCGTGTCGTAATACGAATCCAACGAGCCCGCCGCAGTGGTTCCGCTGCTGGTTACCGAAAGCAGCGAACTGACGTTGGTGGTGCCGTTGAAGGTAAACGTGATGGTGTTGTAAGCGTTGTTGGTGCCGTTGCCGGTGGCGGCAAAGGTGCTCAACAACGTGCTGTAGGTACACCCCGTACCGCAGGTGTACGACATGTTGGTCAAGGTCAGCGACAATGAGAAACTGCCATGGCCGCTGGGGTACTTCGAAGTGGTATTGGTGTCCAGTTCAATCAGGCTGAGTGTACCAGTCAGGTACCCCGAACTTGCGTTGCCAATCGTAATCGTGGCCGTTGAGTTCGAGGCAAAGTACCCGGTCAAGCCGTCGGAACTCACGCTATCCAGAAAGAAGTGGCCGCCGCTCCCCGCGGAAAGTGTCACCGCGGAACCTATCGCCGAATCGCTGGAATAACTTGTGCCACCGATCGAACCGCTGCCAACATACAAATTCGAGAACGTCAGGTACTCTCCCCCTGTTTCCTTGGTGAGAGTGATCCCGTTGCCGCCTGAACTCGCAAAGTTGATCACGGTGTCCGCATACGAGACACCCGGCACCACGGCGAGCACAAACAGGATTTTGAGCATCAGATGCGTGAACTTCATCGCAGCTCCCCGTATTTCGTCTTGCTAGGTCCACCGCAACTCGGAGCTCTCCGCTCCCGGTTGAAGCCCCTAGCAATAACATGTAATGCACACGGGATACCAAATAGGTATGACTGTGCGATGAATCGTTATCTGCATGAAAATAAGCATGTTGTACTGCCTACGGCGGAGAGTATCGTGGTGCCGTCTAAGTTCTGGACGCACGAACCAACTTCGCTGCCCGAATTGTGGACAGCAAAGTTCGAAACTCGAACACGAACCGGTAACCGGCTCGCGCGGCGTACAGCAACACACGTTTATGGGGTAGGGGATTCACTGCAAGGTAAACTTCGCGGGACGCCCGCAAGCCGGATTTCAGCGCATCAGTCCGTATTGCCGGATCTTTGCATAGAGCGAGCTCTTGGCGATCCCGAGCCGGGCCGCAGCGCGAATCACGTTGCCACCCTCGGCTTCGAAGATGCGGCGGATGTGTAGTTGCTCCACCTCGTCCAGCGTCAAGAGAAGGTCTTGCGATGGCGCAACGGCCGCCGGTGCAGGAAGCATCTTTTCCGGTTTAAGTCCGGTGCTGCGGATAATCCCCATCTCGGCGAACAACGCGGCGCGCTCCAGCACATTGCGCAGTTCGCGAATGTTGCCCGGCCAGGAATAACACAGTAACTCCTGAATGGCGCTGTCCCGCAGTTGTAATGGTCCTACGCCAAGATCCTTGCCCAACTGCACAAGAAGATGCTCAGCGATGGTCAGAATATCTTCCGGCCGCTCGCGCAGCGGCGGGATGCGCAGCTCGATGGGACTGATGCGGAAATACAGGTCGCTGCGGAACCGTCCCTGCTCCACCAGCTTCTTCAGGTCGCAATGCGAGGCGGCAATGATGCGCACATCCACCATGCGCTCGCGCACGTCGCCAAGACGATGGAAGCGCTTGTCTTCCACAACCTTCAGCAGCTTGGATTGCACCATGGGGTCCATGTCGCCGATTTCATCCAGAAACAGCGTGCCCCGGTGCGCGGCCTCCAGCAGGCCTTCCTTGTTACTTACCGCTCCGGTAAAGGCGCCACGCTGATAGCCGAAAAGTTCGGATTCCAGCAGTTCGCGGGAGAGCCCCGCGCAATTCACATCGACAAACGGCTCATCCTTGCGCGCCCCCGTCTGATGCAGCCAGCGCGCCAGAACTCCCTTGCCCGTCCCGGTTTCTCCCTGCAACAGAACGGTGGAATCGCTGCCCGCCACGCGCTCCGCGGAACCTCGCAACTGCTGGATGGCCGCGCTGCCGCCGGCGAACGGGTCGCGCTCATAACGCGCGGTTTGCAGATTCTGCACTTTTTGTTTTTTATCGATGCGCTGATGTTCCAACACCCGGCGCAACAACGTCGCCAGGACTTCCATGTCCACCGGCTTGGTGACAAACTGCTCGGCGCCGTACTTGATGGCCTGCACCGCAAGTTCGATGGTGGCATGGCCGGTCATCACCACAATGGGCGTAACCAGATTGTGTCCCCGCAGCCAGGCCAGCAGTTCGAAGGCATTTCCATCGTTGAGGGAATAATCGCAAAGGATTACGGCGGGAGAAGCGCTGCTTATCAGGTCACAGGCGCTGGTCACGCCCGCGGCATGAAGGGTCTGGAATCCGCGTCGGCTAAGGTGTTCGGTCAGGACCCCGAGCAAATCTTCGTCGTCTTCTACGATTAGTACGCTTTTTCCGTCCATAATTCGGCCCACCACCAGTTCAGTTTTGATCTTGTCCCCTAATCCAACCAACGAACTAGTGACTAAAGGAGTGTAATTTAATGTCCACATGGACATTTATTAGATTACACTTTCGAGTACTCCCGCTTTTGTCTTTCTGGATTCTGGCCTCTCACGGCGTACACACAGAAAACACTCCGATCTCCTCGCCTCCGTAACGCCATGATTCTAAAAAGCTCAGTCAATATTCACAAGCGGCTTCCGTTTGGCAAAGATCCTGCACATAAAACCTCATAGCCCGAGGTCATAAACGAATGACAATGGACAGTGGCAAGTCCACATTAAAGACAACCGGCCCTCTAAAATCTGCATATTCTGTCTTCCGTGTTTCCGAAGACGGCAGATTCCTTGGCGCAAATCTGGCCTTTGCCCGGTTGCTGCATTTTCATTCGCGGACCAAATTCATGGCCGCCAACCAGAATCTCTTTCAACTTTGCGAGAACAGCTCCGAGGCCGAAGCCCTTGCAGCGGCCCTGGCTAAGTCAGGCGGGGTAACGAACTTCCCCCTCTCCCTGCGCCGAAGCGACGGCAGTTCCATCGCGCTATTCCTCAGTCTGGAGAAACATCCCGGGCGTTCTCTTCACGCGGAAGGCGCCAAATATGAGGGCGCTGCCGAGGTGGTTCGAGAGGGCGTCAAAACGGTCGAAAGCGCTTCCTCGAAGGATTCGCACGATCTGGCACATCTGCCGGCGATTCCCACAACAAACAGAATCCTACTTGATTTAACTGATGTCTTAACAATTATCTCTGGATACACACAGTTAATTGATGAAGCAATGAAGAAAGACGCAACAACAAGCTACATGCTGAATCACATTTTATCGGCGGTTGACCGGGGAACACGTCTGGTACACCGCTTGGATGTGGACCTGCGTCAGGGGGCTGAATGAGAGAAGTTCCTTTTTTAGAATCGCTTAGACATGGTACTTAAGTGCCAACTTGTTCGTATTTCGTCCTTTCGTCTCATCATACGGCCCCCGGGGACCCATTGCGCGAATGGTCACTAAGTTGCAACTCCTGAAGAACGAGAGTACAGCCGCCGGACCACCGACCCCGCACTTTGGGAATCTTTTCCGGTAGTGGCGCAACCTCTTTGCGGAAAGCGAGAAGCCAGGAGTACTTGCGAACGGCTGCCAGGAAAGGAACGTGACCGTGTTCGCGAATAATTTTCTCTGTTTCGACGATGACGGACGGATTGTTGCCGCCAGTCTTGGCATGGCCAAGTTACTCGGATATCAGTCGCGCCGAGGCTTTCTGGCGCAGGCCCCAAACGCCTTCGCGTTATGCGCCAGCGCGCCGGACGCCGCAGAATTCCGCAAGCGCCTGGAGGAGCCATGGCAGTCCGAGTACCTTCCGCTGCGCGTCCGCTGCCGCGACGGCGCGGAGAAGGAACTGCTGCTGAGCGTGCGCAAATATGCTTTCTCCAGCAGCGATAATCACAGCCAGACACGCTATGAGGGCTTTGCCGAAGAGCTGTCCGGGGCCAACGCCTCGATGATGCACATTCTCTCCTGCGAGAGGCATCGCCATGAAGTTGTGGAAGCCCTGCAATCGCAGGCCGCGGGCCACCCCCTGCATCACGCGGAACTGATGGGCAACATGGAGGAGATACTTAGTTCCGTGGCGGCCTACGCGCGGCTCATTGAAGGCAGCGCGCGCGAACAGCCGGAGATCTCCGGCCTGGCGCATGAAATTCTTTCGGCCGTGGAACGCGGGGCGGTACTGCTGCACAGAGGCGGGATATCCGGCGGGATCGCACCCTCCCATGCTTCTCTCTCGCTGCGCCGGATGTAAAAGGAGACATTGCGGAGCAGCCGCCGCCACCGGCTTTAGCGCCGGGTTACTGCACTATGGGCGTGGCGTGCATCAGCCAGCCCAGCACGGCCAGAACGCTGGCAAAGTACAGTTGCACGCGCAGTGAACCCTCCAGCGGCAAATGCTTTTTGTAGATCTGCCAGCCGAGTCCGGCCATCACCAAAAGCAGAACGGGCTGCGAGGTCCACCAAAAGAGCACGCCGCAAAACAGCAGCAGGCTGAAGCAGCCAAGGCGATCCAAGGGGCGCGCGGCGCCTTCGCCGTCCAGCACCCACACGGGAATCAGGTTCAACAGGTTCAGCCACGCTCCGGTGTGCGCCAGCGCCGCCCACAGAGGGTGTCCGTTGTAGAGAAAGAGCCCATATGCAACCAGGGCCGCAACCGTGCCTGCCGCCGGACCGGCCAGCGAGATCATGGCGCGCACTTCCTCCGTCACGCCCAGCGCCTGCCACTTCACGTAGGCACCAAGTCCGGGCAGGAACACCGGCATCTCGGCCGGCAAGCCGCGGCGGCGGACTTCCACGTAGTGCCCCATCTCGTGCAGCAGAATCATGACGGCAAAGCCGATGCCGAACCATGCGCCGAACAATGCCCAGTAAAAGCCAAAGAAGGCGACAAAGCTGAAAAGAAATTTGAGCTTGAACAGCGCGAAGAACAGCGTCTTTGCCTTGGCCAGCACCAGCGCGAGTGGCGCCAGGGGACCGAGCCGCTTTGTCCATTTACTTTGCGCCGCCGGCTTTGCCGCGCCCGTGGCCGGCGCCTGCTTCAGTTCGGCGATGTGCCGGCGTATCCACACCTCGTGCGGCGACCCCGGCGGCACCAACGACAGCGCCTGCTGCCACAATTGCTCGGCGCCGGAGCGGTCCTCCTGCTCCTCGCGCGACAACGCGGAATGACGCAGGAACTCCACCTCATCGCCATGCACCAGCAGACGGCACTGGGGACAGATCAATACACCGGGTTCAAGCGTGGCGCCACACCGGCGGCAACTCTGCTCTGGCAAAGGACTCATTCCTGTATGGAGGGTGAAGATTGGCAGTTCTAGTTCATGCCGCAGCCGCCGCAGCTTCCCGAAGGCATGCCGCAGGGCATCTTCTGCGCCGCGGACGTGGACTTGTCGGTGCCGTGCGCGGCGAAGGTGGAAAGTTGCTGCGCCAGCTCGGTGCTTTTGCACTCCGGGCACTCGGCCTGCCTGGAGCCGTACACGATGGCTTCAAACTTCTTGCCGCAGCTCTTACAGAGGTATTCAAAAATCGGCATCCCCGTCTCCCTGGCACATCGCGCGGGAAGCATCCCGGCGAAACTTGATACATTCATTATATAGGCCGGTGAGCGATACCGCGCCGGGCCGCGCATCAATGTCCAATTCCAACATACCGAATGCAAGTTCCGCTCCTATTCCTCCCGCGCCGGAGGTGGCCAATGATTTTGTGCCGCGCCGCTGGCTGGCCAACGGGCACATGCAAACCATCGCCGGCAACTTTCAGCAGCGCCGCATCAACCTGCCCACGCCGGAGGAGCGATTGTTCCGCGTGGAGGCCGACGTGCAACTGCTGTGCCGCTGCCACTGGCAGGCCCAGCGCAAGCAGCGCCTGACGCTGCTCATCGTGCACGGACTGGAAGGCTCGTCGCAGTCGGGCTACGTGCTGGGCACGGCCGCTCGCGCCTGGGCGCGCGGGTGGAATATTGTGCGCATGAACGTGCGCGGCTGCGGCGGCACCGAGCAACTCTCCGCCACGCTCTACCACTCCGGACTTTCGCAGGACGTGGAGAAGCTGGTGCAGGAACTGATCTCCACCGAAGGACTGGAGCGCATTGCGCTGGTGGGCTTCTCCATGGGTGGCAACCAGGTGCTGCGCGCCATGGGACGCCTGGGGGACTCGGCGCCTGCGCAGCTAGTGGCCGCGGCCACGGTTTCGCCCGCCTGCGACCTGGGCATCTCCAGCGACCGCATTCACCGCCCATCGAACTTTGTGTACGAGCAGTGGTTCATGGCCTCTCTGCGCAAGAGCTTCCGTCGCAAGGCATCCCTGTGGAAAGGACGCTACGACCCCTCTCGGCTGAAGGGCGTGTATTCCGTTCGCACCTTCGATGACCGCATCACTTCGCGCTATATGGGTTTTCAAAACGCGGACGACTACTACGACAAGTCCAGCTCCATGCATGTGCTGGACAAGATCGCGCGACCCACGCTCGTCATCCACGCCGCAGACGATCCGTTTGTGGCCATCTCCGCGGAGAGCCGCCGCAAGCTCGAAGAGAACCCGCAGATTGCGTTTCTGCCCACGGCGCACGGCGGACATTGCGCCTTCCTGGCTCGCCCCATGAATGGCGACGGCGACGGGCGCTGGGCCGAGGCAAAGATCATCGAGTTTCTGGGTAAGGTGGAGGAGCGCCGCTAACATGGACGCCGACTTCAGCATCGAGCTTGGCCCCACGGCGCCCGCGCTGGAACTGCCCTGGAGCGATCCCGCGGCGCGAGTGCGCTACCTTGATCTGCGGCGCGAGCCCGCGCGCGTGGACGAGTTGCCGGAGGCTGCACAGTTCCCTGCTCTGCGCAGCTTTCTGCTGGCGGTGAACTCCGCCGCAAGCCCCTGGCAGAGCGCCAAGTGCGATGTGTGGAGCGAAGCGGCCGGCGCCGCGGAAAACCTCTATGGCGCGGCGCACGCTTGCGGCTCGTACCTCGACATTGTGCTCGCCGGGGTCACGCCCGCGCGCGACAACCTGACGCTGCACGAGGCCATTGCGCGCCGCATTGCAAACCGCCTGGAAGAACACGAAGCGTTGCCGGCCACGGCGGAGATCGTCGTTCGCCGCTGCTACTTTCACGCAGAAAGCGTAACCGGCGTGCAGGACGAATCCACTCCGGGCTATTGCCTCACACTGTTCGTCACCGGCTGGGGAGATTCGCTGCAGGAAGCCGCCGCAAACTGGGCAAAGGCGCTGGAGTGCCTCGCCGGATGCCTACTGCAGCCGCCCACGGAAGTCGCGCGCGCACCAGGATCGGAACTCGGCTAGAATGGTGTTGTGCGCTGTCCGAGCGCATGTTCTACCGCATACGGGAGCGTAGCTCAGTTGGATAGAGCATCTGCCTTCTAAGCAGAGGGTCGCAGGTTCGAGTCCTGCCGCTCCTACCATATCTCTCCGCGGCGTAATTTGACTTTCCCCGCCGATTCCCGCAGAATTCAGAACATATGGCTTTCCACGCTACAAACCCGCACCCGCTGCCGCGACCGCCGGCCCGGTGCTTGTGTGCGTGGAGAGAGCTGTAATACCGTAAGTCCAACAGCACTCATCTCCGGCCCGCAGGCATTTGCCGCGGGTCTTTTTGTATTTACGGCCTACGTGCCGACTCCAACCCGGAAAAGGAATCATGAATCGATTTAGTGAAGAAGTCACACTCGAAGGCCACATCATCGACTCGTGGACGCTGCCCCGCGCCTTCGACACCATCATGGACCTGGGCGGCTCGTTCGACGTGCTGGAAATGCAGGTCGGCCGCGCCAAGGACGAAGCCTCCTTCGCGCGCATGAAGGTCTCCGCCACCTCGGAGAAGAAGCTCGAAGAGATCCTTCTCGCCTTGCAGGCGCACGGCGCCGAGATCGCCTCGCGCGAGGATGTGGCCTACCAGCCGGCGCCGGCCGACGGAGTGCTGCCCGAGGATTTCTACTCCACCACGCACCTGCCCACGCAGGTGCGCCTGAACGGCCACTGGGTGGAGGTGAAGAGCACCGAGATGGATCTGGCCATCGTCGTCAGCCCCGCCTATAACGAAGCGCGCATGGTTCCCGCCGGAGAAGTGGTCGCGGGCGAGCTGGTGGCCGTTGGACACGACGGCATTCGCATTCTGCCTCCGCAGCGCTCGCGCTCGCGTGAGGTTTTCAGCTTCATGGGCAGCAATGTTTCCAGCGAACATCCCAAGCGCCTGGTGATCGAAGCCATTGCGCAGCAGTTGCACGAGGTGCGCGCGCGCGGCGGACGCGTGCTGGTGGTGGCCGGTCCGGCCATTGTGCACAGCGGCGCCGGACCTATCCTGGCCAAGCTGATTCGCGAAGGTTACGTGCAGGCGGTCTTCGGCGGCAATGCCATTGCCACGCACGACGTGGAGAGCCAGCTCTACGGCACCTCGCTCGGCGTCTCTTTGCAGGACGGCCTGGCCGTTCCCGGCGGACACCGCAATCACATGGCGGCCATCAACACCATCCGCCGCGCGGGCTCTTTGCAGAAAGCCGTGGAGAGCGGCCTGCTGCAAAGCGGAGTGATGTACGAGTGCATCAAGAACAACGTGGACCTGGTGCTGGCCGGCTCGGTGCGCGACGATGGCCCCATGCCGGACGTCATCACCGACACCACCAAGGCGCAGGTGAAGATGCGCAACGCGCTGCATGGCGTGGAACTGGTGCTGATGATCGCCACCATGCTGCACTCGATTGCCACGGGCAACATGCTGAAGGCCTCGACGAAGGTTGTGGCCGTGGACATCAACCCCGCGGTGGTCACCAAGCTGGCCGACCGCGGCACCTTCCAGGCTCTCGGGCTGGTCACGGACGCCGAGCTCTTTCTGCGCGAACTCAGCAACGCCGTGGAAGCCGGTCCCAAGCCGGCCGTGCCAGAGGAAGCGTAAATCGAATTTGCACGATGCAATGCAAAGCCCCCTCCGCCTGGCGAAGGGGGCTTTCTTCTATCCACAAAAAATGTAATACCAGTTAGCTGCCCAAAACACCGTGCGCGCCATACTTGGCGAGCATGTGCAGCACCCAGGGAATCCCCATGGCCAGCACCGAGACGGTCATGCCCGCTACGGCCATTGCCAGCGACGCGGTGGAGGCTTGCAGGTCATGCTCCTTCAACAGGCGCGCCGTGCCAAAGCCGTGCGCCGAAGTGCCCATGGCCGCGCCCATCGCCAGGTCGTGCTTTACGCCGCAGAGGCGCAGAATCTCCGGCCCCGCCAGGTTGCCGATGATGCCCGCCACCAGGGCCATGGCCGCCGCGATCTCGGGAAAGCCATGCAGCTCGCGCGCAATTTCCATGGCAATCGGCGTGGTCACCGACTTGGGTACAGCCGAAGCGATGAACTCCCTGGGAGCGCCCATCAGCGCCGCGCAGGCCGCAGCCGTAACCATGCCCACGGCCGAACCTACGCCGATGGACACCGAGAGCGGCACCGCCGCGCTACGCAGCCGTTTGCCGTTCTTGTACACCGGCACGCCCAGGGCAATCACCGCCGGCCCCAGCAGGTAGGTGATGATGTCGCCACCGCGCGCATAGTTTTCCAAAGGAATGTGCAGCAGCTTGACGGTCAGCATCAGGCCGGTGCAGGTGGTGATCAAGGGATGCGCCCAGGCAACTTTCTTGTGCAATTCCAGGCCGGCGGCATAGAACACCACCGTCAGCGCGGCGCCAAATACCATGGAGGAGGTAAATTCGTTCACTTGACCGCTCTTTCCTTGCGCCGCAAAAGCAAATCGGCCACCAGCCCGGTGGTGGCCATCACCGCCAGCGTGCTGACGAAGATGCTCACCGTGAGCGCGGCCCAGTTGGCGCGCAGCACCGAAGCCAGGCGCATGGTCATCACCGTCATGGGCACAAAGAACAACAGCATGTGCTTCAGCAAAAAGTTGCTGCTGTCTTCCACCCATTCCAGCTTGACCCAGCCTAGAAAGAGACTCGCGGTGAATAGAAACAGGCCGATCACCGCTCCCGGCATGGGCACTCCGACTACGTGAATCAGCGTCCCCACTAACTGAAATGCACTAAGAATCGCAAAACCCCGCATCTTTTTATGCTAACAAGTTTTGGCGGCTTCGCTTATCGCACTTATTGATAGCCCTGATTGGATTTTGCATATACGCGCTTAGTGCCGCGGTTTCAGACGCATACAAGGCGGCGGAAGTCCGCCGCATCACCACGCGCCGTTCCACTCTTATATAATGTACGTTCTGTACTACTTGAGGAGTGCGCACAATGCCCGTCCAACCCACCGCAAACATTTGGCACAACGGTAAACTCATTCCCTGGAACGACGCCACGATTCACGTTATGTCGCACGTCGTGAACTACGGCTCGTCGGTCTTTGAAGGCGTCCGTTGTTACGAGCTGCCCAGCGGCCCGGCCATTTTCCGCGCACAGGAACACATGCAGCGCCTGCTCGATTCGGCCAAGATTTACCGCATCCCCGTGCCCTTTACCTGCCAGCAATGGGTGGATGCCATGGTGGCAACGATTGCCGCCAACCGCGTGTGGCCCTGTTACATCCGTCCGCTGATCGTGCGCGGCTACGGCGAACTGGGCGTGAATCCCACCGGCGTGCCCACCGAGTGCTACGTCGCCAACTACGCCTGGGGCAAGTACCTGGTAGGCGCCGAGGACGTGGGCGTGGATGTCTGCGTGTCGTCCTGGACGCGCCTGGCCCCGAACACTCTGCCCTCCATGGCCAAGGCCGGCGCCAACTACATGAACTCGCAGCTCATCAAGATGGAGGCGGTCGCCAACGGCTACGTCGAGGGCATCGCGCTGGACGTCAACGGCTACGTCAGCGAAGGCTCCGGCGAGAATCTCTTCCTGGTGCGCAACGGCAAGCTGTACACGCCGCCGCTCGGCAACTCGGTGCTCTCCGGCATCACCCGCGACTCGGTCATCACCGTGGCCCGGGATCTCGGCATCGCGGTCGAGGAGCACATCATTCCGCGCGAAATGCTGTACGTGTGCGACGAGCTGTTCTTCACCGGCACCGCGGCCGAGGTCTCCCCGATCCGTTCGGTGGATAAGATTCCGGTCGGCGACGGTTCGGTGGGCAAGATCACCAAGGCCATCCGCGCCGAACTCTTCGGCATCTTCGACGGCTCCAAGCCCGACAAGCACAACTGGCTGACGCCGGTTCCCGTGCGCTAGAAGGCCGGAACGAGGGATGTATTCCCCAAGGCGCGGACTCCGGTCCGCGCCTTTGCTTCTCCTGCCAAACGCCGTGCCGCGATGATTAGTCAGATACGGGAAGATTGTCAGTTGGCGATCTTTCGCTTCCAATAACGCAATGCATCTGGAAACGGAGCGCCGTCTCCCGCCCGGAAAGCAGATCTGCTAGTGCAGTGACTATCGTACATTGCGAATCGCAGTCCATCAGTGTTAGTTTCGGGGAAGTTTTGATGATCGGACTCTTTGGATGAATATTGACGATCTGCTGCGTATTGCCAGTGAACGCAAGGCGAGTGACCTTCATCTGAAGGTGGGCAACTACCCTCACCTGCGCGTGGATGGCGAGCTTGTGCCGCTTACCGACCAGCCCCGCATCACCGGCGAAGACATGTTGAACATGGCGTTCAGCATGATGTCCAACCGCCAGAAGCAAAAGTTCAAGGAGTGCGCCGAAATCGATTTGGCGTATGGCGCCGCCGGCCTGGGACGCTTCCGCGTCAACGTCTTTCAGCAGCGCGGCAACGTCGGCATCGTTCTCCGCGTCATCCCCACCAAGATTCGCGCCCTCGAAGAGCTGCACCTGCCGCCGGTCACCGAGCGCATCTGCGAAGAAGCCCGCGGCCTGGTGCTGGTCACCGGCGTCACCGGCTCCGGCAAGTCCACCACGCTGGCGGCCATGATCGACCGCATCAACTCCTCGCGCCCCGAGCACATCATCACCATCGAGGATCCGATCGAGTTTCTGCACCGCGACAAGAAGGGCTTCGTCAATCAGCGCGAGGTCGAGGTGGATACGCCATCGTTCGGCAGCGCGCTCAGGGCCAGCCTGCGCCAGGATCCCGATGTGATCCTCGTTGGCGAAATGCGCGACCTGGAGACGATCTCCACCGCCCTGCACGCCGCCGAAACCGGTCACATGGTCTTCAGCACCCTGCACACCTTGGACGCCGTGGAGACCGTCAACCGCATCATCAGCGTTTTTCCGCCGCCGGAGCAGAAGCAGATACGCCTGCAACTGGCCGCTACCTTGAAGGCCGTCATCAGCCAGCGCCTCGTCAAGCGCTGCGATGGCGCGGGCCGCGTGCCCGCCGTTGAAGTCCTCATCTCAACGGCCTACATTCGCGAGTGCATCATCACCCCGGAAAAGACGCGCAACATCAAGGAAGCGCTGCAGCAGGGCACCTCGCAGTACGGCATGCAGACCTTCGATCAGTCGCTCTACGACCTGTTGCAGAAGGGCCTGGTCTCCTACGAGACGGCCATGGAAAACGCCAGCAACCCGGACGACTTCAAGCTGCGCGTGCAGGGCATTTCGGGCACGGCGGAGTCCACGCGCGAGCAACTCTCGCAGCAGCTCGGCCGCTTCTAACGCATAACGTTTTCTCCCGCACAATCCGCGCTCCGGCGCGGATTGTTGTTTTGCGCGAAAGGTTGCCCCGTCTATCGTTCGTTCCGGAATGCGCCGCGCGGGGCAGCCTTTTGCTGCGCACAATCTTCCAACGTGAACATAAGGAGTTCACCTATGCGTAAATGGATTGTTCTCTCCGCCCTCCTGCTCACGCTTTCTTTCAGCGCCTTCGCACAGCAAAGCGGAGAAGCCTCGTTCGGCTACTCCAACTTCACGAATGGCAAGAATGGATGGGACCTTGGTCTGGGCTACAAGGTGGTCAAGCCGGTCTCGGTGGTGGCCGACTTCGGCGGCTATTACCGTCCCAGCGACGACATTCACTCGTTCCTCGCAGGCTTCAAAGTGCAGTCGCCGGTGAACCACGGACTCAGCCCCTTCGGGCGCTTCCTCATCGGAGGATCGCACGTAAGCCGCAGCGGCGGACCGTCGGATACCGCGGGCTCCTGGGCCGTGGGCGGTGGCGTGGATGCCATGGCCACCAGCCAGTTCGGCGTGCGCTTATCGCTGGACGCCTTCCACACCAACTTCAACAACAACGGCGACCTGCACCTGCGCACGGGACTCGGCGTGGTCTATCGCTTCTGAGGTTCTGTTTGCGGAACAAGCCGGCGCAAAGGGAGAATCGCACTGCGTGGCCGGAGCAAGCATCTCCCGTCACGCAGCGCTAGTTGTTCTGGTGGCAAGCCGGCCGGTGTTAGCGGCTCCCTGAATCTTCCTGCGCCGCGTCGGACGAGTGGCTGGACGACTTATGCGAGCTCTTCTTCCCGCTCCGCTCCTGGTGCGTCGCCGCGTCGCCGGAATCAGTGCTCTTCCCCGGACTGTGATTGGCTCCGGCAACAAAGCCAATCAGCACGAAGACGCCGAGCAGCACGAAGATTGCGCCCGTAAACTTGCGCACCATGCGCAGCAGGCCAGCCTTGATGCCGTGCAGGCGGGAGGCTCCGTACGAATTGAACTTTACGACGCCGCCATCGGTGCGGTGGTCGAACTCGTACTTGTTGAGCATCTCCAGCCCCACCCAGGACGCAAGGCAGCAAACACCAAAAAAGATGTCGCCGTAGAAGACTTCGTTGAACAACCTATGACTTTCCGAAGGGGTCACCGTTCTTTCCTTTTCAATGCGGGAGCCCAGCCACGTTCCGGCGGCCTCCCAACACAAACTAAGATTGCTGGTTTCCTTACAAGTTTGAACCGTTTCGCCGCCGCTGAACAGCCCTGGCACGGCTTTCGGCACCTTAGTTACCGGCCGTCGCCTCGCGCCGCGCCAGACAAGACCATTCTTTCCGCCCTCTGTTCGCTTCTTCGGCGCTTGCGTTCTCCGCGCGCAGGCCGGAAACTGTTGGAGCAATGTTCGGCAAAAAGAGCGCGGTAAAGAAGACTTACAACGAAGCGATGCTCTACGAGTACGCGGTGGGCGCGCTCGGGCGCCGCATGCGCACCGTGGCCGAGCTCAAGCGCCTGATGCGCACGCGCGTGGCTCATCAGGATGACGGCGATGCCCTGATCGAGCAGGTCACGCTGCGCCTGAAGGAGCAGCGCTACCTCAACGACACCGAATACGCCGCGTACTACTCGGCCATCCGCCGCGACGCCGACAAGTTCGGACGCCTGCGCGTGGTGCAGGAGCTAAAGGCGCGCGGCGTGCACCAGGACGTTATCGGCCAGGCCGTCTCCGAGGCCTACGGAGCGGTTGACGAGAACAAGCTGGCGCGCCAGTTTGTCGAGCGCAAGCGTCTGCATCAACCCAAAGATCAAAAGGAAGCTGCCCGCATCTTCCGCATGATGGTCCGCGCCGGATTCTCTTCGCGCGCCATCAGCCGCCTGCTGCGCAACTGGAGCGTGGAGGACGAGACGCTCTCCGCGCTGGAAGCCGAGCGAGAGCAGATGGAAGTGGAACACCATCAGGAGGAAGACGAATCGTGAAGTCCGCTGCTGCCCCCTGGGCTGAGGCCCTGGCACATCTCTCCGCCGCCGATGAAAAGCTGGCCGCGCTGATCGCGCAGGTTGGCCCCTGCACCATGGACACGCCCGCGCGCTTTGACGTCTTCCACTCCCTGGCCTCGTCCATCGTGTATCAGCAGTTGGCGGGAGCCGCGGCGGCCGCCATTCTGGGCCGTGTGGAAGCGCTTTTCCCTCGCCGCAAATTGACGCCCGCGGCGCTGCTCGCCATGCCGGAGGAATCCCTGCGCGGCGCCGGGCTCTCGTTGAACAAGCTGACTGCCCTGCGCGATTTGGCCGCCAAGTCCCTGGACGGAACCGTGCCCACCCGCCGCGCCATGGCCCGCATGACCAACGAAGAGATTATCGAGCGCGTCTCGCTGGTGCGCGGCATTGGACGCTGGACGGTGGAAATGATGCTCATCTTCCGCCTGGGCCGCCCCAACGTGCTGCCGGTGGACGATTACGGCGTGCGCAAAGGAATGCAGCGGCTGTACCGTATGCGCGAGCTGCCAAAGAAAGACGCCATGCAGCGCCGGGCAAAGAAGTGGCACCCGTGGTGCTCCGTTGCAAGCTGGTATATGTGGCGCTGCGCCGAACTGCCGGGGGCCAGGCCCGCAAAGAAAGCGGCGGCAAAGAAGGCTTCCGCAAATAAGAAGTCCGCAGGGCGCAAGCGGCCCGCGCGCGGCAAGTAAGTCCGCGAACCCAACATCAAAGGCCGCCTTGCGGGGCGGCCTTGTTCATTGCACAAATCGATGCAGGCTACTTCAGCGTCACGTCGAAGGAGGCGCGGCAGCGCACGTCGGGACGAAACTCGAGGGTCTCCATCATGTCATCCTTGCTGACGTAGATGAAGATCGGCTTCTTCGGCACCTCGGGCAGGCCCACAATCTTCACCTGTCCGGCGGCGCTGGTAAAGGCCTCCAGGTCCAGCTTCTTGGTGCCCATAAAGCCATAGCGTACGCGGGTGCTGACCTTGGCACTGAAGATGGGCTTGCCATCCTTGCCGGTCACGGTAACCAAAGCCGAGCAGCCGCCTTGGTCCGCGCTGATCTGAGTGGGAGACACCGGCGCGGGAACTTCCTGCGCCACGGCCACGGGAGCGAGGCTCGCGCCCGCCAGCAAAAGGATGGAAAGGATTCGATGCATGTCTTCAGGGTACCGCAAATGCTTTAACTTTGCAGGCTCTTCAGTGCCGTGGAAAGTTTCTCCTCGGCGTCGGTCAGCCGTCCGATCATCTGCACGTCCACCAGCGTGTGGTTGCTCTCCATGCGCTCGCGCAGGGCGGCCACCAACTGGTGCAGCTTGTCGAGCTGGGCCAGCGCCCGCACCTTGGTGGAATTCGTCTCGCCGTAATTGACGGAGAGCGCCTTCAGGATGTTGGCTAGCTTCTCCTGTCCGTCCCACCCCAGGTCGCACCACATCAGGCCCATGCCCACCGTGGCGCGCGAGGTGCGCACTTCGGCCACGCCATTGATCTGCACGCCGTTGAGAATGAACTGTCCACTGACGATTTCCCCGGCCGGGGCCACGTTGACGCACTGCACGTAGCAGCCGCCCTCGCCAATATCGCGCAGGGTACCCCAGATGGGCGTGGCAAACGAGGACGAACGCAGTGAAACCGATCCGTTGCAGGGGTAGCGCTCAGCGTTGCGGCGGTCACCCGGGGCAATCTGCTGTAGCTTTTCGCGCCACAGGCTCTTGCCCTTTTCCACGCATTGCAGGCCCAGCGCAAACGTGTCATCGGCGTTCTTTTCCACCCAGGACACTTTGAACCGGCACTTTTCGCCACTGCTCTGCAGTCCCACAATGTCGCCGGGATTGAGCTTGGCGGCCAATCCCGTGAGACGCACGCCGGACGTGCTGATGTCCTGTGTGACGGCTGCCTGGTGGAAGGCCTTGCCCTGGGCGTCAATGCCCAGAACGCGCACGCTCAGGGTCGCTGGCAGCCGGGCCTCTCTGCGCTTCGGCAGCACGGGAACGTGCACGTTGCTTCGCGATGGTGAGTCCATACTTACGTACTACCTCTACTTAAGATGGTTATTATGGCGTTTCTTGCCGCGATTGTCTTGTGCTAAATATACCGATTATCCTTGAGTATCCCTTTGCTCATCTTCACATATGGACCTTGGTGCCAATTCCGAACACCACCAAAGTGTGACTGATTCCGGGATGATAAAATTGACTTTTTGCTTCCGCCACGCGCGCGGCGCTTGCCGCCGCCTGCCGCGCCGGACAAATCCGTGAAAGTGACCCTTTATGCCGACCGGAAATGATGTTCGCCGCATGTTCCTGGAGTTTTTTGTCCAAAAAGGACATCGCCAGGTTCACAGCTCCTCGCTTGTGCCCGCCAACGATCCGACGCTGCTTTTTACCAACGCCGGAATGAACCAGTTCAAGGACGTCTTCCTGGGCGCGGAAAAGCGCGAGTACACGCGCGCTACCACCTCGCAGAAGTGCGTCCGCGCCGGAGGTAAGCACAACGACCTTGAAAACGTGGGCTTTACCAACCGTCACCACACGTTCTTTGAGATGCTGGGCAACTTCAGCTTTGGCGACTACTTCAAGAAGGAAGTCATCCCCTACGCCTGGGAGTTGATTACCAGCAAACAGTGGTACGGCATCGATCCAGAGAAGCTCTACGTCACCATCTTCCAAGGAGAGAACGGCGTCCAGCGCGACGCCGAAGCCTACGACTACTGGGTTGCGGCCGGCGTCCGGCCCGAGCGCATCTTCGAGATGGGCATGAAGGAAAACTTCTGGCAGATGGGCGATACCGGCCCCTGCGGCCCCTGCTCGGAGATCCACTACGACATGGGCGTGGCCAGCAGCGATAAGAAGGATCCGAAGTGCGCCGCCGGGGAGTGCAAATTCCCCTGCGAATGCGGCCGCTACGTGGAAATCTGGAACCTGGTCTTCATGCAGTTCGACCGCTCGTCGGACGGCGTGCTCACCCCTCTGCCCAAGCCCTCCATTGATACCGGAGCGGGCCTGGAGCGCGTGACCGCCGTGCTGCAAAACGTGGTCTCGAACTACGACACCGACCTGTTCATCCCTCTGATTCAGAAGGCCGCCGAACTAACGGGCGTGAGCGAAAAGAAGTCCGGTGAAGAAGAGAAGATGTGTGCCCCAGGTTCGCGCCGCGATTCTAGCGGCGATAACCTGGGAAGCAAGGCCACTCAACACGGCGCGGCTTCACTCCGGGTCATCGCCGACCACTCGCGCGCGGCAACGTTCCTCATCGCAGACGGCGTACTGCCCTCCAACGAGGGACGCGGCTACGTGCTGCGCAAGATCATCCGCCGCGCCATCCGCCACGGACGTCTGCTGGGCCAGACCCAGCCTTTCCTCTACAAGATGGTGGAGGCCGTGGTCAAAGAGATGAACGGTGCTTATCCCGAGCTGAACGAATCCAAGGAACGGGTGGCCAAGGTGATTGATGCCGAGGAGCGCCAGTTTGACCGGGTACTCAGTTTGGGAATGGAGAAACTTGCCGACGCAATCGCCGAAGACCCGAGATCACATGGGTTTTACGAAAGGTACTTTCAGCGCGGTGCTTTATCTGCATACAAGATTGCAAAGGATGTCCTAAATCACGGGTCTAGGAACTTACGTACAGAACTCATCGGCGTCTCTGAAATCGTCGGTGGGCCAATCGATTCGGCGGCAGCCTCAATGATTGAAACTGCCTTCTTGGAGTCCGCATTCACGGGAAAACGAGCTTTCAGGCTTTACGAAACCTTTGGTCTGCCAGAGGATTTCATTGCGGATGTCTGCCACGACGAAGGAGTCCCCTTCGATAAGCGAGGATTCGATGCGGCACGAGACGAGGAAAAAGCTCGTGCCCGTGCCAGTTGGAAGGGCGGATCACAGAAGACGGCCTCGCCGGTGTACACGAAGTTCTTGGAGAAGACCTACGAGCCTGTGGTCGTCGGACAATCGGAAATACATGGGCAGGTTGTCCCACTGTATTCCCCGAGTTGGAATATTCAATCCGAATTCGTCGGCTATCAGCAACTCGAAGTTGTTGGTGCCACACTATTACTCCTTGTACAGGACGGAACCTCTAAGCCAGTTCTCAATGCAGGAGAGAAGGCTGAGATCGTCCTTGACCACACTCCCTTTTATGCCGAAAGCGGTGGACAGGTGGGCGACCGCGGCTGGCTCTACTCGGCCGACCGCACCGTTGTGGTCGCCGAGGTTGAAGGCTGCTATTCGCCGGTGCAGGGTGTGCGCGTTCACAAGGCAACGCTGCGCCAGCCCATCGCCGTGGGAGACAATCTGGTTGCGGTGGTCAACGCCGACCTGCGCAACGCCACCCGCCGCCATCACACGGCCACGCACCTTTTGCACGCCGCGCTGCGCCAGGTACTGGGAACGCACGTGAAGCAGGCAGGTTCGCTGGTTTCGCCCAACTACCTGCGCTTCGACTTCTCGCACTTTGCCGCCGTGGCCGACGAGGAGTTGCAGGAGATCGAGGACATTGCCAACCGCGAGGTGCTGCGCAACGATACGGTGCAAACGCTTGAGGATGTGCCCATCGACGTAGCCGTCAGCGAATACCACGCCATGGCCCTCTTCGGTGAAAAGTACGGCGAAAAGGTGCGCGTGCTGAAGGTGGCCGACTATTCCACCGAACTCTGCGGCGGCACGCACGTTGCGGCCACCGGCGAGATCGGCCTCATCAAGATCCTCAAGGAAGGTTCGGTGTCGAGCGGTGTGCGCCGCATTGAGGCCGTGGCCGGCGAGCAGTCTTTGCGCCACTTCCGCCAGGATCACGAACTGGAGGGCATCGTCAGCACCCTGGTGGGCCGCAGCGAGCTTTCTCCGGCCGAGGCCCTGAAGCAGGAACTCGAGCGCCGCGAAGAGGAGCTGAGGAAGCTGCGCAAGGAGTTGGACCAGGTACGCATGAAGTCCGCGGCCTCGGCCGTTGCCTCCGCCGATGACAAGGTGCGCGAGGTGAAGGGCATCAAGGTGCTGGCACACCGCGCCGACAACCTGGATCGCTCGCAACTGCGCACCCTGGTGGACAACTTCCGCAACAAGCTGGGCTCGGGCGTAGTCGTGATTGGCTCGGTCACCGAGGGCAAGGTAGCCATTCTGGTGGGCGTCACCAAGGACCTGACCGCGCGCATCCAGGCCGGCAAGATCGTGGGCCAGGTAGCGCAGAAGGTCGGCGGCTCCGGCGGCGGACGCCCCGACATGGCCGAGGCTGGCGGCAAGCATCCCGAGGCCTTGGATGACGCTTTGAAGGCCAGCTACGCGGTGGTGGAAGCGCTGCTGGCGTAAGCTTTTGTTCGCATTCCGGCCGGGTGCCATGTGCGCCCGGCCTTTACTTTTGCGTCCACCTGCGCCGCCCCCTCTGTACACACGTAACCTGGGATATACGCGGGATATGCGTGACTTAGGGTTTTCGCCGGGATTTCTCCTGTTTTTTAGCCATTCACTTCCGAGGTTCCCCGCCACTGGAACATTGCTGTCCCGCTTCGGGCCGACATATAATCCAAGCACCCTCAGACAGTGTTTTTGCCTCCGGTTGGGATCTGAACGCTGTCTGGAATGGTTCTATGCATCGGACGCTGCGAACAATCCGGAGGGGTATGCTGCGCGCCGCGGGCACCGCGGCCCTGGGCCTTGCCATGCCTGCACTTATCGCGCAGGCGGCAGCGGCGCAGGAACTGCACCCGACGCTGGAGAACGGCCGCACCGTGTGGACCAACGACATGCCCACCGACCACGTTCCAGCCGTGCAGCCCGGCGAAAAGCAGCCCAAAACCATTCCTTCGCGCGAATATTTCTACTGGAGCCAGGCCGCGCAGCGCTGGATTCCGGTGCAGGTGCCGAACCCGTCCGCGCTGCGTTCGGCGCGCAAGGCCGCCGGCGAAGTCAACAAGTACATTGACTCCAAGCCGCGCCTGAGCACCGTGAAGACCAAGGCTCGCCCGGCAGGAGAGCTGGCCGAAGCCAATCCGAATTACGCCCAGGCCGCCGGCAATCGCTCGGTCAGTTCCTCGGAGATCGACAAGTTTATTGCCGAGGCCGCCGCGCGCCACAAGGTAGACCCCAACCTGGTGCGCGCCGTCATCAAGGTGGAGTCGAATTACAATCCGCGCGCGCTCTCCAACAAGGGAGCCATGGGCCTGATGCAGTTAATGCCGGCCACCGCGCGCATGTATGACGTGCGCAATCCCTTTGACGCCCACGAGAACGTGGAAGCCGGAGTGCGCCACCTGAAGGGCCTTTTGCAGAACTTCAACGGCAACGTGCCGCTGACCTTGGCCGCCTACAACGCGGGTGAGGGCGCGGTGCAGCGCAACGGCGGCATTCCGCCCTACACGGAGACGCGCAACTACGTGCATCGCATCACCAGCCTGATGGGCAACGGAGCGCAGGAGGCCATCCACATGACCGCCCTGACCGCGCCTATTACCGTCCACCGCGACGAGCGCGGACACTTGATGATTTCCAACACGGATTAAGCCGGAACCCGAATGCCTTTGAAGCGGTCAACACAACCCGGACTCCAGATAGCGCGCAGCCTTGCCAGCGTGTTCTGCCTTCTGCTGCTGGCGTTGCCGCTTGTGGCCGCCAGTCCGCAGATAAAAAAACAGCAGGCGCGCTCGCAGTTCGATACCGCGGAGCAGATGCGCGAGGAGTTGAACGGCCTGCCGCAGCGCCAGCGCACCAAGCACGGCTACCAGAAAGTCATCGACGCCTACCGCAAGGTCTATTACACCGCGCCCGCCAGCAGCAAAGCCGACGCTAGCATTGTGGCCGTGGCCGAGCTGATGGCCGAGAGCGGACGCTCCTTCAACGATGAAAAGAGCCTGCGCGCGGCCATTGCGCAGTACGAATTCCTGCGCCGCGAATATCCCGGCAGCAAGTACCGCTTCCAGGCGCTGTTTACCATCGGACAGATTTACAAGGAAGACCTGGGCGAGCACGACAAGGCGCGCGAGACTTTTCAGGAAGTGATCCACCGCTATCCCCACCTGCAAATCTCGGCCGACGCGCGCGAGGCCATCGCCGAGATGGATCAGCAGGCCAAGGCCAAGCCGAAGCCTCGCGAGTCGCGCAACGAGATGCGTCCTTCTCCCGGTGAGCCGCGCGCGGTGGAAGTGGCCAACGACAACCCGTCGGCGCCGCACAGCGGACTGCCGCTGGTCACCGGCATCCGCCACTGGTCCACGCCCAACTAC
The DNA here is from genome assembly GCA_031296105.1 of Acidobacteriota bacterium. Taxonomy (GTDB): domain Bacteria; phylum Acidobacteriota; class Terriglobia; order Terriglobales; family Acidobacteriaceae; genus TOLSYN. Next base: position 329 of record JARLGJ010000062.1, on the reverse strand, counting down.
ACGCGCGTGGCCATTGACCTGGAGCAGGAGGTGAAGTACGAAGCGGGCCGCGTGCCCAATCCGGACCGCATCTTCTTTGACCTGCACGATACCAAGCTGGCCTCCACCCTGGCGGGCAAAACCTTCGACGTCTCTGACGGCTTTCTGCGCCGGGTGCGCGTGGCCCAGTTCCAGAAGGACATGGTGCGCGTGGTGCTGGAGGTGGACGACGTCTCCGACTACTCAGCCTTCCTGCTGCCGAACCCGTACCGCCTGATCATCGACATTCACGGCCGCAATAACGCGCCCAACCAGCAGGTGGCAACCAGCACCCCGCCTGCGGAGGCTCC
>JARLGJ010000061.1 GCA_031296105.1 Acidobacteriota bacterium | reverse complement strand
CTGCCAGACGAAGCTTCACAGCCCGCCGCCGCCGTTCGTTCAAAGCTGATTCAGACAACTTCCGACCGTCGATCTTCTCCATACTTCATTAGACGGCCGATCATCCAAAATGTCTCAGTCGTTTAGGGCCGGATCAGTAGTCTCCTTACAATCCGGTGAATGCGTATCCTGATCGTAGAGGACAAGCGCAGCCTGGCTGAGAATCTTGGGCGCGCGCTGGAACTTGAGGGGCACGCTGTGGCCTACGCGGCCGACGGCGCTACGGGCCTGCGCCTGGGACGCAGCGCTCAGTTCGACGTGATTCTGCTGGATGTGATGCTGCCGCTGATGGATGGCTTCGCGGTGATTCGCAGGCTGCGCGAGGAAGAGGTTCGCACGCAGGCCATCATTGTCTCCGGCCGCGACTCCATGCGCGATGTGGTTTATGGACTGGACGCCGGAGCCGACGACTACCTGACCAAGCCTTTTTTGCTTGAGGTGCTGCTGGCCAAGATTCGAGCCGCGGCGCGGCGAGTCCCCGCGCCGGAGAAACAATCGCTTCAGTTCGTGGATCTTGTCTTCCGTCCGGAGCGCTATGAGGTTCAGCGCGGCGAGCGCGTGGAGACGCTGACGCGCACCGAATGCGCTCTGCTGGAGGTGCTCATGCGCCGGCCCCGGCAGGTGGTTCCGCACGCGGCACTGATTGAAGCGGGATGGGGCGGCGACTGCGAGGTCGGCTACGACAGCCTGTATGTTTTCATCCGCGCCCTGCGCGGCAAAATTACACACAAAGGCGAAGCCGAACTCCTGCACACGGTGCGCGGTGTTGGCTATACACTCAGGCACTCGTCGTCATGAGAGAGCGCTGGTCCATCTCGTTGCGCCTCGCCTTCTGGTTTGGCAGCTTTTTCTTTATCGGATGGCTGCTGTTCGGCGTGGCCATGTGGTTCAACCTGAGCGCCACGCTCACCACCGAGCGCGACCTGACACTCTCCCGGCGCATCGACCGGTTCCAGGAAATGCTGAGTAACACACAGAATGAAGTTGAGGCCAAGCGCCTCGACGATTTTCTGGAGTTCTCCCGCGCCACGGGAAATGGTCTGAACGAGGTCTTTGCCCTGGATGGCACTCGCGAATTCAAGTCCTCGACCGCGGCGGCCAAAAAGTTTCCCTGGCCGTTGCCCACCGCGCTGCAGGCGGAGCAGTATTCACGCATCCGCCGCGGAGAGCAGAGCTACCGCGTCCTGTTGCGTCCGTGTATGCTTGGCGGCCGCAAGCTGGTGCTGGCATGCGCCGCGCCGGAGACCGGCAATCAACTGGTACTGAACCGCTTTCTGGTGGGACTGATGGCCTCCGTGCCAGTCGTGTTGCTGCTCGCCTCCGGCGGCGGATACCTGGTGAGCCGCAAGGCCCTGCGGCCAGTCGATGAAATTGCCCGGTCAGTGCAGTCCATCAGTATTGGCAACCTCTCCGAGCGGCTTCCACTGCTCAGGAGCCGCGACGAGTTGCAGCGGCTCACGGAAACCTCGAACGCCATGCTGGAGCGTCTGGAATCCTCGGTGCTGCGCATCCGGCAGTTCACCGCAGATGCATCGCATGAGCTGCGCGCGCCACTGTCCATCATCCTGACGGCCTCCGAAGTTGCGCTGTGCAATCCGCAACTGGATGCTCAGACTCACAAGGCCTTCCGCGGAATCGTGGAGGAAGCAGAGAAAGCTACGGCACTGCTGAACGACATGCTGACGCTGGCGCGGGCCGACGCCGCGCACGGCGACCTGCTATGGGAGCCCGTGGACCTGACAAGCCTGGCGGCCGACATGTGTGAAAAAGCAAGGCCGCGAGCCGAACAGAGAGGATTGACACTAGCGGTATCGATCCCGGCCAGCCAGCCGGTTACCGTGATGGGAGACGTCTTTGCACTGCGCAGACTTCTTTGGACGCTGATGGATAACGCGCTGAAGTACACTCCCAACGGCGGCAGCGTGGGAATCTCGCTGACGGCAGCAGCAAGTTCGGCGGTCGTCGAGGTCACCGACAGTGGCATCGGCATTGCCGACAAGGATCTGCCATTCATCTTCGACCGCTTTTACCGCGCGGATCCCTCGCGCAGCAGCGTGGAAGGAACCGGCCTGGGCCTGGCGATTGCCAAGTGGATTGCACAAGTGCACAAGGCCGAGCTCACCGCCCGCAGCGAGCCGGGCCATGGAAGCACCTTCCGCGTCGTCTTTCCTTCAGCCTTGTAAAACAACAGGGCGGCGCAGCAACCAGCCGCGCCGCCCTGTTGCATCCATACTTACTTGCCTGGGGAGACTACCAGCAGTTCGAATGGCCCGGGCTTGCCGCTGACGTCAGGCACGCCCAAAGCGACGGTGTAAACCGTATGCGTCTCCGGATCGAGCGCCATGGTCTTGGCTCCCTTCTGCGTTGCAACCCTTGCGAGCGCGGTGTACTTGTCGGCGCTCTCCTGTCGGATCACCGAAATAGAGCCTTCTCCGTTGGAGGTGAAGACCAGCTTCGCCGGCTCGTCATAGTCAGCCGCATCCACGCCGGCGCCGATGGCGACCTGCGCGACGTTGCGCCCCGAGACGGCATCGGTCACTACCAGCACTCCGCTATGACAGGCGGAGAACAAGCGGCGATTTGCCGCGTCGAATGCCAGGCCGGTGGGCTCCTCGCAACCCGGCAGCGCCCAGGTGCCCAGCACTTTACGCGCCGCCACGTCAATGACGGCGAGTTGGTTCTTGTCCTCCAGGTTGACGAACACCTTGCCCTTGCCATCGGAGACGCCGGTCTCCGGACGTCCCGGCAGATCAATGCTGCCCACGGCCTGCGCCTTGGCGGCATCAATCAGCGTAACGGTATTGCTCTTGCCGTTGAAGGTGAGCACAAGGCCGCTGAAGGGATCGAACAAGATGGCGTCCGGCTTCCCTCCGGTCTTTACTTTTGCGATGGGAGCCAGCGTTTTGAGGTCGAACACAGTGGCGCTATCTTCCTTGCCGTTGCTGGTGACGCCGCGGCCAAGCTCAGGCACCAGCGCAACGCCATGCACGCCCAAGGTGTTGGGAATCTCGCCGGCAAGTTTGCCGCTCGCCAGGTCCACTACCATCACCCGCGTGGCGCGCGCCACAAACAACCGCTGCGATGCCGCGTCGAACTTCAGGTAGTCCCAGCCACCGTCGCCACCAAGCGGGATGCGACGGTTGACTTTGTAGCCGGAGTCCGGCTGTGCAACCAACTGCGTGGCGCCCAGTGCGGCGACAAGCAGAACAAACAATGCGTAGCGGAATGACTTCACAGAATCTCCTTTCAATCTGGTAAACCTGATTCGCTTCAAACCCTTCGTTTGACGCGATAGTGGAAAACAGCTACCTTGCTGACGGGATGCGAAGTCCGCGTATCTAAAGCCAATCTGAAGCGCATCTCCTCCCGATCGACGCCTGAGAGTCGCACAAGATGGCACAACGCGCAACCGGGCGGCGGAAATCAAGCAAGTTTAACTGGAGCCTCACTTCTTCATGCGTTTCGTTGAAAAGCCTTTTCCATCCCTGCGGCCAGGCCGCTCTCAGAAACTGGCTCGGAGAGTCGCGCTCTTTCTTTTCACTGTTCTGCTCTTTGCCGCGCCCAGCCTGCCTGCCCAGGGCGGACCGCCGCTGCTAACCGACGATCCCGGAACACCAGGGAGAAACAATTGGGAGATCAACGTTGGTTACATACAGGACCGCTCCCAGGGAGATAACGACTACGAGGCGCCGATCCTCGACCTCAACTATGGCTGGGGAGACCGTGTGCAACTCAAGTACGAGATGCCCTACGTCTTCAACAGCACGGACAACGGCAAATTGCAGGGTGGCCCCGGCGACTCGAAGTTTGGCGTGAAGTATCGCTTTCTACAGAATGTAAAGCTCAACCTCGACATCGGAACCTATCCTCAATTGGAAATCAACAACACGCAGGAGTCTGTTAAGCGCAACCTGGTTTACAAAGGACCGCAGTTCCTGCTGCCGCTGGAGATCACGAAGAAGGCAGGCCCGGTGGATCTCGACATCGAGGTTGGACACTGGTTCACCCAACAGATGGGCTACTGGATCGCCGGCCTGGCGGCGAGCCACCAGGCGACGAAAAAGCTGGAGGTGCTCAGCGAGGTGTACAGCAACGGCTCGCCCTTCGGGGAACGCGACAACACCTTCGACTTCGGCGGACGCTACAGGCTCAACCGTAACGCGCTCTTCATCTTCATGGCGGGCCGCAGTTTCAGTCCACCCAGCAGCGGACAATCGCAGTTCATCGGCTACTTTGGCATGCAATTCCAACTGGGCAGGCATCTGCGCGAAGAGTAACTAACAAAAGTCTGAATAAGTTGGAATTTGTCAGGGCGTGGCTTCAGCCATGCCGCTTAGATGGCAACAATATCTCGCGGCTTTACAGGCTGCGGAAAACGCGTCGAAGCAACAAGCGAGACGCTCCTCAATGTGTGTAGCACGGCCAAGGCATCCAAGGGATAGCGGTGCATCAAACCGCGAATGGATTTTTTCAGCAGCCTGTTTAGCCGCTGAGGGTACGTTCCGCAAGACCGTTTCCTCCGGGGCTGAAGCCCTGAGTAGATGCTGCTTGTACGGCACGGATAAATCCGTGCCCTGACAGTACAGTTCCCCATCCGATGTTTCGGGGACCGTTTAGACTTTTCAGGAACAGCCCGTAAGACACCTTCAGCGCCGCCCTAGCGGGCGCGGGCGATCACCACCGTCATGTCGTCGGGCTGCTCTTCCCCGCCGATCCAGTCCAGCACCGCGTTGAGGATGGCGTCCGTGATGCGCGGCAGCGGCAGGTCGCGATTTTCCAGGATGATCTGCGCCAGGCGCTCCTCGCCGAACTCGCCAAAATCGTTCTCCGGCTCGGTGATGCCGTCGCTGTAGGCCACCAGGATGTCGCCGGGATTGAGTTGAGTCGAGCCTTCGGGGTACGCCATGCCTGGAAAAAGGCCAACCACCGTGCCGCCCTCTTCAAGGCGGTGCACCTGTCCGTCGCGGCACACCACCAGCGGCGGCAGGTGTCCGGCGTTGGAGTACAGGAAGCGGCGCGAGGGCTGGTCGTAAAAACCCAGGAACATGGTGGCGTACTTCTGCGCCGGAGTGCTGCGGTAAAGCTGCTGGTTGAGCATGGCCAGCACCGTGCCCGGCGCGGCGCAGCAGGAGCCGTTGCCGTCCTGCGGAACGCCGTCGTTGCCGCCCGCGGCAGTGGCGCCCGCGGCCAGGGCCAGCGATGGCATCTTCTCGGCCAAGGTGTGGGCGCGCACGAAGGCGTGCAGAGTGGCCATCATCAGCGCCGCCGAGATGCCTTTGCCGCTGATGTCGGCCACGGCCAGTCCCACGGCGTTTTCACTCACCGGCAGAAAGTCGTAGTAGTCGCCGCTGACGGTGCGCGCCGGGCGGCAGACGCCATGCAGTTCCAGTCCATCCAGGTCGGCGGCATCGTGCGGGAACAAGAGATCCTGCACTTCCTTCGCGATCTGCAGCTCGCTTTCGATGCGCTGCTTTTCCTTCTGCTCGGCGATCAGCTTTTGCAGGGACTCGGTCATGGAGTTGAACGAGGTTTCCAGGGCCGCAAGCTGGTCGCGCGACTTCACCCGGATGCGATGGCTGAAGTCGCCGCGGTTGATGTACTGCGTGGCGTCGTAGAGCTTGGACACCGAAGAGGTCATGGTGCGCGTCAGGCGGATACCGACCACCAGCGCCACCACCTCGATGAGAGCGAAGAAGACGGCGATGACCGCCAGCAGAATGAAGATGGCGTTGCTGAGCTCGCCGAGGGTGTGGAAGAGGCGGTTGTAGAGCAGCGACGGGCGGGTCTGCACCGTCAGCAGCAGATGCCGCTCGCGGCCGTTCTCCCAGCGCCGTGCGCTCAGCAGCGAGCGGAAGCCGGCGTTGAGCAGCGAGCCGAAGCGATCAAACTCGAAGTCCGAGCGGAAGGCCGGCGGCGGCACCGAGCCGCAGATCACCCGCGGATGATGCAGGTCGATGGCCTCGTCGTCCACGCGTATCTCCGGCTCGCTGGAGGCGGTGGAGGCGGCCGCCGGCATTTCGCCATAGACCGTGACCACACCGATGTTGGGCACCACCGAGGCCAGGTGCGCACCATCCAGCGGCACGCTGGAAACCACTACCAGGCCTCCGGCAGCGGCGTCCTGACGGCTGCGATGAACGGCACGCAGGAAGAGTTCGCCGCGGTCGAGCACCACCGAGGAATCCGGCATATCGTCGCGCGGCGGCGCGGGAAACGGCTGCGCCGGATCACCGTCCAGCAGTTCGGCGCGCCCCTTGTAATAGGCCATCACCTGGCGTCCGGGGAAGGCGTCGTCGGCGATGGCGTCGTGAATAACCCGCGCGTCGAGCCCATGGCCGAGGGCCTCGGCGGCGTGATGTGCCACGGTGCGATTGGCGCTCTCCAGCCGGAGAAGCTCGTTGTTGATGTCGGTGGTAACAACAAAAGTGGAAAACTGCCCGGCGAACAGGAAACAGGCAACCAGCCCCATGGTGGCCAGCAGCACCAGGGGAATCACGCCGATGAAAACGTAGGTGACGATCAGGCGGTTGCTCAGCCGCCACATGAGGTGCTTTTTAAACCAGCGGTAGCCCAGCCACAGCAGCGCGCCGAGGAACAGGAACATGCACAACGGAAAGAAGTTGAACTTGACATGCCCCTGCCAGGCCGCCGTCAGGGCCGAAGCCGCGCCCGCGGCCGCCGAGAAGCGTGCCAGCCGCGTTTGCGGCCACAGGCCGCGCTGCCGCAGCCATTGCTGCACGGAATGAGTGTTTACACCGTTCATCGCCACCACGTAGTGCTGAATTATAGACGGAAGAAGCAGCCCTCGGGTTCCGTCGTTTACAATCCAGCAGTGATCTCACGAGTGAATTTTCATCGTGCGCAACTGGCGCTGGTGCTGGCCGCCGGGCTGTCGGCCGCGGCCCAGACGGCGCCTACGGCTACGCCAGCGGCGCCTGCCATCGGCGACAAGCCGAAATATAAAGTCAGCTTGGTCAACAGTTGCCGTCCCTCGCCGGCCGACGCGTCGGAGATGCGCCATCTTTTGGAGCCGTTCCGCGCCAAGCCCGCCTACAGCGGCGATTTTGAGATCGCCCGCGGCGTCACCACCCTTTCCGAGGCCGAGGCGCTGGCCTCCGGCGTGGCGTCGGATACGGCGGGCAAGCCCTCGCACTGGGTACGCCTCAGCCGCGACCTGACGGAAAAGTCCGCCTTGAGCGGCGCGCAATACTCTCTGAGCCACGAAGACCGCTCGGTGACCGAGGTGCTGGTGCTGCACCTGCGCAACACGGACAAGGCCATGCAGATTGTTTTCAGCAGCACGGTGACCGGCTCGCCAGAGCAGGTGCTGCGCACGCTGACGCCCCCGGACCACATACGCATCGAGCGCTACGGGCATTCCTCGCTGATGCTGGCGCGCTGCCCGGTGGACCAGGCGCTCTACGAGCCCTTGTTCACCCTGGGACGCGAAATTTTTGCGACATACCGGGAAACCATGGGGGTAGAACGGATTGTCCCCGAAGAGCTGGAGCGGCTCAACGGGCGGAAAGAATCCAAATCCCCCGCCGGGAATCAATAAGAAAAGAGAGTTTATCGACCATGTCAGAAGAGATTCGCAACGTAGTGATCCTGGGCTCGGGGTGCTCCGGCCTGACGGCGGCCATTTATACTGGCCGCGCCAACCTGAAACCGCTGGTTCTGGAAGGCCATGAGCCCGGCGGACAGCTTTCCATGACCACCCTGGTGGAGAACTTCCCCGGCTGGCCGGAAGGCATCATGGGTCCGGAACTGGTGGACAACATGCGCAAGCAGGCCGAGCGCTTCGGCGCCGAGTTCCGCATGGGACACGTTTCGGCCGTGGACATCAAGAACCGTCCGTTCACCCTGACCGTGGGCAAGGAAGAGATCAAGACGCAGGCCATCATCATCGCCAGCGGCGCCAGCGCGCGCTGGCTGGGCTTGCCCAATGAAAAGGCGCTGATCGGCCACGGCGTTTCCAGTTGCGCCACCTGCGACGGCTTCTTCTTCAGCGGCAAGGAAATCGCCGTCATCGGCGGCGGCGATTCCGCGATGGAAGAGGCTTTGTTCCTCACCCGCTTCGCCTCGCGCGTCACGCTGATTCACCGCCGCAGCGCCTTCCGCGCCAGCAAGATCATGCTGGACCGCGCCCGCGCAAACGGCAAGATTCACTTCCTTACCGATACCGTGGTGGAAGACGTGCTCGACCCGGCGGCCAAGGAAGTGACGGCCCTGAAGCTGCGCAACGTGGTGAGCGGCAAGGTGTGGGATTTGCCGGTGAGCGCCATGTTCCTGGGCATTGGCCATGAGCCCAACGCCAAAATGTTCCAGGGACTGCTGGAAACCGACGACGACGGCTACCTCAAGATCCGCGACTACGTGCACACCGGCGTGCCGGGCATTTACGCCTGCGGCGACGTGGCCGACCGCCGCTACCGCCAGGCCATTACCGCCTCCGGAACCGGCTGCATGGCGGCCATCGAAGTGGAAAAGTACCTGGAAGAAGTTGGCCACTAAGGACTTTTTTCTCATTCCGTTGCGGGCGGGCGTTGTGATACAACCAAGAGTCACCGCAGTTGCGGACCGGTCTTTTTGGTTGGTTCCGCGCCAGCCTGCAACGATGACGAAATTTATGGAAGGCCCGGGCGCCAGCCCAGGTCGAAGGCCCTGCAATGTTGCGCTCGTTTTTCATTGCTCTTTCTGAAAGCAAGAGCATCCGTTCCATCGCTGAAAATTCCTCCATCGGACAGAAAGTTTCCAAGCGCTTCGTCGCCGGCATGACCGTGGCCGACCTGATTGAAGCTACCGTGGCCATGAACAAAGCCGGCGTGCACGTCACGGTGGACAACCTGGGCGAAAACGTCACCAACCGCGAAGAAGCCCTGCATAGCAAGGCGCTCTACCACGAGCTGCTGGACGAGATCGACAAGCGCAAGCTGGACGCTAACGTCAGCCTCAAGCTCACTCACATGGGCCTGGACGTGGACGAGCAACTGGCCCGCGACACCGTCATCGAACTGCTGGAGCACGCCGCGTCCATCCACAGCTTCATCCGCGTGGACATGGAAGGCTCGCCCTACACCCAGCGCACCATCGACTTTGTGCGCGAGTTGCATGGCCGTCCCGGCGCCGCCGGACACGTAGGCACCGTCCTGCAGGCCTACCTGTTCCGCACCGAAGAAGACGTGCGCGTCCTGTGCTCGGAGGGCATCCGCATACGACTTTGCAAGGGCGCCTACAAGGAAGCGGCCGCCATTGCCTTCCCCGCCAAGCACGACGTGGACGCCAACTATGTGAAGCTGGCCAAGATACTGCTCAAGAGCGGCACCTTCCACGGGCTGGCCACGCACGACGAACACATCATCAACACCATCAAAGCGTGGGCACAGCAGGAAGGCGTACCCAAGACGGCCTTCGAGTTCCAAATGCTGCACGGCGTGCGCCGCGATTTGCAGGAGAAGCTGGCCAAAGATGGCTGGGGCGTGCGCTGCTACATCCCGTTCGGCACCGAGTGGTATCCGTACTTTATGCGCCGCCTGGCGGAACGGCCCGCGAATGTGATCTTCCTGGCGAAGAACTACTTCAAGGGGTAAGGCTGGTTACACAGGTTGCAAAAGTTACACAGGTTCAACCCAGGCTTCGGAGGTCACAAAGTTTCGGAGGTTACAACAATCAAAAGGCCGGGGCATTTTGCTCCGGTCTTTTTTAATTGCATTCGCGAATTGTGTTACTCGCCGCTACCGGACTCGCAGCCGAGCACCGTTTCACACGGTGGAGCGTCCATTCCAGCGGGTGTAAGCATTGGTGCAAAAGCATAGTTCCAAAGACACGCGGCAAGCAGTGTAACCCCCAGCATGGCCAGTGTTCGGCTGCGCGAGCGGTCAGGAATGAGCGTCGGCTGAAAGCAAACCTCGCGAGCAGGAGACGCCGCCGGGGCAAAACTAAGTGAGCTAGCGACGAAACTGCCGAAGATGAGGTGACGCGAATCAGTCTTGGCCCAATCGCGACGGAAAAGGAGATACGCCGCAGCGATAACAGCAACAGTCGCCTGCCATGTGCACCACGCCAGAATCGTGCTCTCAATAGGTGGGCTTTGCCATACAACGGGGTCCCATTCGCCAAAGGCACATTCCTGGGCCGCAACCGTCGTCACCGCCACGAGTAAGAACAACGGCAAATACCACCAGCGCCGGGGAGTCATGGCCGAGCCTCCAGTACCAAGATAGACTCCGCGGGAGCGGAGAAAGTTCCCGCAGGCGCAAGCGCGGAAACTTTCGTGGTGGATACCCAGGTTAGTTCGCTTCGCGCGCGAACCCTTCGACAAGCTCAGGGCAGGCCCTGGGGCACACCTACCTAGGCGCACCGGCTGGGGACACTGTATGGCCGGGAACTTAGCTGACATTTCAGACCGGGCGCATTCCTGACACTTTCTCTTCGTTCGCTGGGGTTGTGGTTTGCGGGACAGGGGCCGCGGCCCCTGTCCCGCAAGCGCCAGCAGTGTGCGGGCCGGTGCGGGG
>JARLGJ010000060.1 GCA_031296105.1 Acidobacteriota bacterium | reverse complement strand
TGCCGTGTTCCACGTGCACCACGTAGTCGCCCACGGCCAGGTCGCGGAAATCGGAGAGGAACGCCGACGTCTTGGAACGCGTGCGCGGTTGTCTCCGCGCGCCGGCCTCGGAGTCATCGAAAATATCATCCGAGCCGAACAGCACCAGGTGCGCGTCCGGCAGCGCCACGCCGTTGGGCAGGTAGCCCTGCACCAGCGTGGTGGCCACGCTCTCCACCGCTTCGTCGTCCGCGGCTTCAGCGGTCTTTCCGCGCGAGCCCAGTTGGTACGGCACCTGATACTCATTGAAAATGTCGGCCAGCCGCTCCAACTCACCCGCGGAGCCCGCCGCCAGCAGCACGCGCTCTCCGGCCGCGGTAAGCTTTTTTACCTCTTCCAGCAAACGCGGCACTGCCCCATGGAAGCGCGCCGTGGGATGCGTGTGGAAGTCGATCAGTTCATCTTCGCCGCTCGCCAACCCGAGCTGCTCCACGTCCAGGCCGCTCAACTTCTGCACCTGCGTACGCCACTCTTCTGGGGTTACATAAAGCTCTTCCGGATGCACCAGGTTGCCGATGCCGCTGCGTTCGTGCGCGTCGCGTACACGCTCCCACCAGGCGTCGAGAGCCGTCTCCAGTTGCTCCGGCTCTTCCACCACCACAACAGCTTCTGGCAGCAGATGGAAGATCGTGTTCTCCGCGCCCGCCACGGGAGCAAAGAACTCCCAGCCCGGAAACACGGAAACGCCTCCGGCGCGCGCCACGTCTTCCAGTGCCGCCTCCGAACCGCTGACGCGCTTGCCGCTGAGACGCGCGCTGATGGTGGCCAGCAACTCTTCGGTCACCGGCGTCTCCGTCAAAGGCAGCAGCGTGACCTGCGCCACCGAGGCCGCCGAGCGTTGCGAAGCGGGATCGAACTCGCGCAGCGATTCCACCTCGTCGCCCGACATCTCCAGGCGCACCGGCCGCTCCATCTCCGGCGAGTACACGTCGAGAATGCCGCCGCGCAGCGCATACTCTCCCTGCTGCTCCACCACGTCCGTGCGGCGATAGCCCACCACGTTCAGGTGTTGCACCAGTTCTTCCAGGTCGAACCAGTCGCCGCGCTGAATGGTCTTGGCCAGTTGCTGGTAATAGGCCGCGTCTCGCAGGCGGATGGTGGTGGCCGCAAACGGCGCTACCACCACGGACGCCGTGCCCGAGGTCATACGCCACAAGGCGCGCGCTCGCACCTCTTGAATCTCCGGGTGCGGCGACAAATTTTCAAAGGGAAGCACATCGCGCGCCGGCAGGTACGCCACCGAATCCGCGTCGGCCGCGCCGGTCAGCTCGCACATGCCTTGCAACACCGGCAGCATCTCTTCCGCCGCGCGGTTGTCGCCGGTTACAACAATCACCGGACGGCCCAGCTCTTGGTACAGCAAGGTGTAGTAGAGAGCGCGCGCCGAAGGGGCCAGTCCGCACACACGGATGCGCCCCGCGCCGTCCTTGAGGAGCGGGAGGGCACGCTGAAAGCCAGGGACAGTTGCCGCGTCCGCCAGCAGTTTGCGGACGAAGGAAAGAATCATGCCGTCTTCATTCTAGCGCGTCGGTAAGGCTTGTTTGCTAGCTATTGCGCCTCGCCTGAAGCGTTTTCCGCCCGGCGGATGGGTTGCATCGAAAGGGACTCCAGGCGAAGCTTTTCCATCTCTGCCCAGTCGCGGCGGAAGAACCCCAGCGTGGCGCGGTTCTTGGGCTTGCGCCGCAACTCGGCATCTACCCGGGCCAGGGCTAGCACATATCCCTGACGCACGTCGGATGGGCCTTCCAGCAGAGTGCTTTCGCTCAGTCCAATTTTTGGCCCGTGGCCGTCGCGCGGAACCAGCCACAGCCCGCCGCCAGGCTCCGTCGTGATCCACTTCTGGGGCAGGATCGCTGCCTCCGGATTGCCTCGAGCCCTGTCCATCGCCAAGGCGCCGCTCTCCGCCGCCTCTTCTTTGCGCTGGCGCAGCTTCTCCGCATACTCCCGCCACACAGCGTCCGTGCCCAGGGCCGACGCGCGTTCGGCTTGAAGCTTTTTCTCCAGGGCTGCGGCCAACGGAGCGTTTCCGTTACGCTTGGTCTGGCGCAGTTCGGCCATCAGGCGAGTGGCCTCTGCCGTGGGACGCTGCTGCAATTCCTTCTCCGGATTAAATCGGCCGCTCAACAGGTAGGACGCGGCGGCCACTGGCGCCACGAACGGAAACGGCACACGCCACTTGTTCGCCCGCCACAACTCCTCGGTCCCTTTGCGATTGTCCGCGCTCGGGCGGAACTCCCCGGGGATCTGCGAGTAGCGCACCACGTGAAAGCCCGTCTCCGGATGCCGCGCTCCGTAGCGCGCAAAGGATTTGGCAATGGCCTTCGGGCTGGTCATGCCGAAGTCGTTGACGCGGTCCGGCCGCGCCGCGCCGGGATAGTAGCTGTTCAGCACCAGGCTTACAAAATCCGCGCAGTTATTGCGCATGGCGTTGTAGCGGTTCACGTTGGGAGCTTGCATCAGCCGCGCAATCAACGCCCGGTCCTGCTCCGGCGTGGTGCGTGCCACAAACATATAAATATCACGGTCGAAGGTCGTCCCAATCGACTCTCGCCACAAGGCGCCGGGGCGGGTGGCACACGGCCCATGGCAAATGCCGCCAAGGTAGCGCTCGCGGTAGCGCTCTTCCAGCACCCAGCGCACGGTGGGCGTGGCATACAGCGTACGGTCGCGCTCGTCCTCCACTCCATAAAGGTAGAGGTTCAGCGGCACGGCGTTCCACTCGTAGGAAGAGTCCTCGTCAAAGCTGCTGTAATTCGTCAGCACAACGCCGTTTTCGCCCTTGCGGCACGGCCGCAGAGAGACTGGCGAATCCGCGCAAACGCCCGAGACGTACACCGCTGTGTGGCCCGCGCCCGTCCAGCGCGAGGCCCCCGTGTGCAGCGCTTCGTTCAGCAGCACGCCCACTTCCGCCTGCGCTGCCACTGCTACGCCAGCCAACAGAAAGACCAGCACGGTCCATTTTGCAATTTGTCCCAACGGTTTCATCGTGTCTGTGCCATCCGCCCAGAGAGCCGGCCCGCGGTGTGACGCGGCGCACTCCCTTTGTCGCGAGGTTTTGTTATCTTTTAAAGTCGCGAAATCTTAGAAAGCGGAGCTATTTCTATTTTAAACTGCTTCGCGCTGGTTGGTCTCAATGTCCAGAAAACTTGATCTCTCGCACTCCTTGCAGCAGCGTGCTGAAACCTTCTTTCCCGGCGGGGTCAATTCGCCCGTCCGCGCCTTCCGCGCCGTGGGTGGCGAGCCGCCCATGATCGCCAGCGGCAAGGGCGCGCGCATGATCGACGTGGACGGCAACAGCTACCTTGACTACGTTCTGAGCTGGGGCCCCCTGATGCTGGGCCACTGCGCTCCCGAAGTGGTTGCCGCCGTGGCGGAGGCCAACGCCAAGGGCACCAGCTTTGGCGCGTCAACCCCGGCCGAAGCCGATCTGGCCGCGCTGGTGGTCGAGGCTTTTCCCTCCATCGAAAAGCTGCGCTTTGTCTCCAGCGGTACCGAGGCCACCATGTCGGCCATCCGCCTGGCTCGCGCCGCCACCAACCGCAAATACATCGTCAAGTTCGAGGGATGCTACCACGGGCACAGTGACGCCCTGCTAGTCAAAGCCGGCTCCGGCGTGGCCACCTTTGGCATCCCCGGCTCGGCCGGCGTGCCCGAAGAGTTCGTAAAGTTCACCCTGGCGCTGCCCTATAACAATGTTCCAGCATTGGAAGAAGCATTCGCCAAATTCAAGGATCAAATTGCCTGCGTCATCATTGAGCCGGTAGTGGGCAACATGGGCTGCGTTCCGCCGCGCCCCGGCTACTTGCAGGCCGTCCGCGAACTTACCCAGCGCGAAGGCACTCTGCTGATCTTGGACGAAGTCATGACCGGCTTCCGCGTCTCCTTTGGCGGTGCGCAGGAGTTGTATAACATCAAACCCGACCTTACCACCTTGGGCAAGGTCATTGGTGGCGGCCTGCCCGTTGGCGCCTATGGCGGCTCGGCCACGCTGATGGACCAGATTTCTCCGCTCGGCCCTGTCTATCAGGCGGGAACACTCAGCGGAAATCCTCTGGCGATGGCCGCCGGCATAGCCATGCTAAAAACGCTGGGCGAGAATCGTAAAATGATTTATCCCGCGCTGAACGTCATGGCCGCAAAGTTGGTGGCTGGCATTCTGGACGCGGCAAAGAGTGCCGGCGTGCCTTTGGTCGCCAATCAGGTAGGCAGCATGTTTACCTGGTTCTTTGCCGATCACGAAGTTTTTGATTGGGATACCGCCGCCCCTTGCGACACCGCACTCTTTGGACGTTATCACCGCGGGATGCTGGATCGTGGTATTTGGCTGCCGCCTTCGCAGTTCGAGGCTGCTTTCCTGAGCACGGCGCACACCGCAGCCGATATCGACCTTACGATCGCCGCGGCCAGGGAAGTGTTTGCTTCGCTGAAGTAACGTGGAGAAGTAGCGCGGAGACGTTGCATGGAATAGTTTTGCTGCGGGCCGCCTTCGGGCGGTCCGTTTTGTTTTTGGTTGGTAAGATTGCCCTGGGAGGGTTCCCTCGTGCGTTATTGCGTCTTTTGCGGATCGAGCGCCGGTTCGCGCCCTGAGTACATTGTTGCGGCTCGCGAGCTAGGCCGCTTACTTGTGCAGCGCGGAATTGGATTGGTGTACGGCGGCGCCTCAGTAGGATTGATGGGCGCGCTGGCCGACGCGGTGCTTGAGACCGGCGGCGAGGCCATCGGCGTGATGCCGCAATTCCTCGTCGATCATGAGATCGCCCACCGCGGACTTACCGAGCTGCGCGTCACCCGCTCCATGCACGAGCGCAAGGCGCTGATGGCATCGCTCTCCGATGGCTTTATCGCCATGCCCGGCGGCATTGGCACCCTGGAAGAGATCTTTGAGATCTGGACCTGGGCGCAGTTGGGACGACACCACAAGCCCTGCGCGCTGCTGAATACCTGCGGCTTCTACGACGGTCTCGGCTGCTTTCTGGACACCCAGGTGGAAGAGAAGTTCCTGCGACCGGCGCACCGCACCACGTTACTTTGTGAGAGCGCCCCTTCCACGTTGCTCGCGGCCATGCACAACTTCCGCCCCGCGGCGAACAGCAATGCGATTGCAGAGAAGCTGCGGGTGAATAAGAGCGAGTAACTTGGAAGTTAGAACCAGGGCAGGTTGGATTGTTGCAGCTATTGCTGCGTAAAAAGGAAAAGGCTCCACGCTTTAAACGTGGAGCCCTTATTTAATCCGGCGACGTCCTACTCTCCCACACACTTTCGCGTGCAGTACAATCGGCCCGGCAAGGCTTAACTTCCGTGTTCGGGATGGGAACGGGTGTTTCCCTTGCGGTAAAATCACCGGAAACTTGCGGCGTCTAGCGAACTTTAGGTTCGCACGCCAAACTCGAAAGATCATGAGAGCGATGTCTCACAACCAAATAGCATTGGGGTTTCAAGGCTAGGAGCAGGTTCTCTCCATGCGCAGAGTAAATTTTATGGTCAAGCCGAACGAGCGATTAGTACTGGTAAGCTCACGCATTACTGCGTTTACACATCCAGCCTATCAAACAGGTGGTCTTCCTGTGCTCTTCTTGATCCTTTTGGATTGGGAGATCTAATCTTGAGGAGTGCTTCCCGCTTATATGCATTCAGCGGTTATCACAACCGAACTTCGCTACCCAGCCATGCCGTTGGCACGACAGCTGGAACACAAGAGGTTCGTCCATCCCGGTC
>JARLGJ010000059.1 GCA_031296105.1 Acidobacteriota bacterium | reverse complement strand
TCCGCTGCTCCAAGGTCACATAACTGAACATCGCCGCCTGCTGCTTGTCGTCTCCACGCATGCTTCGTTTGTAAAACATTGCAACCTCAAAAACAGTGACAAACATCAAGACTTTTTCCGCAGCCTGTTTAGCCCCTGAGGCAAAAATAAGTAATTTGTTCTGATCTCACTTGGGCAACTTTGTGGGGTTTGTAGACGCAACCTTTAGTACCGGCTGCGCATGTGGATTTCGGCCCCGCGGCGGCGGAAGCGCACTTCGTCCATCAGGCGGCGGATCAGGTAGATGCCGCGCCCGTGGCTTTCATAGAGAAGGTCTTCCGCGGTAGGATCGGGCACGGCCTTGGGATTGAAGCCCGCGCCGGGATCGCGCACCGTCAGCAGCACGCTGTGATCGTCTTCAAAGGTCACCTGGCACTGCACAAACTTCGTGGGATCGCCGTGGCAGCCATGTTTGATGGCGTTGGCCAGCGCCTCGCGCAGCGCGGTTTCAATCTCCAGTTCCTTGGCTCCGGCCTGGCGGCGCACCACGGCCATCACCGACTCCACCAGCGGCGTAATGGCGGAAATCTGCGCGGGAATCGTCAGGTCCATCTTCAGGGCGAATCCCGCCGGCACGGCATCGAGCGCTCGTGCCTTGGTATGACCGGTAATCTGCGTCCTGACGGGCACGGGAAACCCCTTTCCCATATTTTCTCAGCCGCCCCCCGGCTTTGGCTAGCCAGGAAAACGTTGCTGGCACCGTTGGTAACCCCGGACACCCGGGATAAGTTGCGGAGCCACAGCCGCTTAACTTTCTTTTCAATTCGACGCGCGCGGTTCAGGAAAGATTCATGGCGTCCACGTCCACGATGATGCCGGTGCGTGGAACCTTTTGCGCCACGGCATCTTCCAGCATGGCGCGCAGGGTGGAGTTCAGCCGTTCGCGGCTGCCGGCCTTCAGCACAAAGTGGAAGCGGTAATCTTTTTTCAGGCGCGTAATGGGTGCCGGAGCCGGTCCCATCACGCGGATACCCTCGTGCCTCTGTGACTGGAACCACTTGCCCAACACTCCGGCATAGCGCATGGCCTCGGCTTCCTTGTCGCTGCGCACCACCACGTTGGCCAAGGCGTCAAAGGGCGGATAGTGCATCCAGCCGCGGAAGCGCAGCTCTTTTTCGGCAAAGCCGCGGTAGTCGTGATGCGCCGCAAACTGCACCGCGTAGTGATCGGGAAAATGGGTTTGCAGCACCACTTTGCCCGGCAGTTCGCCGCGTCCGGCGCGTCCCGCCACCTGCGTCAGTAACTGGAAGGTGCGCTCGGCGGCGCGGAAGTCGGGCAGGCTCAGCGCGGTGTCCGCGCCCACCACGCCCACCAGCGTGACGCCGTGCACGTCGTGCCCCTTGGCGATCATCTGCGTGCCCACCATCAGGTCGATTTCGCCGGCCTGGAACGAGGCAAGCATGCGCTCAAAGTCGCCGTGCCCATGCACCGTGTCGCGGTCCATGCGGCCAATGCGCGCCTGCGGAAACGCCGCGTGCAGCATGTCTTCCAGCTTTTCCGAGCCGGTGCCGAGGAACTGCACGTACTCGCTGCCGCACTTGGGACAGACCTTGGGCACCGGCGCCTTGTAGCCGCAGTAGTGGCACAGCAACATGCGGCGCCCTTTGTGATAGGTCATGGCCACGGCGCAGTCGCGGCATTGAATCGTGTCGCCGCAGGAGCGGCACATCACCCACGCCGAGTAGCCGCGGCGGTTGAGCAGAATCATTGCCTGCTCGCCGCGTTCCAGCGTCGCCGTGGTCTCCTCAATCAGCCGCCGCGAGAGCACGGTCTCCTTGCCCGTCTGCTGGAACTCCTCGCGCATGTCCACCAGCTCGACTTCGGGCAGCGGGCGATGCTGCACCCGGCCCGGCAGTTCCAGCAGCGTATAGCGCTTGCCCTGGTACGCGTTGTGATAGCTCTCCAACGAGGGCGTGGCCGAGCCCAGCACCACCGTGGCGTTCAGCCCCTTGGCTCGCACCACGGCCACGTCGCGTCCGTGATAGCGCGGCGTCTCTTCCTGCTTGTAACTGTTGTCGTGCTCCTCATCCACGATGATGAGCGCCAGGTCGTGCACGGGAGCGAAGATGGCCGAGCGCGTGCCCACGGCAATGCTGGCCTCGCCGCGGCGAATGCGGTGCCACTGCGCGGCGCGCTCATCATCGCTGAGCGAAGAGTGCAGGATGGCTACCTGGTCGCCAAAGGTGGCGTGCAGGTCGGCCGCAACGCCCGGCGTCAGGCCGATCTCCGGCACCAGCAGAATGGAGCCGCGCCCCGCGGCCAGCACCGTTTGCATGGCCGCCAGGTACACCGCGGTTTTGCCCGAGCCGGTAACGCCGTGCAGCAAATCTACCTGGAAGCGCTTCTCTTCCACGCTGGAACAGATCTGCCGCAGCGCCGCCTTTTGCGCGGGCGTGAAGAGGAAGTCCAGGCCGTTGTGCGGCTTCATCTGCGGCACCGGCTGCGGCGCATCTTCCGTAACGATTTCCAGAATGCCGTGCTTCACCAGGGTCTTCACCGACGAGGGCGACGCACCGCTCTCGCGCAGCTCTTCCATGGCCGCGCGCCCTTCGTGCGTGCGCACAAAGTCGATGACCTGCTGCTGCGCGGCGTTGATCTTCTGTGTGGCCGAGGACAGTGCATCCTCATGCAGCACGGCGAACTTGACGAGCATTCGCGCGTCGCGCGTGCCGGAGAGGTCTTCGCGGGCAATCCACTTCTTCTGCACCAGCCCGCGCAGAACTTCCCTGGTCGCTCCGGTGTGGTTGCGCAAACGCTCCTCGCGCCACAGCTCGCCTTCGGCCAGCGCCTCCAGCACGGAGTACTCTGCGATGGGCTGCGCCGGCTCCAGGCCGCTACGCTGAAAAAATCCCGCGGGCGCCGAATCGTACAGCGCCTCGGCGCCAAGTTCGGTGATGCGATAACCCGCGGCCTGGCGGAACTCCGCCTGCAACGGCAGCATGGAGCGATACACTTCGCCGATGGGCGCCAGGTAGTAGCGCGCAATCCAGCGCCCCAGCGCCAGCAGGCCTTCGTCCAGCACGGGCAGCGTGTCCAGCACCTGCTGCACGCGCTTGACGCGGCGCGTCTCCGGCGGATCGTGATGGATGGCGGTGACTATGCCGGAGAGCTTTTTCTCCGCGCCTTGTCCGAAGGGCACAACGACACGGCCGCCCACCACCGGCTCCTGCTCGCCTGCTTCGTAGGTGAACAGCATGTCCAGCGGCACGGGCAGCGCCACGTCACAGTAAAGAGTTTCAGAAGGGCCGCCCGCGGCCTCCACCGGAAGCAGCGAAGGCTGCGCGGGCGCAGTCTTTTTTGGCGGCATCAGGCCTCGCCGGAGTGGCCGGCTTCGCGCTTCGGCAACGCCATGCCCAGGTGCTTCATCACCATCTGCAAGTCGAGCCACGTCTCTTTCTTCTGCCGCGGATCGCGCAGCAGGTACGCCGGGTGATAGGTGACCACCAGCTTGGTGCGGAAGCTGGGATCGTGCTCCGGCGCCGCGCTGGGCACCATGGGATGAAAGTCGTAGAAGCGTCCGCGCAGGTTGGCCATGGAGTCCGACGCCGCCAGCAGAAATTTCGCGGCCGTCGCACCCAGGGCAACAATCACCTCGGGACGCACCACGGCAATCTGCCGCATCAGGAACTGTCCGCAGGTGTTGCACTCGTCGCGCTCCGGCGCGCGGTTCTGCGGCGGACGGCACTTCACCACGTTGGCAATGTACACGTCTTCGCGGCGAATGCCCATGGCGGAGATCATGTTGTTCAGCAACTGTCCGGCGCGGCCCACAAAAGGCTCGCCCTGCGCGTCTTCATCCGCGCCCGGACCTTCGCCGACGAACATGATGCGCGTGCCGGGATTGCCCACGCCGAAGACGAGTTTGGTGCGCGTGGCGCCCAGGCCGCAACGCTGGCAGTCGCCCAGGTCTTCGCGGATCACCCGCAGCGCGGCGGGCTTGTCGTTCAGAATGGCGGCAATTTTTTCGGCATCGGCCGCGGACGGCTGCGCATCCATGCTCGTCTCTTCCTCCGCCACGGCTGCAATGGTCTCTGCCACGGCGGGCGCGGCTTGGCTGGCCGCCAGCTCCTGGCGGGCAATCAATGCGTCCAGCATTCCCGCCGGAGTTTCGCGGCGATACAAGTCGTAAATTCCCAAATCGCGGTAATAGCGGACAGCGTCCGCCACCCGTTTGCGGCTTGCTTCATCCAGAACTTTGGCCATCTACACGGTCACCTTGGCGGCATTGTGGCGCAGCTTGGCCACGGCATCCAGAATGCGGCCCGCCATATCGAGTTTGCTCATCTCGGGAATCTCGACAATCCCGTCGTGAGTCACAATCTGCCCGGCGTTGCGGTCAGAGGAAAAGCCGATGCCCGGGCGCGACACATCGTTGAGCACGATGGCGTCCAGGTGCTTCCTCTCCAGCTTGCGGCGGGCGTTCTCCAAAAGATTTTCCGTCTCGGCGGCAAAACCGATCAGCAATTGCTCCGGCGAACGGCGCACGCCGATTTCAGCCAACACGTCCGGCGTAGGCTCCAACTCAAGATGCAGGTTTCCTTCGCGCTTGATCTTGTGCGCGGCCGGAGTGGCCACGGAGAAATCCGAAACCGCGGCGGTCATGATGACAATGGACGCGTCACCCTGGCGCTTCAGCATGGCCGAGCGCATCTCGGCGCTGGTTTCCACCGGGACAAATTCATCCACCGGCGGAGGCGTCAGCGACACGGGACCGCTTACCAGCGTCACCCGGGCACCGCGGCGCAGCGCGCATTCGGCCAGCGCATAGCCCATTTTGCCGCTGGAGCGGTTGCCCAGAAAGCGCACCGGATCAATCGGCTCGTAGGTCGGCCCGGCGGAGATCAGCACCTGCTCGCCCTGCAATTCGCGGTTCTGCTCCAGGCGCTCCATCACCGCGTCCACAATCTCGGGAACCTCGGCCAGGCGGCCTTCACCCGTCATGCCGCAGGCCAGGTAGCCCGCCCCAGGCTGCACAATGGTCACGCCGCGCGCGCGCAAGGTCGCCAGGTTCTGCTGTGTGGCCGGATGCCGCCACATGTTCACGTTCATCGCGGGAGCCACAATCACCGGAGCGGTGGTGGCCAGATACAGTGTGGAGAGGAAATCTTCCGAAAACCCCTGGGCAAAGCGCGCCAAAGTGGCCGCCGTGGCCGGAGCCACCACCAGCGCATCGATTCCCTGCGCCACGCTAATGTGTTCCACCGAGGAGTCCAGGGCAGATTTCGAATCATGCTGGTCGAACATCCCGGTGATCACCTTTTCACCCGTCAGCGCGGCAAAGGTGAGCGGCCGGATGAATTCTTCCGCGGCAGCGGTCATCACCACCTGCACGCGGACGCTGCGATCCTGCAAGCGGCGCGCCAGCTCGGCGGCCTTATATGCGGCAATGCCGCCCGTCACTCCCAGTGCAATTTTCATACGTACATTATGCGCCGGAAGAGCAAACTCCGCGACGGTCAGGCAGCGCCGGTTTCTTCCTCGCGGGGCGGCACGGCCGCAAGCGGCGTAGTCTCCCACTTCACAAGGTCGGCCTGCACCTCCTGCTCGGCAATGCGGCAAGGTTTGGTGGAGGTGGTGCTGATCAGCGGCGTAGCGCCCGACTGAAGCTGCCGCGCACGCCGCGCGGCCACAAGGATGTAGCGATAGTTGCTGTCGAATCCGTGAATGAGATCCACGATTGCCCCCTATTCTTCAACGCTTACTCTGCGAAAGCTGTCCAGAATTGGGCCCAGGCCGTCTTTTACATTTTCCAGGCGGCGGCTCTCCGCCAGCAGCAACGTATTTTTGTCTTCGTTGCCGTCCGCGGCACGGCCAGCCGCGCGAAGACGCTCGGCAAGGATGATTGCCCGCAAAGCGTCAATGGAATCGCTCAACTGGTCGTTAACCAGAATGTAGCCGTATTCCGTGTATTTTTCAATCTCACGGGTGGCAGTTTCCAGACGCCGGCGGATCACCGCCTCGTCCGTCATCTTCTCCGCCGAGCTGCGGCGGCGCAGGCGCTTCTCCAATTCGGCGCGGCTGGGAGGAAGAATGAAGATGCTCACGGCGTTGGGCAGCTTCTCCTGCAACTGCGTGGCGCCCTGCACGTCGATGTCGAGCAGCAGGTCGAAGCCGCGTCCTTCGGCGTCGTCGAGAAATTTTTTCGCCGTGCCGTAGTAGTTGCCGAAGACGTCGGCCCACTCCAGAAAATCGCCGCGCGCGATCATGCGCTCAAAGACGTCGCGGCTGGTGTAGTAGTAGTCGCGGCCCGGCTCCTCGCTGCCGCGCGGCTGCCGCGTGGTGTAGCTCACGGAGAACTCGAGGTTATCCACCAGTTGCTTGATGGCGGTCACCAAGGTGGACTTGCCGCTGCCCGACGGGGCCGAAATAATGAATACGGTCGTCATTCTACGTTTTGCACCTGCTCGCGTGATTTTTCGATGTCGCTCTTCAAGGCCAATCCAAGTTCGGTAATGCGCATGGCGTCGCCCGCCAACCCGCTGGTCTTGCTCAGCATGGTGTTGGCCTCGCGGTTCATCTCCTGCGACAGGAAGTCGAGCTTTTTGCCAACATCCACGCCCTCTTCCAGCAATCCGCGGAAGTGGCGTATGTGCGTCTGCAGGCGCACGATTTCTTCCTGCACGTCGCTGCGCTCGGCCAGCATGGCCGCTTCCTGCAGGATGCGGTCGGCGTCGGCCTTGTCTTCCAGCAACTCCGCCATGCGCTGGCGGATGCGCTGCAAGTGCGCCTCCAGCACGGTGCCGCGCAGCTTCTCCACCTCGGCCGTGTTGCGTTCGAGCTGATCCATGCGCTGCTCCAGTTCGGCGCGCGTGTGGTCGCCCTCCTGGCGGCGATTGACGTTCAACTGGTCGATCAACTCCGCGGCCGCCTTGGCCAGCGTCTCCTGCAAGCCTTCTTCTTCCGGCATCTCGCTGGAGGCCGACAGCACTCCGTTGATGCGGAAGATGGCGTTCAGGTCGGCTTCTCCGTGCAGGCCAAGCTCGCCGGAGATCTCGCGGAAGGCCGCCACGTAGCCATTCACCAGCTCGCGATTGATGCTGATGCCGGCGGCGCTGGCATACTCCAGCGACAGGGAAACTTCAATGTGGCCGCGGTGCACCTTCTCCTTGAACAACTGGCGCAGCTTCTGCTCGAACAGTTCCGAGCGCGCGGGCAGGCGCAGATGCAAATCGAGGAAGCGATGGTTCACCGACTTGGCGCTGAAGGTGAATGCGGTTTTGCCGTGCTGGCCCTTGATCTGGGCAAAGCCGGTCATGGAGCGGATCGACATGCGGATTACCGTCCTTTTTCCGGAAGAGCGTTGCTGGGCGCGTCGGCGTCCATGAACTGCAAGTCGTACAAGCGGCGATAGGTGCCGTCGCGGGAGATCAACTCGTCGTGCGTGCCGATGTCATCGATCACGCCGTGCTCCAGCACCAGGATGCGGTCGGCCCGGCGCACGGTGGAGAGGCGGTGCGCGATCACGAACACGGTACGCCCGCTCATCAGGTTCTGCAACGCGGTCTGCACCAGAGCTTCGCTCTCGGAATCCAGCGCGGACGTCGCTTCGTCCAGAATCAGCACCGGCGCGTTCTTCAACAGCGCGCGGGCAATGCTCAATCGTTGCCGCTCGCCGCCCGACAGACGGAAGCCGCGCTCGCCGATTACCGTGTTGTAGCCCTCGGGCATGCGCAGAATGAAGTCGTGCGCCAGCGCCGCCTTGGCCGCCCGCTCCACTTCTTCCTGCGAGACGTGCGGCTGCCCGTAGGCAATATTGTTGCGCACCGTATCGTTGAACAGCATCGTCTCCTGCGCCACAATGCCGATCTGCGTCCGCAACGAGGCCAGTGAGAGGTCGCGCACGTCGTTGCCGTCCACCGTGATGCGTCCGCCGGTGACGTCGAAGAAGCGCGGAATCAGGTTCACCAGGGTTGATTTGCCGGCGCCGCTGCCGCCCACGATCGCAAGCATCTCGCCCGGCTTCACTTCCAGGTTGAGGCCCTTCAACACCTCGCGCGCGTCCTCGCCATCGTTGTAGCTGAAGCGCACATCCTCAAAGCGGATGCCCTTGTGGAAGGCAGGCATTTTCCTGGCCATCGCCTTCTCGCGCACTTCGTCCTTGGCATCCATGAACAGGAACACCGACTCGGAGGCGCCCAGGGCTTGCTGAAAGCTGTTGTAAAACTGGGCAAACTTGCGCACCGGCTGGTAGAGCACCATGGTGGCGGCAATGAACTCGGTAAACGTGCCCAGGGTCATGGTGCCGTGGTTGATGCTGTCGCGCCCCAGCTTGATGAGCAGCGCCACGGCCACCGCGCCCATAAGGTCCATCAGCGGCGAACTGAGCGCCATGGCCACCACCGAGCGCATGTTGGCCGAGAACAATCGCTTGGCTGCGGCCTTGAAGCGCATCGTCTCCCACAGCTCGGTGCTGAAGGCCTTTACGATGCGATGGCCGGTGATCGTCTCGTGCAGAATGTTCTGGATCTCGGCCAGCTTGTCCTGTCCTTTGCGCGTGGTGGTGCGCACCCGGCGTCCGATTTTGCGCGAGCTGAAGATGGTGATGGGCACAAAGATCAAAAGCACCCAGGCCAGCTTGCCGCCCACGGAGACCACCAGCGCGGCGATGAAGATGAAGGTAAAGAACTGCTGCAGAAACTCGGCCAGCACGCTCGACATGGCAAACTGCACCTTGTCGATGTCGTTGATGATGGCCGAAACCAGCATCCCCGTGGGATGCTTCTGGAAGAACGACGCCGAGCGCCGCATGACGCTGGAGTAAATGTCATTGCGCAGATTGGTGACCAGCCCGAAGCCGGCGTAGTTCACCAGGTAGTTGCCCAGGTAGTCGCATATGCCTTTGACGAACACCGAAACCACCAGGGCAAACGACACGATGGTCCAGGGATTGTGAAAGTGGCTGGGAACCAACTGCTCCAGGTAAATGGTGCAGCTCGTGTGCGGGATGGTGATGAGCACCATCGAACGTCCGGGGATTTCGGGCTTCAGCACCCGGTCCAGGATCGGACGCAGCAGTGACATGCGGAAGGCTTCCAGCAGTCCGACCATGGAGAAAAGCAAAACGCTGGCAAAGAGTTGCAGCCAGTACGGGCGGACGTACCAGAACAGACGGATCAGTTTGCGCATGGACGGCTCATGGGACGCCTGCGCATCCGGGTTTGAGAAATGATGGTCAAGCCTTGATTTTACTGGAAGCCGCCCGTGGAATACAGGCGCGCGCAGCCGCCGGGGAGGCGATTTCCCCTATCTTCCCGCTGAATCGCCCGGCGCGGCGCTATTTCGGACTTTCGCGGTGCTCCACTTTCACCCGGTAGCCGGCGCGCATCAGCAGCTTTTTCACTTCTTCGGCCATAAACACCGAGCGGTGCTGCCCACCGGTGCAGCCAAAGGCAATCGTCAGGTAGCTCTTGCCTTCCGCCACGTAATGCGGCAGCAGGAACAGCAGCATGTCCATCAGTTTGGTGATGAACTCCTGCGTCTGCGGGAACGAGCGGATGTACTTGGCCACCTTGGGATGGCGTCCGGTATGGGGACGGAACTCCGGGATGAAGTGCGGATTGGGCAGGAAGCGCACGTCGAACACCAGGTCGGCGCTCTCCGGCACACCGTTCTTGAAACCGAAGCTCAGGGTGGAGATCAGCAGCGGCTGCCGCTCTTCGCCGCCCGGCTTGAAGAGTTCCACCAGGTGGGTGCGCAGCTCGTGCACGTTGAACTTCGAGGTGTCGATCTCGATGTCGGCGATATTGCGGATCTGCTCCAGGCGGCGGCGCTCGCTGGAGATCGACTTGGGCACCGAGTTGGACGCGCCGAGTGGATGCGGACGGCGCGTCTCGCTGAAGCGGCGCACCAGCACCTTGTCCGTGGTATCCAGGTAGATCAGCGTTACCGCCAGCTTTTTGCGAAGCTCGCGGATGATGGCCGGCAACTGCTCCAGGCGGCTGCCCTCGCGGATGTCCACCACGATGGCCGCGTTCTGCGTCTCGCTGGTCTGCTGGACAAGCCGGGCAAAGCTGGGAATCAGCTCGGCGGGAAGGTTGTCCACGCAGTAGAAGCCCATGTCCTCGAAAACCTTGAGGGCCGTGATCTTGCCAGAGCCGCTGAGGCCGGTAATCATCACCAGCTTCTTGCGCGCAGGCTTCTTTGTTTTCGGAGTAGCAGGAGATGCCACGACGCCTTTTTTGCGAGCCTTGGGAGCCATACGCGTACTGTAGCAGCAAGGTCAGGAGGTTTCAAAACCTCAAGCGGGGAGGTCTGGAGGTTTCGGAGGTTTCGAAAGTTTCGGAGGAAACCCCATATCTGGTGTGCCCCAGGTTCGGCGCGCCGGAGGCGCGGTTAACCTGGGAATCTCAAATTCAAATGGTGCTTGTGCCCCAGAGCCTGCCCTGAGCTGAGCGAAGGGTTCGCCGCGCGCCTTTCGCGGCTAACCTGGGTACATCGCAGAAACGAACAGTTCCCGCCCTCACGAAAAACCCCGCCCCAGCCACTACGGCTGGAGCGGGGCCCCCGGTTCTCACCTTGAAACTCTGCAACCTTGAAACGAAACCTGAAGGGTTCCCAACCTCCGAAACGTTCGAAACCTTCAGACCTCCGAAACCACTCGCCTCTACGGCACCTCGATCAACTCCAGCTTGCCATCCTTGCGGCGATGCAGCACGCGCCACACATTCTTCTTGTCGCGAAAGACGAAGACACCGCGGTCGATGAATTCGCACTCCTTCACCGCCTCCTCAATGGTCATCGGCTGCAGGGAAACCACGTCCTGGGTCTTCACCAGGTGAGCCTCGGCCATCTTGGGCTTGGCGGGAAACTTATGGACCACCACGGGCACGGCCGTCACTGCGGCTGTTCTGCCGGCAATCGGTTCCAGCTCCACAACCTCCGGGGCCTCCTGTTTCCACTTCGGCGGCTCGGCGCGCGTTCCGTCGCGCTTGCGGGTATTCAGCTTCAGGGCCTGCTTCTCGATGTGTTCCAGTGCCTGGGCAATGGCGGAAAAGGCGTCAGTGGATTCGCCACGGCCCACCAGCTTGCGGGTGCGGCGGCTTACGGTAATTTCCACCAGGCGGCGCTGTTTTTCCGCCGCAATAATAACCTTGCTCTTGCTATTCTCGCCGACGATCTTGACCAGCTTTGCCAGTCCCGCCTCGACTTCCTTGCGAATCTTGGGAGTGATTTCGAATTGCCTGCCGGTGTAGTCCACGTTCATCGAGTTCTCCTCCTTGCGACCCCTCCGGCGCAGAAGCGCCGGGCCTGCGTCCGGGCCGGGCCGGCCACAGCACCGGCAAAAATCCGGTTCCGGATGCCAAACGCGGAGGCCAATCCTCCGCCCGCCCCACCGGAAATCTTCGGTGGAGCGTTTGGTTATATCAGATGAGGGATGGGGTCTTCCAGTACCAAGGAGATGCCCGGTGAGGAATTACTTCTTCACGCGGCGCTGGTGCGTACTGGGAATTTTCATGTCTTCGCGATACTTGGCCACTGTGCGGCGCGTCACCTGAATCCCCTGCGATTGCAGGATGCGGGTGATCTGCTCGTCGGTCAAAGGCCGCGAGGAGTCTTCTTCTTCGATCAGCTTCTTCACCCGGCGCTTCAGGATCAGCAGCGAAGTGCCGCCGCCCTCGGGGCCGTTCACCGATTCGCTGAAGAAGTAGCGCAGTTCGAAGACGCCCTGCGGCGTGTGCGCGTACTTGCTGGCCACGGCGCGGCTCACCGTCGAGGGATGCACGCCGATCTCTTCCGCCACTTCCTTGATCATCATCGGCTTCAGGCTGTCGATGCCGTGATCCAGAAACTCTCTTTGGCGGCCGATGATGGCATAACAGACCTTCAGGATCGTCTGCTTGCGCTGTTCGATGTTCTTGATGAGCTGGATGGCCGACTTGTAGCGCTCCTTCACGTAGGTGCGCACGTCCTTCTCGTTGCCTTCGCGGCTCAGCAGCTTCTTGTACGTCGGATTCAGACGAAGCTGCGGCATATCCTCGTCGTTCATCATCACCAGGTACTCGTCGCCCTGCTTGATGATGGCCACGTCGGGCTCGATCAGACGGGTCTCCGGCACGTTGTAGCGCAGGCCAGGCTTGGGGTCCAGGGTGCGGATCAGGGTCACGCAGCGCTCCACGCGCTCCATGCTCTTACCCATGGCGCGGGCAATCTCACGTACCTGCTTGTTTTGCAGCATGTGCAGATACTTGTCCGCAATGACCATGGCGTCTTCCAGCAGCTCGGGCATGTCGAGTTCGCCGCCACGCTCGTCGTGCACACGGATCAGATCCTTCAACTGGGCCATCAGGCACTCGCGCAGATCGCGCGCGGCCACACCCACCGGGTCCATCTGCCGCACCAGCTCAATGGCTTCGTGCAAGGCAGCCAGTCCGAACAAAGGCTTGCGGCACGCGTTCCCATTCATGAGCGGAGAAGCCTCGGGAGTTACTTCCCGGTCAACCTTTCCGGCTTCCTCGTCTTCTGAAATCACCTGCACGGCCAGCGCGGGACGCAGCAGTTCGGCTTCCAGAGCGGCGCCGCCCTCCAGCGCGCCAAACCAGCCAGCGCCCTGCTCCAGCAGTTCGTCGTCGGAAGCCAGAAGGTATCCATCGTCGCCCAGGTTGCCAATGACCAACTCGGCGGCGGCCAGCACGTCATCCTTCACGTGCATGGCGCCCAACTGCCACATCAGGTGGTCGGTCAGGGTCGTCGGCTTGGAGAGGAAGTTCTCGAAGGATGGCTTTTCAATGGCTTCCAGCTCCACATTGCTGCGGTAACCGGGGTCCAGGTAGTCATTGAAAAAGGAACCAAAGTCCACTTCTTCAAAGGGATCGCGCTCTTCCGGAGTGGCCGCCGGAGGCTCTTCGGCCGTGGCGGCCTGGCTCTCGCGCTCGCGCTGTTCTTCACGGGCGCCCACTTCGTCGATGGTCGGGACGGTTTCGGAGTACTCGTCGAGAACCGGGTTCTCAACCATTTCCTCGTTGATCATGTCCTTCAGCTCGAGCTTGTTGAGCGCGAGCACACTGACCATCTGCACCAGTCCCGGAGTCAGGATCTGGCGCTGGGTGACCCTCAAATTCAGTTTTGTTTGCAGTGAGACCATTGGCACCTAACGGCGTAATAATTCTTCCCGTCTATAATTCCCGCCTAATGATAAACCAGAAAGTTCGATTCGGGGACACGGTTCGGCAATAAAAATGCTAAGGGATTTTGCACAGAAGGACGTTAGATCAGTGTGAAACTCTCGCCCAGATAGATGCGTTTGACCTCTGGGTCGGTGCCAAGCTGCTCGGGCGTGCCGGTGCGGAAGATGCGGCCTTCGTTGATGATGTAGGCACGGTCGGTCACGTTCAGCGTCTCGCGGACATTGTGGTCGGTGATCAGGATGCCGATGCCGTTTTCCTTCAACCCCTGAATGATCTTCTGCAGGTCGAGCACGGCAATGGGGTCAATGCCGCTGAAGGGCTCGTCCAGCAGGATGAAGCTGGGGTTGATGGAAAGCGCGCGGGCAATCTCCACCCGGCGGCGCTCGCCTCCGCTCAGCGCATACCCTTTGTTCTTGCGAATGTGGCCGAGGCCGAGCTGATCGAGCAGTGCCTCCATCTTGGCGCGGCGGTCGCCGTTGGTCAGGGTTTGCGTTTCCAGCACGGCCAGGATGTTCTCTTCCACCGTCAGCTTGCGGAAGACCGAGGCTTCCTGCGGCAAATAGCTGATGCCGTGGTTGCGCGCCCGCAGATACATGGGCACGTCGGTGATGTCCTCGCCGCCCACCAGCACACGTCCGCTGTCGGGCGGAATCAGGCCCACGATCATGTAGAAGCTGGTGGTTTTGCCCGCGCCGTTGGGACCGAGCAAACCCACGACTTCACCGCGTTCCACGCTGAGCGAAACGCCGTTTACGACCCTGCGGCCGCGATAGGATTTGCCGATCTCTTCGGTGGAAAGTGTCTGTATCATCAGCGGCTTACGTGGGTATGCGTGACGGTGCGCGATCCGTCCTTGCCCTCGACGACCACCCTATCATCGCGGCTGAAGAAGGTCAATGAATCGCCCCGCACGGTGCCGTTCACCGGATCGCTCAAAACGGGACTTCCCCCGGTCATCACGTAGGTTCCGGTGGCGGCCGTGTACACCAGGTGCTCGCCCTGGGCGCGGCGCTCCTGCTGCTGCAACACCACCCGGCTGGTGGCCACAATGCGCTCCAACTGGCTGGGGCCGTTGGCACGAGCGGAGCCGGCCGCATTCAAAAAGACGTCGGCCTGTCCGGCGGTCATCACCCCGCCTTCGCTCTGCGCGGTTACGCCGCCGGAGTACACGGCGCGGCGCGTACGGTCCACGTATTCCAGGTGCGGCGCCGTCACCAGCATGGTGCTCACCGCCCCCTTGGAGTCCACATGGGTAAACAGGCTGGTCACCAGGCGATGGCGGTCTCCGCTGGCCACAATGGTGCGCGCCTTTTGATCGAAGTCGATGGTCTGCCCCTCCACGATGTTGGCTCCCTGCCACAGGCGGGCATTGCCGGAGTAGTGAGCCAGGCCGCTCATCTGCACGGCGTTCATCGCGTGCGCCGTCACATGCACCGGGTCGCTGGTAGCCAGCAGTGCGCCGTCGGGCTGCACCTTCAGCTCGCTGTAGGTGGACTTGACGTTGCCCTGGGCAAAGGCCTCGCCGGTGGCGCGCAACATGCGGATGGAGTCGGCCGTCACCGTCATGCCGCCATCCACCAGGCGCGGCGCGCCGGTCATGGTCAGCGAATCATCCTGCGGCGAGTAACTGGCGCGCTCGGCAAAGAAAGCACGTCCGCCCGGCTCATTGGCCGAGTGCGACGCCTCGCGGTAGCGGAACTGGCCCGTCTGCACCACATGTGAGAGATCTCCCGAGGGGTTGAACTCGGCCACAATGGCCGCGCTGGTGCTGACGCGGTCCGGCGCGTTGGGCGCACGGCTGGTGACCTTGACCGCCCCGGTGCCGTGCACGGTCTTCAACTGGTTGCGCTCGCCGAAGTCGGCGGTAAAGTGCTGCGCGTCGATGACGGTTTGCTCGCCCTTATGCCTGGCGGCGGTCGAACTCATAATCAACTGGCCCTGTGCCAGGGTCTCCGCCGAGGTCAGCACATGGCCGTCCTGCACGTGGAAGGTCATGGCGTCCGAGGCAATGGCCGTATCCTGCGGATTTTCCCCCTTGGGCGGCGCGGCCCGGCGAAGGGTAACTCCGTGCATGGCGTCGATGGTCTGCAACTGCGCCTGCTCCTGTTTGGCGCCACGTGCGGCGCGCGCGGGCGCAAAGTGCAGCAGCATCTCGCCGGCGTGTCCGCTGGTGCCCTGGGCGGAGGCCATCAGTTCCACGCCATCCAGGAAGCGGCTGGTCTCCAGAGTATTCTTCGCGCCCAGCTTCAGTTCGGCGCGTGGCGAGCGGACTTCCATGCCCCCTTTGGGCTCCGCCAGGCGGACGTTGCCCGCCGCGTGAACCGCCTGCAGGGCGTTATCCTCCGCCATGTCGAGCGTGGCATGATCGGCGGCGATGTTGTAGGTTTCGCTGGCCATCTCCGCGCGGTCGAGCACCAGCACGCGCGGCTCCTTGGTAAAGAGCCCGCTGGCGGCCTGAATGCGCGTGGCTTGCGCGCCCCCGGTCTGCACATCCACGGCGGAGAGTAGTTGCAGACTATTGTCCTTGGTGGAGTAGCGCGCGCCGTGAGCGGTGCCGGAGGCCTGCGGCACGCGGAACTCCACGGCGCCGTCGGTCTCGGCCTGGCCAGTCTTTTGATTGAAGGTCAGCCCGGCCAGCTTCAGGTGGATCGGGTTGCGCACTTCGCGCGG
Organism: Acidobacteriota bacterium; assembly: GCA_031296105.1. GTDB lineage: Bacteria > Acidobacteriota > Terriglobia > Terriglobales > Acidobacteriaceae > TOLSYN. The sequence goes on along the minus strand of JARLGJ010000059.1, from coordinate 3,790 downwards.
CACGGCCTGGCCGGCCTCGCCGCTGGCGTCATTACCCTCCAGATCGATGTTGACCTCGCCGCGCGCCGCCACCGTGCCCGCTTCGGGATCGTAGTCGAAATCGTTGCCGTAGATCTGGTCGAAGCGCTTGCCGTCGCGTCCGTACACGATGATGTTGACATCCTGTAGATGGGCTCGTCCGCCGGCCTTGTATTGCAGAACCTTCGAGGCGTGAATGCTGAACAGCGTGCGATTGCCTTCGCTCTTGGTGAAGGTGAACCCTTCGGAACTCTGCTGAATGTCCACGCCGATTTTGGCGGGCAGGTTCTTGAGCGCAACGTATTGCAGGCGGCGCGCGTAGAGATAAAAGCCCGCCGCAACCACGGCCACGGCCAGGGCCATGACGCCAAACCAGATTCGCAGACGCGGGATCGATACGGCCATTGCTCATCCAGTGTACGCGAGCACCGGGCCGCCCGCAGCAGTTCTCCGCTTGGGAATTGCAAACCGGAGGAGCAAGGCGGCCCATGCCCAGGGAGAACTCGCGGCGAGCCTCAGTCCAGCGGTGGCGCCCCAGCCGCCGGAATTTCTTTCTGTTCGGCGTGGCGGAAGTCGGAAAGCACCAGTTGCAGCCCGCCGCCGAAGTCGGGATGAGTGTTCTGCTCAATGCGGAAGAGCACGTCGAGCTGGTCGCCGCCCGCCACCGGCTCGGCCTCCAGGCGATGCGCCATGCGCCAGCCCAGGGCGTCCAGCCCGCGCGAATAGGCCGTTGTCTGGCCCGGCTGGGTGCGGCGCAGCTTGAACTTCAGGTGCTTTTCCTTCATCACCCGCGGCCCTTCCATGAGGCGCGCGCCACGCGCAAGAAACACCGGCTCGGGGTTCGCCATGCCGAAGGGCTGTAACGAGGACAGAGCCTCCCAGAAGCGCGGCGTCACCTGCTCCAGGCCAAGTTCGGCGTCGTACTCGCGCACCGGCTGCAAATCCTCTTCCGTCAGCCGCGCGCGGGCGTAGTCGTTCAGGCGGCGGCGCAGTTCGGGCACGTTCTCACTGCGCATGGCAAAACCCACGGCATGAGCGTGACCGCCGTAGCGCAGAAAAAGCTCGCTGACGCTCTCCAGGGCGTCCAGCAGGTGGAAGCCGTGGATGCTGCGTCCCGAGCCGTGAGCCTCGTCGCCATCGCGCGCCACCACCACGGCCGGCCGTCCAAAGCGCTCCACCACGCGCGAGGCGCAAATGCCAATGACGCCGCGGTGCCAGCCCTCGCCGTCCACCACCATGCAGGCGGCGCCGCGCAGCTCCTCGCTCTCCGCCACCTGCCGCAGCACCTCGTCGGAGATGCGCTGCTCCTCCTGCTGGCGAGCGCTGTTCAACTGGTTCAGCCGCAGGGCGATTTCGCGCGCCTTGGCCATGTCCCTGACGGTGAATAAATCGACCACATCCGAGGCCACGTCCATGCGTCCGGCGGCGTTCATGCGCGGTGCCAGGCGGAAGGCCACATCCGAGGCCACAATCTTTTTACCGTGATTCAGCTCGCAGACGTCGATCAGCGCCTTCAGTCCGGGATTGACCACATGGCTCAGGCCGCCCAGCCCCAGCGCGGCCAGCGCACGATTTTCTCCCAGCAGCGGCACCGCGTCGGCGATGGTGGCAATGGCCACGATCTTGAGGAACGAGGGCACCAGGCGTCCGCGTCCGGCACGCTCCAGCAAAGCCTGCGCCACCTTGAAGGCCACGCCCGCGCCGCACAGATCCTTGCAGGGATAGCCGCACTCCGGCTGGTTGGGATTGAGCACCGCCAGCGCCTTGGGCACGCCCTCGGCGTGCGCCACCAGGTGATGGTCGGTCACGATCAGGTCCACGCCCACGCGCGCGGCGGTTTCCGCGGCGGCAAAGGCCCTTATGCCGGTATCGACGCTGATGATAAGCCGCGTGCCTTCGGCCGCCGCGCGCTCGATCACCTCGTCGCGCATGCCGTAGCCTTCCAGCAAGCGGTGCGGCACATGAAAGGAGCACTGGCCGCCCAGCAGCTCAATGGCGGTCTTCAGAATCACCGTGGCCATGGTGCCGTCCACGTCGTAATCGCCGTAGATGAGCATGGGTTCGTGCCGGGCGATGGCCTGCTCCAGGCGGGTGACGGCCACGGCCATGCCGTGCATCAGCATGGGCGAGTGCAATTGTTCAATGTTGGGATGGAGAAAGAGGTGCGCCTCCTCGGGTGAGCCGATGCCGCGCGCCGCCAGCAGTTCCGCAATCGGCTCCGGCAGTTCCAGGGACGCCCCCAGCGCGCGGGCGGAATTGGATTGATCCGCGGAATGCCGTTTCAGCCAGCGCACGTTCAGCGCTCGTCCTCTTCCGATTCATCCTCGGAGGCGCCACCCATCAGCAAACCTCCAAGATCGTCGGCCATCTCCTGTAGAACCTTGTAGCTCTCATACCATTCGGTGGTGAGCTCGCAGAGGAACATCACGCCGTGGTGGGGAAAGCCGATCTGCACGTGGCCGATGCGGCCGTAGTAGTGGCGCAACTGGCGGGCTGATTCCATATCCTCGGCGCGGCTCAGACTGGAACGCTGCAACTCGTCCAGCAAAAGGTCCACGTCGTCGGCGTCAATCTGCTGCGTGCTGATGGTGAGGAATGCGGCCCCCGAAGCGCGGGCCAGCTCCATGAAATCCTTCCATCCTTCGCCGTTGTTCTCGCCCTCCCAGAGCACACTGGGCATTTCGTCCGGAATATAGCCGGGAAAGCGCCGCAGGCCGACGCCCTGGGCAAAGGCTTGCATATCGTCATGCACGGAGGTGAGGTCTTGTAGCAGCATCGTTCTGCTGTTCTAACAAATGCGTGCCGCCGCCGCAACCGCTATCGCGCGGCATATGCCGGATTACCTCGTTACCGCCGGGGAAGCCGCCGCCGCGGGTTGCGGCAAACCGCAACAGCCCGTATTCTGGCTCCGCGCCGTTTCCACCGGTTCGCGGACATCCTCCCGCGGGTGCCGGAACGCTATGCTAAAATTGAGTGTTTCACGCGAGATTTAACACACCATGCTCTTTTCGAAAGAATACGTGGGCTACCTGGCCCGGCAGGTCGTTAAACGGCTGCAAACGCATCACTTCATCCAAACGCGCGAGGCCGAGAAGGTCGCCGAGCGCATCCAGAGCGCCATGATCGACGAGTTGAGTCTGGAAGACCGCATTAACGACGAAGTGCGGGTGATTCTCGAGGCTTACTCCGACGAAATGCGCAATCGCGGCGCCAATTACCAGGAGATGTTCAAGAAGGTGAAGAACGAACTGGTGCGCAAGTACAAGGCGGTGCTATGAGACTCTCCCGCGAAAAACTGAACAAACTCGCCTCCGCCTCCACCGAAGCGCTGGCCGGCATGGCCAACGTCGAGTTCCAGGAAGGTTATGACGACATACGACAGGAGATGCGCCGCATCCTCGAAGAACTTTTGATGAACGAGGAAAAGCTGGACAAGGCCGCGCGCCAGAAGATCGAAAACCAGACGCGCATCATCCCCGAAGGCACGCCCGAGTGGTCGATTCTGTACCACAAATATTACAATGAAGAAGTCCGTAAACTAGGTATTTAGGTTGGTTGTGCCCGGAGGTGCTGGACTGGCCACAGCATAACGCGCTGGCCACAGGATTGCCAAGAGTTATCTCTGTGGCATGTGGCTATGCTTCCCGTTTTTGGCAGTCTGTATAGTTCTGGCCACAGGCTAGGCGCGCGCGCGAGCGCGCGCCCTGTTTTGTCTGTGGCCAAGTCATCCGAGTTTGATTACCTCGCCTTGACTCATTGGTAACTGCGGTAG
>JARLGJ010000058.1 GCA_031296105.1 Acidobacteriota bacterium | reverse complement strand
TATCGATGGTTGGTGGAACGACAGGCTCCACCGGAAGTGATCAGCGAGTGATGTTCCAGAGTCTTGGTCCTCAAACTGTAACTCTGGCGGCAACCCAAGCGGTGCTCGCGCACCGCTCAGGAAAAGCTCGCCTTGACAACGCCTTCGTTCTTATCGAGGGGCATCCGGCGAAGCTGGGGTCATGCGCGGGGGGAATCTCCGGTCAGGGGCGGAAAGAGCGCGCCGGATGCCGTGAGTGACCGTTCGCATGGAAGCAGTTACCGCTTGCCGGTGAGTGGTTTACAATTCGTTCAGGCGTTCCGGGCAGGAACGCATTCCGAATTGCGGAGAGTTCGAGTTGAAACCTCATATCCGGGCCAAGATTACGGCCCTTGGCGCTTATGTACCGCCCCGCATTCTTTCCAACGCCGACCTGGAAAAATTGGTCCAAACCTCAAATGACTGGATTCTGGAGCGCACCGGCATACGCGAGCGCCACCTGGTGGACCGCGGCATTGCGGCCAGCGACCTGGCGGTGGGCGCGGTGCAGGACATGGTGGCTCGCCACAAGGTGGACCTGAACACGATTGAAGCCCTGATTGTGGGCACGGTGACGCCGGACATGATGTATCCCTCGACGGCCTGCCTGGTGCAGAAGAAATTGGGGCTGGATCATGCGTGGGGCTTCGATATTTCCGCGGGCTGCTCGGGCTTTGTCTTCTCGCTGACGACGGGCGTGAAGCTGGTGGAGAGCGGCGCGCACAAGCGGGTTCTGGTGATCGGCGCGGACGTGAATTCGTCGATGATCGACTACACGGACCGCTCGACCTGCGTGCTGTTTGGCGACGGCGCGGGAGCCGTGCTGCTGGAGCCGGCGGAAGAGGGCGAAGACGTGGGCTTCGTCGATTTTGTGCACCAGGTTGAAGGCTACGGCGGCGAGTATCTGTGCCAGCCCGGCGGCGGGAGCTTGCATCCGTCGTCGCACGAGACGGTGGACAAGAAGATGCACTACGTGCACCAGGACGGGCAGCAGGTGTTCAAGTACGCGGTGAAGAAGATGGCCGAGATGACGGAGCGCGTGCTGGCCAAGAATAACCTGACGGGCGCGGACGTGGACTGCTTCATCTCTCACCAGGCGAACAAGCGCATTATTACGGCGACGGCCGACCGGTTGAAGATGCCGCGGGAAAAAGTCATCATCAACATTGAAGACTACGGCAACACAACGGCCGGAACGATTCCGCTGGCGATGAAGACGGCGGTGGATTCGGGACGCCTGAAAAAAGGCGACACGCTGCTGATCGCCGCAGTGGGCGCGGGATTCACCAGCGGCGCGTCGATCATTAAGTGGGCGTTTTAATAAGACGAGTTGCAGAAAGCCTCCGGCCGCGGCCGGAGGCTTTTTTGCGTGACGGATGGGTGCTTGCTCCCCACTCAGGCCCTAAAAGCGGGATTGAATGGGGCACCGGCATGAGGAGTCCTTGTCGTGAATCTCCCAGGTTATCCGCGCTGCGCGCGACGAACCTGGGGCACAGCGGGAATTCAACGGCGCGGATGATTCGCTTCCCCAGGAAGCTCCATGCCTGGCGGGACTAGCGGCGGGCACACAAAGCATTTAAAGAGCAGGCCGGGCGGTGGGCAGAATGGAAGGCGGAGTTTTGAAACCTCGCCATGGCCAGTTTGCGACTACTGCCGAACGCATTTCCCCGGGAAGTCCGGCGATTGCTGGCCGCGCAGATGGTCTCGATCACATTTTCCTGGTGCACGCGGTTTGCGGTTCCGTGGTGGATTTTCCGCGTCACACACTCGCTGTGGATGCTGGGGGTGTCGGCGTTTCTGGGGCAGGGATTCTCCCTGTTCGTGATTCCGTGGGCCGGGGCGTTGGCGGACGCCATCGGACGGCGCAGGTTGTATGCGATTACGCAGGCGGCATCGCTGTTGCAGGTGACGGCGCTGGCCTGTCTGGCGTGGCGGGGCGAGGCGAATCTGCACTGGCTGCTGGGACTGTGCGCGGCGCGGGGGCTGATCTTTGCCCTGGAGCAGCCGGCGCGGGACGGCTTTCTGCCGGACCTGGTGGGGCCGGAGTTGCTGCGCGAGTCGGTGACGCTGCAATCGAGTTTGACGCAGATTGGAAGGCTGGCGGGGCCGGTGATTGCCGGGTTCCTGATTCTGCACGCGGGCGAGTGGGCGTGTTTTGCCCTGGACGGTGTGAGCTACCTGCCGGTGATTGCGCTACTGATGAGATTGCCGCGCGGGGCGGAAGCTATCGAGCAGGGCGGGGAAGCGGCGTGGTGGAAGGACGTGGCCAGCGGCTGGCGGATGGTGCGGGCCGACGGCGACCTGCGCTGCGCGGTGCTGTTGCTGGCGCTGCTGAACCTGTTGGGCTTGCCGCTGCTGACGGTGCTGCCGTCGTTTGTGAGCGAGGCGCTGCGCAGGGGGCCGGAGCAGCTTTCGCTGCTGGCGTTTGCCTCGGCGCTGGGGGCCCTGGCGGCCAACTACACGCTGGCGCGGGTACCGCGCGAAGAAAATCTGGAGTACTTCATCCTGCCGGGCTTTCTGGCAACGGGATTCGCGCTGCTGGCGACCTCGGTGGCGCACACGGCGGCGACGGCGGCGGCGGCGATGTTTGTGAGCGGATACGCGGCGATGGCGCAGATTTCGGCGACGAACGTGCGCCTGCAAAAGCGCTGCGAACCGCGCCTGCGCGGAAGAGTGCTGGCCGTTTACGGCATGGCGTTCTGGGGCGTGGCTCCCTTTGGAAGCCTGCTGATTGGCAAGGTGGCGGCGCTGGCGGGGGTGCGGATGTGTCTGTTTGCCTATGGGTTCGCCTGCCTGGTGATGGGACAGGCGGTGCTGGTGTGGCGGCAGGCGCTGAGGCCCCTGCTGGGAGGCAACAAGTGGGCGGTGGCCGCGTGGAAGGAGAACCGCTATGCTGGGCTATGAGGAGTGCATGGCCATGGAACTCAGGCATCTCCGTTACTTCATCGTCGTTGCCGAACAGTTGAACATTACGCGGGCGGCAGAGCTGCTGCATACCTCGCAGCCTTCTCTGGGGCGGCAGATTCAACAACTGGAAGAGCTTTTGCAGTTCAAGCTGTTCGAGCGCAAACAGCATCGCCTGCTCCTGACGGAGGCGGGCAAGCTGTTTCTCTCCGACGCGCGGCGCATCCTGAGCGACCTGAACAGTTCGGTGGTGCGGGCGCGGGCGGCAGCCAGCAACATTGGCGAGCCGATTGTGATTGGCTACATTGCGCCGGCCGGCGCGCTGGTGCTGCCGTCTTTGCTGCCGCTGGTGCAGCATCAACATCCTGATTTGAAGCCGCAACTGCGCTTTCTGACCGCGACGCAGCAAGTGCAGGCGCTGCTGGATGGCAGCGTGGACATTGGGTTTCTGCGCGGGCCGATCGACGACGAACTGATTCACAGCGAACTGCTGCTGCGCGAGCCGTTGTACGCGATTCTGCCGGCGGGGCACGCGATGGCGCAGCAGGACGAGGTGGCGCTGGACCAGATTACCGACCTGCCGTTTGTAGAGGTGAGCGAGCAGTTTTTGAGCACGCTGCAGAAGTCGTTTCCGCATCACGATTTTTTGACGGCGCGGGCGGTGGGCGCGGGCGACTGCGACAACCTGATGGACCAACTGGCGTTCATCGGCGCGGGGCTGGGCTA
>JARLGJ010000057.1 GCA_031296105.1 Acidobacteriota bacterium | reverse complement strand
GGGCTTCAGCCCCTGAGGGAAAGCTGTTTTATTCTTGCCGGGCCTTTCCCCTGCGGCTAAAGCCGCAACATATGGTTGCCGTTTTAGCGGCATGGCTGAAGCCATGCCCTGACAGATTCCGACTTGATCAGAGTCTCCCTAACCCCTAACAATCGCAAATCACAAGCGCCTCCAGGCGGGTAAAATAGCGCCATGAGACGTTCTGGTTCCATGCTGATGCTACTGGCGGTGGCTCTTGTTTGCGCGGCTCCGGCGGCGGCGCAGCAGGCGGGCGATCTCGACGGCCCGATGACGGAGAATCCCGGGTATAACCATCCGGAGCAGAAGCCGGAGAAGAAAGCCGCTCCCGCGCCAGCCTGGGATCCCAACGCTCCCGACCTGCCCGAGACGCCAGTTCCGCTAAAAAATACCAGCGGCAGCCCGCAATCTTCCGGCGCCGATGGCGGCCAGGCATCCTCCTCCACGGCATCAAAGATTCCACCGAACGCGAGCGCCCCGCGCAGCGACAACGAGAGCAGCAGCGAAACGAACCGCATCGATCTTTCGCCGCCGCCGGGCGCCGACCCTCGGCATCCCGATGGGACCAGCGTGGCCGGCGAACTGCTTCATCAGCGCGAATGGAGTCCCTTGCGCTGCATGAAGGACGTCGAGGTGGGAAGGTTTTACTACAAGCAGGAGAATTACAAGGCGGCGCTCAGCCGCTTCCGCGAGGCTTTGGAGTACAAGCCGCGCGACGCAGAGGCCACCTTCCGCCTGGCGGAGACACTGGAGAAGATGAAGCAAGTGCCCGAAGCCCTCCAGCGTTACGAAGAATACCTCTCGATACTAAAGGATGGGCCTCATGCCGCCGAAGCGCACAAGGCTTTGGATCGCTTACAGGCGCAGCCGGCCGCGGCGAGTTCCTCCCCGGGAAGCGTTTCTTCCCCACAAAAGCCTTAGCGGTCGACGGGGCAGTAACCACCCGCTTCCAAGAAGTTGCGACGAAGTGGTTACCGAAGGCATCTTCTTGACTGTGCGGAGAATCGCGGTTTTCCGCAGGAAGCTGATGGGGCCTCTTACAATGAGAATCCAGCATCTGAAGTACGATGCGGAGTTTGTCCGATTGGGGTTGGCAAGGTAGTGGCGGAGGATCGCCGGCTATTCGCTTTCGGATGCCAAGCCGCGCGCGAGTCTCTACAATGCTTGCAAGATAGCCGTTAGGGCTGGTGGGAGCCTATGAATATTGATCTGGAGAAGTTGCGCCGCGAGATACAGGATGCTGCCGCCGACATGAGCGAGGCCGACTGGCGCCGCGCGCCCGTAGGCCGCTGGAGCAGCGCACAGATCGTGGAGCACCTGGGGCGCACCTACGGCACGACGGCCAAGATGATCGAGCTGGCGGTGGCCTCCTCCGGGGCCCCGGCACCGGTGCGTCCGGCCAGGCTGAAGGAGTTGCTGGTCCGCCTGGTGGTGGTGGAATTGGGCTTTTTCCCCTCGGGGCTGGATGCTCCGGAGGTAGTGGTGCCGCGCGGCGAAATGGCTCCGGAACAGGCTCTGCAGAAGGCTCTGGCCGCTTTGGAGCGCATGAGCGCCGCCATTGATACGGCGGTGGAGCGCTGGGGCAGCGGTCCCATTGCCATGCACATGATTCTCGGCCCGCTCAACGCGCGGCAGTGGTGCCGCTTCCACTACATACACGGACATCACCACGTGGCGCAGATCAAGCTGCGCAGCCGAAAGCCGCGCAACGAGGCAGTCTTCCAGAGGGCCTTTTAAACCAGTGGAGCAAAGCCGGAAGGGCAAGCCTTCCGGCGGAATCAATTGGCCACGCGAACCCCAGCATGGCGCGCCGCTTCCATGGCATCTTCCAACTCCGCGTTCAGGGATGAGATCAGATCCTTCTGGGCGGAGATCTGTGCATCATACTCGTGCTGCTGCGCATTGTAGTCGGGGATGGACGGGTTGGTGCCAACCGAGCGCCGGAAGTCTTCCATGTTCTGGGCCTTGGCCGTAGCCAGCTTGGCCAGTTGCAGGCGCGCGGTATTCATCTGCTCGCGCAGCTTCTGAATGCGGTCGGTGTAGGTCTTATTGATCTCCCGGTTGCGCTTCTCGTATTCCTTCTCGCGCTCTTCGCGCAGTTCCTCGGCTGTCTTGGTTTTCACTTCAGGTTTCGCGGTGGCCGCGGCGGGGCTGGCCGCCGCATCTTTGGCCGCTCCCTCTTTCGCTGCATCGGCGGCGGGCTGTGCCGCGGCGTCCTTGCTGTCGGCGCTTTCGGCCACGGCGGGCACTGTAGGAGTTTCCCGCTGCAAGTCGTCATTGGTATAGACGTGCTGAGCGCGCGGGGTGCTCTGATGCGCGGCGCGCTCGTCGCGGGCCGCGTCGCCCAGGCTGGTGGACTGCTGGGCCCAGAGCGGGGCGGCCAGCAGCAGCAACATCAATCCCATCCGGTCAATTCGCATCGAAGTGCTCCCTTGGTTTGCTTCGCGGAACGCGCGAGCCGTGCCGATCATTGTAATCCCCTTGCCATGACTTTCTGTTACCGCAGGAAATTCATCCAGTGGAGATAGGCCCGGATCATGGACGGGCCATAGAACCAGGCAATTAACGAGACCATGCAGAGGAAAACGCCAAAAGGGATTTCCAGTGCCCGCAGGGTGGTTTGCGCGGCGCGCGCCGCGCGGGTGGCAGCCGCGCGGCCCAGGCGCGGCCGGTAACGCTTGAGCCGCTTGACGTACACCGCCAGCAGCACCCAGCAACCGAAGACGCCGCCGGCAATCGAGGCCAGGCAGAGCGCAAAGATGGTCAGCACCGGGCCGAGAAAAGCTCCTACCATGGCCATCAGCTTGACGTCGCCCAGGCCCATGCCTTCCACGTCGCGCAGCTTTTGATAGACCCAGCCAATGCCCCAAAGGATGCCGGCTCCGGCCGCCGCGCCCAGCAGGGAATTCGCCAGCGAGCGCAAGGCCAGTTGCAGGTTGGCGTCCCACGCCGAGGGCGCGCCGTGGACGTGGATGGGATAAAGAAACGCCGGTCCGGGCACCAGGGAAAACAGGCTGAACACCACGGCCACGAAGAGGCCGGGAAGCGTCATGGCGTCCGGCAGCAGATGCGTTTCGGCATCGGTGAAGGTGAGTCCGAGCAGCAGAAAGCAGATAACGCAGCTCTTCACGGCGTCCACGGGACTCTCCATGCGCAGAAAAGAGAGCAGGAAGAGCAGCCCGCAGACGAGCTCCACCAGCGCATAGCGCGGCGTGATGGGCTGGCGGCACTGGCGGCAGCGGCCGCGCAGGGCAAGCCAGCTCAGTACCGGAATGTTGTCATGCCAGGCGATGGGCGTGCTGCAACCAGGGCAGGCCGAGCGCGGCGCCACCACGGACAGTCCTCGCGGCAGACGGTAAATACACACGTTGAGAAAGCTGCCGAAGATCAGCCCGAAGATAAAATAGCAACTCCCGATGAACCACTCTGGATACACGTTCACTCTCGCCTGAATGCTGTTCTCTCGCCGATTATAGGGGGCATGGCGGGGAAAGCGTGAGTTACAAAAGAGAGTCCCGCGGGGTGGACCTTCCGCAAGATGGTGGTACATCCACCGCCCGATGTGATACAAATTGCGCCTTGTCCGGGCAGGGCCTTGTTTGCCGGGGGCAAAGGACGACATGAGTGTACGCGTAGAGCGGGCCGGCTACGATCCGGAGAACGGATTTCTTTACTACGTAGTGTTCAAACCCAATCTTGAACTGGGCGAGGACGAAGTGTTTGCCCGCGAGGACGTGGAGGTCAGCGTCTCCCTCTCTGAAACGGGCGACCTGGCGGACCTGAGCTTTGTTGTGCCCAAGATGCTGCGCAGCATGCAGGCCCTCAGCTTCATCTGCGCGGAAGACACTGGACGCTATGTGGAGCCGCACGCGTTTGTCACCGTGCCCGGCATCAGCGGCGATTCGGTGGTCTCCATCCCGGGGCGCCTGGAACTCGACCAGGCGGGGCGCATCGTCGGCATGGCCATGCAGTGGCAGCCCTCGGCCGCCTACTCGGCCTGACACTTCCCGCCGCGCCAACGCCTTGTCCACAATCCTGCCCGTAGCGTTTACACTCAATGCAGAAAGCCCGCGGGCGGAGCGTATGGCGGAAATTCAGGAAGACGGCGCGTACATCCAGTTTGAAAAGGTGAACAAGGCCTTCGGCGAGAAGGTGGTGCTGCACGATGTCAGCTTCGACGTGCGGACCGGGGAGACCGTCTGCATTCTGGGCCGCAGCGGCGTGGGAAAATCCGTCGCCTTGCATCACATCATGGGCTTCCTCAAGCCGGATAGCGGGCGCGTGCGCGTGGCCTACGAGGACATCACCGATTACAGCGAGGCGCAACTGGAGCTGATCCGCAAGAAGGTCACCATGGTCTTCCAGAACGGCGCGCTCTTCGACTCCCTGACGGTGGGCGAGAACGTGGCCTTCCCTCTGCGCGAGCATGGCGGGCTGGACGAGGCGCAGATGTTTCAGATCGTGGACGGCCTGCTGGAGATGGTCAACGTCGGCGAGTACCGCGACCAGCTTCCCTCGGACCTATCCACGGGCATGAAGCGCTCGGTGGCCATTGCCCGCGCCTTGGCGGCGCAGCCCGAATGCATCCTCTACGACGAGCCGACCACGCAGGTGGACCCCCTGACGGCGCACCTGCTCGGCGACCTGATCCGCAAGCTGAAATCTCAGCTCAAACTCACCAGCATCGTGGTGACGCACGATATGCAGTTGGCCAAGAAGATCGCCGACCGCATCCTGTTTCTGCATGAAGGCCAGGTCGTATTCTTCGGCACGCCGCAGGAGATGATGCACAGCACGGTGGAGATTGTGCGCGAGTTCCTCACGCTCGATTCGCTGGACTTGAGCTACTGGCGCAAACCCGCATAGAACGGGCAGCCCACGTTTGCTGTAAGGAATACACATTGGTGCCCCATGTCTCGCCGGATGTTCGGCGAGACGTGGGAAGCAAGCTTGAGTGGGAACAAACATTGTGCCCCAGGTTCGCGGAGCGTGGCGGAGCTAACCTGGGAAACCCACGGTGGGTGCTCCGATCCTGGCCGCAGTTGCCAGGGCGGGGATGTTGCGCTTGCCTTTGCTCTTGCTTTTGTCTGTAAGGTGTCATGCGGAGGCGAAGCCGAAGCATCCCAGCGCGGCGCAAATAGGCAACAGAGCTGCAAGGTCACCTCGGCAGAATGGTCCCAGCCGCGAGAAGGAAAAAGATAACAATCTTCCAGCATTCCTCTCCCACGTCTGCCAACCGCAGGCAGACATAGGGCACCAACAAAGAGTGCCTATTTCAGAGGTGGGCCACCCGCCTGGGACTTTCGTTATGACTGGACCAAAAACGGGGGAGGGCATCACCGGCGTTCCGCTATGGGACCGATCTTTCTTTGCGCTGCATCCGTCTAGCCCGTTTTGGTAATCGCACATTTCCAGTACGCATGACCCTGGCGGCGGCTACACCTTCTGACCCAAGGTGCCGATGTACTTTCCGTGCGATGAATTTACGAATCACTGGATGGACACCGGTATGAATTTTCTGCGGAACCTGGGAATTCGCCAGAAACTGATGTTGTTCTTTGGCGTTGTCTGCCTGATGGCGGCTGGCGTTGGCGTGCTGAGCATGGTGCTGCAATCGCGGGTGACTGAGGCGACGGTGGCGATCAATGAAAAGTGGCTGCCCGGCGTGCGCACGCTGGACGCGATGCACAGCCAGCACTCGGTGGAGCAGCGGGCGGTGCTGGATCATGCGCTGTGCAACACGGCCGATTGCATGGCCGACCACAAGGCGCGCTACTTTACCGCCAAGCAGAATCTGGCCGACGGTTTTCAGCAGTATCAGAAGCTGCTGACCACGGACGAGGAGCGAGAGTTGCTGGCCCACCTCGATCAACTGGTGAAGGACTACGATTCCGCGGCGGAAGCGGCCATGGCCACCAACGAGCGCGGCGACGCGAGCGTGGCGGAAAAGAAAGCCGCGCTGGCAAAGAGCACCGAGACTTACGAGGCCGCCTACAAAGTTGGCGACGACGTGATTGCCATGTATAACAAGGGCGCGGGCGAAGCGGCCAAGGACGTAATTTCACTGGGCAACCGGGCGAAGACCCTGGTGGGCCTGGCGATTCTGCTGACGCTGGCCGTGGCGGTGCTGGCCACCATGATGCTTACCTCGCTGATTGCCACGCCGCTGCGCAAGGCTTCGGAGGTTTTGAAGCGGGTTTCGCAGAGAGACCTGACGCAGATGCTGGACTATCAATCGGCGGACGAAGTGGGCGAGATGGCCGTCTCGCTGAACACCACGCTGCAAACCTTCCACTCGGTGCTGGAAAGAATTCAGGAGAGTGCGCAGACGCTGGCGGATTCCACCCAGTCCATTGGCAGCATTACCCAGAAAAGCTCGGATTCGGCGCGGCAGCAGGCGGACGAGACGAACAACGTGGCCACAGCCATGCACGAGATGAGCGCCACGGTGGTTGAGGTTGGCAGCAACTCGCGGCAGGCGGCCGACGCCGCGGAACACGCCTCGGAGACAGCGCGCGCGGGAGGAGCGATTGTCGGCGAAACGCTGGCGACGATGCGCTCCATTGCCAGCTCGAATGCGGCGATCAGCGGCCGCATCACGGAACTGGGCAAGAGTTCGGAAAAGATCGGCACCATTGCCGGGGTGATTGACGACATTGCCGACCAGACAAACCTGCTGGCGCTGAATGCCGCCATTGAAGCAGCGCGCGCCGGCGAGCAGGGACGCGGCTTTGCCGTGGTGGCGGACGAGGTTCGCAAGCTTGCGGAACGCACCGCCTCGGCTACCAAGGAAATCGCCGAGATGATCGAATGCATTCAGAACGAGGCGCGCGAAGCGGTGAACGTGATGCAGGCGGGCACGCGCGAGGTTGAACTTGGCGTGCAGAAGACGGAAGGCTCACGGCAGGCGCTGGATCAGATCATCGAGATGGCGACGAGCGTGGGCGAGATGGTGACGCAGATTGCCAGTGCGGCCACGGAGCAGAGCACGACGGCCGAGACGATCAACGCTAACGTGGCCAACATCGCGAGCATGACGCAGCAGGCCTCGCAGAACGCGGGCGAAACGGCGAAGTCGTGCAATGGGCTTTCCGCCCTCGCCGGCGACCTGTTGCAGGTGGTGGACACCTTCCAACTGAAAACGCAGAACGCCCGGCGCGGCAAAACATCTCTGCCGTCCGCAGCACCCGCACACTTCGCGGAGTACGAGGGAAACAGCTCGCAGTTCGGCGTGCAATAAACGCGACGAGGCGAACCGGTAGCCCATTCAAGCCCAACGCTGGGCTTGAATGGGGCACCGACAACAAGTACAACTACCCCACCCTGGCAACTGCGGCCAGAATGGGGCGCCCGGCGCTCATGAAGATACATCTGTTTTCCCAGGTTAGACGCGCCTTGCGCGCCGAACCTGGGGCACGCGCAAGTACTCCCACGCAAGCCTGCTTATTTACTGCTCGTTGCGGATCATGTCTTCAAAGGTTTCGCGGCGGCGGATTTGTTTGACCTTCTTGCCATCCACCAGGAGTTCGGCGGCGCGCGGACGCGTGTTGTAGTTCGACGAGAGGCTCATGCCGTAGGCGCCCGAGTCGAGGATGGCCAGAAGGTCTCCGCCCAGGACGGGAGGCATCTCGCGGTCGCGGGCGAAGAAGTCTCCGCTCTCGCAGATGGGGCCGACGATGTCCATTTTCATGGCGGGCGCGTCCTTGGTGGCCGGGCGCGGCGTGGCGGGGACGATCTCGTGATGCGCTCCGTAGAGCGCGGGACGGATGAGGTCGTTCATTGCGGCATCGACGATGAGGAACTGTTTGCCGTGATTTTCCTTGGCGTAGAGGGCGCGCGTGAGCAGCACTCCGGCCGCGGCAACGATGGAGCGTCCCGGCTCGATGAGCAGGTGCAGTCCGGTGCGGCGCAACGGCCGGCAGAGAGCCTTGGCGTAGGCGCGGATGTCGCGCGCGGTGACCGCCTGAGAGGCGTTCTGGTAATGGATGCCGAGGCCGCCGCCGGCATCGACAAAGCTGATGTTGAGGCCGTCGGCGGAGAGGTCGCGGACCAGAGAGAGCACGCGCTGCATGGCCTCGGCGAAGGGCGTGGTGTCGGTGATCTGCGAGCCGATGTGGACGCTGACGCCGATGGGATCGAGATAGGGCAGGGCGGCGGCGCGGCGATAGAACTCACGCGCCTCGTTGATGGGCACGCCGAATTTGTGCTGGCGCAGGCCGGTGCTGATGTACGGATGCGTGTCGGCCTTCACGTCGGGATTGACGCGGAAGCTGACGCGCGCGGTCTTTTTGAGGCGGGCGGCGCGCTGGGCCAGCAGATCGAGTTCGGAGGCGCTTTCCAGGTTGAAGAGCAGAATGCCGGCCGCGATGGCCAGGTCCATCTCGGCGGCGGTTTTGCCGACGCCGGAGAAGACGGCGCTGGCGGCGGCCTTCTCGCCCGCCTGCATCACGCGCTGGAGTTCGCCGCCGCTGACCACGTCAAAGCCGCAGCCCAGAGAGGCCAGCAGGCGCAGCAGAGAGAGATTCGAGTTGGCTTTTACGGAGTAGCAGACGGTGTGCTGCTGCGCGGCAAAGGCCCGGGCAAACAGATCGACGTGGCGGCGCAGGGCGGTGGCCGAATAGACGAAGAGCGGCGTGCCATAGCGGCGGGCCAGTTGCTCGGCCGGAAGTTGATCGCAGAAAAGGGTGCGGCCCTGTTTGCCGCTGCCGAAGGTAAATGCCGGGGAACGCTCCTCAAGGGAGTTCTTGCGCTGTTTCACTGCCTGTGCCGCTTCCTTTACTTTTGGACTGGATCTTTGACTTTGAGGACCGCTACGGTCTGGTCATCGAAGGCCTCGACGCGCCCCACAAAACGATTGACGGCGTCGAAGACGGCTCCCACGATCTCGTTGGCCGGCTGTTTGCGGTACTTCTCGAGCACGCGCGCCAGCCGTCCGGTGCCGAAGGCGACGCCACGCGAGTTCTGCGCGTCGGTAATGCCGTCGCTGTAGAACAAAAAGACGTCGCCGGGCCGGGCGTGGAAGGTAACTTCATCGTACTCGGAGTTGGGGAAGAGGCCAAGCGGGTGGCCGCCAATTTCAATGTGTTTGGCCTTGCCGCGGGCAGAACAGCGCAGGGGATAAGGCTGTCCGGAGTTGGCGACGCGCAGGGTGAGCGAGGCGTCGTCCCACTGGGCATAGACAATGCAGACGAACTGGGCGGCGATGGGACGCTCGTCGAGCGAGCGGTTGACCTCGGCCAGCATCTCGGCGGCGCCGGGCTCTTCGGCGGCCTGGGCGCGCAGAATGCCGCTGGAGAGAGCGCTGAAGATGGCGGCCGGAGCGCCTTTGCCGCTGACGTCGGCGGCGGCCAGCGCGGCATAGCCGGAGCTGGCGTGATAGATGAAATCGTAAAAGTCGCCGCCAACGGTGCGCGCCGGCAGGGCGCGGGCGGCAAACTCGGCGTTGGCCGTTTGCGGAACCTTTTGCGGCAGCAGGCGGTATTGCAGCTCGCGCGCCAGCATCAGGTCGGTCTCCATGCGCCGCTCCTGGTGGGCGATGGTCTCGTAGAGGCGCGCGTTCTCGATGGAGATGGCAATCTGCGCGGCGAGGGTCTTCATCATGCGGGCGTGCTCGCCGGTGAAGTAGCCGCGGCGGGTGTGCTCCATGTCCAGCACGCCGATGACCTGGCCTTTGTACACCAGTGGGACGCAAAGCTCGCTGAGGGTCTCGGGGTTAAGCGGGACGTAGCGCGGGTCTCGGGTGACGTCAGGCACAACGATGACTTCATTGCGCTCGGCGGCCTGTCCCACCAGGCCGCGGCCAAGGGGAACCTCGTGCTTGAACTGCACGTTCTCCTTGAAGCGCAAGGCGAAGCGATGTTGCAGCTTGGTGCCGCCGGGATTGAGCAGCAGCACGGTGAACATGTGGTAGTCGATGATCTTCTTGAGCAGCTCGCCGATGCGCTTGAATAGCTCATCCTGCTGGAGGATGGAGGTGAGCTCGCGGCTGATCTCGTTGAGCAGGAGGAGCTGCTTGGCCTGGCGGGAGACGCGGGTGTAGAGGCGGGCGTTTTCCACGCCGATGGCCACGCGCGAGGCCAGAAGGGTCAGCACGCTGCGGTGCTCCTCGGTGAAGAAGTTGCTGGCGGAGGCCTCGACGTCGATGACGCCGATGACGCGTCCCTTGAGGATGAGAGGCACGGCCAATTCGCTGAGCACCTTGGCGCCCGAGGCAATGTACTTGGGATCCTGCAGAACGTTGTTGACCAGCACGGCCTCGCCACGCTGGGCGGCCTGTCCGGTAATGCCTTCGCCGAGCTTGACGCGGATGCGCTCGGCGGCCTCCCTGGAGTGGCCCATGGAGAAACGGATGCGCAGGGTTTGCGAGCGCTCGTTGAGCAGCAGGATGGCAAAGACGTCGTAATGAATGATGCGCCTGACGAACTCGGCCACGCGGCGCATCAGGGTTTCCAGATCCAGCGTGGTGTTAATGGCGTCGGCGACCTCGAGAAGGAAGCTCTCCATTCTCAAAAGGCTCTCGCGCTGCTCTTCAATGGGCGTGTTGGTGGGCATCAAGGGACCGTTGCTCCGCGGGAATTTGCCGGGGCGAAGCGCACAACGGATTCTACCATCGCGCAGGCTCCGTCATTCGAGCGAAAGCAGAGGCACGCTATCCCGCAGACATGGAACTCACTCGGCCGCGGCCAACAGGGGAGCGGCGGCCTTTCACAAAATTCAACAGGCCACATCAACTCCGGTTTTGCTCTAGAATGATGGCGGCCGTCTCTGTGGACGCACAAAACTACTCTGAGGACACACCATGCCACTACCGGAGTTTCTCGAACTTGTGGGCCAAATCAAGCGCGACGTGCGCGAAATCGACGTGCAGCAATTGCGCCAGATGCAGGAAGACAAGGAAGATTTTTCCCTGATCGACGTGCGCGAGCCGGAGGAGACGCAGCAGGGAACCATTCCCGGCGCCGCGCTGCTTCCACGGGGCGTCCTGGAACTGAAGATCGACCAGGTGACCAGCGACAAGGAACGCAAAATCGTGCTGTATTGCGCGGGCGGCAACCGCTCGGCGCTGGCCGCCTACATGCTCCAGAGGATGGGCTTCCGCAACGTGCTGTCGGTGATTGGCGGCTATTCCGGCTGGAAGCAGACACTGGGACGCTAGCCTTTTGCAGGATGTAAGCAACGGATTGAGGGAACGAACATGCCGATCATGCTGACGTGGCTGGGCCACTCGACCTTCCGCATTGAAATCGAAAACGGAACAACCTTTCTGATCGATCCGTGGATCACGCAGAACCCCTTGTGTCCGGAGGCCGAGAAACATCAGCGCCGGGTGGACGTGCTGCTGGTGACGCACGGTCACGGCGACCACATCGGCGACGCGGCGGCCATCTGCCGCGAGCATCAGCCGAAGGTGGTGGGCATCTTCGAACTGGCGACGTGGCTGGGGTCGAAGGGCGCGAAGAACGTGCTGGCGATGAACAAGGGCGGTACGCAGGAAGTGGGCGGAGTGAAGATCACCATGGTGCACGCCGTGCACTCCTGCGGCATACAGGACGACGATGGAAAAATCATTTACGGCGGAGAGGCTTGCGGCTACGTGCTGACCTTTGCCAATGGCATGAGCCTGTACCACGCGGGCGACACTGCGGTGTTCAGCGATATGCGGATTATCCACGATCTGTACCATCCGGACTTTGCGCTGCTGCCCGTGGGCGACCACTTCACCATGGGCGTGCGCGAGGCCGAGTATGCCTGCCGCCTGCTGCAGCCGAAGGTGCTGGTGCCGATGCACTTTGGCACCTTCCCGGTGCTGACGGGCGATCCGGAGAAGCTGTCGCCGGTGACCGAGGAGCAGGGAATTGCGCTGTGGAAGATGATTCCGGGCGTGCGTCGCGAGCTGACACTAAAGTAACCGTGATTTAGGACGTCGTTTTGGTGCAAAAGAACGCTCCAAATCGGCGTTTTCATGTCATTTTTATCTTCTGGAATTGGCTCCAACATTACAAATATGTAAAAAGGAAAGCCGCTGAAAACGCGGTTTTGCGCGGCTTTTGCACCGCGCGCGGCGCAAGCAGGGTTGCCGCGCGCGAGGGCGGAAATGCGTGCTTGCAACGCGGCTTGCGGAGCCGCTTACAGCCTGTATTTATGAGAGTTTGCAAAGAATTGAGCAGGCTCGCGCGCTGCTGGGCGAGCACGCCGCGTGCGCATGGCGCGGCGAGGCCTGCACCAGAAACTAGGCAGGGGCTTGTGGATGGGCTGCACTCGATTGAAAACAAAGGGTGAAAAAACCGTACATGCGGGCTTGACCTTTTTTGTGGTTGCGGTAAAACACACTCGTTCTTTGACAGTTTCCCAAGTTTTCCCGGTTGGTGGTTAGTCCGGGGCTCAAACGAGCTCACGAAGGCCACGGGCGGACTAGGAAGTCATCAGCACCCCGGCAACGGCAGTTGCCGGCAGGGACGCAAGTCCCGCGACGCGAGAGGCGAAAGCCTTAAGCATCTTCTTCGAGGTACGGCGGTACCTGGGAGAAGACGAGCCTGAAGCCCGCAAGGGCGACAGGGTTCTGCGAGCCGCAACTCGCAGGGCGCCCGGAGGTCGCAAGACCCGAGGGCCGCGCCGGAGCAATCCGGCGCCATTTGAGCAGCCAGTTCGCGCTGGCCAGCTCGACGGCTTGACGGCCGCGAACCGTCAAGTTGGCTGATGACGACTTCCGCAGTGAGCCTACGAGGGGCCGCAAGGGTCTATAGCGAGCTGCTGGTCGAGGCGGACAGGAGACTGACAAGGGCAAGATAGAATCCCGAGGAACGAATCGGTTCGTCCGATTGGTCGGTTAGCCCGGAGCCCGAGTTGGAACCGCGCGGGGCAGCCAGGTCGAAAGACTTGGAAGCAACGATGAAAGGTCCGGCAAGGGTCTAACGCGAGCTGCTGGTTGAGACGAAAGGGTTCGCCAATCCTCGGGATTCGTTCGTTTGGACGATAAAAAGCTGAGAGCAGAAGCAACGCGCCCTGGGGCGCGTTTTTCATGTCTGAATAATACTACCGCTTCGACTCCCAGGGCACCTCGGTGAGGTGGCCGGTTTTCACGTCATAGACGAAGCCGCGCAGGATCATCTCCTTGCGCACCCAACTGTGCGAGGAGAGGCGGTCGAGCTGCTCGCGGACGTTCTTTTCCACGTCCTTGAAGGCGTGAAAGCGCACCGGGACGTTGGCCTTTACGCCGGCCTCTTTCTCCACGATGTCGTGCATCTCTTCTTCGCTGGCTTTTTGCAGGCCGCAGTCGGTGTGGTTGATGACCATGACCTCGCGGGTGCCGAGCATGTAGTGGGAGATGAGCAGAGAGCGGATGGCATCGTCGGTGGCAATGCCGCCGGCGTTGCGGATGAAGTGCGCGTCGCCGAAGTCGATGCCGAAGGCATGGCGGTCGAGGCGCGTGTCCATGCACATGAGCACGGCCAGATGGCGGCGAGGCTCGGGAGAATACTGACGTGGATCGTGGGTTTCACGGTACAACGCATTGGCTGCCAGAACCTCGTCAATCGCACTCATGTTGCACCCCCCGAATAAGACGAAAAATTGGAATCGATTGCATCCGCGTCGAAACACCCTTACACAGGGCAAGCATTTGCCTTGGAGTAGCGGCCCTTCGACTCGCGGCAACTACGGCCGCTCCCTCTTCGCGCGTCGAACCCGGGGCACAAAGGGTGATCTCTTTCTCGACCGCCCAGGTTATCCGCGCCTTCGGCGCGTCGAACCTGGGGCACAACATCCTGAAGAAATTCAGCGGACAAATAGACCGGAGCTGAACAACAATCTTTACTTATTACGTTCCACCAGGTAGCGGGCGATCTCCTTGAGCGTGCCGGCGCGGGAGCCGAAGCTATCCAGGGCGGAGCAGGCGTTGCGGATCAGTTCATCGGCCATGGCCGAGGCGCGCTCGAGGCCGAAGAGCGCGGGGTAGGTGACCTTCTCGGCCGTCACGTCCTTGCCCGCGGTTTTGCCAAGCTGCTCGCTGGTCTGGGTGACGTCGAGGATGTCGTCGGCGATCTGGAAAGCCAGGCCGGAGGCGCGGCCGAACTCGCGCACGCGCTGAATCTCGGTGGGCTTGGCTCCGGCGTAGTAGCAGCCAACCAGCAGGGAGGCCACGATGAGGGCGCCGGTTTTTGCGCGATGGATGTACTCGAGGGTGTGCAGGTCGGGGCGCACATGCTCGGATTCGAGATCCACCACCTGGCCGCCGATCATGCCGTCGATGGTTCCGGTGGAGTGCGCCATTTCGGCGATGATCTGCACGCGGGCTTCGGCGGGGCACTTCAGGTGAGCCATCACCTCGTAGGCCTGCGTTTGCAGAGCGTCGCCGGCGAGGATGGCGGTGGCTTCGCCGAAAGCCTTGTGGCAGGTGGGGCGTCCGCGGCGCAGGTCGTCGTTGTCGAGCGCGGGCAGATCGTCATGCACCAGCGAATAGGTGTGCAGCATCTCGATGGCGGCGCCGAGCTCATCCACTCCGTCGGGCAGGGAGCCGGCGATCATGCGCGCGGCCTCCATGCAGAGGATGGGGCGCAGGCGTTTGCCTCCGGCAAAGACGCTGTGGCGCATGGCCTGGTGAATGGACGAGGGGTACTCGGTGCCGGCGGGGAGCAAACGCTCCAGCGCGGCATCGGCGGTCTTCTGGCCTTGGATCAAGATTTCTTTGAGCATGGACGAAGAAAAGTGTATCAGTCCGGCCGGAGCAGTGCCAGCGTAAGGCTTAGTTGGAAGCAGCAAAAAGCCCCGCGCGCAACGGGGCTAGGCTGAAAGACAGAGCAACGGGTCAGGCGGCGTCCTGGCGGACGTAGCGCACGGCGGCACGGGAGGCGCGCAGGATGGCGCGCAGATCCCGGGGAACGCAGAGTTCGACCGCTCCGGCCCGGAGAATGTTGGTCCACATGCGCTCGTCGGGCGAGCGATGGGTGCAGACAATGGCGACGCCGGTATAGCGGCCGGCGAGTTCGGCGATTTCCTTGAGGTCGAGCAGTTCCAGGTCAAGCACCGCCACTCGCGCCTCATGATGGGCGAGCAGGGTGCGCAGCTCCACGGCATTGTTGGCCACGGCAACGCGGGCAAAATGCGCGTGAAGGTCGTTCGCCAATCCCAGTGCGACTTCGGGATCGTTTTGCGCGACGATGATGGTAGGCGACGGCATCGTATCTCTCCGCATAACGGCAACCAGGCGCGGCGCGCCGGGCCGGAAAGAGGTTGATTCGTCTTACACGAATGTTGAAGCTTGCCCCGCAGTGTTGCTAGTTTCCGCTGCTTTCCCCAAAAGCCTCGGCACGCAGCTGACCGTTTTGTTTCAGAAGGAGTTCCACTTTCCCTTCGGCCTCTTCCAACTCCTTGCGGCAGGTGTTGGTGAGACCCATGCCCTCTTCAAATAACTTGAGTGACTGTTCCAGCGGCAGTTCGCCTTTTTCCATCTCTTTGACGATTGACTCCAGCCTCTGCAGGCACTCTTCAAACTTGGGCAAAGCTTCCTCCGAATTGTTAGGCTCAGTGTACTGCAAATCGCCAGTGGCGGCGCGGTCACTAAGGTCAAATAAGCAAGTGAAATTAGGTCAGTCCGCCAATATGGCACCGCGGAGAAAATCGTAGTTACCCGCCACGGTGGGACGCACGTTACTTAAGCGCCGGGTGTGAATAAGAACATTGTCATTCCACCAAAGGTGAATGTAGGGCAGATCCTGATTAAGAATTCTCTGAATTTCGCGATAATCGGCGGCGCGTTTTGCGGGCACAATCGATTGCCTTGCCTCGGCGATGAGGCGATCAACCTCGGGATTGGAGTAATAGCCGCGATTGGCGCGACGGGGCGCGAAGCTGGCCGTATCGAAAACGTTCTCGAAAATATCTGGATCCTGGTTACTGCCGCCCACCCAGCGCAGGGAATAAATCTGAAACGCGCCCTTTACCACGTCGGAATAGAACGTGGCGAATTCGTAGCTGTGAATATCCAGGGCGATGCCGACCTGGCGCAACTGCTGCTGCAAGACGGCGCAGATGAGGCGCGTGGTCTCATCGGTGGAGGTCTTCATGGAGAGATGGAAGCGCACACCATCGGGGCCGGGGCGGTAGCCGGCGGCGTCGAGCAACTGACGGGCGCGCGCGGGATTGTAAGGGTATTGCGCGGCGTCTGGATTGTAGGCCCAGTGCTGCGGCGGCAGAACGCTGTCGGCGGGGCGCGCCATGTCATGCCAGAGAGAGTGAATCATAGGCTGGCGGTCGATGGCGAAGGCGAGGGCCTGGCGCACGCGCACGTCGCGGAAGAGAGGATCGCGCAGGTTCATGGCCAGGTATTGATAGCTGGTGCCGGGTTCGCGCTCGACGACGAGTTTGGGATCGGCGGCGAGGGTGGGAATCATGTCGCCGGGAAGAGCGTTGATTTCGGCGTCGGCGGAGCCTTTGCGCAGTTCGAGGGCGCGGGTGGTGGCGTCGGGCACGACCTTGAAGCGCACGCGAAGCAGGTGCGCGGGCGTACCCCAGTAATGATCGTTGCGGGCGAGAACGACTTCGCGGTCGGGCGCGTCGGAGACATAGACAAAAGGACCGGTGCCGATGGGATGGCGCGAGAGTTCATCGCCGGAGCCGCGCGGTACCACGCCAAGCGCGCCGTCGGAGAGGTTCCACAGGAGCGCGGCGTAAGGCGCACGGAGATGAATGACGATTGTGAAATCATCCGGCGCATCGACCGAGGCGACGTAGCGATAGGCGCTGGTTTTGGCCGAGCGGATGCGGCCGGAGAGAAGGGAATCGAGCGTCCACTTGACGTCGGCGGAGGTCATGGGGCGTCCGTCGTGAAAGCGCACGTCGCGGCGCAGGTGGAAGACGTAGGTGAGCGGATCGGGAACCTGCCAGCTTTCGGCGAGGCGCGGCTGAAGCTGAAAATTGTCGTCGCGACGGACGAGGCCCTCGAAGATCAACTCGCCGATGCGCTCGCTCTGCGCATCGGTGCCGACGCGTGGATCGAGATTGAGCGGGGAGCTTTCAATGAGCATGACGGCCGTGCCAGGCTCCGCCGCCGGATGCTTGCAGGACGAGAATACAAGCGCGAGAGAGACGAAGGCCGTGAGTGCCGCGAAGTTTGCAAGCAGCCGCGAGAGGCGATTACACATAACTGACCTGCCCCAGGATGACCGCACGCTTCGCTCCGGTGGCGCCAGGAACATTCGACGGCTGGCGCTGCCAGGTTTGATAGGCGAGCACGGCGAAGGCCAAGGCCTCCTTGGCTTGCGAAGGAATGCCAGCGGCATCGGTGGGCTGCACGGTGAGTCCGAGCGGCGCGACCTCGGCGGTGAGCATCATCATCAGCGTGGCGTTGCGCGTGCCTCCGCCAGAGACAAAGAGATCGTGATAGTTAGCCTGGCGCGCGAGGCGCTGGATGGCCTCGGCGATGGAGCGCGCGGTGAGCCGGGTGGCGGTGGCGAGAACATCCTGCGTCGCGGCGTTGCCGCAGGCCTGGAGAAACGCCGCGGCGAACTCGCGTCCGAACTCTTCGCGTCCGGCGGTGCGCGGGGCGCGTTGGCGGAAGAAAGGTTGCCGCAGGGCCGCCCACAAAGGGGCATCGAGCACGGTGCCACGCGCGGCGAAGCGTCCGGCGCGATCGAAGGGCTTGTGGAAGAGCTGCTCGCAGAGGGCGTCGATGACCATGTTGCCGGGACCAGTGTCGAAGGCGCGCACGTCCTCCGGAGTGGCCGCCGCGGGAATGGCCGTGAGATTGGCTATGCCGCCGAGGTTGAGCACAATGCGTCCGCGGCGCGGATGACGGAAGACGAGAAGATCGAGGAAGGGAACGAGCGGCGCGCCGCGACCGGAGGCGGCCATGTCGGAGGGGCGGAAGTCGCTGACCACGGGCACGCCCGAGAGCTGCGCCAGAACGGAGCCGCTGCCGGTTTGCCAGGTGCAGGCCACGGGGCGTCCGAGATAAGGCGCGGGCTGTCCCTGATGATAGAGCGTCTGCCCGTGGCAGCCGATGAGTTCGCATTGGACCCTGGCGGCGCGCGCGGTCTTTGCGACGCACTCGGAGTAGATCTGCGCCAGGCGGAAGTTGAGGCGCGCCAGCTCGCGCACGGAAATTGCGTCGGCGTTCATGGCTGCCAACACGGCGCGGCGCACGGCGGAGGGATAAGGAAAGCCGCGGTGGGCGATGAGTTCGAAGCGCGTGCGCAGGCCGCGTCCCGTGAGGCGCGCCAGCGCCACATCGACGCCATCGGCCGAGGTACCACTCATGATGCCGGCAACGATCAAGGAATTCTCCTGGCGCGATGCGCCTCATTGCCGATTATACGATTGACGATTGTGGAAGAGGCGTTACTTGCTGGCGAGGTCGCGGGCGCGGGCGGCGCACTCCTGGCAGAAGCGGTGATCCTTGATGTCGATCCATTCGACGGCGTGGGAACTGGACATGACGCACTGGTAGTTGTCGCAGTGATGCAGATCGAGGGTGTGTCCGAGTTCGTGGACGGATTCGACGAGCAGGCGGCGGGCGAGGACGTTGGTGTCCGCCGGGAGGCCGTAGAACTCCTGGCGCAGGCGGGAGTAGCTGACCACGGAACACTTGCCGCCCATCTGCGCCTCGCCGAAGACGAAGGTGAGAATGGGGATGTAGAGATCGACGGGGGTGACGCCGAGGACGCGCCAGGTGCGCCAGGTGACGTGCTGCTGCATGCGCGCCAGCAGCTCGCTGGAGTGGTACTGGCCGCGTTCGGAGTGGAACGCGAAGTCCGGCCGCAGCGGCGGATTTATCACCTCGCACGGGATGTGAAACGCCTCGGAGAGTTCTTCGCGCAGCCAGTCCATCAACGGTCCGTGCGGTCCCCCGATCGGCAGGAGTTGCAATACCTTCATCGGCCCTCGGGGGTGGTCAACAACTGTTTGCTCCATCCATACTTCTTTAACTTATGGTGCAACGTGACGCGGTCGATGTCCAGCACCTCGGCGGCGCGCGTCTGGTTGCCGCCGCATTCGTCGAGCACGCGCAGGATGTGGGCCTTCTCCATGTCCTCGAGCGAGCGGACCTCGGGCGCGGGCGGGGCGGTGGTGGCGTGCGGCTGAATGGTGAAGTCGCGCTCGCGCAACTCGGGCTCCTGGGAGACGACCATGGCGCGCTCGACGGCGTTCTCCAGTTCGCGAATGTTGCCGGGCCAGTGGTACTGCTGCAAAAGATCCATGGCGCGCGGGTTGACGCGCAGAATCTTCTTGTTCATCTCGCGCGCGAACTTGCGCACAAAGTGATCGACGAGGATGGGAATGTCGTCGCGACGCTCGCGCAAAGGCGGCAGCTCGATGCGGAAGACGTTGAGGCGGTAGAAAAGATCGGGGCGGAAGCGTCCTTCTTCAATGGCCTGTTCGAGGGGCTTGTTGGTGGCGGCCACGCAGCGGAAATCCACTTTGATGGAGGTGTTGCCGCCAACGCGCACGATCTCGTGCTCCTGCAGGACGCGCAGCATGTCGGTCTGTGTGCGCAGGCTGATGTCGCCGATCTCATCGAGGAAAACCGTGCCGCCTTCGGCGACTTCGAACTTTCCCTTTTTGCGATACTGCGCGCCGGTGAAAGCACCTTTCTCGTGACCGAAGAGTTCGCTCTCCAGCAGCGTTTCGGTGAGGGCGCCGCAGTGAATGGCAACCAGCGGGTGGTAGCGGCGCGGGCTGGCAAAATGAACGGCGCGCGCGACGAGTTCCTTGCCGGTGCCGCTTTCGCCGGTGATGAGCACGGTGGCGTCGGTGGGGCCGACGGTCTCAATGGCCTCGAAGACCTTCTTCATCGCTTCCGACTGACCCACCATGTTGTCCGGCTTGGCCACGTGATCCATGGTCTCGCGCAGGCGCACGTTTTCTTCCTTCGCCTGGCGATGGGAGAGCGCGTTGTGAATGAGGTGGGTGATCTCGTCGGGATCGAGCGGCTTGGTGACGTAGTCATATGCGCCGTTCTTGAGCGCAGCCACGGCGGTTTCCACCGAGGCGTAGCCGGTCATCATGATGACGATCAGGCCGGGATCGAGTTCATGGATGCGGCGCTGCAACTCGATGCCGTCGGTGCCGCGCATTTTAATGTCGAGCAGGGCCACGTCCCAGGGATGCTCGGCCAGACGCAGCAGCGCCTCGCTGGCGTTTTCGGCGATGCCGACTTCGTAGCCCTCTTCGCGGAACCACTTGTTCAGCGAGTCGCGGACGCTAAGCTCATCGTCCACAATCAGCAAACGGCCTTTGGATTCGCTCACTTTGCCACTCCTATGCTGCTATCGGTCGTACCCGCGGGCGGAGGTTCCTGATTGACGGTCCGCCGCGGCAGGATAATGCGAAAAGTTGTGCCCACGCCAAGTTCGGAGGAGACATCGATGCGTCCGCCGTGGCGCTCGACGATGCCCTTGGAGACGGCCAGCCCAAGGCCCACGCCCTTGCCGACCTCCTTGGTGGTGGTGAAAGGATCAAAGATGCGCGACATCAACTCGGGCGGAATGCCGATGCCGTCGTCGCGTACCTGCAACTCGACGTACTCCCCGTCGGGGAGCAGGCGGCTGGAGATCCAGAGATTGCCGCCGTGCGGCATGGCGTCGATGGCGTTGATCATCAAGGCCAGCATGACCTGCTCAATCTGCGCGGGATCGCACTGCACGGGAGGAAGCTCGCGGTCGAGATCGACCTTGAGCAGCACGCCGGCGATTTCCGCCTTGTGCTCGGAGAGGCGGATGGTGCGCGCCACCACGGCGTTGATATCGTTCACGCTGAGGTTGATGGGCGAGGTGCGCGAGAAGGACAGGAGATTCTGCAGCAGTTCGCCGCAGCGCTTGCTCTCGGAGGCAATGAGGTCGAGCGACTCGATGGCCTCCTGCTTCTGCTCCTCGCCAGAGATGCCGCGCTGAATCCAGCGCTTGATGAGCTTGGAGTAGGTGAGGATGCCGGCCAGGGGATTGTTGATCTCATGGGCGACGACGGCGGCCATGCGGCCGATGGCGATCATGCGCTCGACGCGCAGCATTTGCTGCTGCGTGTTCTGCAGCTCGCTGGTCTTCTGCTCCACGCGATGTTCGAGGGTATGCGCCCAGCCGGTGATTTCGCGCTGCGCCGCTTGCAACTGGCGGCTCATGCTGTTGAAGGCCGCGGCCAGCGCGCCGAGTTCGTCGCCGCTGGTGAAGGGAATCTGATAGCCGAGTTCGCCGTCGGCCAGGTGACCGGTGCCTTCGCGCAGCAGTTGCAGGGGACGGTGCAGGATCTGGTGAATGGCGGCGACGGTGAGAAGGCCGACGGCGGCGGCGCCGAGCAGCAGCAGTCCGATGAGCCAGGCACTGGTCTGCGCCAGGTAGGCGTCCTGCTGGCGGAGCGAGAGATCGGTATCGAGCACGCCCAGGACACGCTGACTGGCTGGGTGCGCGTGGCATTCGGCGTCAGCGCACTCGGGGCGATTGAGGATGGGGGTGATGACGCCGAGCACGCGGTGCGCGCTGGTCCCATTCTGCGCGGGAGACTGGAAGATGCGGAAGCGTTTGGCGGCGTCGGGGCGGGCACCGTCGTGATGGCACTCCTGGCACTCCGTGCTGTGTAAGCTGAGCGCCGTGCCGTTTTCGCCGGGGTCGCTGGAGAAGGCCACGCGGCCAGTGTGATTGATGATGCGGACGTGCTCGATCTGCTGATGATTGCCGATGGACTGGATGGCCACGCCGAGGCCATGACGGTCATTGGCCATCATGGAGCGATAGGTGGTGTCGCGGACGAAGTCGCTGATCTCGATGCCCTGCTGCAGCGAGGTGTCCTCGAGATTCTTGCGGTGCATGCGGATGTTGATGAAGCCGAGCAGCGCGGCGCCACATGCCAGGCACACCAGCAACACAACTAGCAGCTTGGTGCTGACGTGCTTGACTCGGGATTGCAGTTGGATAAACACAGAGATATCCAGCCGGCAGGGAGCCCGCAAACGGGGCGGACTCCCACCGGAGGTTGCTTAGTGGACCAGCTCAGGCTGCGGAACGTCGCCGATACGGGCGGCGGGATCCAGCGGCGCGGAAGCGTGCTTGTGCTCTTCCTCGAAGATCGGCAGGTAGTTCACCGCCAGCGAGAAGCAGAAGAAGCCCATGGCACAGATCATGATGGTGATGGAGACTTCCGTCCACTTGGGCATGTAGTGGTAGCCAACCCAGGCTTCCATGCTGGTAAGGGCCACGTTCACGCGATTGGTGACAAAGCCAAGAATCGTGGAGAGCGCGGCGATATACAGCAGGTTCGGGTTGGTGCGGACTTTCTTGAAGCTGAGCATGACGAGCGGAATCACAAAGCACAGGACCAGTTCCGCCCAGAGGAAATAGGCCTCGTAGCTGGGATGGAAGATGCTCATGAAAACGCCGCGGTGCACGTAGTCCTGCAAGCGCAGCAGGGCAATGACCATGACGATGATATACAGGGCGCCACCCAATTCGACCAGCACCGAACGCTCCAGGCCGCGGCCGAAGGCGCGCGAACTGATGGTGGATTCGAAGATGGTCATGGCGATGCCGCAGGCGATGGCCGACAGGAAGAAGAAGAACGGCGTGGCCGGAGTGGCCCAGAAGGGATGCATCTTCTCGGGCACGATCAGGAAGAGCGAACCGAGCGAACTCTGGTGCAAGGTGGAGAGCAGGATGCCGAGCACGATGAGCACGGGATAGATGAACTTGACCACCTTGATGGCCCAGTTGATGTGGAAGCGCTCCAGCACGTTGGGAAGGAATTCCAGAAAGAGCACGGTGGTGTAGGTCATCACGCACATGCCGACCTCGAACATCACCGAGTGCAGGTTCTGGTAGATGATCATGTGCCAGATGTACCAGGGACGGCCAAGGTCGAAGAGCAGGCCGACGATGAACAGCACGTAGCCGAGGAATGCGGTAAGAACCGTGGGCTTGACGATGGAGTGCAGGCGCTCGACATGGAAGATATACACCGCGCCGGTGATACAGAATGCGCCGCCGGCCAGCATGATGCCGCACAGGCAGTCGAAGGCAATCCAGAGTCCCCAGGGGAATTGATCGGTCATGGCGGAAACCGCGCCCAGACCTTTTAGATAGCGGACGTAAGTAGAGTAAATGCCGAGAACCATGATGATGACGAACAGGATTCTCCAGAACGTCACTTTGATGTTCATATTGAAGATTTTCATTACTTACCCCCTCGCTGCGCGCGCTCTTCGGCTTCGACTTCCGCCACTTCCTCGCGGCGGTTGCTGACCCAGTACACTCCGCCGAGGATCAGGCCCCAGAGGGGAATGAAGTCCGGCATCAGCTTCATGACGCGGCCGGTGTATTCGGGAAGAGGCGTTTCACCGATACGGTCCAGCTTGGGCAGGCCGAACGGCTCGAAGGGCACGGAAGAGAGCATCAGCACGCCAGTGCCGCCCACTTCGTTGAGGCCGTAAATGTGATCAATGTAATTTCCGGGGTTCTGGCGGATGCGGTCTTGCGCTTCGCGGACCAGATCCTCGCGCTCGCCGAACTTGGTGGCGCCGGTGGGGCAGGCTTCGGCACAGGCCGTGGGCTGACCCTTGGCAATGCGGTCGGGGCACATGATGCATTTGCGGACGCGCGGATTCAGCTTCTGCCATTCGTACTTCGGCACCGAGAAGGCACAGGCCAACATGCAGTAACGGCAGCCGATGCACTTCTTGACGTCGTATACGACCGGACCCTCGGGCGTCTTTTGGAAGGCGCCGACCGGACAGACCGAGACGCAGGCCGGATGCTCGCAGTGCTGGCACAGACGGCGCATGAATTTGTCGTTCCTGGTGAGAACGACGGTGTATTTGTGATCGGACTGGACGGTCTCCGCCGCGACCTTGTCGTCGTAGGGAAGCTGATTCTGTTTCGCACATGCGTCTTCGCATTGCTTACAGCCGATGCACATCGTGGCATCGTACAGAATTGCCTTGCTCATAGAGTCTCCACACCGCTAACGGCTGGCATTGCATGTCAGTCGGATTCGATACAAATGTGCAGGAGTACTGCGGAGAGTCCAGGAGCAGAGCCGGCAACAAAAAAGAACGTTGCCTAACGCAGGCCAGCGGTGCGCGCCGCTGTGGTCGAGCGTGCTGTGGCTCCGGCCAGAACTCACCGGGCTTCCCACATTGCACTTTCTCCGCCCTGCTTGCTGGCGGACTTGCTCTTCCTTGACTGCCTGAGCGTTCAGCGGGCGTCCCAAGTGGGTTGCACCCTCAGTCCATACGCCGAAGTCTGCGACTCCGGACGTCCTCAACGGTCCATATGAAAACGGCCATGAGGAAAGCTGCTACGTGAGGAAATTACAGATCACGTGCGCCATCACAATGTACCGGGGGCTGCGCAATCGCTGTGACGAAAATCACGCGGATACGTGTTGCGCGGACGGGTGACCGGTGCTATCCGATGCGAAGCGCAACAGCGGAGTGAAAAAAAGCGTGAATTGTTGCAGAAATAAGCAGGGTGCTTTGGTGAGAGGCGATAAAGAATGCAGCAAAAAAGAATTCCCAAAATAGGAATTCTTCAGGCGGTGATGCAAAATGCATCGTTATCTAGATCAGTCGATCTAGTTTTGCGGTTCAGAGTGTGTGGCGCAGAAGCGCGAATAAACTAAGCGCCAACCAGGCGCTCCAGGGCCGGCTTGTTGCGGATCATCAGGGTCGAACCTTTGAGCACGGCAATCTGCTTTTTGCGGAAGTCAGCCAGGGTACGGGTGACGGTCTCACGCGAGGTGCCGATGATTTGCGCGATCTCCTCGTGGGTGAGAGCTACCTTGACGCGCATTCCGGCTTCATCCGCCGACTCGCCATTGGACCATTCAAGAAGGAGGCGCGCGAGGCGCTCCGGGGCGGAGTGCGAGAGGCCGAGGGAGCGTATCTGCTGGTAGGCGGACTGGCAATCACGGCTAAGATGCTG
This sequence comes from Acidobacteriota bacterium, assembly GCA_031296105.1. Taxonomy (GTDB): domain Bacteria; phylum Acidobacteriota; class Terriglobia; order Terriglobales; family Acidobacteriaceae; genus TOLSYN. The sequence goes on along the minus strand of JARLGJ010000057.1, from coordinate 154,764 downwards.
GGCGGCCTTGAGGCAGGCGTCGCCGTGCGTTTGCAGGAAGCGCAGGAAGTCATCGCGTTTGATGAAGTTCAACTGGCAGGGCTGCCCGGTTTCCGCGGTGATTTCGTAGGGTGTGTTGGAGACGGTGGCGTGCAGACCGAGCACCTCGCCGGGCTGAACGATCTTGAGAATGAGCGTTTTGCCGTCGCTGGAGGTGGTGGAGAGCTTGATGCGTCCCTTGCAGAGCATGTAAATGCCGCGGGGCGCCTGGCCCTCGACGAAGAGCACGGCTCCGGCGGGATAGGCGGCGGTGAACTTGATGTGCTCGAAGGCCTCGAGCGAGCCTTGCGGGAGACCGCAGAAAAAGTTCTCCGTACGGAGCTTACAAATCAGGCAGTTCTCAACGAGTTCCAATCCGTAGGGTGATCCCAAAGCAACCTCCCCGATCACTTGCCGGCCGGTGGCTTGCCGCCCGCCGCCGGGACGCGCTTGTGACGCTACCGGCGTTCGGGAATGATCGTTATGTGACTTATATCACGTTCTGCCCGTGACCATCATTACAGACTACGCCTCAAGGTTCCAGCAAAATTTCTACTAACTGAATCAGGGGCGAGCCGCGCAGGTCAGGAGTTCAGCGCGATGCGTGCCGGGGATTGCAAGTCCACCACCACCACCCATCTTGCGATCTCCTTCCGGCGATTAGGCCGGGCGCATTGGCTTCGAGCTTCCACCAATACCTACCCCACTAGCGCGGCCGCCCCGTTTTTTATTTTCTGCTTGCAAGCCGATCTTAATTCACATATAGTTCCGCCCCATGCTCCAGCGCAGGGAGTGTTACTTGCCTTTTCCTTGTTTCATTTAGGACGGGCGGAGCGGGGCGCTGAGCACCTCGAGAGAGTGCCGCAAGAGCCGTGGGGGCTCGCAAGCGGCTTAAGAACAATCACTTAGTCAACAACTTTCAACGTCACTAAAGAACGGCATTCGGGTCGATTCTGAGGCGGCTCCATTCCATTCCTAAAGGGTCTCCAGGCGCACCGGCAACCAATCTTACCGGCATCATTTGCGGGGCCGCGGTCCCGCCTCACCGAGGAGGAAATGGCAATGGCAACGCTGAATCCGGCTCCAAACAAGGTCCAGCCGGGAAAAACCAAGTGGGATCGCGTGCAGGAGATGGATGAGTTTCGCCTGCTGATCCTGGCGAAGAAGGAATTTGTGCTTCCGGCGACGGTGTTCTTCGTCGTCTATTACTTTCTACTGCCGGTCCTGGTGGGCTATGCTCCGGCGCTGATGAGCCGCAAGGTATGGGGGCCGGTGAACATCGCCTACCTGTTTGCGCTGTCGCAGTTCTTCATGGCCTGGATTATCGCCTTCGCTTACGTGGGTGCGGCCAGAAAGTTCGACAAGTACGGCGCGCATATTCTGGACACCTTGAAAAAAGAAGGCTACGACGACCGGCAAGACGGCAAGGAGGGCTTGTAAGCCATGCACTTTGACATGACACTGACTCTCTTTTTGACGTTCATCGCCATCACCCTGGGCATTACGGCCTGGGCGTCGGGCCGTTCGAAGAGCTCGGCGAGCTTTTTTGCCGCGGGGCGCTCGATTACCGCGTGGCAGAACGGCGTGGCGGTGGCGGGCGACTACATGAGCGCGGCTTCGTTTCTGGGTATTGCCGGCCTCATTGCATTCTTTGGCTATGACGGCTTCATGTACTCGGTGGGCTGGCTGGTGGCCTACCTGACAGTGCTGCTGGTGGTGGCCGAGCCTTTGCGCAACGCGGGCAAGTACACCATGGCGGACGTGCTGGCCTACCGCATGAATCCGCGGCCGGTGCGGGCCATGGCCTCGCTGAGCACGCTGGTGGTGAGCACGTTTTACATGATCGCGCAGATGATCGGCGCGGGTTCGCTGGTGGCACTGCTGCTGAAGGGCAGCGGCGTGAGCTTCCACACGGCGGTGACGGGCGTGGGCATATTGATGATCATCTATGTGGTGTTCGGCGGCATGCTGGCCACCACCTGGGTGCAGATCATCAAGGCCGTGCTGCTGATGGCGGGCACCATTCTGCTGAGCATCCTGGTGATGGCGCACTTCCACTTCAGTTTCTATGAGTTCTTTACCGCGGTGTCGAACGTGACCTATCACACGCCGGACGGCAAAACGGTGGTGAAGGACTTCATGACGCCGGGGCTGCGTTTCAAGCTGCCGTACGGGCCTCTGGAGCTGATCTCGCTGGGCGTGGCCCTGATCTTCGGCACCGCCGGACTGCCGCACATCCTGGTTCGCTTCTACACCGTGCCCGACGCCAAGACGGCGCGCTTCTCGGTGGTGTGGGCCATGGTGATCATCGGCACGTTCTACATTCTGACGACGTTCCTGGGCTTTGGGGCGGCGACGATTGTGGGACGCGACTACATTGCCAAGAATGGCGGCAACAACATGAGCGCGCCGCTGCTGGCCAAAGCCATCGCCGGCGACGTGTTCTTCGCCTTCATCTGCGCCATCGCCTTTGCCACGATTCTGGCGGTGGTGGCGGGACTGACGATTTCCGCATCCACGTCGTTCGCGCACGACTTCTGGACGAACGTGATTCACAACGGCAAGGAGCGCAAGCCGGGTGAAGAACGCCTGGTGGCTCGCCTTGCTGCCTTCGTGGTGGGACTGGTGGCCATCGGCATTGCCATCTTGCTGGGGCCAACGGCGAACGTGGCGTTCCTGGTGGCGCTGGCCTTTGCCGTGGCGGCATCGGCCAACCTGCCGGTGATCGTGCTGTCGATCTACTGGAAGCGCTTTAACACCGCCGGAGCCGTGATGGGACTGGCCTTTGGACTGGTGGGGTCGATTGTGCTGATCCTGATCGGGCCGAGCGTGATGGGCATCGATCCACCGTCGGTGGTGGGCGCGGCACGGCATCCGATTCAGATGGCGCCGCTGTTCCCGCTGGAAAATCCGGGGCTGCTCAGTGTGCCTATCGGCTTTATCGGGGCGCTGCTGGGAACGTTCCTGGGCACGGTCGATCCGCACGCGGTGCAACGTTTTGAGGAACTGGAAGTGAGGGCGAACACCGGACTTGGATCGGAAAAAGCGGTGGCCCACTAATCGTTTCCAGACAAATGCGGCGGGGAGAAGGAATTCACAACCTTACTCCGCCGCGGATTTGATATGATGCCCGGCACCATCACCCGAGTCCGCGTGGATGACGATTCAAACGGATCGGGTGAAGTGTGCGGGGACACACGGCATATGTACGGGGAAACACGTCAGACAGCTTGCTGCAGTGACAGGAATATTTGCAGGGGGAAGATTCATGAGCACTACACCGGAGTTGATCTCTCCGACCTTCCATTATGACTCGCCGGCGATTGTGCAGCGCGAGGCCGGCGTTAAAGACTACATGGCGGAGTACGAGCGCTCGATCGCCGATCCGGATGCATTCTGGGCGGCCGAGGCGGCGAACTTTACCTGGACCCGCAAGTGGGACAAGGTGCGCGAGTGGGACGGCGTGCATCACAAGTGGTTCGTCGGCGGCAAGACGAACATCACGCTGAACGCGCTGGACCGGCACGCGAAGAGCGACCGCTTCAATCGCGTGGCCTACATCTGGCTGGGCGAGGACGGCTCGGAGCGGGTGGTGACCTACGGGCAGCTCTACCGCATGGTGTGCCGCTTTGCCAATGGACTGCGCTCGCTGGGCGTGGGCAAAGGCGACCGGGTGGTGATCTACATGCCGCTGACCATCGAGGGCGTGGTCAGTATGCTGGCCTGCGCCAGGGTGGGGGCGATTCATTCGGTGGTGTATGCCGGCCTGGGACACACGGCGCTGCGCGACCGCATTACCGATGCCGAAGCCAAGGTGGTGATCGCCGGAGAGTCCGGCGTGCGCCGCGGCAAGCCGGTACCGCTGAAACCGATTGTGGATGAGGCCATCGACGGGCTGGAGTGCGTGCAGCATGTGGTGGTGGTGCCGCGCGGGACGGAGAAGTACGAGCCGAAGAGCGCGCGCGAGGTGAACTACTTCGAACTGCTGAAATTTTCCTCGGAGTGTCCGGCGCAGGAGATGGACGCGGAAGATCCCTTGTTCATCCTCTATACAAGCGGCACGACGGGAAGGCCGAAGGGCGTGGTGCATGTGCACGGCGGCTACATGGTGGGAACGACCTACCACCTGCGGACGTTCTTCGACGTGAATCCGCGCGACCTGTTCTGGTGCACCTCGGACATCGGCTGGGTGGTGGGCAACAGCTACATTGTGTATGCGCCGCTGTGCGCGGGGGTGACGACCCTGTTCCGCGAAGGCGCCATCGACTGGCCGGACCCCGGCGTGGCGTGGAAGATTGTGGAGCGCTACGGAGTGACGAAGATGTTCACGGCGCCGACGGCGATCCGCATGTTCATGCGCTACGGCGAAGAGTTGCCTTCGGCGCACGACCTGACGTCTCTGCGGGTGATTGCCTGCGCCGGAGAGCCTTTGAATCCCGAGGCGTGGCACTGGGCGCAGACGTATCTTGCGGGCGACGGCAAGTGGGGCTACGTGGTGGACAACTGGTGGCAGACGGAGCTGGCCGCTCCCACGTTGGGCACGCCGGTGACCATGCCGTACCGCACGGGCAAGGCGGGCATTCCGCTGGCGGGAGTGGTGGCCGACGTGGTGGACGCGGACGGCAAGCCGGTGGGAGTGAACGAGCGCGGGCGGCTGGTGCTGCGCGGTCCGTTCCCGCACATGATGCGCACGGCCTGGGGCGATGCGGCGCGCTACGAGCGCGACTGGCAGCAAATCGAGGGCGCGTACGTCACGGGCGACGTGGCCATCAAGGACGAGCACGGTTACATTGCGGTGCTGGGGCGGGCGGACGACGTGCTGAACGTTGCGGGGCACCGCATCGGCACGGCCGAGGTGGAGTCGGCGCTGGTGTCGCATCCGGCGGTAGGCGAAGCGGCGGCCATCGGCATTCCCGACCAGTTGCGCGGCGAGGTGATCAAGGTGTTCGTGCTGCTGCGCTCGGGGCACAACCCGAGCGACGCGCTGTCGGCGGCCTTGATCGAACACGTGCGGCGCGAGCTGGGGCCGATTGCCACTCCGTCTCACCTGGAGTTTGTGACGGCCCTGCCGAAGACGCGCTCGGGCAAGATCATGCGGCGTTACCTGAAGGCCAAGGAAACAGGGCAGGAGATCGGCGACATCTCCACCCTGGAACAGTAAACTCACTTTTCTCAGTACTGGCGGCGGAGGGGCACGGACGCTCCTTCGCCGCATGGAATCACCGTTTGCGGGACTGGTCCCGCATTGCATGGAGGAAGTAACACGCATGGGCAACGACACGTTGAACGTCAACATCGACTCGGTATTGCAGGAGAACCGCGTCTTTGCTCCCCCCGCGGAGTTCAGCGCCAAGGCTCACATCAAGAGCCTGGAAGAATACGAAAAAATTTACGCCGAAGCGGCCAACGATCCTGAAGGCTTCTGGGGCCGGATCGCCAAGGAACTGCACTGGTTCGAGCCGTGGACGAAGGTGCTGGAGTGGGATGCTCCATGGGCCAAGTGGTTTGTGGGCGGCAAAATCAACCTGAGCTACAACTGCCTGGATCGTCACGCGGCCGGAGCGCGGCGCGACAAGATTGCCTTTCTGTGGGAGGGCGAGCCGGGCGACACGCGCACGCTGACCTATGCGCAGTTGCTGGCCGAGGTGGAAAAGTTTGCCAACGCGCTGAAGGGCCTGGGCGTGCAGAAGGGCGACCGCGTGGCCTTGTACATGGGCATGGTTCCGGAATTGGCGGTGGCCATGCTGGCCTGCGCGCGCATTGGCGCCGTGCACTCGGTGATCTTCGGCGGCTTTTCGGCCAACGCGATTGTGGACCGGGTGAACGATCAGCAGTCGTCGGTGGTGGTGACGCAGGATGCTTCGTGGCGTCGCGGCGCGCAGTTTCCGCTGAAGGCCATTGTGGATGAGGCACTGGAAAGCTGCCCCTCGGTGAAGAGCGTGGTGGTGTACCAGCGCACGGGCTCCGCGGTGACGATGCAGGCGGGGCGCGACCACTGGTGGCACGAGCTGATGGCCCAGGCCGCGCCGTCGTGTCCGGCGGAGCCGCTGGACAGTGAAGATCCTTTGTACATCCTGTACACGTCTGGCTCGACGGGCAAGCCGAAGGGCATTGTGCACACTACGGGCGGCTACTCGGTGGGCACCTACCTGACGTCGAAGTGGGTGTTCGATTTAAAAGAAGAAGACGTTTACTGGTGCACGGCCGACATCGGCTGGGTTACCGGGCACAGCTACCTGGTGTATGGCCCCTTACAGAACGGCGCGACCTGCCTGATGTACGAGGGCGCGCCAAACTTTCCGGACCTGGATCGCTTCTGGGCGCTGATTGAAAAGTACAAGGTAACGGTGTTCTACACGGCGCCGACGGCGATCCGCACGTTCATCAAGTGGGGCAACGAGTATCCGAACCGGCACGACCTGAGCAGCCTGCGGTTGCTGGGTTCGGTGGGCGAGCCGATCAATCCCGAGGCGTGGATGTGGTACCGCGAGGTGATTGGCAAGGAACGCTGCCCGATTGTGGATACGTGGTGGCAGACGGAGACGGGCGCGATCATGATTACGCCGCTGCCGGGGGCGATCGCCACGAAGCCAGGCTCGGCGACCAAGCCCTTCCCGGGCATCCTCGCCGAGGTGGTGGACCGCAGCGGCGAGAAGGTTCCGCTGGGCTCGGGCGGATATCTTGTGGTGAAGAAGCCGTGGCCCTCGATGGCCAGGACGATCTACGGCGATCCGCAGCGCTACGTGAAGCAGTACTGGTCGGATATTCCGGGCGTGTACTTCACGGGCGACGGCGCACGCATCGACAAGGACGGCTACATCTGGGTGATGGGCCGGGTGGACGACGTGCTGAACGTGAGCGGACACCGGCTCTCGACGATGGAGATCGAGTCGGCGCTGGTGGCGCACATCAAGGTGGCCGAGGCCGCTGTGGTGGGCCGTCCCGATGAGATCAAGGGACAGGCGGTGGCGGCGTTTGTGACGCTGGAGAGCGGGCACGTGGCCTCCAAGGAATTGAAGGAGGAGCTGCGCGCCTGGGTGGCCAAGGAGATCGGCGCCATGGCCAAGCCGGACGACATTCGCTTTACCGACCAGTTGCCGAAGACGCGCTCGGGCAAGATCATGCGACGTTTGCTGCGCGAGCTGGCGACGAACGGCGAAGTGAAGGGCGACGTGACTACGCTGGAAGATATGGGCGTGATCAGCAAGCTGTCGCAGAGCGACGAATAAAACGTCTCAACGGAAATACAGAAGCCCGTCGCATATGCGGCGGGCTTCTGTATTGTTCGCGGGTTCCCAGGTTAACCGCCAAAGACGGGCGGTGAACCTGGGGCACAAACTTGTGAAAGATTCCCAGGTTAGCTCGCTGCGCTCGCGAACCTGGGGCACAACCGAGCGAACCTGGGGCACAACTCGTTCTCAGTGTTTGCGCGGGATGCTGATGGACTGCCAGTGGTTCGAGGCCAGGTGCTTGGCGAGGAAGATGATTTGGCCGACGTGCAGGCAGTAATGGCAAAGCTGCTGGTGGATGGCCTGCATCGCCGAATGCGGCTGGCCGTATATGACGACCGTGCGGGCGAGATCCTGTTCGGTGAGCGGCTCCAGGGTGCGGAAGACCAACTGCCAGCCCGACTCCCATAGGGCCATGACTTCGGCGCGGGTGGCGGGCGGCGAGACGAATTCGCTATCGCGGTTGCGGTTTGGCTTTTCGCCGTCGGTGGTGAAGAAATCGGTAAAGCGCGAGCGCATGTTGCCCGCCAGATGCTTCACGATCAGGGCTATGGAATTCGACTCCGGATCGAGCTGGACGAAGAACTGCTCTTCGGAGAGTTGCGCCATGGCGGCTTCGGCGCGCTCCTTGTGTTTGTGCAGCATATAGAGCGCGTCTTGCAGATAAGAGGTGGTAAACGGAGTGGTAGCCATGCCGAACAGTATGCACGCGCAGGGCCGGGAAGGGTAGAGGGTCAGCGCTGGGAGACGTAGCGCACGGCGGCCATGAAGGCGTCGGCCATGCCAGCCTGCGTCCAATGCGCGATTTTCTGGCGGGCGGCGGCGGACATGGAGTTGTGCAGGCGGGGATCGTCGAGCAGGTGCTGCATGGCCGCGCAAAGCGATGCGGGATCGCGCTCGGGAACGACGAAGCCGTTGACACCGTCCTGCACCAGCCCGCCGGCGGCAGCGCCCACGGCATTGCTGGCGATGACGGGCACGCCGGCGTTGAAGGCCTCGTTCACGGTCAAGGCCCAAGGCTCGCGTCCACCGTCGGTGGTGATGGAAGAAATCACCATGGCGTAGCTGATGGAGTAATAGTGGAAGACTTCCTCGGGGCGCTTATACCCGGTAAAGCGCACTCGGCCGTCGAAGCCATTACGGCGCGCGTAGTCTTCCATGCGGGCGTGCTCGGGGCCTTCGCCGACCAGCAAAAGGACGGCATCCTTATCTTGCAGCTCTGCGAAGGCCTGCATCAGATCCATGCAGCCTTTGCTGGCCACCAGGCGGCCGAGGAAGAGAATTATGCGCTGTTCCGGGCGGAGGTTAAGCCTGGCGCGCAGAGCCTCCTGCTCTTGCGGCGTCAGGGTACGGTTGTAGGCGCTGTTGTCCACCGCGTGAGGCGCGACAAAGATGCGCTCGGAGGGGACGCCCTTGGATTCGAGATAGCGTTTTACGTGCTCGCCGTAGGTGACGATGGCGTCGGCGTTGCGATAGAGGTGGCGCACCAGCGGCGCCAGCAAGCGCTGCGAAGGAGTCTTCAGGTCAGTCCACACGCCAGTGCGCAGGATGAAAGGCTTGCGCCGCAGACGCGCGACCAGATACGTGAGTGGCAGCGCGAACTTGCCGTTGATGCACTTGATGTACACGTCGTAGGAGTGCGCGAAAAGATGAAAGGGAAGGGTGAAGGCAATCCGCGTCTGACCAAGGTTGATTCCGGGTAGATAACGAAAGTGGAAGTCTTTCTGGCGCACGACACCGGAACGCTGTTCCCAATACCATTCGCCCCCCGCAGAGTAGAAGTAAAAATCCGTGGGGACTCTGCTCGCCAGCTCCGCGAAGAAGCCGGCTGTGTAGTGGGTACAGAAATTTGTGACGAAAGCAATCCGTGGATAGACCATGACCTATCGGAAGAATAACCCGGGTAGTCAGAATAAGTTTCTGTTAATTTTACGGGAAGGCACGAAAGTGTATGGGGGGAGTTGCCTGTTGCACATTATGAAGATAGTAAAGACTACCCACAACGAGCAAAGGAGAAAATTTGGTGGAGCTAGTCGGGATCGAACCGACGACCTCATCGTTGCGAACGATGCGCTCTCCCAACTGAGCTATAGCCCCACAAGCGGGAGATTGTTACTTGAAGATCATAGCAGCAGGGCGCGATTTCGCCAAACGAGAAAGCGCGCCCAACCGTGCAAAACTCTTATTCGTATAGTATTTGCGCGCCTCTCAGCGCGGAGTGACGGAGAAAGTTAAGGTCGTCGTGCGCGGGGAAGTCGCTGCGGTAGTGACCGCCCCGGCTCTCCTGGCGGGCCAGGGCCGAGCGGGCGATGGCTAGTCCGCACTGGATGGTGCTGAGGGCTTCGGCGGCCTCGGGAGAATTGGGCGGCGGCAGTTCGGAGAGAATCCGCTCCAGGCTGGTAACAGCCTCGGTAAGTCCCGCGGCGTCGCGCACGATGCCTACGCGGCTCTCCAGTAACTGACGGGCTTGCTGACGCAGCAGAGCGGCATCGCCGGTGCCGAGTTGCGCGCTAGAGGCCGGAGGCGCGGCGGACAGCGCCCCACTGGGGGCTTGCGCGGCAGCCATGGAGACCGCGGCGCGGTAGCCGAAGACGAGCCCTTCCAGCAGTGAATTGCTGGCCAGGCGATTGGCGCCGTGCACGCCGGTGCAGGCCACCTCTCCGGCGGCATAGAGGCCAGAGAGGCTCGTGAGTCCGTTTTCGTCGGTGCGCACGCCGCCCATGGCGTAGTGCGCGGCGGGGCGGATGGGAATGGGCTGGCGGGTGATGTCGAGTCCGTATTGCTTGCAGGTCTCGTAGATGCGCGGGAAGCGCAGGCGGAACTTTTCACCGTCGAGGTGAGTGACGTCGAGATAGACGGCGGCGTTGGGATCGTTGTCCTGATGAACCTCGCGGTAGATGGCGCGGGCCACAACGTCGCGCGGCGCCAGTTCGGCGAGCTCGTGGTAGCGGGGCATGAAGCGCTCGCCACGCGCGTTGCGCAGTATGGCGCCTTCGCCGCGCACGGCCTCGGAGATGAGGAAGCGCGGAACGTCTTGCAGGTAGAGCGCCGTGGGATGGAACTGGAGGAATTCCATGTCCTCCAAAACGGCTCCAGCGCGCCAGGCCATGGCCACGCCGTCGGCGGTGGCAACGCTGGGATTAGTGGTGTTGGCAAAGACCATGCCGGCGCCGCCGGTGGCCAGCAGCACGGCGCGCGCGGTGACGCGCTGCACGGAATTTTCGCGCAATAGCTCAACGCCGACGACGCGTCCCGCGAAGAGCAGCAGGTCGCGGCAGAATCCATATTCACAAAAGTGAATATTATCAACGTGGCGCGCCACTTCATAAAGAGCGCGGCGGATTTCGCGGCCGGTGGAGTCGCCGTCGGCGTGCAGGACGCGGCTGCACGAGTGGGCGGCTTCGCGGGTGAAGGCCAGCGCGCGGTGCTCGTCGCGGTCGAAGCGGATGCCCCACTGGAGCAACTCGCGCACGCGCTCCGGACCCTCGGTAACGAGAATATTTGCGGTGTGTTTGTTTACTAATCCGGCACCTGCAACGAGCGTGTCGCGCAAGTGCGATTCCGGGGAATCGCCAGCGCCGAGGGAAACGGCGATTCCGCCCTGGGCATAGTAAGTATTGGATTCGGTCAACTCCCGCTTGGCCAAGCAGAGCACGCTGCCGTGGCGGCTCAACTCCAAGGCGGCTCGCAATCCCGCGGCACCTGCACCCACAACTACAAAATCATAAGCACTGTTCATGATCGGTTACGCAAAGTTCATGCTACACCACGGTGACGCCACCGTGTGCGGCTGGTAAGATGATTGCTTGATTCGTATACAGACACAAACTCGAAGTAAGTCGTATGAAGTACTGATCGAAGCAGGGCTTCTGCGCTCGGCGGCGGCTCATATACGCCAGGTGCTGCCCACGGCGCGCCACTTTGCGGTGGTCACCACGGAGCCGATTCGACGGCACTGGGGAATGCCGCTGCTGGAATCTTTTACGGGCGATCCGGCGCGGGTGGACGTGATCGAGATGCAAGACGGCGAGCGCTACAAGACGATGTCCACCGTCGAGCGCCTGGCCAGCGAACTGGTGAAGCTGAACGCCGACCGCAACACGGTACTGATCGCGCTGGGCGGCGGCGTTGTAGGCGACGTGACGGGATTTCTGGCCGGCATTTACATGCGCGGCATCCGCTTTGTGCAGGTGCCGACGACGTTCCTGGCGCAGGTGGATTCCTCGGTGGGCGGCAAGACGGGCGTGAACCTGCGAGTGGGCAAGAACCTGGTGGGCTGCTTCAAGCAGCCGGAACTGGTGCTGGCCGATCCGATGGTGCTGACCTCTCTGCCCGAGCGCGAATACCGCTCGGGGCTGTACGAGTCTCTGAAGACCGGAGTGATCCGCAACCCGGAGATCTTCGAGTTTATGGAAGCCCAGCGAGACACGATTCTGGAGCGCAAGATTGAGGCGCTGGAGTGGCTGATTGCCGAGTCGGTGCGGGTGAAGGCCGACGTGGTGGGTGAGGACGAAGAAGAGCACGGCGTGCGCAAGATACTGAACTTCGGACACACCATTGGCCACGCGCTGGAGGCCGACACCTCGTACAAGGTATTTCTGCACGGAGAGGCCGTGGCCTGGGGCATGATTGCCGCCACGCGCATGGCGCAACGGACGAAGCGCATCGACGCGGAGGAGGCTTCGCGCATCATCCAACTGGTGTTGTCCTATAACAAATTGCCACCGGTGCAGTCGCGGGCCAACAATATTACGCGGCGGCTGGGTGCGGACAAAAAGACGCTGGACGGCCAGGTTCACTTCATTCTGCCGTGCGCGGTTGGCCGCGTGGAAGACACCACCGACGTGGCCGCCGAGGTGGTGCTGGAGGCGGTGAGCGAGTTGCGCAGTTTTCCCCAGGCTTAGAGTGGTTACAATACATTTATGACCGATGTGAAACAGAATGGCGGCGCGGTGGGCGCACGCGTTGAACCCGCGCAGGACCAGGACACGGCGGCCTCGGCCGTGCAAAAGATGTTCTCCGACATCGCGCCGCGTTACGACCTGTTGAATCACGTACTATCCATGAATATCGACCGTTTCTGGTGGTGGCGCACGGCGCGCCGCTTCCGGAGGATTGTGCGGCGCAAGGACGCCACGGTGCTGGACCTTTGCTGCGGCACGGGCGACATGACGCTGGCGCTGTACCGGCAGGCCGGGCCGGAGGGCGCGCAGATGGTGGGCGCGGACTTCGCGCATCCCATGCTGGTGCGCGCGGCGGAAAAGAGCAAGGGGCTGTCCATTGAATGGGTGGAGGCCGACGCCTTGCAAATGCCGTTTGCCGATGGACGCTTCAACCTGGTGACTTCGGCGTTCGGCTTCCGCAACCTGGCAAATTACGAGGCGGGACTGCGCGAAATCAATCGCGTGCTGGCCGCCGACGGCGAAGTGGCGATTCTTGATTTCGGCGAACCGAAGGGATTGCTGGGCAAGATCTATCGCTTCTACTTCCGCCGCGTGCTGCCCGGGATCGGCAACTTGATCTCCGGCACCAAGGGGCCGTATGCCTACCTGCCAGCGAGTGTAGCCAGGTTTCCGCAGCCGCCGCAGATGCTGGAGTTGATGCGCCAGTGCGGCTATCGCGAGGTGAACTACACGCCGTACACCTTTGGCGTGGCCGGAGTTTACTGGGGTAAGAAGTAGTTTGTAAGAAATGTTGAAGGCCGTCCGCGGGCGGCCTTTTCTGCGTGCGCGAGAGCGCATAAACATCTTTTCCCTGGAAGGACCGCTCGCCTCAGGGGCTGAAGCCCCTGTGTTTACGCGGCTTGCAGGGCACGGCTGAAGCCGTGCCCTGACAAAACATCTTCAGCATTAGCGTATTTCAGCATTCTGCAAATCCGTGCCCGGACAGTCCCGTACCTCGGCCAAAAATAACTTGTTTCGAGCTGCCTTAGCGCAGAGAGAGAATGTTGGAAGAATCGCCTGGCGCGGGAACTTCCAGCGTATTGCTTTGGATGCTTTCGGCGAACGCCTCTTCGCTGGTGAACCTGATGATGCGCGAGAAGTCCGCGCCGAGCAATGTGCGCAGGCGGTCGATGCTCACCGTGTTGGAGCCGCTGAGGTAAGGGAAGGCTTCGGGCGGCACGGCGGAGAGTCCGCTCTTCCAATAGGAGTTCATGCGGCGCACGCAAAGTCCTTGGGTGAGGCAGCGGCGCAGGCGCGTGCTGGCAATCTCCACGCAGCGCGCGCGGGTGAGCGGCTGGCCGGGCGCGGCGACGTTGAGCACCGTGGGCTCGCTCTGCGGATCGTCGCGGCGGTCGAGCAGCCAGCGCACGAGGCGCGCAAGATCTTCTACATGGACGAACTGCGTTTGTTTTTCGAGCGCTTCGTGGCCGGTGGGCAGCACGTACGGAACAAGGCGTCCCTTCTGCTGCCAGCGCGCGGCGCGCGGACCGGTGCCGTAAGCGCGTCCCTGCAGAGCGCCGAGCAGAAAGCTCTCCACGCCAGCGCCGGCGAAGGCCTGGGCGCGCAACAAAGTAGTGGAACAGTGGCCCATGCTGGCCGAGCGGAAGCGCACGACGTGATCCGCCTCGGCGTGATCGAGCGCGTAGGGAAGCGTGTGCGCCGCCAGGGGCGCGTCCTCGTCAACGAGCGGCGCGGTCTCCGGTCCATAAACGGAAGCGCTGCCGGTGAAGATGAATTTGCGGACGTTGCCGCCGTGGCGATTGACTTCGGTGATGGCTTCCATGACGCGCGCCGTGCCGGCGACATTGGTTTGCCACATGGTGTCGCGGGCATTTTCGACATCGCGCGCGGGGCTGGCGGTAAAGGCCAGGTGCACGACCATCTCGACTTCGGTGGCGCGCATGAGGCGCACCAGTTCCACACAGCTTGCCTCGCGGCCCAGGTGCAGGGGATGAAGCTCAATCTCCGGATGAGCGGCGAGCGGGGCCAGATCGACACCAAGGACGCGGAAATCCGGGAGCAGAGGCAGGAGCCGGTGTCCCAGGTTACCTGAAATTCCTGTCACGAGGATGGTGGGGCGATGGCCGTCAACAGATGCTTGCAACGCGGGTAATTCTCCAAACTCTAAAAGGAGCGCACAGGGCGCTCCCAATCGCAAAATGGAACGCTTTTGATGCTAGCACAAGCCGGCGGGTGGGCGCAGTGCGCGCGAGGCGGGCAAAGACCATGGCGCGCGCTTGGCACACAGCGCGGGAACCGTTTAATCTTCTTGCATGGCGGGGACGGCGATCCAGTTCGACAACATGCGCGCGGAGAAGCAGCGCGTGGCGCGCAACAGCGTGCTGGTGGCGATCTGCATCACGACGCTGAAGTTTGTGATTGGCGCGTTCACCGGCAGCCTGGGCATTCTGTCCGAGGCGCTGCACTCGTCGCTGGACCTGGTGGCGGCGCTGATGACGATGTACTCGGTGCGGGTCAGCGACTTGCCCGCGGATTCCGACCACCAGTACGGACACGGCAAGATCGAAAATCTTTCGGCCTTCGTAGAGACCTCTTTGCTGCTGATCACCTGCGTGTGGATTGTGTACGAGGCCGTACAGCGCCTGTTCTTCCACACGGTGGAGATTGAGCCGTCGATCTGGGCGGTGCTGGTGATGAGCACGTCGATTGTGATGGACTACTGGCGCTCGCGCGCCCTGCAGAAGGTGGCGCAGAAATATTCCAGCCAGGCGTTGCAGGCCGACGCGCTGCACTTTGCCACGGACATCTGGTCGAGCGCGGTGGTGATTGCCGGCCTGGCGTTTGTGTGGGCGGGGCGCGAATATCACCTGCCGTGGCTGGCCAAGGCCGATCCGATCTCCGCGCTGGGCGTGGCCTGCATTGTGGTGTGGGTAAGCTGGCGGCTGGCGCGCGAGACCTTGGACGCGCTGCTGGACGCGGCGCCGAAGGGCATACGCAACCGCATGATCGCCCAGGTGCGCAACGTGCCGGGCGTGCTGGACGTGGACCGCGTGCGCATTCGCAAGGCGGGCAGCCGGTACTTTGGCGACGTCGCGGTGGCCATGGGACGCAACCTGACCTTCCAGGCCTCGGACCGCGTGGTGAACGACGTGACGCAGCGCATACACGGGCTGCTGGGCGATTCCGACGTGCTGGTGACGGCCGTGCCGCGGGCGGAGGGCGCGGAAAGCACCTTCGACCGCATACGCGCCGCGGCCTTGCGCAACAATCTGACGGTGCACGACATCAGCGTGCAGGAGATGGACGGACGCATTCACGCCGAGCTGCACGTGGAACTCGACGAGAACATGCTGCTGATCGCCGCGCACGACCGCGTGACGGCCCTGGAGGCCGACATACGCGCGCACGCGCCGGAGATCGATTCCATCCTGACGCACATTGAGAGCGAGCCGGCAACGATTGAGATGACCGATGCCATCGTGTATGACGAGGCGCTGGAGAAGCGTTTGCAGCGGATCGTGGCGACATTCCCCGACGTGGTAGACATTCACGAGATCATCTTGAAAAGGGTGCGGCAGCACAAGTTCCTCTCCTGCCACCTGACGCTGCCCGACAATCTGCCGCTCTCGCGGGTGCATGATATTCAAACCGAGTTGGAGATTCAGTTCAAGCGCGAGGCCCCCGACCTGTTCCGCGTGCTCATGCACCCCGAGCCGCAGACCGACAACCGTCGCTAGAAGGGAGCTTGGTGCCCACAGCAGCAGTTCGCGAGCCATCGTCTTTTTCTTCCACCGCGGAAGGATTTCAGCCCTCGCCGGTGCGCGGCTATTTGTACATTGGCGCGGCAGCCATGCTGTGGGCGGTTTCGGCCACACTGGGGCGCGCGGTGTTCACCGGACGCATGACGCTGCTGGGCGCGCGGGTTCCTCTGGTGCCGCCGCTGATGCTGGCGCAGAGCCGCACCACGTTTGCCGTGCTGGTGCTGTTTCCGCTGCTGGCGGCGGCGCGGGGAGCGGGATCTTTGCGCATGAAGCCGCGCGAATTGCTGGACTGCACGCTGTTCGGCACGCTGGGCATTGCGGCATCGAATTTCTTTTACTACTTGGCCATTCAGAGAACGAACGTGGCAACGGCGATCATCCTGCAATATCTTGCGCCGGTGTTTGTGCTGTTTTGGATGCTGGGGCGCGGACTGCAGAAGCCGACGCTGGCACGCATAGCGGGCGTGGCGGCGGCCGTGGCGGGATGCGTGCTGGCGGTTGGCGTTGTGGGACGCACCGCGCACTTTCCCTGGCTGGGGATTGCGCCGGGCAGTATGTTGCTGGATCACCTGGGCGTGGCGGCGGCGCTGACGGCGGCAGTGGCCTTTGCGTTCTACAACGTCTTCGGCAGCCATCTCATGGAATCGCACGACCGCTGGACAGTGCAGGCTTGGGCCTTGGGTGCGGCGGGCGCGGGCTGGCTGTTTGTGAATCCGCCATGGCGGATTGTGGCCGCGCATTACAGCGGCGCGCAGTGGACATTTATGGCGATTTTTTCGGTGACCTCGACGCTGCTGCCGTTCTCATTTTACTTTGCGGGCCTGCATCATCTGGATGCGACGCGGGCGATTGTGACCGGTTGCCTGGAGCCGGTGTTTTCCATTCTGGTGGCGGCCGCCGTGTTGGGGGAAATGGTGGGCCCGGTGCAGATTGCTGGAATTGTGCTGGTGCTGCTCTCCACGTTGCTGGTGCAGATGGGCGCGGGGAAAAGCGGCGCGCTGGAAGCGATGGAGTGAGGTACATTTCTGGGGAGTTGCCCGGAGAGTATTGCCGGGAATAGAGGTTCCTCGACTACAAAAGCGTCCGGCTGAGCCTGACGCTTTTTCCGCTCGGAATGACACACTTTTCTGAATGACGAATCGCCCGGGATGACAGCTTCGGAGCTAGCCGTGTTTGCGCAGGGTGTTCCTCATGCGGAAGTAACGCTGGGCGCGCAGGACGTCGCGGCCGATCTGCTCCTTCAAGGCCTCGACCGAGGGGAAGCGCACTTCGCCGCGCAGGCGATGCAGGAAGCTGAGGCGCAAGGGCGTGTCGGACGAGAGATCGAGCGGGTGGAAGTTGAGGATGTAGCTCTCGATGGCGAAGGAATCCGGGCCGAAGGTGGGACGGTTGCCGACGTTGGTGACCGACTCGAAGACTTCGCCGTTGATCTCCATGTCGGTGACGTACACGCCGAAGCCGGGGATCAGCTCCTCATAGCGCGCCAGGTTTACGGTAGGGACAGTGTAGCGCGTGCCGTAGCCGCGTCCGCGTCCCGGCGAGGAGACGATGCTGAAGGGGCGTCCGAGAAGGTGGCGCGCGGCCTCGATGCGGCCGCCGAGAATTTCCGCGCGCACGTTGCTGCTGCTGATGACCAGGCCTCCCCACTGCATGGGCGGATGCGCGACGACGGCAAAGCCGAGCTTGCGTCCGAACTCGTGCAGGCGCTCCACGGTGCCTTCGCCATTGTGTCCGAAGTGGAAGTTGAAGCCCTCGTGCACCTCGATGGCGTGCAGGCGCGTGACGAGCAGCTCCTCGGCAAATTCAAAGGGCGGCATCAGGGAAAGGTCGCGGGTGAAGGGCGCCAGCAGCACGGCATCCACGCCGCAAAGAGAGAGCACGTTGAGCTTCTCCTGGCGCGGAGTGATAAGCGGCGGGCCGCCGTGCGGACGCAGAATGCGCGTGGGATGCGGATCGAAGGTGACCACCACGGAGCGGGCATTCAGTTCGCGGGCGCGCGCGGCTACGGCCGAGATCAAGCTCTGGTGCGCGCGGTGAATGCCGTCGAAGTTGCCAACGGTGATGACCGTTGGACCGAAGTCCGCCGGTATCTCCTCCCACGACTCGAAGACCAGCACTAGTCCTCCAACTCGACATCGAGGCGCAAACCGTCCCAGGCCAGTTCCACGCCCAGGGGCAGGGAACGATTGGTGGCCGCGTGCGGCAGGTCGTGTCCGATGTGGGTGAAAAATGTTTGGCGGGCACCGATGCGGGCGGCAACTTGCAGGGAATTGGCGACCGTGGAGTGCGTGGGATGGAACGTGTGACGCAGCGCGTCAAGAAAGACGACCTCAACGCCCGCGAGCAAAGGGAGCGATGCTTCCGGAATGGTGCTGAAGTCGGTGAGGTAGGCGAAGCGTCCAATGCGGTAGCCGTAAATCTCGGCGTCGCCGTGCAGGATGGGAACGGGCACCACGCGCAGGTCCAGCAGGTCGAAGGGACCGTCAATCTCGTTGAGCGTAACCTTGGCCGTGCCGCCGTACTTGTAGCTCTCGTCGAAGACGTACTGGAAGACGTTGCGCAGATGGCGCGCGGTGTTGGCGCGAGCGTAGAGCGGCAGGCGCGTGCCGCTGTTGGAGCGATCGTAGGTCAAGGGACGCAGGTCATCGAGGCCGAGGATGTGATCGGCGTGGGCGTGGGTGTAGAGCACGGCGTCGAGGTGCCGCACATGCTCGCGCAGGGCCTGCTGGCGGAAGTCGGGGCCGGTGTCGATGACGATGCAGCGGTTCGCCCAGTTGAGCATCACCGAAGGCCGCGAGCGGCGGTCCTTCGGGTCGGTGGAGAGGCAGGTGGCGCACTCGCAGCCAATGGTGGGAATGCCCATCGAGGTGGCGCTGCCAAGCACCGTGATGGTTCCGCGCTTCACTTTTTTGGCGCTCCCGGGGCGTTCTCCATGGCCTGCTTGTCAATCATGTTGACGATCTCCATGTAGGTCATGCGGAGTTGGAAGATGGTGTTTTCCAGGATGCCTTTTTCCTGCTCGGTGAGGTTGCCCTTGGTCTTCTGGTCAAGCACGCCGACGAGGTCGATCATCTGCCGCAGGCCGACGATATCGACACGGTGCTCGGTGCCGGTGTCCATGGCTCCGGCATACATCATCGCCGTCTGCACCAGCATGTCGAGCAGGTGGATGAACTCCATCTTCTGGCCGCCGAACTGGCCGCGCTGCGAGTCGGCGTTGTAGCCGGTCTCGGCTTGCGGCACGGAGGCTGGAGCTGGAAACGGCTCCGGAGCGGGAGGCGCAGCGGGCGTGGCTTCGGCCACGGGCGGAGGCGCGGGAACGGGCGTGGGAACGGGCTCGGGAGCCTTGGTCTCGGCGGCGGCATCCTGGCGCAGGGCGCCGTCTTCGGTGAACTTGCGACGGTCGGTGACAACGAAATCAGGTTTCTTCTCTTTTTCCATGTTCGTCCAATCCGTGTATATCGAAAATAGCGTTAAAAGCGGAAGGGCAGCGGGCTGACGCGAGCGTCGCAGCCTTCCACGGTTACAGACTGATCTTGAAGCGTGTCGCGGCGCAGGTACGCCAGGGCGACGGTGCGCTCCTGGCCAGCGACGGGAATCACCGCGCTGGAGGCAATCTCACCGGCTTCCTTGCCGCCAGCCAGAACCTTGCAGCCGGGGGCGGGGGCTGCAAGGTCGAGAATAAGCCCGGTGAGAAGGCGATGCACCTGTCCGCGGGAGTGGATGCGCTCGACGATCTCCTGGCCGATGTAGCAGCCCTTGGTGTGATGCAGCGCGTACTCCTGCCCGGTCTCCTGCGGCAGAACCTTGGCGCCGATCTCGACGCCGACGCGGGGAAGGCCCAGCAGAATGCGCTGCCACTCGAGGGCCTGCGCACCGGCGGGCACGGCTCCGGAGGCGATGAGCGCCTGCCAGAAGGCGGCGACGTTGTCCGCCGAGAGCCACAGTTCGAACCAGCCGCGTACTTCAATGGGATCGCAGACCAGGGTGTAGCCCATGCCGTTCCAGCTTCCGTCCAGCAGTTGGCCGGGGCGGGCTTCGCCGGGAAGGAGTCCGGCTTTGGCCAGCACGGATGCTGCCCGCGGGCCGCCGACGCCAATCGAAGTCAGGCGGCCGCCGAGGTCGCCGGCTTCCACGTCATCCATGATGATGTAGCGGTCGAAGAATTCCTTGAGCAACGGAATCTGGGCAGCTTCGGTTTCAATCATGTAGAAGTCGCCGCGCTGGAAGGCCGTCAGGTCGGCCTGAATGCGACCCTGGGGGTTGAGCACAAAGCTGTAGTTGCCGCAGTCCTGGGCCAGGTCGCGCGTGTTATTGGTGACCATGCCGTTGAGCCAGCGGACGCGATCCTCGCCGCTGATCACCAGCTTGCCGCGCCAGGAGAGATCGAAGACGGCGCAGGCTTCGCGCAGGGCCGCAAGTTCCGCGGCCGGAGAGCCGAAGTGCAGCACGGTTTCCGCGCCGGCATATTCGCCGCGCCGCGCCGCGCTGCCGAGAGTTTCCATGATTTCCGTCAATGCCATGCTCTTGGACCTATGGACCTAAAGGGCGATTATAAACAAGCCGCGCACATCCTGCTTGCCGGAGCGCAGGTATCGGCAACGTACAAAAAGATGCGCCGGAGAGCCTTCCCGTGCAAGCATTTAGGCAAGCGCGGTATAATAACAGACGTGCCTAAGTACTCAATTGTTGTCCCTTTTCACAACGAGCAGGAGAGCGTCACCGAGCTCTATGACCGCTTGAAGGTCGTGATGGAGCAGGTTGGCGACCCCTTCGAACTGGTGTTCGTCGATGACGGCTCGCGCGATGCCACATTTTCTCTGCTGGCGCAGATAGCGTCGGTGGACAGCCGCGTCGTGGTGGTCAAGCTGCGCCGCAACTTCGGCCAGACGTCGGCGCTGGCCGCTGGTTTCGATCACGCACAGGGCGAGTTCATCATCGCCATGGATGGCGACCTGCAGCACGACCCGGCGGAGATTCCCAAGTTTGTCGCCAAGCTCAACGAGGGCTATGACATCGTGAGCGGCTGGCGCGAGCGCCGCATCGATAACCTCTGGCTGCGCCGCATTCCGTCTCGCTGCGCCAACTGGCTGATGGCCAAGTTCAGCGGCGTGGATCTGCACGATTTCGGCACCACCTACAAGGCGTATACGCGCGACCTGATCGAAGATATTCCGCTGTACGGCGAGGGGCTGCACCGCTTCATTCCGGCGCTGGCCTCCTGGTATGGCGCCAAGATTTGCGAAGTGCCCATCGTCAACATCGATCGCGAGGGCGGCAAGTCGCATTACGGCATTTCGCGCACGGTGCGTGTGTTCTTTGACCTGATTACGATCCGCTTCCTGCTGAAGTACATGATGCGGCCGCTGCACTTCTTTGGCGGCATCGGCATGATGGGCATCGGTACCGGGTTGCTGGTGGCGCTGTGGATGGTTGCCGAGAAGATCTTCCGCAACGTGAACGTAATGGATGCCCACGGTCCGATGATGGTGTTTGGCGCGGTGATGCTGGTTTCCGGCGTGCAAATGCTGGCCATGGGCCTGCTCGGCGAACTCCAGGTGCGCCATTTCCACGAGCCGCACAGCGGACAGCCCTATCGCGTGGCCAAGGTGCTGCGCACCGAGACCGGCGAAGAGAGCGAAATCCAGCACTAAATGAAACGTAAGTGATTGAATGTAAAGCCTGCTCAAGGAGCAGGCTTTTTCTTTTGCAGGGAGTGGTGCGCCAGGGCGGAGCGGGGATAAAATAGCCGGTTTGGCTGGCGGACGAACGCCGTCCCCGGCCAACGGTGATCGGCCCGAAGGCCGCCACGGAGTCTGCTATGAGCAAAGCTCTGCAAACCGAATTACGCCTGGCCCAGCGTATGTCGCGTCTGGGCACGGAAACCGCATTTGAGGTTCTTGCGCGCGCGCGCTCGCTGGAAGCTCAGGGCCGTGACATCGTCCACCTGGAGATTGGCGAGCCCGACTTCGATACTCCGGCGAACATTGTGGACGCCGCGGTAGATGCCCTGCATCAGGGCTTTACGCACTATGGCCCCAGCGCCGGAATGCCGGAGCTGCGGCAGTTGATTGCCAACGATGTGGCAACGAGCCGCAACTGCACGGTTTCGCCCGAGGAAGTCGTCGTGGTTCCCGGCGGCAAGCCAATTATTTTCTTTACGTTGCTGGCGCTTGTGCAAGAAGGGGATGAGGTTATCTATCCCAACCCGGGATTCCCGATCTATGAGTCGATGATCAACTTTCTGGGCGCCAAGGCCGTTCCCATCCAACTGCGCGAGGAGAACGAGTTCCGCCTGGATACGAAAGAACTGGCCGGGCTGATCAACGAGCGCACGCGGCTGATCATTTTGAACTCGCCGCAGAATCCCACGGGCGGCATGATGACCGGCGAAGACGTGGCCGAAGTGGCACGCCTGCTGGAGGGCCGCGACATCATGGTGCTGAGCGATGAGATTTACTCGCGTCTGATCTTCGAGGGCGAGCACCACTCTCTGTTCAGCTACGACGAACTGCGCGACCGGGTGATCCTGCTGGACGGTTTCAGCAAGACCTACGCGATGACTGGCTGGCGCATGGGCTACGGCGTGATGCGTCCGGACCTGGCGGCGCAGATCGCGCGGCTGATGACTAATTCGAACTCCTGCACGGCGAGCTTTACGCAGAAGGCGGGCGTGGAGGCCATCAGCGGCCCGCAGGCCTCGGTGACGGCGATGTGCGAGGAATTCCGCCGCCGCCGCGACTACTTTGCCGGGCGCATCAATACAATCCCCGGCTTCCACTGCCTGGTGCCGAAGGGCGCCTTCTACATGTTCCCCAGCATCAAGGAGACGGGCTGGCAGTCGAAGCCACTGGCGGATGCCTTGCTGGAGCAGGCGGGCGTGGCCGCGCTGTCGGGCACCTCTTTTGGCGCCTATGGCGAGGGCTACCTGCGCTTCTCGATCGCCAACTCGCTGGAGAACATTCGCAAGGCCTTGGACCGGGTGGAAGAGTGGGCGCACAAGAATCTGAAGCGGTAGAGTGAACCTTGCGCGGGGAGCCGAGAGGTGTTTGCACAAATACTGTTCCGGCAGCAGAACGCCTCCCCTCCGGGGCTAAAGCCCTGGTTTTGTGCGGCTCTTACGGCACGGCTGAAGCCGTGCCCTTTCAAGACCTCGTTTATGCAACCAGTACTACGCTGCCCACTTCGCTGTCTGACTCGGGATGTGTGCCCGGGGAAAGGAAAACTGTTTGTCGCAGAAAAAGTACCGTGTCTTTGCCACCTGCAACATCGGCCCCGCCATTGAACTGCTGAAGGAACGTGGATACGAGGTGGAAGTGTATCCCGGTCCGGCGGCGCCGCCGCACGAATTGCTGGTGCAGAAGGCAGCCTCGGGAATCGACGGACTGATTACCACCTTGCGCGACCGCGTGGACGCCACGGTGTTCGAAGCCGGAAAGGGCACGCTGAAGGGCGTAGCGCAGTACGCCGTGGGCTTTGACAACATCAGCCGCGCCGACGCCAACCGCTGCAAGATTCCGTTTACCAACACGGCCGATGTGCTGACCAGCGCCACGGCGGAGTTCGCGCTTGCCATCCTGCTGGAGGTAAGCCGCAAGTTGTGGCCCAGCGAGCACCTGGTGCGGGAAAACCGCTGGGAGGCCTGGCATCCATTTCTGCCCTTTCTGGGTGACGAGGTGACGGGCAAGACGATTGCCGTCCTCGGCACCGGGCGCATCGGACAGGCGATGATCTCCAAGTGCACCGGGCTGGACATGAACATCCTGTGCTTCGACGCCGGATTTCAGAACGGCAAATTTGTGGCCTCGATTCAGCAGGTGATGAACCTGCGTTACTCGCTAGGGCTGACGGTGGAGAAGAACACGATCCGCTACGCGCCGCTGGACGAGTGCCTGCATGAGGCGGACTACGTGAGCCTGCACGTTCCGCTGCTGCGCGAGGGCGAAAGCACGGTGCCGACCTTTCATCTGCTGGACGCCTCGCGGCTGCGGCAGATGAAGCCGACGGCCTACCTGATTAACACCGCGCGCGGTCCGGTGGTGGATGAAGTGGCGCTGGCGCGGGCCTTGCGCGAGCACTGGATTGCCGGTGCGGCGCTGGATGTCTTTGAGCATGAGCCGCTGCCGGAGGATTCACCGCTGCGCGAGCCGGCCATTGCCGACCGCTGCCGCTTGTACCATCACTTCAGCAGCGGCGGCACTGCCACGCGTCTGTCGCCCGATCCCAACGTGGGCATGGCGGGACGCTGCGTGCAAGGGCTGATCGATATGCTGGAGGGAGACGACTACGCGAAGATGCCATACCTGGTAAACCGCGAGGCCTTCCAGAAGTAAGAGAGAAACTCGGCGGCGCGGCTTTTGGTCTGGAAAAGAGGACTGAGGCGCCGCGGAGATTTATGCGCCGAGCAGGGCGAAGGCGACGATGGTTTTGCCGCAGCCGGAGTTGCGCTCCAAACGTGCCACTAATTCCTCTTCCAGTTCCTGCCCGCGCAAAGGGACCAGGGCGGCAGAGACCTCTTCCGGGCTGGCGCCGGCGAAGTTCAACTCGCAGACGCCGATGCCGTCTGCGCTATCCAGCGGCGGGCCATAGACGCGGCAGGTCATGGGGCGGTAGGCGTAGAGGTCGCAGGATTGGGTCTCGGGATCAAGCGCGGGGCAGGGTTCGTCGTTGGCGTACTCTTCGAAAAGGGCCTGCGCCTCGGGCGTTTCATAAAGCAAGCCGGTGTCCATGTCGCCGGGGAAGTCGCCGACGTTGTGCTCCAGGGAGGCAGCGGCGCGCTGCAGAACGCGCTGGGCACGCTCCGGATCGATATCGGCCAGTGCATTGAGGCCGCGTTGCAGGCGCAGGGCGTCCAGGCGGTGGATGGCGAAGACGCCAACGCAGCATTGCGCGCATCCTTTGCCGCAGTGAATGTTGGCGCCGCCACGCTGGTAAGCCTCATTGGCCCACTGATCGACAATCTGGAGCAGTTCACCGTCACGGCGCGCGATTTCGGATTCGCTTTGCGCCCGACGGGGGAGCACCGTTCCGGATTGGAGGCGAGGGTTCATAGTGCTAGCGCATGCTGGTGGTGCTGCCGGCCAGGGCCTGCAGGATCTTCAAGCCATCCTTCATGCCCAGCAGGTCTTCACTGGCGCGCTCGGGATGGGGCATCATGCCGAGCACGTTGCGGCCTTCGTTACAGACGCCGGCAATGTTCTCAAGCGAGCCGTTGGGGTTGGCCTCGGGCGTGACTTCTCCCGAGGGCGTGGCGTAACGGAAGATGACCTGCTGGTTGCGGTTGAGCTGAGACAGGGTGGCGTCATCGCAGAAGTAATTGCCGTCGCCGTGGCCGATGGGAATCTCCAGCACCTCGCCCTTGGTGAGCGAGTGAGTGAAGGGCGTATCGGTGTTTTCCACGCGCAGGTGGACCGGCTTGCAGATGTACTTGAGGGTCTTGTTGCGCAGCAGGACGCCGGGCAGCAGCTTGGCCTCGCAGAGAATCTGGAAGCCGTTGCAGATGCCGATGACCAAGCCTCCCGCGGCGGCGAACTTGCGCACAGACTCCATGATGGGCGAGAAACGTGCAATCGCGCCGGTGCGTAGATAATCGCCGTAGGAAAAGCCTCCGGGAACCACGATCACATCGCTGTTCTCAAGGTCGTGCGAGTCGTGCCACAACAACGCGGCGGGCTGGCCGCATACTTCCTTGAACGCCCAATAGGCGTCGTGATCGCAATTGCTGCCGGGAAAGATGATCACCCCAAATTTCATCGAACAACCTCTTGCCAGTCTGGATACACCTCAGTTTAACATCGCTATTGAAGGCTCGTATTGTGTTTATCCAGTTTCAACAAAATCTGTCGCTCTCGTTTGAAGCCCTGCGCAACTGGCTGCGCGCGCAGTTGTATGACTGCCTGATTGTGGGCGCATTGTGGCTGTATGCGCTTCATCAGCTTGCAGTTCCGGGGGCGCTGCTGTGGGCATTCGTCTTCGGGCTAATGCAGTTCATCCCGCACTTTGGACCGCCCCTGGCGCTGCTTTGCCCGGTGCTGGTGATGCTGTTCAGCGGCGCTCCGCGGATGAATTATTTCTCCCTTCTGGGAGTGTTTGCCGCCATTGGAGCGCTGGACGCCCTGGTGTTGCAGCCGTGGTTGATGCGGCGGAAGAATCGTGTGCCAGTGTGGGCATCGATTCTGGGGCCGGTAGTGCTGGGCATCCTAATTCCTTTTTGGGGAGTCGTGCTGGCGGCGCCGCTGCTAGCTGTGTTCTGGGCCGTGCTTGGGCACCGGATGGGACGGCCTGGGGCAGCTCAGCCGGGTGCGGAAGAGCAAGGCGGGCAGCGGTTTTCCGCCGAAGACGAAGGGGTTATCCTGCCGCCGGATTCGCCCGGCAAGCGGCGTGAGTGACGCGTAATCCGTGCCGGAGTGTGGGCGCGGGCTAGGCGAATGGGGCGGGAAGCGTTAGTCTGAAAACATGGACAGCAAGTTCCGGCCTGATTCCTCCCACACTCTTTCAGCGGTACGCGACCAGCCGCGCAAGCGCGGCAAACTACCCTGCGGGAGCAGAGTCTGCGTGCGCTGCCATCGCGGCTGCGGCGTGGTGATGGCAGCTTACCTGAGCGGCCTGGATGAACTGGCGGAGAACGCCTCGGAGCCGGAAAAGGACGGCGGAGACAAGTCCTGAAGGTTGCCGTTCCTTGTGCATTGCAAAGTTTTATGGCATGACAAAAGGCCCCGGAAAACCGGGGCCTTTGCTGTTGCCACATGCAATTAGAAGTTGTTCCAGAGGAACTGGTTGTACACGGCGTGGTGGAACTGAACCTCGCCGGGCTTGACGAAGTTGCCAAGCAGGCGGGGCGAGCGATCAGCCGCGTTCTTCTTCAGTTCGACGTAGCGCTCCTTGACATCTTCGCCGAAGATCGTGCTCAGCCAGGCAGAGCCCTTGAAGAGATCGATGGCGTCGTAGATGTTGTCGGGCAGGTAGCGTGAGGCCTGGCGCAGGTTGTCGATCTTGGAGATCTCGCCGTCGAGGCCAGTCTTGAAGATCGCGTAAAGCACCATGTAGGGGTTGGCATCGGGGCCGACGGCGCGGACTTCGACGCGGGCGCTGCGCTCGTTGCCGATGGGGATGCGGACCATGGAGCCGCGATCGACGGCCGAGGCCTTCACCTGGTTCGGGGCTTCAAAGTGCGGGTCGAGGCGGCGATAGGCGTTGACGCTGGCATTCAGGATCAAGCAGATGTCCTGACCGGCGGTGAGGATGCGGTCCACATACTGCCAGGCAAAGCTGCTGACCTTTTCTTCGCCAGCCGGATCCCAGAAGAGGTTCTTGCCGCCCTTGCTCACCGAAACGTTGGTGTGCATGCCACTGCCGTTGACGCCGACAACCGGCTTGGGCAGGAAGCTGGCGGTGTAGCCCATGTTGTTGGCCACCTGGCGGCAGATGAGCTTGTAGAGCTGGATCTGGTCGGCGGCCGCGACCACGTCGCCGTAGCCGTAGTTGATCTCAAACTGCGAGGGCGCCACCTCGGGGTGGTCCTTCTCGTTCTGGAAGCCCATGGCGCGCTGCACTTCGGCGGCGGAGTCGATGAAGGTGCGCAGGGGGTCGCCAGGAAGCGAGTGGTAGTAACCACCGCCATCCACATATTCAAAGGTGCCGGTCTTGTAGTAGAGCTGCTCGGCGTCCTTGCCGTTGAAGAGGAAGCCTTCAATTTCATTGGCGGCGTTCAGGGTGTAGCCGTTGGCCTTGAACTGGGCATCGGCGTAGCTCTTGAGCACGCCGCGCATGTCGCCCGAGTACGGCTTGCCGTCCTTGTCGATGACTTCGCCGAAGACCATCACCTTGCCGGTGCCGAAGACGTCGGCGGGCACCCAGTAGAAGGCGGACCAATCGAGCCCCAGGCGCAGATCGCTCTCGTGCTGCGCGGTAAAGCCGCGGATCGACGAGCCGTCGAAGGTGAGGTTGTCGTAGGAGCCGAGCAGGAACTTCTTGTCGTAATCCAGAAGGTGCAGGCGGCCCTCAAGGTCGCTGAACAGGACGGTCACGGCCTTGATGCGAGTTTCGTCCTTCAGGTACTTCAAGCGCTCTTCACGAATTACATCAATGGAGACGCGATTCTTGCGCTGCTCTTTAGCTTTTAAGTTCAGTTCTTCAAGTTCGGCATAGCTGAGCGTCAAAAAGTTGCGTAGTTCGTTCGACATGGATCTCCTCAAAGGTGGTGGACAAAGCTTGTTTGGGGCCGACCACATAAGCGTAAAGCGAACCGCGCGCGGCGACAATTTAAAAGCGAGGTTAACGCATTGAAAATTTTAATAGCGGGCATAAATGAAAGCAGTACATAGAGATCGGACGGGCAGAAGGCGGATACCCGGGACGTGGCGCCTCGGGGTTTGGCGGAAGCGCCGCGGAGGAAAAATTCCGGAGCAAAAGCAGGAATTCCTGCGTGCAAAAGTTAACGGAATGAAACAAAAAGCAACACTTGTCGCTCCGGCGCTGATGTACAAAGGATAGGCGTATTCTGGGTTGGAAGGAAACGTACGGAGCGTTCTTTTATGAACAAGTCCTATCGGCGGCAGTGTATCGCCGTGCTCTTGCTCTTTCTTTTGCTGGGGGTTGCAGCGGCACAGGGGCCGCAAACCGGTACAGCCGTGGTGAAACAGTTGGGGGCGGTGCAAAAGGTTGAGGGGAACTCCCTGACCCTGCTCACCGACCAGGGGGCGAGGATCGCGGTGGAAGTGCAGAGCGGCGCCCGCATCTTCCGTTTTGCCCCAGGGCAGAGCGATCCTAAAAGCGCCACGGCGATTCACCTCAGCGACTTACAGAGCGGCGACCGGGTGCTGGTCCGGGGCAGCATGAACGCCGATAATACGGTTTTGCAGGCCACGGCCGTGGCGGTGATGAAGCAACAGGACATTGCCCACGCGCAGCAGCAGGAGCTGCTGGACTGGCAGCGGCGCGGGGTGGGCGGCGTCGTGAAGCAGGTGGACGCCGCCGCGGGCCGCATTGTGCTGAGCGTTGCCGGCAAGAGCACGACGGTGACGGTCACGGAGGAGACAACCTACAAGAGATACGCGCCGGATTCGGTGCACTGGGAAGACGCGGTTGCGGCCAATCTGGCCGACATACACCCCGGAGATCAGCTCCGTGCCAAGGGTGAAAAGAACGAGGATGGGTCGGAAGTGAAGGCCGAGCAGATTGTGGCTGGCACCTTCCGCAACGTAGCCGGACTGCTGACGGGGGTGGATGCGGCGCAGAGCACGGTGACCGTGCAGGACCTGGCGACGAAAAAGCAGATTCTGATTCGTATTACAGCAGACTCACAGATGAAGGTGCTGCCAGCGCAGTTGGCGCAGGGATTGGCCGCGCGTCTGAAGGGCGGCGCAACCGCTGGCGCAGGCCATGCCGCGGACGCTCCGGCGCAGCCGAAGGGCGACGAGGCACCGGCGGGCAGTGGCGCCGCCGCGGCACGTCCGCGGGGCGGAGACCTCAACCAGATGATGGCGCGGCTAAACGCCGTGACGCTCGCCGATCTGAAAAAAGGGGAAGCCGTGATGATCTTGAGTACGGAAGGCTCTCCGAGTCAGGCGCCGACGGCCATTACGCTTTTGAGCGGCGTGGAACCGCTGCTGACGGCCTCGCGCAACGGCAGCGGGGTGGAGTCCTTCCTGACGCCGTGGTCGCTGGCGGGCACTTCGGGCGGAGACCAGTAAGCCGCAGCGTGTGAAATTCGTATAAAAAAGTAGCGATGCAGGGTGGAGAGTTCCAGGAGAAAGAATGAATTCTGTTCGTAAATTGCAGAGTGCCGCGTGGTGCCTGCTGGCGGTGCTGATTGTCGCAGGGACGCTGGCGGGGCAGGCCGTAGCGCCGCAGGGTAACGTGGCAACCGTGGCAAAGCCGTCGAGCGGTTTGCGCGGCCAGGTGACGGATCCGGCGGGTGCCGTGGTGGTTGGAGCCACGGTGACGGTGACTTTGCCGGACGGTAAGACGCAGACCACGGTGAGTGATAAACAGGGTTACTACCTGGTGCGGGGCGTTCCCGCGGGTTCGGTGACGGTGAACGCGTCGGCGCCAGGATTTGCCCGCTATACCATGCCGGACGTGATTATTCCCGCCGGCGAGTTGCAGCATCTGGACATCTCCTTTGCCATCGGCGCCAAGACGGAGCAGGTGACGGTACTGAGCGAAGCCGCGCAAGTGGACGTGAATCCGGCCAACAACGCCAGCGCCACGGTTTTGAAGGACAAGGATCTGGAAGCGCTGTCGGACGATCCCGACGAGCTGGAGCAGGATTTGCTGGCACTGGCCGGGCCTTCGGCGGGACCAAACGGCGGGCAGATTTACATTGATGGATTTTCCAACGGAACACTGCCGCCGAAGTCGGCGATCCGCGAGGTACGCATCAACCAGAACCCGTTCTCGGCCGCTTACGACCGCCCGGGCTTCGGGCGCGTGGAAGTGTTCACCAAGCCGGGTACGGATAGCTGGCACGGGCAACTCATGTTCAACGAGCGCAACCAGAAGTTGAATTCGCGCAACCCGTATGCCCCTCTGGACGTTCCGTACTACCACACCGAACGCTACAGCGGAAACGTGGGCGGCGGGATCAACAAGAAAGCCTCGTTCTTCGTGAACCTCGAGCGGCGCAACATTCAGGATCTGGCGGTGGTGAACGCCACGACCGACGACACGGAGAACGCCTACACGGCGGCGCTGGTGGCGCCGGAGACGCGCACCTCGGTGAGTCCGCGGCTGGACTGGCAGGTGACCAACAACAACACGCTGAGCGCGCGCTATCAGTATGTGAAGTCCGATGAGCTAAACCAGGGCTTTGGCAATACCACGCTGCAATCGCGCGGCGACAACTATCACTCGACGGAGCACACGCTACAGTTGAGCGACACGCAGGTGATTTCGACGCACGTCATCAACGAGACGCGCTTCCAGCTCCTGCGCGACCACACCGATACGCTCCCCACCCTGGCCAATATCGCCGCCATCAACGTGATGGGCGAGTTCAGCGCCGGCGGCAGCATTCTGGGCACCGAGCACGACACGGAATACAACTACGAGGTGCAGAACTACACCTCGTGGAGCGTGGGCAAACATTTTGTGAAGTTCGGCGGGCGCCTGAGGGTTTCGCGGGACGAGAACTATTCAACTGACAATTTCAACGGTGAATTGACCTTCACTACAATCAACAGCAACGGATCGGCCTGCGACGCAGCAAGTTCAGCGAGCTGCCTGTCGCCGCTCGGGGCCTACGCGCAGGGGCTGGCCTCGGAGTATCTGTTGGTGACCGGTTCGCCGAACTACAAGTTGAGCTTTGCCGACGTGGGCCTGTACGCGGAGGACGACTGGAAGCTGCGCCCGAACCTGACGCTGAGCTACGGCATGCGCTTTGAGTCGCAGTCGGCGATCAAGGACAAGGGCGATTTTGGTCCGCGCGTGGGTGTGTCCTGGGGCCTGGGCCGCAAGAACAGCACGCCGCAGACGGTGCTGCGAGTTGGCTACGGCATCTTCTACGATCGTTTTGGATCTGACCTGGTATTGCAGGCGCAGCGGATGAACGGCAGCGTGGAGCAGCAGACGATCTACACTTCGGCGGCCGGACAGACGATTCAGTGCCCGGCGGGCAGCTATGACAGCACGGGACTGCCGTACACGTATCTCTCTTCGGCCTGCGTGCCGACCGGCAACCTGGCCGGAACGCCAAGCAGGTACGAGATCAACCCGAACCTGCGCACTCCGTACTCGATGCAGGTGGCCACCAGCGTGGAGCGGCAACTGGGCAAGATCGGCACGGTTTCAGTGACCTACCTGAACACGCGCGGCGTGCACCAGCTTGATGCGCGTAACGCCAACGCTCCGTACATAACGGGCTACCAGGCAGCGCAGGGCAACGTGTACCAGTACTATAGCGAAGGCATCTTCAAGCAGAACCAGATCATCGCCAACGTGCAGATCAGGGTCTCGCAGATATTCTCGCTGCAGGGCTTCTATGCCGCCGGCTGGGCGAATGGGGACGTCTTCGGCTCGTCGAGCAACCCGTCGAACTCGGCGCGCTTGAGCGATGATTACGGACGCACGACCTATGACGTTCGCAACCGCCTGTTCCTGGGTGGCTCGGCGTCTTTGAAGTACAACATAAGGCTGAGCCCGTTTGTGGTTGCAAATTCGGGAGCGCCGTTCAACATCATCACCGGCAGCGACAACAACGGCGACTCGTTCTACAACGACCGCCCGTCGTTTGCCACGGCCCTGCAATGCTCCAGCGGCGGCTCGCAGTATGTGTCCACGGCGTTTGGCTGCTTCAACCTGGCGCCGGCGACGGGAGACAAGCGGATTCCGGTGAACTACGGCCACGGTCCGGCGAACGTGACGGTGAACCTGCGGGTCTCGAAGACCTTCGGCTTCGGGCGCGATCTGCGGAAGGCCGACGATAGCAAAGAGCAGGGCCCCGGCGGTCCTCCTCCGGGAAGCCACGGCGGCGGTGGTGGACACGGCGGCCCTGGCGGCCCGCCTCCGGGCGGTGGACGCGGCCCGGGCGGCAGCATGTTTGCTGCTTCCAACACTTCGCGGCACTACAACCTGACGGTGGCCGCCATGGCGCGCAACCTGTTCAATACCTGGAACGCCGGCTCGCCTTCGGGCGACCTGACCAGCTCGCGCTTTGGCCGGTCCAGCAACACGGCCGGTGGACCGTTCTCGAACGGCACGGCGAACCGCCTGTTCGACCTTTCGGCGACGTTCTCCTTCTAAGCAGGGTGAACTTCAACACCACGGGGCGGCTTCGGCCGCCCCAAACTTTTCGCCGTGACGCGGGCGCTTGGGCTATTCTGACAAGGACATGACGGGACTGGAACGCATTCAGAGAATCCTGCTTATTGCCGTGCAGATGCTGCTGGCGGTGTCTCTGCTCCTTTGCGTGGTGGATGCCGTGGTGTTTCGCGTGCGCCTGGCGCGGGGCGGCGGCATACAGACGCAGCAGGTGGATCAGTTCTTGAGCACGCCGCTGAAAGACGGCAAGGTGGAACTGGATTATCTGGGTACGGGGCAGCAGAACTGCGCTTCGGCGCTACTGCCGCAGTACGTCTCCGGCCAGTGGATGACGCCCTGCTGGTGGCTGAAGCGGCACAGCAATCAATGGCAATAGCTTTTGCGTGCATGAAAAGAGCGCCGCCCGCGGGCGGCGCTCTTTTCATGCCGCGGAGGCGTCTACTGCTGAATGGCTTCCGGCACGGCGGGTTTGGCGGAGACCTGCCCGGGAGTGGGCAACTGCGAGCGCTCCCAGCCGCCGCCTAGCGCCTCGATCAAGGCGACGGAATAAACGGTGCGCTGCATTTGGAGCGTGGCCAGCGTTTGCTGTGCGCTGAGCAGGGTGTTTTGTTCGGTGACGACGTTGACGTAGGGATCGACGCCGGTCTGGTAGCGGGCCAGTTCCATGTCCAAGGCGCGCTGCGCCGAAGCCACCGCCTGGTTCTGCTGCTGGATCTGCTCGCTCAGGATGCGCAAGGCCGCCAGGTCGTCTTCCACCTGCTGAAAGGCCGTGAGCACCGTCTGGCGGTAGGTGGCCAGGTAACCGTTATAGACCGCGGTGTACTGCTGCATGGTGGCGCGGCGCAGGCCGGCATCAAAGACGGTTTCCGAGGCCGAAGGGCCGATGGACCAGATGCGGCTGGGCCATTCGAGCAGGTGCTTCCAGGTGGAGCTTTCCAGCCCCGCGGTGGCCGACAAGGTGATCGACGGGTAGTAGGCGGCCTTGGCAATGCCGATCTGCGCGTTGGCTGAGGCCAGTTGGCGCTCGGCGGCGGCGATGTCCGGACGGCGCTCCAGCAAACTGGAAGGCAGGCCAACGGGAATCGCAGGCGGAGTGAGGAGCAGAGCGCGCGCAGGGAGCGAGAACTCCGAGGCGGGCTTGCCGATCAGGGTGGCAATGGCGTGCTCGTATTGCGCGCGCGCCAGTCCGAGGTTGATCAGGGAGGAGCGCACGGTGTCCACCGTATTCTGTGCCTGCACCATGGCCATTTCGGTTCCCACGCCGGTCTCAAACTGCGCCTTGGCGTAATCCAAAGACTTCAGGTCGGCATCGAGCGTTTGTTGCAGGATGGCGGTTTGTGCATCCTGCCCGCGTAGTTCGAAGTAGTAGGTTGCCAGGGACGCCTGCTCGGTGAGGCGTATGTTCTCCAGGTCGGCGGCGCTTAACTGTGCGTTGTACTGTGCCTGACGCACGGCGTTGCGCACCTTGCCCCACAGATCGGGTTCCCAAGTCACGGTGGCCGGCAATTCCAGCAGGGTGCTCTGCGCACCGAGGCTGCTGGTGTTGGAAGAGGCTCGCGAACGCGTGCCACTGGCGCCCACGGAGGCCGTGGGATAGTACGCGGCGCGCGATTCGTGGATCAAGGCGCGGGCGGCGGCGTAGCTCTCGATGGACGCCTGGATGGTCTGGTTGTTGACCACGAGCTGCTCTTCGAGTGAGTTCAGCTCCGGCTCGTTGTACATCTCCCACCACTTGCCCTTGAGTAGACCATCTTTGGGATCGGCCACGTTCCAGGCGCCGAGGGCGTTGCGCGTGGGATCGGACGGCGCTGCGGGTGGCGCAGCCGGAGCAGCCGTCTGCGTGCCTTTGTACTCGGGCGGCGCCGCGGGGGCGGGAGCATGGTACTTGGGACCGACGGTGCAGGCGCCGAGCGACAGGCTCAGCGCCGCGGTGGCCGTCAGCAACAGGAACGGATTCGTTTTCATACTATTTTTCCTGGAAGAACTCTTTCTCTCAAACGCAAAGGGCGGCAGTTGCATCAGGCGGCTCCTTCCGGCAGGCCACCGTTCTCCGCGGGCAGCGTATCGTGGCTGGTGCCGCGCAGCCACAGGCGGATGCGATCGAGGAACAGATACACGACCGGGGTGGTGTAAAGGGTAAGCAACTGGCTCATGATGAGGCCGCCGACGATGGTGATGCCCAGTGGCTTGCGCAACTCGCTGCCGATGCCGGTGCCGAAGGCCAGCGGCAAGGCGCCGAAGATGGCTGCCATGGTGGTCATCAGGATGGGGCGGAAGCGCAACATGCAAGCCTCGAAGATGGCATCGCGCGTGGACTTCCCCTCGTTGCGTTCGGCAGCGAGCGCGAAGTCGATCATCATGATGGCGTTCTTCTTCACGATGCCGATGAGCAGCACTATGCCGATGATGGAGATGACGTTGAGGTCGATGTGGAACAACATCAACGCCAGCATGGCTCCAATGCCCGCCGAAGGCAGAGTGGAGATGATGGTGATCGGGTGCATCCAGCTCTCATACAGAATGCCGAGCACGATATACACCGCGAGGATGGCGGTGAGGATCAGGTACGGCTCGCTCGACAGGGAGGTCTGATAGGCCTGCGCGGTGCCGGAAAAATCTCCGCGCACGGTGGGCGGCATATTCAGCCCCGCCTGCATCTTGGCCACCGCGCGCGTGGCGTCGCTGAGCGCAACGCCCGTCGCGAGGTTGAACGAAATGGTCACCGAAGGGAACAGGCCGGTGTGATTCACCGACAAAGGAATGTTGCGCGTGGTCCCTTTGGAGACGGCGCTGAGCGGCGTGGGGCCGTCTCCAGACGCATTGATGTACACGTGCTTCAGTCCGCTGGGGTCTTGCAGGAACTGGGGCGCGATTTCCAGTACGACGTAGTACTGGTTCAACTGCGAATAGATGACGGAGACCTGCTGCTGTCCGAAGGCACTGTACAAGGCGTTGTCGAAGGCCGAGGTGGTGATGCCAAGGCGCGCCGCCGAGTTGCGGTCGAACTCCAGGTAATGATCGAGTCCGCCGTTCTGCTGGTCGATGTTTACGTCCTGGAAGATTGGGTTCTTGCGCATCTGCGCCAGCAGGACCGGGCCCCACTGCGAGAGTTCGGACCAGCTATCCGACTGCAGCGTGTACTGGTACATGGCATTGCCGCCGCGGCCGCCGATGCGCAGGTCCTGGCCGGGCTGCATGAAGGCCGAGGCCACGGGGAGGGCGTTCAACTTGGGCCGCATGCGGCCGAGGATCTGCATGACTCCGGCCTTGCGCTCATTGAGCGGCTTCAGCGACATGAAGATGAAGCCGCCGTTGGTGGAGCCTTGGCCGCCGGTGAAGGCCACAACGTGATTGACGGCCGGGTCCGATTTGATGACCTTGACGATCCGCTGCACGGAGTCTTTCATGACGGGGAACGAGGCATCCTGCGGGCCCTGTACGCCGCCGAACATCATGCCGGTGTCCTGCACGGGGAAGAAGCCCTTGGGAATTTCGTAGATCATCACGAAGTTGAGGGCGATGACCAGGAGCAGCACGGTGAGCATGAGCGCGGGATTATCCAACACCCAGGTCAGCGAGCGGCGATAAGCGCCGAGCGTGCGATCAAAGAAGCGGTCGCTGGCCTGGCCGATGCGTCCCTGGGCGGGCTGATGCGCCTTGAGCAGGTGAGCGCACATGCACGGCGTGGTGGTCAGCGAGATCACCATGGAGACCAGGATGGCCGTGGACAAGGTAATGGCAAACTCGCGGAACAAACGGCCCACGATGCCGCCCATCATGATGATCGGGATGAAGACGGCGATCAGCGACATGGAGATGGAGAAGACGGTGAAGCCGATCTCCTTGGCGCCCTGCAGCGCGGCGTGGTAAGGCTTCATGCCGCCTTCGATGTGGCGCGCAATGTTCTCCATTACCACGATGGCGTCGTCCACGACGAAGCCGGTGGAGATGGTGAGGGCCATCAGCGAGAGGTTGTCCAGGCTGTAGCCGAACAGGTACATCACGGCGAAGGTGCCCACCAGCGAGACGGGGACGGCCACGGCCGGCACCAGCGTGGCGCGCGGGTTGCGCAGAAAGATGAAGACCACCACAACCACCAGGACAATGGAGATCAGCAGCGTGCGCTCGACGTCGTTCAGAGAGGCCTGAATGGTGGTGGCGCGGTCCACGGCGACCGTGAGCTCGATGTCGCGCGGGATGGAGGCCTTGATCGACGGCAACTCATTCTTGATGGTCTGGATGGTCTTGATGATGTTGGCGCCGGGCTGGCGGAAGATGATGATGGGGATGGACGGCTTGCCATCCATGTAGCCGGCCGAGCGCAGGTTCTGCACCGAGTCGGTGACGTCGGCGATGTCGCTGAGCCGCACGGCGGTGCCATTCTTGTAGCTGACGATCAGCGGCTTGTAGTCGGCGGCATAACGTATCTGATCGTTGGTGATGATGTCGGCCGTCTGCGATCCGTTGGCGAGCTGGCCGCGCGCGATGTGCGCGTTCTGCAGGCTCAGCATGGATTGCACGGTGGACATGGTGAGTCCATAGTGCGCGAGCTGGCCGGGGTCCACGTCCACGCGCACGCTGGGCAGTGCGCCGCCGCCGGTGGTCACCTGGCCCACGCCGGAGAGCTGCGCGATCTTCTGCTGCACGATGGTGGATGCTTCGTCGTACAGCTTGCCGCGGTCGTACACATCGCTGGTGAGGGCCAGCACCATGATGGGTGCGTCGCCGGGATTCACCTTGCGGTACGTCGGGTTCGATGGCAGGTTGGCGGGCAGGTAGGTGCGGGCGGCGTTGATGGCCGCCTGCACGTCGCGCGCCGCTCCGTCGATATTGCGGCTAAGGTCGAACTGCAGCGTGATGGCGGTGTTGCCCATCGAACTGCTGGAGGTCATTTCGGTGACGCCGGCAATGTGGCCGAGCTGGCGTTCGAGCGGCGTGGCCACCGAGGCCGCCATGATCTCGGCGCTGGCTCCGGGCAGCGATGCTCCGATCGAGATGGTGGGATAGTCCACCTGCGGCAGCGGCGACACGGGCAACACGGTGAAGGCGATGGCGCCCGCCAGGGCGATCGCCAAGGTCAACAACGTGGTTGCGACCGGCCGGTTGATGAAGGCGCGGGAGAAGTTCATGCCTGCTCCGGCGCCATTGGCGCGGCGGACGGACCGCCGTTTTCTTCGTCCTCATCCACGGAACCACTGGCCCGGCGTCCGGTCACCTTCAGCGCCAGACGGTCAAAGAAGATGTAGATCACCGGGGTGGTGTAGAGGGTGAGCACCTGGCTGAGCAGCAGGCCGCCAACCATGGCAATGCCCAGGGGACGGCGCAACTCGCTGCCAAAGCCGGTGCCGAGCGCCAGCGGCAATCCGCCGAGCAGCGCCGCCATGGTGGTCATCATGATGGGGCGGAAGCGCAGCAGGCTGGCCTGGTAAATGGCCTCGGTCGAATCGAGTCCGCGTTTGCGTTCGCCTTCCAGCGCGAAGTCCACGATCATGATGCCGTTCTTCTTTACGATGCCGATCAGCAGAATGATGCCGATGATGGCCACCACGCTGAGATCCTCCTTGAAGAGCATCAGAGCCAGCAAGGCTCCCACGCCGGCCGAGGGCAGGGTGGAGAGAATCGTGACCGGATGAATGAAGCTCTCATAGAGTACGCCCAGCACAATGTACACGGTGACCAGGGCGGCCAGAATCAAGAGGGCTTCGTTATCCAGCGAATTCTTGAAGGAAGCCGCGGTGCCCTGGAAATCCGCCTGCAAGCTGGCCGGCATGTTCTCCTTGCGCAGCTCCTTTTCCACCTTGTCGATGGCCGTGATGGCGTCTCCCAGCGAGGCGCCAGGCGCCAGGTTGAAAGACACGGTGACGGCCGGGAACTGTCCCTGGCGGTTGATGGAGAGCGGCGACTTGATGTTCTGCAGGCTGGTGAAGGCCGACAGAGGCACCGATCCCGCGGGCGTGGTGCTGGTGCTGGTGCTCGACGTGGTGGTGCTGGAGATGATGCGCGAGGGCGCGGTCAGCACGCCGGAAGACGGTGTGTAGGCCGCCGAGGCGGTCGTCGAGTTCGACCCGGCCGAAGCCGAAGCCGTGGAGGAATAGGAGCTGGAGGCGCTTGCGCCGCTGGTTCCGGACGAGGCGCTGGACTGGATGTACAGGCTGCCCAGGTTTTTGGGATCGCGGGTGAAGGCCGGATCGGCCTCCAGAATCACGTGATACTGGTTGAGCTGCGTGTACATGGTGCTGATCTGGCGCTGGCCATAGGCGTCATACAGCGTGTTGTCGATGGTATAGGGCGCAATGCCCATGCGCGAGGCGGTGACACGGTCGATCATCAGGGAGACGGCCAGGCCGCCGGTCTGCTGATCGGTGGCGACATCTTCCACCTGCGGAAGCTGCTTTACCTTCGCGATAAACTTCGCCGTCCAGTAATCCAACTCGTCCTGGTCGGGATCTTCCAGAGAGTACTGATACTGGGTGCGGCTGACGCGATCGTCCACCGTGATGTTCTGTACCGGCTGCATGTAGAGCTGGATGCCCTGCACATTTTGCAGCTTGGTTTGCAGGCGGCGGATAACGTCGGAGGCCGAGACGTGGCCGCGGTCGTCAAGCGGCTTCAGATTAATGGAGAAGCGGCCGCTGTTGAGCGTGGTGTTGGTGCCGTCGGCGCCGATGAAGGAGGTCAGGGTATCCACCGCGGGATCGGCCAGGATAACCTTGGCCAGCTCCTGATGCTTGGCGGCCATGGCTGCATAGGAGATCGTCTGCGGCGCCTGCGAAATGCCCTGGATCACGCCGGTGTCCTGCACGGGGAAGAATCCCTTGGGCGCAACAATGTACAGGAAGACGGTGAGGATCAGGGTGGCGGCCGCGATCAGAAGAGTCACCGTCTGATGGCGCAGTACCACCCTCAGGGTGCGCCCGTAGAAGGCGATCATGCGGTCGAAGACGCCCTCGGACCAGCGGAAGAGGCGGCCCTGTGTTTCCTTTGGCTCATGCCGCAGGATGCGGGCGCACATCATCGGCGTCAGGGTCAAAGAGACGATGGCCGAGATAATGATGGTGACCGCCAGGGTGACGGCAAACTCGCGGAAGAGGCGGCCCACCACGTCTCCCATGAAGAGCAAGGGGATGAGCACGGCAATCAGCGAGATGGTCAGCGACATGATCGTAAAGCCGATCTGTTCGGCGCCTTTGAGCGCGGCCTTGAGCGGTGCCTCGCCCTCCTCGATGTAGCGCGAGATGTTCTCGATCATGACGATGGCGTCATCCACCACAAAGCCGGTGGCAATGGTGAGCGCCATCATCGAGAGGTTGTCCAGGCTGTAGCCCAGCAGGTACATCACGGCCAGCGTGCCGATCAGTGAAATGGGCACGGCAGCGACAGGAATTAAAGTAGCGCGCAGGCTGCGCAGGAAGAGGAAGATGACCAGCACGACCAGCACCACGGTCAGCCCCAGCTCGAACTCGACGTCGTCGATCGAGGCCTTGATGGGCACCGTGAGGTCGGTCATCGGCGTGACCTTGATCGCGGCCGGGAGGTTGGCTTCCAACTGCGGCAGAATGGCCTTGATCGCCTTCACCACGTTAATGGTGTTGGCGCCGGGCTGGCGCTGAATGTTCAGCACCACGGCCGGCGTGTTGTTGACCCACGCCGCCTGATTGTTGTTCTCCACGCCGTCGGTGATGCGGGCGACGTTCCGCAGGAAGACGGGCGCGCCGTTGCGGTAGGCCACGACAAGATTGTTGTAGTTGGAGCTGTTCTGCAACTGATCGTTGGCGTCGATCTGCCAATCCTGCTTGGGACCGTCGAAGTTGCCCTTGGCGGCGTTGACGCTGGTGTTGATGAGCGCCGTGCGCAACTGCTCAAAGGTGAGGCCGTAGCCGGCAAGCTGTGCCGGGTTGGCCTGAATGCGCACCGCGGGCTTCTGCCCGCCGCTGATGCTGACCAGTCCGACGCCGGCCAACTGTGAGAGCTTCGGCGCCAGGCGGGTGTCGATCATGTCCTCGACCTGCGACAGAGGCATGGAGTCCGAGGTGATGGCCAGGGTCAGGATCGGCGCGTCGGCGGGGTTCGTCTTGCTGTACGTCGGCGGCGTGGGCAGCACGCTGGGCAGGTAGGTTTGCGCGGAGTTGATAGCCGACTGGACTTCCTGCTCCGCCACGTCGATATTCAGCGCCAGGTTGAACTGTAGAACGATGACCGAGGTGGTCCCCGAACTGGTCGAGGTCATCTGGTTCAAGCCCTGCAACTGGCCAAACTGCCGCTCCAGAGGGGCCGTCACCGTGGTGGCCACCACGTCCGGGCTCGCTCCAGGATAGGAGGTGATCACCTGGATCGTGGGGTAGTCCACCTGCGGCAACGCGGAAACCGGCAATTGCGTGTAGGCGACAATGCCGGCCAGCAGAATTGCGA
Source organism: Acidobacteriota bacterium (assembly GCA_031296105.1). Classification (GTDB taxonomy): domain Bacteria; phylum Acidobacteriota; class Terriglobia; order Terriglobales; family Acidobacteriaceae; genus TOLSYN. The sequence continues at coordinate 113,685 of JARLGJ010000057.1, read as the reverse complement.
ACATCAGCAGCCAGGTGGCTACCGGACGCAGAATAAATGGCCGTGAAGGACTCACTTGCTGCTCCCGCTCTTCGCTCCGGACTGTGGATTGACTGCCTGGCTGGCGCCCTGCTGCGCATTGGGATCCACCACGTTGACCTTGGCGTTGGGCGCCAGCTTCTCAAAGCTGCTGTTGGCGATCACTTCGCCATTCTCCACGCCTTCCACCACCGTCAGTCCGGCCTCACTGGGTCCGGTCTTTACGTTGCGCACCACGGCCTGGCCGTTCTGGATCACATAGACGAATGCAACCTGGCCATTGTGCTGAATGGAGGAGGTGGGCACCAGAACCACGTTGTCGAGGGTCTTCACCAGCAGGCGCGCGTTGACGAACTGGTTCGGGAAGAGCGCGCCATCCTTGTTGTCGAACTGTGCGCGCAGCTTGACCGTGCCGGTGGTGGTATCGATCTGGTTGTCGAGGGTGAGGAGTTTGCCGGTTGCGATCTTCTTCAGGGCGGTGCGGTCGTAGGCTTCGACTGTCAGCGATTTCTGTTTGCGAAATTCTTCAGTAACCGTGCCGATACTATCTTCCGCGATGGTGAAGATGACAGTGATGGGCTGCTCCTGGGTGACCACGGCCAGGGCGGATGTGCCATTGGCGCTGACCACATTGCCGGGATCGATCAGGCGGAGGCCCACGCGTCCCGCAAAGGGCGCGCGGATTTTACAGTAGCCGACCTGCACCTTGTCATAGTTCACCGCTCCCTGGTCGGCCTGCACCGTGCCGCGATCCTGCGCGACCAGCTTTTCCTGGTCGTCCAGGGTCTGGCGGGAGATGGCGTTGCGCGCCCAGGCGGCACGATAGCGCTCCAGGTCCATCTCGGCCTGCGCCAAGGTCTGCTTGTCCTTTTCCAGGGTGCCTTGCGCCTGTGCCAGGGTAGCTTCGAAGGAGCGGGCATCAATGTCGATCAGGTCCTCGCCCTTTTTGACCAACTGGCCCTCCTTGTAATGGACGGCCGTAACCATGCCCGTTACCTGGCTGACGATGGAGCTGGTGTACACCGGGGTGACGGTGCCGATGGCTTCCTGATAGACGCCGATGCTGTCACGCCGCGCCGTGGCGACGGTAACGGCGGAGGGTCCGCCTATGAGGCGAGACTGCTGTGCCGAGGAGGAGCTCTTGGAGTGGGTGACCCACCAGAAAAGTCCAGCCGCAATCACCAGGACAACGACCCAAATCAAAAGTTTCTTGGCAGACGAACGCGAACTCTGAGGGGACGGGTTGCCGTTCGTATGGGGGGAAGCAGGAGCGGTATCTTCCATGTGTCGAAGTCCTTCTGTACCGGCCACGTATCGGGTTTCGAAAGCAAGTTTCGAAACGGGCCTGGTCTGTCATACTAATGGCCGGAATCCGGGAGCCAAACCGCTTAGCGGCCGCGGCTGCCGTCCTTGCCTAATTACTGTCTGCGAATCCCGAGAAGTGTAATTCGCGGGTTTCGCCTTTGTCATCCGGACCGGCAAAGAATCATAAAGGAAGATTCTGCCGGCTGGTTACTCTTTCACCCTACCTGTTGGCGGTTTGTTTGTGGGTAAAAAAGTGTAAACGCGGGAGCAAAGGAACTCGCAAGATGGGCGAATCTCTCTTTGGACGCGGGTACTGCAAAAGGAACTGCCCCAAGTTCATGTTTTTTGCTGAACTTGCAATATGTGGTAAACAGGGAAAAGGGTCTTCTGTGAACTCGTCAAAGCGAATTCGTAACACTTATTCACCCAACTTAGCCAGCCCCGCGGGCACAATGAACAACATGAACCGAGTCCTCATCATTGATGACGATCAAGGCCTGGTTTCGTTATTGCAGCGCTTCCTTCAGAATGAAGGCTTCCAAGTTCGCGCCGTTTACGATCATCAGTCCGGCCTCGCAACGGCCAGCAGCAGCGAGTTCGATGTCGTGATTCTGGACGTCATGCTGCCCGGCGGGTCGGGGTTTGAGTTGCTGAAGAGTCTGCGCGCCACGCATTGCCGCACGCCGGTGATCCTTTTGACCGCTCGCGGCGAGTCGGTGGACCGCATTCTGGGATTGGAGATTGGCGCCGACGATTACGTCTCGAAGCCCTTCGATCCGCGCGAGCTGGTGGCGCGAATCCGCGCCGTTCTGAGGCGCTCGCAGGAGGTGCATGGCGAAGGCTCCGGCGAGGAGTCGCTGACCGTGGGGGACATCAGTCTCTCCCTGCTGTCGCGCACCGCCACCTGCGAGGGGCAGCCGGTTGAACTGACCGGAGCGGAGTTCAACATGCTGGAGTTGCTGCTGCGCCGGGCTGGCGCCGTGGTCACGCGCGAGGAGTTGGCGCAGGCCGCCCTGGGACGCCCTCTGAGCGCCTTTGACCGCAGCGTGGATGTGCACGTCAGCCGCTTGCGCAAGAAGCTGGGCAGCGTCCCCGGTGGCGAAGAACGTATCCGCCCGGTGCGCGGCATTGGCTACTTCTACGCGATTTCAACGCGGGTATCGGGATGAAGAGCCGCCTGTTCTGGAAGATTTTCCTTCCGTTCTGGATCCTCCAGACCGGCATCATGCTGTTTCTGGCCTACCAGGTACATGCCAGCTTTGGACCGGATCACCCCTGGTGGGTGCAGCCGGAGCGCCGCGCCCTGCCGGTGCTGGCCCGCACTGCCGCATGGCGCTACTCGCGTGGCGGCGCGGACGGGGTGCGCGAATTTATCCAGGGCATCTCCATGGACCGCCGGGCGAACTACTGGCTTTTTGACGATCAGTTGCATCTGATAGCGGGTTCCGTCCTTCCGGGCGACGCCATGGGCGGCATTCAGCGCGCGTTGAAGGACGGTAATTTCGGCGATACGCGACGCGGTCTTTATCTCCTGGAGCGCTTCACCGATCATGACGGTCGTCCCTGGATTTTTGTGGGTGAGTTCCTGCGCCCGCCACTGTTGCAGCGCCTGCCAGGCACTCTGCCATGGATCATCGCGGTGACGTCGCTGTTGACCTCGTTGCTTTGTGCGGGTCTGGCCCAGTACCTGACGCAGCCGGTCTTGCGCCTGCGCGATGCCGCCAGCGCCATTGCCGGCGGCAATCTGGAGGCGCGCGCCGGGGTGAAGGGCAGCAAGCGCAGCGACGAAATCACCGACCTGGTGCGCGACTTCGATTACATGGCCAACGAGATACGAGACCTGGTGGAAAGCAACCGCCGCATGTTGATGAGCGTGTCGCACGATCTACGCTCGCCCATCGCGCGCGGCCGGGTGGCGTTGTCGATGGCCTCCAGCGGCAACGAGGACGAGCGCAAGGAGATGCTGGACCGCGTGGAACTGGAACTGCTGCGGCTGAACGGGATGATCGAGCGCATCCTCACCGTGTCGCGGCTGGCAAGCGGAGCCTATAAGCCCAATACCTCCGCGCTCTGCCTCAACCAGGTGATCGGCGAAGCGGTGGAGGATGCGCGCTTTGAGACCAGCCAATTGAACGTTGAGGTGAACGGCACGCCGGAGCAATGGCCCTCTCTGAAGGTGATTGGCGAGCCCAACCTGCTGCGCAGCGCCTTCGAAAATGTTCTGCGCAATGCGGTTTTTTACTCCGGGCAAAACGGCAAGATCGAAGTCAATCTTAGCTGCTCAAATGGGATTGCCAGCGTGACCGTGCGCGACAATGGTCCGGGTGTTCCTCCCGAAAAACTAGCTAAGATCTTCGAAGCTTTTTACCGCGTGGATGACGCCCGGATGGTGAGTACCGGAGGCACGGGACTGGGACTTTCGCTCGTCGCCGGCGCCGTCAAATTTCACAAGGGAAAAGTCACGGCGCGCAACCTGGAGCCGCACGGCCTGGAGATCCTGATCGAGTTGCCGGCCAGTCTGGCTCCGGAGTTCGAAGGTCCGGAAGCATAAGCGCCGCGAACGGACACTGGAATTGCAAACAGAACACAGGGTGCCCGCGGGCACCCTGTCCTTTTATTTCTGCATTCGGCAAAGGAAGGAAAAGTCTAGCGCGCTCCCAGTGCCTCGATCACATCCACTGCCGCGGCAAACTTGCCGAGCGGTGCGCTGACCTGCACGCCCTGCACCATGCCGCGAGCTTCGATCAGCATTTCACGGGCGATCAACACGCCCTCGGCGCGCGACTGCTCGCTAGTCTGATTGGCCTTGGCCATGCGCTCGATGATCGCGTCCGGCACGCTGACGCGCAGCTCGTTGCGCATGAACTCCGCGTTGCGCACGCTGGTGAGCGGCCAGATGCCGGCCAGCACGGGAATCTTGCAGTGCTCGACGCGGCGGATGAACTGCTCCAGCAGGCGCATGTCGAAGACCGGCTGAGTGACGGCATAGTGCGCGCCCGCCTCGCATTTGTATTCGAAGCGCCGCACCTCCTCGTCGATGTCGCTGATGCCGGGGTTGGCGCCCACGCCGATGACGAACGCAGTCGCCTGTCCGATGGGGTTGGCTCCGATGTCCACGCCCAGGTTCAGGTTGTGCACAATGTTCACCAGGCCGATGGCGTCCACGTCAAAGACCGCGGTGGCGTCGGGATAGTTGCCCAGCTTCGGCGGATCGCCGGTGATGCAGATGAGGTTGTGCAGGCCCAGCGCGCTGGCTCCCAGCAGGTCGCTCTGGATGCTGAGCACGTTGCGGTCGCGGCAGGTGTAATGCAGGATGGTCTCGATGCCGCATTCGCGTTCGATGAGTGTGCACAGAGCCTGGTTGCCCATGCGGGCCGAGGCGCGCGGGCTGTCGGGAACGTTCACCACATCCACGCCGACGCCACGCAAATACTTGGCGGCCTTCAGTTCCTTGGCTGGATCGCTGCCCTTCGGGGGCACAATCTCCACCATTGTGACAAACTCTCCGGTGGCGAGCTTGCGGCCCAGGCCGCTGCGCTCTGCCAGGGGCTTCACCTCGGGTTGCACGGCGGGGCCGGCCACGGCAACGTGATACGACGTGGCGCGGGCTTCGCCGACGCGCAGCGCCGACTTCATGGCGTGAATGTGCTCCGGCGTGGTGCCGCAGCAGCCGCCCACCAGAGAGGCTCCGGCGGCCACGAACTTGCGCGCGTAGCTGGCCATGTATTCCGGCGAGCACAGATAGATGTTGCGCCCTTCGACGCTGCGCGGCATGCCGGCGTTGGGCTGCGCGGCCAGCGGCAGGGAAGTGATGTGACTGAGGCGCTCGATCGTGTCCAGCATGGCGGCCGGTCCCACCGAGCAGTTGCAGCCCAGCATGTCGGCACCAAAGTCGGTGATGCGCTTGCCGTAGGCTTCCGGCGCGGCGCCATCCAGGGCGTTGCCCTCCTCGTCGATGGTGACTTCGGCCACCACGGGAATGCCGGGCGCGGCTTCGCGCGCAGCCAGCAGCGCCTGGTGCAGCTCATCGATGTAGCCGAAGGTTTCCAAAAGGATGAGGTCCACGCCCTCTTCGGCCATGGCCTCCATTTGGGCGCGGAAGACCTGGCGGGCCTCCGCGCGGGCGACTTTGCCCAGCGGTTCGATGCGTATGCCGAGCGGTCCGACGCTGCCGGCCACCAGGACTGCGCTGCCCGCAGCCTGCCGGGCCAGACGGACACCGGAGCGGTTGATTTCGCGCACCTTGCCCTCGTAGCCATGGCGCAGCAGGCGGAAGTGGTTGGCGCCGAAGGTGTTCGTCTCAATGATTTCGGCACCGGCCTTGACGTACTCGGCGTGGATGCCGCCCACCATGTCGGGCTGCGAGAGATTCAACTCGTCATAACAGCGGTTGATGAAGACGCCCTTGGCGTAGAGCAGCGTGCCCATGGCGCCGTCGCACAGCACCGGACCTCGCTTTAGCCGTTCCAGGAACACTGACATGCCAATTCCTTCTCTAGACTTTGACCCGCCTCTGGCGGCGAGCCGATGATTGCATCTTGCAAATCATTGCTTTTCTGGAACCTTACCACAGCCGGCCACGGATTTCGTCCAAGGGCGGGTGCTATAATCGGACATTCCTGAGACTTGGCAGTTAATCTCGTTGGGAGTGCGTTGCTTGAAGCGAGTTCTATGTGTTTTCGCCCTGCTGGGCGCGGCCTTGGCCGCCGGCTGTGGCAGTTCCGATACGACTAGCCAGACCAAATACAACACCGGCAGCGGTAACGAGTCGTATAAACCCACGACTCATCTGTTGCACCGCGCACTCGTCACCAACTATTACAGCAGCGTTCTCAATGTAATGGATGCGACGCAGAACCGGCTGACGAGCTACACCTTTGCGGTGGGCACCTTGCCGTCATACATGCAATCCTCGCCGGATGGCACGCTGACGCTGGTCAACAACAGTGGCGCCAACACCATCTCCTCCTTTAACAACAGTCAGGAAGTGGTGAAGGGCACGGTTTCGCTGGGCGGTTATACGCAGAGCTTTGTGACCTCCACGGACAATGAGTCGGGATTTGCCGCGGTGCCCAATTACAGCAACGGCACCTATCGCGATCCGGGCGCCGTGGTCCGTTTTAACCCAACGGACGGCAGTACCCTCACGCAAGTCCAATTGCCCAACGCCGAGTATCTCGGCATGGATACAGCCGAGAAGCACCTGATGGTGTTTACCAGCACGGATTCGCTGGCCTACTGGGTGGATCTGACGAACAACGACGCCAGCACCGGCGTGCCGGTCTGGTATCAGCTCTCGCTCAAGGACAGTTCGGGCAACGCCGTGACGCTCTCGCGTCCGACTGCCGTGTACTTCTCGTCAGACAGCACCAAGGCCTATGTGCTGAGCTGCGGACCGGAGTGCGGCGGAACCAGCGCGCCGACCGTGGCCGTGATCGACACATCGAGCATCTCGCCCTCCACCACAACCTCGGGCACGGTGGTTTCCGCCACGGTGACCAACATCTGGTCGGTGAAGGGCGCGCGTACTGGAATCATCGACACCACGAACAACATCCTTTATGTAGCCGGCTCCAGCGGCACTACCTCGACCGATTCCGGAGGTTACACGGTGCTGGATGGCTGGTTCAGCTCGATCAACCTGGCTAGCACCACTTCGACGCCGAGCACCATCGCCATCGGCCCGGGCTATAACCGCATTCTCCGCAAGATTGGCTCGAATTTCTGGGTTGGCGCCAGGAATTGCGGCGTGACTAGTTGTCTGACGATCGTCAAGAGCGGTCTGGCGAGCGCCACCGTTTTGAGCACGGCCAATGGCAACGCCACCGGCATTACGCAGTGCACCAACACGGGCGACGTCTATACCGTTGAAGGCGGCGAGTTCTACTTCTACAACACGAGCGGAACCGCTCTGACCAGTGAGTACCAGGTCAACGTGACCGGACAGATCACGGATGTGCTGTATATCGATTGACGTTGCCATCGCGGCAACCTGGGAGGGCGGCGCCTGGCGCCGCCTTTTCCTTTGCGGAAAACCGCGTTCCGAGAAGTCTTCCACCGCTTTGCCGTTTTCATCCCGCCCCCGCGCGCTTTACACTGTTGCTGTGAAGATCGCTTTAGCCCAGATCAACCCCACGGTAGGAGATTTCACCGGCAACTTGGCTCGTATGCGCGAATACGCCGGCCGGGCGCAGTCGCAGGGCGCGTCGCTGGTGGCCTTCCCGGAGCTTTGCGCTTGCGGCTATCCGCCGCGCGACCTGGTGGAGCTGCCTGCGTTCGTTGGGCGCGCGCGCGCCATTCTCGAGGAACTGGCGGCGGAGTTTCCCTCCCTCACGATTGTCGCCGGTCTGCCCACTCCGGCGGCCGGCGAGACCGGCAAACGAGTGATGAACTCGGCGGCCGCGCTGCGCCAGGGAGGCATCGACTTTGTGCAGTCCAAGCGTCTGCTGCCCACCTACGACGTGTTTGACGAAGTGCGCACGTTTGTCCCGGCAAAGTCGCAGAGCCTCTTTACGCACCAGGGAAAGCAGTTCGCGCTCACCATCTGCGAAGACGCCTGGAACGACAAATCGTTCTGGAGCCGCCGCCTCTACGGCGAAGATCCGGTGGAAGACCTCGTGCGGCAGGGCGGAGAAGTGCTGCTGAACATCTCCGCTTCGCCCTTCCACGTGGGCAAGCCGGCGCTGCGCGAGGCCATGCTGAAGGCCATTGCCGTGCGCTACCGGATTCCGGTGCTGCTGGTGAACCAGGTGGGCGGCAACGACAGCCTGGTCTTCGACGGGTGCAGCCTGGCGGTCAATCCGCAGGGCGAGGTCATCGCCCGCGGCCGCGCCTTCGACGAAGACCTTCTCCTGATTGACACTGATGAATTACGCGGCGAGCCGCGGGAGCCGCTTGGCGGTCCGGAGGCGACGGCCTATGGCGCACTGGTGCTGGGCACGCGCGATTACGTGCGCAAGTGCGGCTTCGCGAAGGTTGCCGTCGGTCTCAGCGGCGGCATCGACTCGGCGCTGACCGCGGTGGTTGCAGTCGATGCGCTCGGCAAGGAAAACGTGATCGGCATTGCCATGCCCAGCCAGTATTCATCGGATGGCAGCGTGACCGACGCGCGCGAGTTGGCGCGGAACCTAGGCATCCGTTTTGAAGTAGTGCCCATCAAGCCAATCTTCGAGAGTTACCGCGCGGCCCTGGCTCCGGTCTTTCAGGGGTTGGCCGAAGACGTGACCGAGGAGAACCTGCAGGCCCGCACGCGCGGCGCTCTGCTGATGGCCGTGGCCAACAAGTACAACGCGCTGGTGCTGACCACGGGCAACAAGAGCGAGGTGGCCGTAGGCTACTGCACGCTCTACGGAGACATGGTGGGCGGGCTGGCCGTCATCTCCGACGTGCCCAAGACGATGGTCTATCGCCTGGCGCGCTGGGTGAACCAGCGCGGCCCGGTGATACCCGAGGCATCCATTACCAAGCCGCCCTCGGCCGAACTGCGCCCCGGCCAGATGGACAGCGATTCGCTGCCGCCCTACGAGGTGCTGGACCGCATTCTGGAAGAGTACGTGGAGAACATGAAGGCCGCCGATGAGATCGTGAACGACACCGGCATCGACGCGGCCACCGTGCGCTTTGTGCTGCGTCTCATCGACCGCAGCGAATACAAGCGGCAGCAGGCCGCACCGGGGATTCGCATCTCCACCAAGGCCTTTGGCATCGGACGCCGCTTCCCGATTGCCGCGCACCACCAGATTTAGCAGTTTCTGATATAGGATGAACAAGAAGTTCGAGGAGAACCGAATGCGCTCTTTGTTGCTTGCCGCTAGCGTGTTACTGACTGCCGTATCGCTCAGCGCCCAGCCGCCACTGGCCGCCAACGGCACACCTGCGGCCCAGGCTCCGGCCGTCGCCTTGCCGCCGGGTGCGCCCTCCGTGGAATTGACCGATAACTTTTTCAAGCGCATCCTCGGCTACGATCCGAACATTCAGGTTCACATCATCAGCATCACGGCATCGCGCAGCCCGGAGCTGTTCGATGTGTTCACCGCCATTGTCACTCCCGAGGGCCAGCAACTGGTGCACTGGTACGTAACCCACGACCTGAAGTTCGTGGTGGCCGGCGAACTGCGCGTCTTTGGCACTGATCCTTACAGGCAAGAGCGCGAGTTGCTGGCCAAGAAATCCTTCGGCCCCACGCGCGGACCGGCCAGCGCCAAAGTGACCGTTGTCGAGTTTGCCGACCTAGAGTGCCCCGCCTGCCGCGATGCCCAGCCGGTCATGGATCGCCTGTACGCGGACTTTCCCAATGTGCGCTTCATCTTCCAGAGCTATCCGCTGGCGCAGATGCACCCCTGGGCCTTCCGCGCCGCCTCGTATCTGGATTGCATCGCGCGCGGCAGCAACGATCAGGCATTTAATTTCATAGGTTCCATCTACAGCCACCAGCGCGAGATCGAGTCGATCATCCGCCGCACCGGCGACGACGGCAAGCCGTACATCGACGACAATGAAGTGGCCGGGCGCCTGCGTCACTACACCGATAACGCCGGGGCCGACATGACCCGGACCACGGCCTGCGCCGCCGGCACGGATACCGAGGTGCGCGTGCAGCGCAGCATCGGATTGGCGCAGGAACTCAACATCACTTCAACGCCGACGCTCTACGTTAACGGGCGTTCCGTCGGCAACCCGTCCAGCCTTCCCTATGAAACGCTGAAGGCCATCATCAGCTTCGAAGTCGATCAGGCTGGCGCGGAGAAATAAGCCGCCGTCCGCAGAAAGAACACAATGCCAGGTGGAGTGAGCGATTCCCGTAGATACCGGCTCTCCACCTGGCTTTTTTGTTTTGCGTTGGCGGCGCTTCCGCTGGCCGTCTATGCCGCCTGCTACCAGGCGGGCTATGTCGAATACGACGATCCGCAATACATTCTCGACAATCCGCACGTCAACACCGGGTTGACCTGGGTGAACGTGTGCTGGGCCTTTTCTCTGCGGGCGCACGACAATGGCATATGGGGGCCGCTCTTGTGGCTCTCGCACATGCTCGATTGGCAGCTCTTTGGCATCCGTCCGCTCGGGCCTCACCTGCACAGCGTTCTGCTGCACGCCGCCAACGCGGTCTTGCTCTTCCTGCTGCTATACCGCGGGACGGGCTGCCGCACGAAATCATTTCTGGTGGCGACGCTCTTCGCGTTTCATCCCCTGGGTGCGGAAAACGTTGCCTGGCTCTCCGAGCGCAAAAGCCTGCTCTGCATGTTCTGGTCGCTCCTGGCTGTTGCCGCCTACGGATGGTATGCGCGGCGCCCCGGAGCCGGGCGATACCTGTGCGTGGCGGCGCTGTTTGTGATGTCTCTGCTGGCCAAGCCGATGGCTGTGACCTTGCCTGCCGTGTTTCTCCTGCTGGATGATTGGCCTTTGCGCCGCTGGGAAGGGAAGAAGCAGCGGTGGATACCGCAGGGCCTGCGTCTGTTGGCCGAGAAGCTTCCGCTCTTCGCTCTCAGCGCGTTTTTTTCCTGGATCGCGGTGCTCTCGCAGCGAGCGTCGGGTGCCATTGGGAGAGTCCCGCTCAGCGAGCGCCTGATGAACGCCCTCGCCTCCTACGTTTTTTACATCGAGAAGATGTTTTGGCCGGCGCGGCTCACGTATTTCTATCCTCTGCGCGCGTCCACGCTCTCCGCGCGGCAGTCGTTCGCGTGCGGCGCGTTCCTGCTGGCCGTGACACTCTTGGCGCTCCTGCTGCGCGGCCGCCGCCATCTCGCGTTTGGCTGGCTGCTCTATCTGGGAACACTGCTTCCCGTCATCGGCCTCGTGCAGGTTGGCAGCGCTGCGCACGCCGATCGCTACGCCTACCTGCCGCTGATCGGACTCTTCATCATTCTTGTGTGGGAGCTGGATGCGCTGGCCTCGCGGTTGCGCCTGCCCAATGCGGCGCGCGCTGCGGCCTGCCTGATGGTGCTGGCCGCGTTGAGTTGCGCCACATACGTTCAGGCCGGTTACTGGCGCGACGATCTGACGCTCTTTCAACATGCGCACGATGTCACGCAGCCGCCCGACGCGCGCATTGAGACTAACGTCGCCAGCGCCCTCACCGACCGCGGACGCTTTGATGAGGCGCTGATTTACTACCGCCGCGCGGCCGCGCTTGAGCCGGCTGCGTTCTTCACGCGCCTCAACCTGGGCTACGCCTATGTTCATGCGCGGGATATTGATGCGGCCGCCACGGCCTTCCGCGAGGCGTTGCCCGTGGCGCACACCTCCAGCGAGCGAGCCCGCGCTCTGCAAGGGCTTGCCCTCGCCTGCGCCAAGGCCGGCAACCGTAGCGCCGCCCGCGATGTCTATCGTGAGCTTATGGCTTTGGAGCCGGAGAATGCGACGTGGAAAGCGCGCCTGCAGGGCCTCAGGCCTTAGCAATCGTGCGCTATCCTCAAAGGGCTAGCGAGGATTATTGACTGGAACCGGAATGTAGACGTCTTCTCCGGTCGCCGCGGCTACAACGTGGGGCGTCACCAGAATCAGCAACTCGTCGTAAGTCGTCTCGCGACTCTTGGTCGAGAACGCGGCTCCCACCACGGGCAGCATGGAGAGGAGGGGAATGCCGCTCATGTTCTCGACTTCGTCCTTGTTCACCGTGCCGGCCAGCACAACGGGAGAGCCGTCCCAGGTGCTGATGGCGCCCTTCAGATCGCGGTTCAGCATCAGTGGCAGGCCGTTTACCTGCGTGCTGCCAAGCGAGCGCAGGGTCATCTCGTAATCCAGACTGATCAGTTTGCCGTGTACGTGCGGCGTGGCCTTCAGTACCAGTCCCAGGTCTTCATATTGGAACTGTGCGGTTGGCGTGGTAGTAGTGGCCAGGCTGCTGGCCACTGAGCTGGAAAGCGAGGAAGTGCTGATGCCGAGCGCGCTCAACAGCGAACTGGTGGAACTGGAGGAACTGTACTGGGTGCTGACCACCGGGTAGCGCTCGCCGACCTTCAACGTGGCGACGCTGCCATGCTTGCTGCGCAGCACCGTATCCTCCAGCGTCACGGTGGAGGACAGAGCGTGATCCAGCTTTGCAGTCACGCTCGGGATGGTGATGCCGCTCAAGGTGATTCCGCCTCCGAAGGTTGCAAAGGGATCGGAGAGCACGCTCGACGTCCCCAGGGAGCTTCCCGACGCCAGCAGCGCGGCCAGAATGGTGCTGCTGTTTACCGTCACGCCCAGCGCCTCCAGCTCCGACACAATGGAAGAGTACGAACTGCTGGTCAGTACGCTGTTGACCTCCGAATCCACGTTAAAGACCGTGAAGCCGGTCGGCGCCGACACACCCTTGGCGTTCGTCAGATCGGTCGAGATCTGATACACCTTGACGTCGAGTGTGACCTCGGGCGTTAGCGAATCCAGGGAAGTCAGAAAGCGCGCCATGGCATCGATGGTCGCCTGCGGCGCTTTCACCAGGATGGAGCTGGTGGCCTGGTTGGCCATGATGTCATGCACGTCAAACATGGTGCGCAGGGTGGAAACCATGCTGGTCATGTCCTGCGCGCTGCTCATGCCCTCGATGCGGAAGCTGCGCAACTCCAGCTGCACCAGCTCGCGCCGCCGTTCGGCCGTATCGTTGGCCACCAGAACCTGTTGCGCGTCCATGGTGAGGAACATGGCCTTGCACATGCGCGTCACAATCGGGGAGCCTTCGTCCCATGTCACGTCGTCCAGATTCACTTTAATCTGGCGGGTGATGAGGCTATCGTCCTGCACGGCCCGCAAACCGAACGCTTGCGCAAACTGCACCAGAAACTGCGCCGAGCCGCCGCGATAGTGAAAACTCTTCTTCTCCTGGGAAGGCCGCAGGCGGACATCGCTGCCTTCCATCAGGTTGCGCGGCAGGGGATCGGTGGCGGCAGAGGGTTCGGCATCTTGCAAGCGTTGCAGCGCGTAGTCGTTGCCGGGGTCCAGCTCCAGCGCGCGGCGGAAGAGCCGTGCGGCCTGCGCGTTGTTTCCGGTCATCATGAGAATTTTGCCGCGCTTCATGCAGTCGGCGGCAATCTGCTGGGCAATAATCTTCTGCGATTCGCGATAGACGGCGTCGCGCGGCGAGATGTCGCGCAGCTCGGTCATCTTGCTCAGCGCCTCTTCGTACTGATGATCCTCCAGCAGCCGGCGCACCTCGTCATACACTCGCTTGGCGCGGAGCTTGTCTTGCCTGGGCAGGTTGCAAGAAGGGAAGTGTGGCAGCGAGTCGGAGCAGGTTTCCGGAGACAGCCCCCGGGCCGGAAGTGGCGTGGCCGCCGCTGTCGGTGGGACTGCCGCGGGTTGCGTCGTGCCAGCCTGCGGCGCAGGAGTCGCACCCGGCGTTATCGCTGACGCATGGTTCTCTGGCGTCGCGTCCTGGGCGAGCATCGGCGCGGGAATCAGCAGCGCTACAAACAGCAACAGGACGCGGACCATGCTCCCGATTTTACCGGAATCTTAGAGACGTGAATAACGCCACAGGGTTTCGCAAGCTGGAATGCACATATCCGGCCCTTCTTTGCCCAATTCCACCAGGGAGAAGATGCCGGTAGCCACGGCAATCACTGGGGCGCCACAGCCTTTGGCGGCCAGCACATCGGCTGGAGTGTCGCCCACAAAGCAAACCTTTGCCTTCTTGCCCAGCTTCTTATGGGCCGCTTCCAGGGCAGATTGAAAAATCTGCGTGCGCGTTTCATGCGTACCGCAGAAGGCCGCGAACTCGAAGTACTCATCCAGTCCCGCGGACTTCAGCTTGGCGCGGCCAATGCGCTCCAGATTGCCGCTGGCCACGCCCAGGCGCTTGCCGTTCTGCTTCAACTCCTCCAGCAGACGGGGCACCGCAGGACAAAGCTCGGGGCGCAGTTCCGCCGCGCGCCGCTCCACTTCCGTGCACATGAAGTCGGCGATGCCGGGAATCGAAGCGCGTACATCCTTCTCCGGAATGCCGGCGCGCAGCAGGGCCTCCAACAGAATCAGCCGGTCGGTGCTGCCGTTCACCGCCAGACCTTCCAGCGAAATGGGATGGCCGTAGATGGACTGAATGGCGTTGCAATAGGCTTCGTAATGCACCTGGTCGCGGAAGTTCGCCAGGGTGCCGTCGATGTCGAACAGGTAGGCGTCGAAGCCGCGCCAGTCAAAGCCGCGCGGCAACTCGTCGTCGTGCTGAAATCCTTCGGCGGCCCTGACCAGCGTGACGTGGGCCTGCTTCTTATTCATTTGCCCTCTGCTCAGTTGCGCCCTGCCAGCTTTCTTCAGCTTTGCCACTCTGATTCAGCACAATGCGATTGATCCTCCGCGCCTTGCCCGTGGCCTCGTCGCAGTCGATCAGCGCGCCGCACAGACGCACGTCGCCCGTGGCGGCCTCAAAGCGCGCGGGCAGAGCGGAGAGGAACTTCTGAATCACCAACTCCTTCTGCACGCCGATCACGCTGTCATACGGACCCGTCATGCCCACGTCCGTCTGGTAGGCCGTGCCGCCGGCCAGCACCCGCGAATCCGCGGTAGGAATGTGCGTGTGCGTGCCGATCACAGCCGTGACGCGTCCATCCAGATACCAGCCCAGCGCCATTTTTTCGCTGGTAGCCTCAGCGTGCATGTCCACCAGTACCACCTTGGCCTGCGTCTGCTGCAGCAAGCGGTCGGCGGTGCGGAAGGGATCGTCGAGGTTGCTCATAAAAACGCGCCCCTGCAGGTTGATGACGGCATACGCAACGCCCGCCCGCGTGGTGCCCTCGTACATGCCCACGCCAGGCGTGCCCTCGGGATAATTCGCCGGGCGCAGAATGCGCCGCGCCGGGCTGTAAGCTTCATCGGCCGCGGATTGAAAGTACTCCATCAGCTCGCGCTTGTCCCACGCATGATTGCCAGTGGTCAGCACGTCGGCGCCGAGATCGAAGAACTCCTCGGCAATCTGCGGTGTAAGTCCGAAGCCGCCGGCCGCGTTCTCCGCGTTGGCCACGCACAGGTCCACTTCGTGCTCGCGCAGCAGGCGCGGCAGATTCTCCTTGACCACGGTGCGGCCACCGCGTCCGAAAATGTCTCCCAAAAACAGGATATTCAATGAGTCGCTCGCTCCTTATCCAACCCTCCATGCTATCACCCGGCCGCTTGGCGGCGGGACGTTCCGCCGGGCGGGAGCCTCGGAAAAGAAAAAGGCCGCTGGCTGCGACGCTGAGCGCCTGCCAACGGCCTTTTTCCGCCTTTCAGGGCGGCTGTGGAACACTTTTTAAAACACAAACTTCACGGGTTCCTGAGACTCTTTTCCCGTCGCCTCGTAGCGCCACTGGCGCACGGCTTTCACCGAGGCATCCACCAGCACCGGATTGCCGCCAGTTACGGAGACATCCTTCACCATGCCGTCGGCCGAGACCTTGAGCGTCAGTTGCACGGTGCCGTGTATGGATAGCTTTTTGGCTACCGCGGGATACTCGGGAGGGTTATGCACGCGGACCCTGCGTGGACCCGTCTGCAGATCGGCTGCCTGGGTGGCAACCGGACAAAATGCGGCTAGTACACTTCCTATAAGAACCAACTGAAAAAAACGTCTCATAACAAACCCTGCATCGTTCGATTGAAGTCGCGAAGATCGAAACTCAACCTGAAAACGTATTCGATAATGCATCATTCAACTTGAAATGGCTACTTACGACAGACCCGGCCACGCGTCCATGAGACACTGTACTTGCGTGATCTAACTCTATAACGCAAAAGCATATATCTCATCGTATTCTCATCTTCGTACTGGTGGAAAACGCTCTTGGCGCTCCCCAATTTGAGCTTTCCCAATCCTGTAAGCCCGTGGCTCCATCATGGCCGCTGCGCGGAACGCTCACTGTGGAAAGCCCTTGCCCCGCCGCCGTGCCCGATTTGTTATCCTGAAAGCAGACAGAACATGAACCGAGGTGTGTAAGTTGACTCACGGCAATTCTCATCAGGAAGGCTCCGGCATCGAGCGCGAGCTGCACGATCCGATTTCCGACAAGCTGGTGGCCCTGGAGCCGCTCGATCTCAGCAATATTCACACGGTGGACGATCTCGTCCGCGCCATGGGCCGCACGGCCTTCACCGGACGCCAGATCGGCCAGGCCGCCGACGTGCTGGAAGCCATGGCCCGCGACAAGGAAGCCTTCATCGTGATGACCCTGGCCGGCGCCATGACTGTGGCCAAGCAGGGCCTGATCGTCACCGACCTGATCGACGCCGGCATCATCAAGGCCGTCGTCTCCACCGGCGCCCTGATGGCGCACGGACTGGTGGAGGCCGCCGGCAAGAGCCACTTTGTGTGGGACGAAAAGCTCAACGACGTGGAACTCTACGAAGCCGGCTACAACCGCGTGTATGACACGCTGGAGCCGGAGTCGAACCTGAACTTCGTCGAGGGCATCGTGGCCAAGATCCTTGAGGACTGGGACGCCAACGAAGTCATGTGCTCCTACAAGTTCACCGCCGCCATCGGCAAGTATCTGCATGAGCACGCCGAAGGGCGCGGCATTCTGCGTTCGGCCTACGAAAAGGGCGTGTCGGTCTATATCCCGGCCTTCACCGACTCCGAGATGGGTCTGGACGTGGCGCTGCACAACCGCAAGCGTACCAAGGAAGGCCGCGAGCCGATCCGCTTCGATCCGTTCCTCGACCTGAACCACTTCGCCGAGAAGAATCTACAGCAGACGCGCCTGGGCATCTTCACCATCGGCGGCGGCGTGCCGCGCAACTGGACGCAGCAGTTCGGACCGTACATCGAGCTGCGCCATCGTCGCGGCGGCGAGGACGTCCCTTTGAAGCGCTACCACTACGGCCTGCGCATCTGCCCCGAGCCGGTGCACTGGGGAGGCCTGTCGGGCTCGCCTTATAGTGAGGCGATTAGCTGGGGCAAGTTCGTTCCTCCGGCCGAAGGCGGCAAGTTCGCCGAGGTCTTCGATGACGCCACCGTGGCCCTGCCCTTGGTGGCCGGCGCCGTGCTGGAGCGCTTGAAGAAGTAACGCGAGCTTCCCGATGTTATCAACGGCCTGCTCTTCGGCGCGGGCCGTTCTTTTTGTGTACCCCAGGTTCGTCATTGCAGATTGTGCCCCAGGTTCGACGCGTGTTTTGTGCGCGGCTAACCTGGGCTGTGTCCTCGCAGATCACTTCAGGTTAATTCCCCCTTGTTACTTTCTTGCGCGTCGTGTTTGCGCTGCGTCTCACGTCATGCCGCTTAAGCATGAGCAAAGTCCTGTAAAGCAGTTATCTTCCATTGCTAGCGGGAATAACATCCTGGGGAACTTCAAGCAGCGCCTTATTTACAAGGTCGGACGCATGATGCGCGAGGCACTTGGAATAACGAGCCAGAGCGCTGGAGTTCCGAGGACTATACCAGGAGTTATTCATGAAATTCTTTCGTGCTCTAGGATTTGGCCTGTCTTTGTGTATGCTGGGTGGCTTCGCCTTTGCTCAGCAGGCCCAGGAACGCATCATATCCACGGATGTAGTGGTGATCGGTGCGGGTGGCGCGGGTTATAACGCGGCAATTACCGCGGCCCAGGCCAAGGCGAAGGTCATTATCCTTGAAAAAATGCCGGTGGTGGGTGGCGCAACCATCATCTCCGGCGGATCGATGAACTTCCCCGATCCCAAGCTGCAGGAGCCTGCCGGCATCAAGGACTCACCCGAGATCATGTACAAACAGATGCTGGCCGCCGGCGACTATCGCGGCGACCCGGAACTGGTGAAGGTCTTCACCGACCATGCTCCGGAACTCCGCGCGTGGTATGAATCGCTGGGCATCCAGTGGGCCGGCCGCGTGTTTGAACCCTTCGGCGGCCTCTATCCGCGCGGCCATAACACGGGTGCCGTCAATGCCGGACACGACTACATCCGCGTGCTGAACGACGCGGCCAAGAAGCTGGGCGTCGAAGTCCGCACCAACACCCGCGCCGTGGCTCTGCTGCGCGATGGCGATCACGGCAGCGTCTACGGAGTAAAGGCGGAAGACAAGGAAGGGAAAGTTACCTTCCTGGCCAAGGCCGTCATTGTGGCCACCGGCGGCTTTGCCGATAATGTCGAACTGCGCATGAAGCACGATCCGCGCCTGGATGCCAGCTTCCACACTACCGCCAATCCCACCGGCAAGGGCGTGGACTTCGCCACTGGCGACGGCATCCTCATGGGACAGAACATCCGCGCCGACGTTGTGGGCATGGACTACATTCAGATGATTCCCTGGGCCGGTGGCCGCGTCACCGACTACGTGGGAGCCGACATCTATGTGAACTCCGACGGCAAGCGCTTCGTCAATGAAGGCGGCCGCCGCGACCGCATCGCCGACGGCATCCTTGCCCAGAAAGGACACTTCTGCTGGGTTATTACCGACGACCAGTCGGTCAAGGGATCGCAACTGGAGCCAGGCCTGAAAGCAGGCCGCGTGCACAAGGCCAACACCATCGAGGAGATGGCCAAGGTCATGGAAGTCGAACCCAAGGTGCTGAAGGAGACGATCGAGCGTTACAACAAATTCGCCGCCTCCAAGCAGGACCCTGACTTCGGTAAGACGACCTTTACCCAGCTCATCAACAAGCCGCCGTACTATTTTGGCATTGAGCACGAAAACGTGCACTTTACCGAGGGCGGCCTGCGCATCAACGTCAACACCGAGGTGCTGGACCTGGATGGCAAGGTGATTCCCGGACTGTTCGCCGCCGGTGAAGTAACGGGCGGCATCCATGGCACCAACCGCGCCGGCGGCAATTCGCTGGCGGCCATCTCCGTCTTCGGACGCATCGCCGGAAAGAATGCCGCGGGACTGGTTTCGGCAAGCGCGGACGAGTAATGGAAGAGTAAAAACCCTCATGAACCTTCGGGGCGATTCGTCGCCCCGTTTTTTGTTTCCATCAGGAAACAACCTCAGTCCCCACTGCATGCGCTATGTCCCAGCGGTCTGGCCCCACTGCCGCGCGAAGTCTTCGTGCTGTACGTAGAGCGCGGTGATGACTACGTAGTTTTCCGCGTTCCGATAGCGTGAATACAGCTCGATACCGAGGTAGTCGTTACGGTAGTACCACGGTGGGAGCATGAGGCCGCAAAGCGGCAACTTCGATAGCTCGAAGCACATCTCCGGGTCGCGCATCAGGTCGCCGCTCTGTTCGCCGTAGTGGCAATGGAGAGAGACGGCTCTCCAAACGGTCCCGGCTCCGGCGTGGCTTCGATCACCAAAGCCATGTAAGGCGGGTTTTCAATCTTGAGGTACAGAGTGGGACGGGAACCTCCGGCCCGCTCAAGAATGTGGAGAAGGGTTCGGACGTGCGTCTCGATCAACTGCGCTGGCCAATAGGGCCGCCTGCCCTTGGTATAGGGGCAGGCAACCAACCAAGGGGATTGGGGGGGCGCTGTTCGGCACGCCACCGAGCGGAACATCGATACACGGACGGAGCACCTGCTCGATATAGCGATCGAGCAGCCCACCCATGGCCGGACATTCCAGGTTGAAGGTTTCCTGATTATCAAAAGATTAAAGGAAACTTAAAATATTTCTTGCTCTCGTTTAGATAGCGTTGTATCTTTTGCGAGACATCAAACTCTCACGATTTTCGAATACGCAGTCCACGGCTCCACCCCACGGCGTGGCGATACGGAGAGGAAAGAGCAAACATATAATGGAATTTTATCGATCAGGTATCCCCGTTCCGTCGTGCCCGCGGCGGACTGAGTGGCGTTCACTTCTCGTCTCCCTACTGGCTCTGGCGTTGCTGTTCGCCGTGCCGGCCAGCGCCGTAACCGTCAAGACCCAGGTCATCGGCCAGATTGCCACCAGCGGCGGCGCCGGCGGCTCTGGGGCTTCCACCAGCGACATGATTTTCAGCACTGGGGCCGGCTGGGCCGGTGGCGCCGGCGGCGTCCAGGGCTATCTGTCGCTCAACAACTCAGGAACAAACTCGGGCACACTCGCCTCCAACGAAACGCTGAATTTTCCGATCGGTTCCACCATCGCCTCTCTTAACTCGACCTATGGCGCGGGCAACTGGACGGTGACTGGCGCGCGGTTGACCTTCCAGTCCAGCTATTCCATTCAGAACAACAACCGCTTCGGCACCGGGGCCGGGAACTACTATGTTTACTATGTTGCGAAGAACAGCTGGTACGAGACGACCAGCGTTGGCGGTACGAACCCAATTTACGCAACCGACCAAACGACGCTGAACACGTGGGCGGGCAGTTCCTCTCTGCTGGCCATGCAAAGCTTCGGTTGCGCCCTCTGCTCCTACAGTCCCAAACCGCTAAGCAATGCGCCCTATGGCTACACGACCGTCACGATTCCGCTGACCGACACGGCTGCGCTGAACACGGCGATTGCGGCCAGCGCTACCGCCACCATTCCAGATATCTCGCTCTACCTGATGCAGAAGAGCGACACGCTGGGCATGATCATCTTCACCGGCGGACAGAGCCAGATTCTGGCGTACCTGACGCTCGACGTGAGCGTTAATGTTCCCTCCACGCTGGCAACTAGCGGCGACGTTGAGCCTACTTCCACCGATCCCTCGGCGTGGACGAACGCGACAGCGGCCCTGATCGGCAACACCTCGGCGGGCACTCTGGCCGTTACAGGCGGTCAAACCGTTACCTCGGGCGCGGCGCAACTTGGCGTGGCCTCGGGAGTGACCGGCCAACTCTACGTGGATGGCGCCGGTAGTTCGTTTACGAACAGCAGCGTTCAGGTTGGATACAATGGCACGGGACTGCTTTCGGTTACCAATGGCGGCACGGTAGTCTCCAACGGCACAGCCACCAGCGTTTCTGCGATCGGCGGCTATGCAAGTGGCAGCCTGGTGGTGAGCGGCGCCGGGTCGACCTTCACCAGCACTCCGCTGCTAAATGTCGCTGCGTATTTGAATACGAGCAACCTCTACACCGCGCAGGGTTCAAACGGCAGCATCACGGTGACCAACGGCGGCGTCATCAATGACGCCACCGGCATCAACATTGGCGCCGCTGCCTACAGTTCGATTGTTGAGGCCGGCAGCAACGGCACGGTCAACGTCGACGGCAAGGGCTCGGCGATCAATAGCGGCTCGGGCACAATCTCAGTTGGCGCCTCCGGCCTCGGCACTATGGCAGTGACCAACGGCGCCGCGGTCAACGCCGTGAATGTGAATGTTGGCCTAAACCGCGAGACCACGTCGCAAGTCAATGTGGATGGCTCCGGCTCCGCCCTGGCCGCTTCGACGGCCCTGAACATGGGCAGTTCGGCAGTTGCTTGGGATATGACGGGCAGCTTGGCCGTTACCGACGGCGCCGAGGTTACCGCTCAGTCTTTGAATATGTACTCCAGCGGTAAAGAAACGCTGACGGTCGATACCGCCAGCTCGGTGACCGTGAGCGGCGCCGTCACCACGGCAAACGCGACCACGAGCACCGGCAGCGCTTCTCCCTATGACACGGTCAGCAGCAGCCTGATCACCACCAATGCGGTTACCATCAACCAGGTGAGCGGCATCGGCGCCGCCGCCGGAACGTATACGCCTCTTGCCTATGGTTCGCTGAGCAACAGCGTGGGTACCATTGAGGCGCTGGGCGGCGTGCTTAACGCCTCCAATCAGATCGTTGTTGGCAGCACGTACACCGCGAACTCCGGTTCTGCAACCGTCATCGATCTCTCGCAGGTGCAGCGCATCGCGGTGAGCGATTCGATCAGCGGCCAGGTGGCGGGCGTGGGTCTGCTGGGAACCACGACCTCCGGCACCAGTGTCACGCTGACCGCCACGGCGGCTTCCAGCGCGGACATCGCTCTGTTGGCCGACGCTCTGGCCAGCGGCAAGAACATTGACAGTGCCTGGACGGTCAGCTTCAACAATGCGAGCGGCACTTCGACCTACTCTTCTCCGTTCTATCTCTCGCTCTATGCGGGCGCGGGCAAGTCGGCCACTGGCCTGTCGGTCTACATGAACACCGGCTACGGCTGGGTGCAGGCCTCGGGCGTCAAAGACCTGGCCTATGACGGAACCTACGCCAGCTTCACGGCGGACGTCGCGGCTGAGTACGCGATCGTTGAAACCCCTGCTACGGCGCCGACCATCTCGCTTGCGGCCGGCACCTACAGCAGCGCGCAGTCGGTCACCATCGACGGTGGACTCTCCGGCGCGACCGTCTACTACACCACCGACGGCACGACGCCGACCACCAGCTCGACCCTTTACAGCGGCGCAATCTCGGTCGGCACCAGCGAGACGATCACCGCCATCGCGGTAGCTCCTGGCTATACGCCGAGCGCGGCCAGCAGTGCGGCTTACACCATCAACCTGACTCCAACGGCGGCGGTGATGAGCAGCCCGGTGGACGGCAGCACGTTGACCGGGGCATCGACCACCTTTACGTGGACGGCGGGCACGAACGTCTCGGGCTACTACCTGTGGGTTGGCACGACGGCAGGAGCATACGACCTGGTGAACGTCGGCCCCCTCACCGGCACTAGCTACACGGCGACTCTACCGACGAATGGCAGCACCGTTTACGTTACGCTGTACTCGGTTGTGAACGGCACGCCCAGCTTGTCGAACACGTACAGCTATACGGAATACTCAGTGTCGCCGGCGGTGATGAGCAGCCCGGCGAACGGCAGCACGTTGACCGGGGCGTCGACCACCTTTACCTGGTCTGCGGGCACGAACGTCTCGGGCTACTACCTGTGGGTTGGCACAACGCCGGGCGGGTATGATCTGGTGAACGTCGGCCCCCTCACTGGCACTAGCTACACGACGACTCTACCGACGAATGGCAGCACCGTTTACGTTACGCTTTACTCGGTGGTGAACGGCACGCCCAGCTTGTCGAACACGTACAGCTATACGGAGTACAGCAGCACGGCGGCGGCGATAACGAGTCCGACGAGCGGCAGCACGTTGACCGGAACTTCGACGACCTTTACCTGGTCTGCGGGCACCAACGTCTCAGGCTACTATTTGTGGCTTGGCACCACCGCGGGCGGGCATGATCTGGTGAACGTTGGCCCGCTCACCGGCACCAGCTACACGACGACTCTGCCGACGACTGGCGGCACCGTTTACGCCACGCTTTACTCGGTGGTGAACGGCACGCCCAGCTTGTCGAACACATACAGCTACACGGAATACTCGGTGTCGCCGGCGGCGATAACGAGTCCGACGAACGGCAGTTCGTTGACCGGGGCTTCGACGACCTTTACCTGGTCGGCGGGCACGAACGTCTCGGGCTATTACCTGTGGGTTGGCACGACGGCAGGAGCATACGATCTGGTGAACGTCGGCCCGCTTACCGGCACCAGCTACACGGCGATACTGCCGACGAATGGCAGCACCGTTTACGTGACTCTGTACTCGGTGGTGAACGGCACGCCCAGCTTGTCGAACACGTATAGCTATACGGAGGCGGCGGCTAATTAAGGGAATAGCCAAACAGGGTCATGCCGGTGAATCACCGCAAAAAGCCTTTGCAACCACGATAGGGCTCTGAAGGGTGATTTGCAGGAGACTACGCCAGACAAGCGGTAATTCGGTGCGACGTGCGGCACGCATGCCAGGGCTGTCCTGGAGTACGATGCGCCGCCGCCGTTGCCACCGAGGCAAAGCTCTCTTTGCTTCCTATTGTGCGAGATCGCTTCCACGCATCTCCGCAACGGCAATCGCAAAACGACCAGCGGCAGAGTTGGGCACGCTGCCGCACTTATCGCACTCGGCAGCGCACTATGCAGGCTGCCATGAGGAACGCCGACAAGGGCGTTTAGGGCTGGAAAGCTACTGCTGTGAAACGACTTCTCGGATGGTTCCTCGTTGGTGGCATGGGCTGGCTCATGCCACTATTGCTTCTTCCGTGCTCCGCCTCTGCTCAGACGGCGGCAGTGGTCGGGCGGGTTAGTGATTCGCAAGGCGCTGTCCTGCCGAACTCAAAAGTTCAACTGGTCAATGAAAGCGATCACTCCCGCGCCTCAGTGGAAACGGATCGTGCCGGTCTGTATGCCTTCGTTCGACTCAACCATGGACGCTATCATCTAGAAGCGCAGATGCCGGGTTTCAGCACGGCGCGCTCGCCGGAGTTTGAACTGGTTGAGGGACAGCGCCTGGTGCACGACTTCCATCTCAGTGTGGCCGCCGTCAGGACTACGCTGAGTGTGGAAGGTCAAGAAGCTGCGGTGCAGGTCGATACTCGTACGGCAGAGGTTGGCGGCGTCATCACGGAACGGGAGGTCACCGGGATCGGCCTCAATGGCCGCGACTATGTCCAGTTGCTCCGCATGTTGCCGGGCGTAAGTGATCAGACATATGCAGATGAGGCTCGCGTCGGCCCTCTCGGCAGCGTCGCCTACAGCATCAATGGGGGGCGCACCGAAAAGAACAGCTTCCTGCTCGACGGGTCGGAGACCTTGAATGGGGGAATCAACAAGAACCACATTTTCCTCACGATAACCCCCAGTATCGATGCGATTCAGGAAGTCGTGGTACTAACCTCAACGTATGGGGCCAGGTACTCAAGCACCGGCAGTGCGACCATCATGGTCCAGACCAAATCGGGGGGCGAGAAGATACACGGCTCGCTCTACGAGTTTCTCCGCAACGAAGCGTTTAACGCTAAGGGCTATTTCGATATCGGCAACCACGCGCCGCTGTATCGGCGAAATGATTTTGGGGGCACGCTGGGTGGCCCGCTCGTAATTTCGCATCTTTACAACGGGCGGAATCGCACGCACTTCTTCTTCTCCGAGGAAGTCAGGCTGGAGCGCGACCCCTATCCCTTCCGTGACGCCGTTCCGTCCCTCGCGGAACGTAATGGGAACTTCGATGGAGTTTGTCCCTCGACCAGCACCTTTGTTGTCGCTGACTATCCGAACTGCCCAATCGCCGAGGGAATTTCCGGGGCGGGCAGTGTCATGGTGGCGTTTCCGCATAATCAACTCAATTACCCAAGCGCGCAGAACTACACCCTGGACAGCAATTCGGTAGCGCTGCTGAATGGCGGGCTTATTCCGATTGCGACTGCCCCCAGCGGTTGCAACTTCAGCATGGCAAACCAGCCTACGGCGAGTTCGATTAGCGCGAGTAACCCGTCCGGCTGGCCATGTTACAACACCGAGCTCACGCTGCCGACGTATTGGCGCGAGGAACTGCTACGCCTTGATCACCAATTCACCCCGCGCCTTGTGGGCAGCTTGCGCTACGTGCATGACAACTGGACAGCGACCGATCCGACGCCGACTTACGGCTACGTGTCCGCTGAAAACGGATTTACCCAAAACATTCTGCCTACCATAAACAGCCGCTTTCATGCTCCAGCACAGAGCCTGGTTGCACACCTTACCCAGACTTTACAACCAACGCTAACCAACGACTTCATGGCCAGTTACATCAGCCTGCGGCTAAACATGGTTGACGTAGCCGGGCTCGGGGTGGACTTGCCGTCTACCGCAGCGAGCTCCGAGCAATGGCAGACGCTATTCAATAGATCGAGCACAAAGCCTCCCGGAATCGTAATCGGCGGCAGCAATCTGGAGTACGGAGGCACAGGTTTCGCGGTGGATCCGAGCTACCTTCCCTGGCTGCACACCGACCATAACTTCAGCCTGGCCGACCACCTTGCATGGGCGAGGGGCAAACACAAGCTGCAGTTCGGTGCCCAGTACTATATGTTTCGCCGGAATCAGACCAACACTCCGATCGGGGCGGCGAGCGGCGACACCCAGGGAGTCATGACGTTTTCGGCGGGTGGAATCAACAGCACGAACAATGCATTCGCTGACTTTCTCTTCGTTCGCGATCACAGTTTTCAGCAGGATAGCGGACAGGGACGGTATCGTCAGAGATACCAAATTCTGGAACCCTACTTTGAAGACGGTTGGCAGGTTGCGCGACGGCTCAACCTTACGCTCGGCATGCGAGTAAGTTTCTTTGGTACATATCACGAGGCGAACAAGAACGCCTATAACTTCATCCCGTATAACTATATTGCGAGTAACAGTTATTCGGTAAGCTCCACTCACGGGTACCTGACAGACGCGAACGGTGATCCTGTTCCCATGTACGACTCCTCCGGCAACTTAACGACCGGTATGTTCAACGGGATTGTGCGCTGTGGCACTAACGGTTGGCCTTCGGGGTGCATGAGGGGCGGAATTGTAAATCCTGCGCCACGCCTCGGTGCGGCCTGGGATGTAACTGGCGATGGCAAGACAGCGCTGCGGGCTGGGTACGGGATCTTCCTCGACCACGGGATGGCGGACGAGGCCAACACTGGATCGCTCGAAGCCAGCGCGCCGGAAGTCGTCAGCATCACCGCCCTTCAATTTCCGGCAACGTCCACCACCGGTTACTCCAATTTCGCATATCCAATCAGCGTGACCGCAATCCCCGTTCGAGTTCGATGGCCGCTGATCCAGCAATGGAGCGTCGGAGTTGAGCGCGCGATGCCCTGGCACATGATGGCCGCGGTCAATTACGTGGGGAGCGGGGGAAGAAATCTCACTCAGGAATTGCAGATCAATCAACTGCGTCCGGTCGCAGCGAAGAATAACCCATTCAAGAAACATGAGCCACTCGACCTTTCTTCCTATAACAAATATGGAGATTGGCCGGGCGATTGCGTGGCGCAATACCTTAGTGCAGGCTGGAGCGGAGGAACGCTGCTGAATGGGACCGTGCTCTCCAGCAGTTCTACGATTCTTCAAAATTTGGCGGCTGCCTGCGCCAGTGTCAACGTGAACTTTCTGCGCCCATATGCTGGATTCGGAGACATCTTCTCCATCAGCAATACGGCCACCTCCGCGTACCATTCACTGCAGGCGACGCTACGCCGGGTGCAACGTCCGCTGAGTCTGTATGTCTCCTACACGTACGGTCATTCGATTGACACCTCCTCGGATCGCTCGGACGCGACCTTCGTGAATTCGTACGCTCCAGATTCCAACCGGGCCTCCTCGGCCTTCGATCAGCGGCACATGCTGCACATTACCTATGTCTACGAATTGCCGAATCGTTGGCGGGCGCCGTCCAAACTTGTTGGCCTGATGTTGAAGGGCTGGCAATTGTCTGGACTGACTGAATTTGAGACGGGGATTCCGTTTTCAGTGCTGAATGGGGCGACTACGACCGGTCTTAGTCCGGTGGATAACGCAGGAGTAGTGAATGATGTAGGCGTGGGATCGTACGCCGATTTCTGTGCGACGCCGTATAAGACATCGCGGACCAGCGGCGGGACCACAGTGGGGCCCTTGTTGGGCAACCCAAATGAGTTCTGCGCGCCACGTGGGTTGACGTTCGGGAACACGGGACGCAATTCGATGCGCAATCCGAAGTACCTGAATTTCGATACCGCAGTGATGAAGCATTTTGCGCTGGGTGAAGGCATAGACCTTGAAGTCCGAGCCGAAGCATTCAATGTGTTCAACATTACCCAGTTCCGCATTTACGACCCCGTCAAGGGCAACCAGGCGAATAACACCATCAACTGCTACGGAACTTCGTCGACGGCGTATTCGGCGGGAGCCGACAACTGCGCTGACACGGCCTTCCTGCATCCGGTGGATGCGCATCGCCCCAGGACGCTTCAGTTTGGCGTGAAGCTAGGTTTCTGAAGCAGGTAGTGGACCTTAACGGGAACCAGTCGCTGAAGTAAGTGTGTGTCTTGCAACGCTGCTGTTTGATGGAAAGGGTAGTTTATGGGTGTGTTTGGCTTGAAACTAAAGAGGCTATTGGCTGCACTGCTGATGATGACTGCGCCATTCATTGTGCCCTCGGTCATCGCCCAGCAAGCAGTGGTTCAAGTGCTCGCCGCCGGGGAATCATCCCAGGCAGGGTTATATGCCGAAGCCGCCTATCAACTTGCGAAGCAATATAATGGCAAAGCTTACCATTATACTGTCGATAAGTCTTCATCCTGCCTGCTGAGCCCGGTTCCATCCTTGGTAAATAGCTCGGACACCACCTATGTGGCCACTTCCGTTTCCTGCGCCTACCTCTACGACCAGCGGCAGACCTCCGATAGCAGCATTGAAAATCAAGCAGGACCAATCTGGATCGTGTGGAATGACAGCGGTCAAGTGTGGGCTTACCTCAGCGTGGATTCAACCGTCGCAGTGCGAGGCTTTCTGGCCTCGCCGAGAGCGCAGATTAAGCTATGGGGCGACACCAACACACCTCCGGATCCGCAGAATCTCGTCAACGTCTGGGATGACGGAAGCGCCGACACGGCCCTTCCCCAGAAGTTCATGAACGTGATCAACAAGACCGCGAGCATGACCGCCGCGGTGAGCATGATGCGTCCCGAAGATGCCTTATTTGCAACCCAGCGCGAACTTGCCGCTACCTCGACGGCGTTTCCTGCAAGCGGGACGAAGTTGCTGTATGGGTTAGGTTGGTCTAACCCAGGAAACCCCGGCACCGCGCTGCCGGTCGATCCCTACACAGGCTATCCCATTCAGAGCGACTACTCCCTGGCTCTGGAGCAGGCGGTGCTTTTCAACTTGACCGGATTGGATCCAATTACGAGCCAGAGCGTTGGTTCGTGGGTTGCGATACCCTACGGCGCATCGCCACTGGTTGTCGTCGTCAATCGTGGCGACCCCAACAGCCTGGGATACATTGCCTATGGCGGAAGCAGCTACGGGATCACGAACCTTACGCTTTACGACAACACGGTGACCGATTCCTCGTCACCCTCCTCGGGGTGCACCAGTTGTCTTCCCGCCGGCGATACTCTGCCCTCGCCGCAGCGGTATCCTGCAGCGTGGCTGTTCAGTGGCAACGAGTGCGATACAGGTGTGTTCCAGGGAGGGCCAGCGAACCCGAGTGCCACGACCAATCCGGTGAATCCGGTCCTGGCCAATCCCCTCTCAGGCGCGTGGAACGTAGCCGAATATAGCATGTTTGACACGGCAAACTTTCCCAATGGCATGGTCACCATTTACCCCGGCGGCGTACAAGACAACGGTACGGCCAATCCTTTGGGGCTGACCCAGGAAAATTACGTTGCAGCTCGCATGTATGGTGTTTCGCGCAACAATCCCCTGAATAAGTGGTGCGTCAGCGTGTTGGACAAAGCCACCTCGACCGCCGAGACTGCCGGCTATGCCAACCGCAGCCGCGTAGTCGGCATGGCCGACACCATCGCGGCCTTGACGAATACCAGTTCCACCGGCACGATCCTAAATCAGGAACTTGGCCAGGCCGTCCTGCCTGTTCAAGATGAGATCGGTTACGTTCTGTTCAGCTATGAACTATTTGGCTCGGTGGACCCGAATAACACGTCGTACACGGTGGCTACCTCGCCGAATGCCAATGCGTCGAACTTGCCGGAATACGGTTACCTCTCAATCCGCTGGGTTGACAGCGATGGCACCGTGCATGATGTCGATCCGCTGTACAACTCCTATAGCGGACAACTGCCAACGTGCAACATGGCGGGAACGGCTAACACGGTAACTTGCAAGGCTCCCAGCGCGGATGGAAAATATACCTCCTACCCCAATCTGCGCAACGGTACTTACCCGCTCTGGACCATCTACCGCATGGTGACAGACTCAACATCCAGCGGCTACTCCAAGGTGACCACCCTGATGAACATGGTGGAGAGCATTGCGGATACCACACTTCCCGACATCGTTCCCTTCGATCCGCAATGCGCCGCGACGCAGGACGGAATCAACGACGAACCCGGCCTCAGCGTGTACCGCGAGCACTACGTGGCGCCTTACAATCCTACAGTTTCGGTGACGGCAAACAACGGTCCGCAACTGGCTGCGGTGCAGTGCAGCAGCTACACTCTGCCCCACCTCGCGTTGGGCGGCAGCGATGGAACGACCTCTGAATCCGGTAATGACATTGGCGGACTCATTCGTGTTTCCGGACAGGTTGCGGCAGCGTCGCCCACATTTTCTCTGGCCTCGGCACGCTACCTTGTCGCCCAGACCGTGACTTTGTCGGATACGACGACGAACGCTTCGATTCACTACACCACGGACGGCAGCACACCGACGACCTCATCCACTCTCTACACAGGCTCTATTACCGTCAGCACCACGGAGACGATTAACGCGGTTGCGATTGCACCGGGTTATGTGGTCAGCGCGGTAGCCAGCGCCACGTATGAAATCGGCAATCCGCTGGCGCCGACGCCAGTCTTCTCGCCGGCATCGGGTACAACGTTCACCGATACGCTCTCGATCACGATCTCCGATACGGCCAGCGGCGCCACCATTTACTACACCACGGACGGCAGCACGCCAACCACCTCTTCAACGGTGTATGACAGTGCAATTACAATCAGCGCCGCCACCACGCTCAACGCGATCGCCACCGCAGACGGGTATTCCACCAGCGTGGTTGCCAAGGCCCAGTACACTATTCAGGCCGCCGACCCGGTCTTTTCGCCCGCAGCCGGAACCTACACCGGTACGCAGCAGGTGTCGATTACGGATACGACCGCCAACGTGTACATCTACTACACGCGTACCGGAGACCTGACGCCAACGCTCTACTCCGGACCAATCACGGTTGATTCCACCACAGCGCTGACCGCGTATGCGACCGGTGGCAGTGGAACCGGAACCAATAACGGCATCAACAAGAGCAACACCGTTACCGCAAGCTATACCATCAGTGGTACCCAGGCGGATACTCCGGTCTTGTCTCTGGCGGCGGGCACATACAACTCGGTGCAGAGCGTAACGATCTCAGATACAACCACGGGCGCGAAAATCTACTACACATTGGATGGGAGCTGGCCGACCAGTGCGTCTACTCTCTTCAGCGGGCCAATTTCTATCGCTACTTCGGAGACCTTAAGCGCTATTGCCATAGCTTCCGGATATACAGGCAGCAGCGTGGCCAGCGCCGCGTACTCGCTGGTTACGGCCACTCCGGCCTTTTCGCCGGCGAGGGGAGCCTACACTTCGGCTCAGCAGGTAAGTCTGTCGTCCACTACTCCGGGCGCGGTGATTTACTACACACTGGATGGCACGGTTCCGACTTCAGCTTCCAGCGTGTACAGTCAGCCGATATCGATCGGCACGACCACCACGATTCAGGCGGTCGCCATTGCGCCGGGATTCGTCGAGAGCAGTTTGGAAATGGGCACGTTCACCATCACACTGCCGGCCGCGACTCCCCAGTTCAGTCCAGCAGCAGGCACCTACAGCACGGGGCAGAGTGTAACCATTACGGACGCAACCACTGGGGCTTCGATCTACTACACATTAGACGGCAGCACTCCAAATCCCGGAATCTCCTCTCTATATACGGCCGCGTTCCCGATAAGCGCGACGACGACCGTGAATGCGGTGGCCATCGCAAACAACTACAGCCGGAGCAGCGTAGCGAGCGCAATCTACACAATTGCCAGCAGCGGGCCGAGTCCGACTTTCAGTCCGTCGGGTGGAACATATGGCGCGGCCCAGAGCGTGACGCTGGCAGATACAGTGAGCGGGGCATCCATTTACTACACCACAGATGGCAGCACGCCGAGTACGAGTTCTACGCTCTATTCTGGGCCCATCGCGGTGAGTCGCAGTATGACCATACAGGCGCTAGCGACGGCCAGCAACTATAGCCAGAGTGCGGTGGCCAGCGCAACCTATACGCTACAGGCCGCGCAGCCGGCCTTTACTCCCGCAGCGGGAGTTTATCAGACATCGCAGACCGTCACCCTGACGGACGCGACGGGAGGCGCTTCCCTGTACTACACGCTTGACGGCAGCACACCAACTCCGGCGGCCGCCACACTCTATACGGGACCGATCACGGTTAACGCGACCACGACCATCAATGTGATCGCAGTGTTGAGCGGCTATACGACGGCCTCCGCGAGCGCTGTTTACGTCATAAACCAGCAGCAAGCGGCGGCGACTCCAACCTTCAGTCCGGTTGGCGGAACCTATACCACATCGCAGAACGTCACTATCTCAGATGCAACAAGTGGCTCATCGATCTTCTACACGCTGGACGGCAGCACACCGGATCCGGCAACCGCAGCGCTTTATACGGGACCGATCACGGTCAACGCGACCACGACCATCAATGCGGTCGCTACCGCCAGCGGGTACAACCAAAGCGCGCTGGCGAGCGCGGCATATGTCATCGTAACTCCGGCGGCTACGCCCACGTTCAGTCCCGCGGGCGGGAGCTATATCGCGGCACAAACCGTGACCATCACGGACGCCACGAGTGGTGCCGCAATCTACTACACGACAGATGGCACTGTCCCGAGCGCGGCTAGTTCCACGCAATACACCGGGTCCATCACGGTAAGCTCCAGCATGACCATTAACGCAATTGCGATTGCCAACAACTACAGTCAAAGCAGTCAGGCAAGCGCGTCCTACGTCATCATGCCTCTTGGAGCGGGCACACTTATCGAGACACTTGCAGGCAAGTACGGGTCGCAAACAGGAAGTAATGGAGTGGCCGCGGCTACCACTGCGTTGGCTTCCCCAAGCGCAGTCGCAGTTGACAGCGCAGGGAATGTCTATGTCTCGGACCCACCGGTTGTTCAGGTCGTATACGCCGGATATACCGTGCCAGGAGTTCTGAGCGCCGCACTCTCCGGAGTTACTCCGCAAATTGGCTATATCTATGTGGTCGCCGGCAGCTCGGCCTGCACGGTGCAGCAGGTCAGCGCCTGTGGCAGTCAAGGACAGGCCATCGATGCCAAGCTGAAATCTCCGCGCTCGCTGGCATTGGATGGCTCAGGCAACCTCTACATTGCGGACAGGAGCCTCAATGCCGTTTACGAGGTGAGCACCAGCGGCGCAATCTCCGTTGTAGCGGGAACAGGCACCGCAGGTTACTTGGGCGATGGAGCGGCGTCAGGCAGCGCCACGCTGAATGCGCCGGAGGGTGTCTTTGTGGACGCTTCCGGAAACGTCTTTATCGCTGATACAGGTAACTCAGTGGTTCGGGTCATCTACGGCGGAAAGTCTCTGTCTTCTGCATTCGGTATTTCCTCTCCGGTGCAAGGTTACATCTATACCGTCACCACAGGCTCCACTATGGGAGCACCGTCCGGTATCTTCGTTGACTCAGTCGGCAACCTGTTTATCTCCGATTATCAGAAATCTGTTGTCACCGTACTCTACGGCGGAGGCAGCCCGGTTCCTCCTGTACTGCAAGCTGTATTGGCTGGAGCGGCGCCGGTTGTGGGCCAGCTATATACAGTCGCAGGCACAGCGAATGCCAAGTGCTCTAATAATGCATGTGGCGATGGCGCATCCGCGAGTTCGTCTTATCTGAATACGCCCAGAGATATCAAGCTTGACGCCTCGGGCAACCTCTTCATTGCCGATGGACAAGAGAATGCTGTGCGCATGGTAACCGGGGGAAGCGTTCCTGGAATCATCGAATCGGTTGTGGGAAAAGAGGGACAAAGCGGCTATTCCGGAGATGGCGGTGAAGCAACAGCAGCGACCCTGAGCTCGCCACAATCCCTCGCCTTTGATGGCCAGGGGAATCTCTATATTGCGGACTACAGCAACGGCGTGGTGCGTGCGGTAAAAGGCGCGGCAACTGTTACGGTGAGCGTGACCGCTGACGACCAGACGCAGGAGTATGGGGCCGCAACGCCTACCCTCACGGCAAGCATTGCCGGCTTCCAGTGGGACGGGACTAGCGAATGGCTGCCAAATGTCGATCTGGCTAATCTGCTGGCTGGCGCCAATGGCGCGGACCCTGCGGCTTTTGCATCGATGACCACTTATCTCACCGGCACGCCTGCACTCTCGCTGTCGGCAACGGCTGATCCATACGTCAGTACAATCAATGTTTCCCAGGGCACACTGCTCGCACCCTCAAACATTACCTTCTCCCCGTTTGTGAGTGGAACCCTGAAGGTGACTGGAAATCTGCCGCAGACGATCGCGTTCACACTCCAGAACAATGCGGTCTACGGCAGCGGGCCAATTACACTGAATGGAACTTCCTCCTCCGGGTTGCAGGTGAGCTACACGGTGACTGGACCTGCCTCTGTATCCGGGCAGGTGCTTACGATAACTGGAGCAGGCACGGTAACAGTGACCGCAGTCCAGGCTGGCGACGGCACCTATGTAGCCGCTGCCTCGGTTAGTCAGAGTTTGGTCGTTTCTGCCGCCGTGCTGACGGTCACGGCGAATACCACTTCTTACGCTTACCCGTTCGATACTTCGGTATTGGTCAATGAGGTAGCCAGTCTGTACAGCGTCACTGGATTTGTAAATAGCGATACACAGAGTTCCGCGCTTACCGGCCAGCCGCAGTTGACGACGACGGCCACGTCCACCTCAATGGGGGGAACCAGCTATCCGCTCAGCTTCGTCGTATCTTCCACGGGCACCAGCGGAACCCTGTCTGCTGCAAACGGGAACTACACGTTCAGCTTCGTCAGCGGGACGCTGAACATAACCGGCACTCCCGACTTTTCGGTTAGCGCGTCCTCCAGCTCGATCACGATGGCGGTAGGACAGACCCGCTCGGTCACGCTGACCACGAGTTCACTTAACGGGTATTCAGGCGTCATCACCCTAAGTTGTGGAACTCTGCCGTCTTACATAACGTGTGCGCTGAGCAGCCCGACCATCAGCATTTCGCCGACGAATACACCAAACCTGAACACACTGAGTATAACGGTGCTCAAATCCAGCAGCAGTGCAAGCTCTCACGGAGCCGGCGAACGGCTGCCGAAGAGATACTGGCCATTAACGGTGGGTGTGCTGGGAATCTTGTTCGCCGTGGGAGGAGCCACTCGCCATAGAAAGAAGGGTGCAATTCTGCTGCTTGGCGTAGTTGCAATAGTTGTAGCGGGGCTTGCCTCCTGCGGAGGAAGTGGCGGATCTTCGTCGAGCGTCAACAGCGAAGCGGGAACCCAGACATTGACAGTTACGGCGACTGACACGAGCAATACAACTCATGTGATCAAAGTGACGATCACGATTCAGTAATAGTATGTATCTTATCGGGTTAAAGTACGCGGAAAACACTAGAGTGCTAGTTGCCAAGCTTCAATCTGTAGTTCTGGTGGCGGCGCAGGCATTGTTGCTGTGCCTTCCTCTTTCTGCCATGGAACAGCCTGGCCCGCCGCTGCCTGCTGCTGTTCCTGCCTCGCCGGCGTCACAGCCAAACGAGAGGTGGGATGACATACATTTGGCACCTGAGCAATGGCCCTCGACGCAGGTCATGGTCGGAGAGATCGATAAAGCTGATGATCTCACGCGGGAGTTACTGCGGGTGCAGTGGCGTCAAGGAGATCCTATCGATCTCTATATAGTTCGCCCAACTGGAGTAAAGCGGCCACCGGTTGTAGTTTTCCTTTACAGTTTTCCAGCGGGCGCGGATCGCTTTCGTGACGATAGCTTCTGCCGTGCCGCCATTCGAGACGGCTTCGCAGCTGTTGGCTTTGCCACCGCCCTTACCGGGCAAAGGTACCATAACCGGCCCATGAAACAGTGGTTTGTGAGCGAGCTACAAGAGTCATTGGGCAAGTCAACTCATGATGTGCAGGCGCTGCTTAATTATCTTGCCAGCCGAGGCGATCTGGACATGACTCGCGTTGGAATCTTCGGGCAGGGTGCGGGCGGCACGATTGCAATACTCGCTGCGGCGGCGGATTCCCGCATTCAAGCGGTCGATGCCCTGGACCCTTGGGGCGATTGGCCGGTCTGGCTTGCAAAATCGACGGTTGTTCCTGGGTCAGAGCGAGATAGCTACACCACGCAATCTTTTCTGGAAAAGGTTGCGCCGCTTGATCCCGTGAAGTGGCTTCCACTATTGAAGCAGCGCTCTGTTCGCCTTCAACTTGCGGCGTTTGACGATAGCGTGCCGGAGTCCGTGAGAGAGCATCTGCGCGCAGCTCTGCCACGGGGCGCGGCCTTTGCCGCCTATGGCACTGTGTCCGAGTATCGAGAGCGCGCGGCAGATGATGGAAAAATTCTGCAGTGGTTGCATCACGAAATCGTGGGCAAGAAGTAGGAGTGGATCTACAGGATCACTATGAGACAACTCAGTGAATGTCATCGTAATTATTTCGGAATCCTGAAATTGTTGCTCTGCGTAGGCATGAGCCTGGCCAGTTTTGTGTCGATGGCGCGGGCGCAGGAGAGATCCGCTACCTGGTCGCAAGATCTCGCGGCCTTGCAGAGCCTGTCATCGCAGACGCAGGCTGAGCAAAGCAGCCTTTTGCAAGGTATTCGCACTGATATTACTGGCTGGATGCGCATCCATCCTGAGTTCCTGCAAGGGCTGCCTCCGGAGCCATCAGTTACACTCGATTCCAAGCAACTTGATGACTATGTTGACTCTCTGCGGAATCTGATCCAGCAGATATCCGAACGCGATCCCGACCACCCATTCCACCTTGGAGAGGAGCAGGTCTCAGTTGTCTCTGCGGTGTCGCCGCTTTCTCCCGTTGCCGACACTATTACCCAGTCCGAGCTCGAAGAACGTCATGCGACTGAGTTGGGGCAGGCCGCAGATAGCCTTCCCGGCATTTCCCTGCAACACTACTCGTCGCGCAACCAGGTAGGAATCTACTTGCGCGGCTTTGATACCCGGCAAGTTCCTTTGTACATCGACGGAATTCCGATTTACATGCCGTATGATGGGCAGACAGACTACAAGCGCTTTGTTACCGGTAACATTGCAGAGGTTCAGGTTGCCAAGGGTTACACGTCCGCCCTGCTTGGTCCTAATGTTATGGGTGGCGCGGTGAATCTGGTGACCCGCCAACCAACGAACCGTTTCGAGGTTGAGAGCCATATTGGCACGCACACGGGCGACGGACTGGATTCGGGGGCATACATAGGGGCGCGCGCCGAACACTACTTTCTGTTTGGAGAGCTTGACTGGACCCAGGAGGACAGCACGCCGCTACCCGGGGCCTTTAAGGTCAACACCTATCAACCGACGCATCGGCGCGAGCGCTCCTACAGCCGCGACGAGAGGTATAGCGGGCGAGTTGGTTGGACGCCAAACGCGAACTCGGAATATGTCTTCAGCTACATAACGCAGAAAGCAAATTATGGTGTTCCGCCATATGCCGGAGTTCAGGCGGTGTGTGCATCTGGGCAGAGCGACAGCGTAGCAGCACGCTGCGATAGCGCTAAGTACTGGACCTGGCCGTTATGGGACAAGACTAGCTACTATTTGCTGGCTAATTTACAAATCAGCGGGAAGACGTACCTTAAATTACGCTCTTACTTCGACTACTATCCAACGCAGACGAATGAGTACAATGATGAGACTTACTCCAGCATGACCAGTAGCGGAAACACAGGAATCGTTCGATACGACGATCACACCTATGGCGGGTCAGCGGTTTTGTCCACTGAGAAAGTTCGCCACAACCAGATTGGTATTTCACTGCACTTCAAAGATGACACTCACCGGGAAGGTGGCGTGACGGGCAACTCGAGCCTGGTAAATCTGCAAGGCGATGCAGAGGGCCTGAAAACCGCGATTCCTATCTGGCCAAATAGCGGGGGTGGCGGGGGTGGCGGCGGTAGCAGTTCCACTTCATATGTCCAACCGTGGCGAACGGATCGCGATCAACTATGGGCTCTGGGAATGCAGGATGTCGTTACGTTGTCTAAGAAACTGCAAGTCACGGGTGGCATCAGCATCAGCCACCTGCATGGTCTGCAAGCGCAGAACTTCAATCTCAGCAAGAATACTGTCGTGCCCTTCTCCTGTCAGCTATTTCCGCAAGGCGCGACTTACGCAGACTGCACTGCATACTTCTGGAAGTTCGATCCGTCTGCTGCAGTCTCTTATGCACTCAGCGAAAACAGCTCGGTATACGGGGCGGTTTCCAGTAAGAGCCGCTACTCCATGCTCAAGGAGCGTTATTCGGGCCGCCTCGGTCAGGCGCTTCCGAACCCTGATCTCGGCCCCGAAAATGCAACAAACTGGACGGCGGGTTACAGCCGTGCTATGGGCGCTGGCACGGTAGCGCAAATCGATCTGTTCCGAAGCGATATTCGCAATGCAATCGAGAATGCAGTTGTGAATGTAACTGACACTGTTTATGCTTCGCTGTGTTCGACCCCGGCGGCCTGTAAAGTATTTGTCAATGTCGGGCAGGAAACCCGGCAGGGAGTTGAGTTCACGGTGCGCAGCACTTCGCTGTCTCACTTTGTTTTTGACTTCAACTACGGTTTTCTAAACAGAACTTCGCAGGGCGGGGTTACCACCACATCGATCTACGCCCAGACGGGCACGGTTCCGGTTGCCTACCTTACGGGAACACCCAAGCACAAGCTCGTGGCTACCGCAGTGGTGCGCTTTCCGCACAGGTTTAATATGTCCGCCACCGGCCGTTTTGTAAGCGGAGTTCGTTACCAGCTTGACGGCAGCTCAGTTACTCCTGCGGTGGCGCCCTCATGGTTCGTCGTCGACCTGTCTGCCAAGGTTCCATTCTTCCGGCACGCCTCGCTGCGCTTCGGCGTCAAGAACCTCTTCGATCATCTGTATTACTACCAGGAAGGATATCCGGAACCTGGACGCAGCTTGTATGTTGCGAGCGAGTATCGCTTCTGAAATGTAATTGGTCATGGATAAGAGACGCGTAATATGAAAATTTACCTAGGGTTCGACGATACCGACGTACTTGGGGCTCCGATCGGCACCGGCCGGCTGGTTCGCATGTTTGAGAAGAAGCTTCCTTCCGGTGTTCCGCTATGGGGGGTGCTGCGTCACCAGCTCCTGATGGATGAGCGCATTCCATACACGTCCCACAATAGCCCGGCCTGTGCGGTTGTTGAAGTTGCCGATGCCAGCCTGGTTCCTGTACTGATTGACCTTGCCATTGAGCATATTGCGGAACTGGCCAGTCCTGGCAGCGATCCCGGCTTGTGTGTGGCCCGCGAGGATGCCGATTTCACTGGCTTGATTGAATTCGGTCTCGCCTGTACACACGCCATTGAGACTCAGGAGCACGCTGTCGCCGTCACCTCGGCTGCTGGCGTTCATCTCTCCGGCCATGGTGGTACGAACGACGGAATTATTGGCGCCACTGCGGCTGTCGGGCTGAGCGTGTTCGGTTGGTCAGGGCGCTTTCTCGAGTTCAATCGGCTGCGCGATCTGCCAGATCCGGTGCGTGTCGAGCAGTTGATTGCTCGCGGCATTCTGCCCGTCTCCATGGATCGTGATGCCTCGGTGCCCGCTCCTGATGCACTGATCACAACCAACGGCTGGATCAGCCCCCGCCTCTGGGGAGGCCGGCCTGTTCTGCCGATCAACTTCGAAGAAGGTCGATGGCTGGCGCAGGGTAAACCGCCGCGCGACGCCGCGATAGCCGAGTAGCATGCGTATTCTGATTGGCATTGACGATACCGACATCGGCGGCGGCAAACTTAGCACGGCCCGGCTGGCCCGCATGTTTGAGCCGCTGTTGCCCGCTGGAGTTGTGTTTGCCGGTTCGGTGGGCCATCATCTGTACCGCGGAATCCGCGGTACAACGAACAACAAAGCTTCCTGCATTGTTCTCGAGGCGCAGGGCAGGGAAGTCCTTCCTGTCCTTGTTTCTCTTGCCGCCGCTCATATCGAGCAGTTGGCGGAAGCCGAAAGCTCACCCGGCCTGGTTGTCGCCGCCGATGTTCCGGCCTCGCTGATAGACTTCGGCAGAGTTGCCAGTTGGCAAGA
Source organism: Acidobacteriota bacterium (assembly GCA_031296105.1). Classification (GTDB taxonomy): domain Bacteria; phylum Acidobacteriota; class Terriglobia; order Terriglobales; family Acidobacteriaceae; genus TOLSYN. Next base: position 73,795 of record JARLGJ010000057.1, on the reverse strand, counting down.
AGTTGAGACCAAGGACGCGCTTGCCGCTATGGGCGACCTGCCATTCCAGATATGGCGTGGCGGTCGCGGGCTGGTTGGTGCGGCTGCCGCCGTTGGCTTGACTGCGGCCGGTTGGTCTGGGCGCTGGATGGAGTACGGACGCCTGCGGCCCTTCGACGAAGGAATTCAGGTATCTGAGCTGCTTGGAGCCGGCATTATTCCCGTGTCTCTAGAGAACGACGCTGAAGTTCCGGCCCCGCAAGATTGGATCGACGCGCACGAATATCTGCGCCCGCTTCTACTGGGACAGTCGCCCGTGGTGCCGCTGCGCCGCATCACCGGCGATCGCTGGGAGGTCGCCAGCCGTAAGACCTTCCAAAGTAAGAAGCGGAGGAATCAACAGTGACCGAGCCTCTGCTTTCCGTGGAGCGCCTGCAGCACTGCTACGCCAACGGTGGCCGCATTGACTTGTCTCTCTCCTTGGATCTATACCCCGGTCAGGCTGCTCTTATCTGCGGTCCCTCTGGCAGCGGTAAGTCAACCTTTCTCCGCGCCCTCGCCAGGTGCTCGGCGGAGAATAGCAAGAGCAGTTGGCAGGCGCGCAAGCTTCCCGAGAATCCCCGTCTCGCCATGCAGAATCCCGAGACTCAGCTCCTGTGCACCACCGTCGAGGAGGAGATTGCCCTCGGCCTGCACACCCTGCATCTTTCCGGCGAAGAAATGTCGTCTCGTATTGAGGAGCAGCTAAAGCTGCACTCGCTGCTCCCCTTGCGTCACCGCAACCTGGAGATGCTCTCTATGGGGCAGAAGCATCGCGTCCTGCTGGCCGCGCTGCTGGCCATGAAGCCTTCGCTCCTTTTGCTTGATGAGCCCTTCTCCCAGCTTGACCTGGCCGGGCAGACAGAGCTTCGCCATTGCATCGCTCATCTCAAATCCCAAGGGTGTGCCGTGATTGTCTCCCAGCACCAGGCCGCTCCAGGCGATCCTCTCTGGGATATACAGATCTCTCTTCCCCCGGCGTCTCGTACTCGTCTTTCGCTGCCGCCACTGCCGCCTGCTCCTGCGCCTCCGCCGGCGATGGCGTTTGGCGAGCCGCTGCTAACCACATCTGGCATCTGTTGCCAGGATGCTTGCTCGGCGCCGGTGCTGGCGCAGTTGGATTTTGCGCTATATCCCGGCGACCAGGTCCACATTCTCGGAGAAAACGCTGCTGGAAAATCAACGTTGCTGCGCTTGCTTGCTGCCGGCCAACGGCCCCAACTCGGCGAGGTTCGCTTCCGCGGCACCAGTGTCACCTCACCGGCGCCGCTAGCGCGCAAAGTTCTTCTGCTGCCTCAGGCCTCCGACATGCTGCTGTTCGAAGAGACTGTCGCGCGCGAAGTGGGTTTCTCGGGACGCCGCAGCCGCAATCCTGCTGCGTCCCGCCGGACACAGGAGGCTCTCGCGTTCTGCGGCCTGGGTCCGTTGGCGGAAAGTTCGCCGCTTTGCCTCAGCCACGGTGAGCGTCATCTGGTCGCACTGGCTACTCTACTTGCGGCCGGCCCCGAGGTTCTTTTGCTTGACGAGCCACTCACCGGTCTCGACGACGAACTAGCCCGTCATGTTCTCCGCGTTCTTGAGTACTATGCTTGCGCTGACAACATGGCCATCCTGCTTGTTTCTCACGGCCCCCTGCCCGCAGCCTGGGGCCGGCGGCGGTTCATTCTCTCCCATGGGAGGCTGCTTGATGCCTAGAGACAGCCGGCGCGGTTTTCCCGGTCAATACATGGCGCGCTCGACTCCCATCCAACGACTTCCGGCTGCGGTTAAGTTGTGCATGGTTGGGCTGCTCGCGCTGGCCGATCTTATCAACTCACGGCTTACTGCCGCGTTGATTCTCGTACTCATCTGGTTCCTGCTGTATGCGCTGGCCCGCCTGGGATGGCGTCAAATGTTGCAAGACGCCAGGGTTGTGCTTTATCAAGCCCCGCTGGTAGTGGCAGTCCTTCTTTTGCGCCAGGGGATGGCCGCCCTTCCCGCCGCCCTGCTTGTCTCGATTCGGCTGGGGCTGCTATGTTTGCCCGGCCTTTGGCTACAGCGCACGACGCGCGTCAGCGATATTCTGGCTGTCTTCGGACGCTTTCTACCGTCGCGGCTCGCCTTTGTTATTACGATGAGCCTGCATTTTGTGCCGCTCATCACCCGCGAAGCTCGCGAAATATATTGGCTTCAGCAGCTACGTGGCGCCCGTGTAGCTCCGCGTCAGCTCATCAATCCCCTCTGTTGGGCAGAGTGGTGCCGCTGTCTGGCAATCCCGATTTTCATGCGCGCTCTTCATCTTGCCGACGAGGTGTCGGTGGCTGCCCGCCAGCGGGGAATTGGCGAAGATACCCCAGCGCAGCCGACGCTTCGGTCCCAACTCATCTGCAGAAAGGTTCACCCATGACCGGTCAAACGAATACCAAATACTGGCTCGGCTTTACGCTGCGTGAAGCGCTAGTCACCGGATTTTCCGCCGTTGGCATAATCCTGGCGCAACAGTTCCTGCGCATTCCCATGCATTTGCCTGGCCACCGTCTTCTTCCGCTCGTGTTCTTTTTGCTGCTGGCGCGCGCCTGTATCCGGGCCTGCTGGGTGGCCACTCTCACGGGCTTTCTTGCCGGGCTTATGTCGTTGTTGTTCGGCATGGGCCACGCGGGCCCCATGCAACTGCTCAGCTTTGTCATCGCTGGACTCATCGCCGATATTGTCTTCCGTCTGCTGCCCAGGCTGACCCGCTCGGTAGCTCTCAGCGCGATCACCGGAGCTTTCATGGGCGTGTCCTGGGTTCTGGTCAGCATCGTGCAGGATCGGTTGCTTGGTCTCGATTTTTCTCTGGCGGTTACGCACTCTCTGTTGCGCGCCGGAGGGGCCATGATTTTTGGCGCATTGGGTGGAGCGTTCGCAACTCCAGTCGCTCGCCGCATGCAAGCGTCTGGAACAATTATGCCGGACGTTCCCTCGCCGGAGGTGGCCGCTGACTCCCCAGAGGATCGGACATCCGTCCAACCATGATCCATCGCAGCCAAGTCGATCTTCTCATCCTGGGAATGGGAGCGGGAGCCGCAATGTGCGCACTCTCCGCCCTGGACGCGGACCCATCGCTGCGGATTCTGATCGTCACCCGCGCCCTGCGCGGCAAAGGCGGCAGCAGCCGGATGGTGAGCGGCGGTCTCAACGTCGCTTTCGGAGGCGCGGATGCCTGTGAGCGCCACTTCCGGGACACCATAAAGACCGGCCAATGCATCAACGATCAACGTCTCGTCAGGCGTCTTGTCGAGTGTGCTCCCGCCACCGTCCTTGAGATGGAAAATCGCTTCGGTTGCTATTTCGACCGCGATGGTCAGGGCCGGCGTATGATGCGCGAGATGGAAGATGGCTCCAACGACCATCGTGTCTTCCACGGGAGCACGACCGGGCTGCATGTGATCACATGTTTTGCCGAGCAAATTCTGAAGCGCCGCATTCCCGTGTGGGAGGAGTGCCGCGCCGTCGATCTTCTGCTTAACTCGGATGGTTCGGGCGTCACCGGGGCTCTTCTTTTCGATCAGCGCCGTGGCGAGTGGCGGGCGGTCACCTCAGGCGCCACCGTGGTAGCCACCGGTGGCGGCCCCGCGCAATACCAGTTCCACGCATCTGGTGCGGACAAGACCGCCGACGGCTTGGCGATGCTCTTCCGGGCTGGTGCCTGGCTGCGGGACATGGAGATGATACAGTTCCACCCCGCCTGCCTGCTGGTGCCAGGAAGCAGCGCGACCGGCGGGGTCTTTGAGAAGGGACTGCGCACCAGTGGCGCTCATCTCTACAACGGTCTCGGCGAGCCGCTGCTTCACAAGTCCCCCGGCTCCGGCGAGGGTTCCAGCCGCGATCTTCTATGCCGCCGCTCCTATATTGAAATCGTCAGTGGCCGCGCTTGCGCCTCAGGTGGCATTGAAATGGACGCATCCCACCTGGGAGAGGAGTTTATTTCGCGCGAGTATCCCTTAATGGCGCAGCGCTTCCGGCAGTTTGGCTACGATCCCGCCCGCTGCCGGATCCCACTGATACCAGCGGCGCAGCTTTTCATGGGCGGGGCGCAGGTTTCAGAGGAGGGTCGCGGTTCGCTCGCGCGTCTGTTCGTCGTCGGCGAAGATGCCGGCGGCATCCATGGTGCAAACCGCCATGGCGGCAACGGGCTAGCTGCTGCGTGCGTATTTGGCCGCCTTGCCGGAAAAGCCATTGCCGCCAGCCTTACGCTGCGCTCCGCGGTTGAGGAGTCTCCGGCGAAGGAAATCGAAGATATGGTGCTGCGTCTCGGCCAGCCATTCCACACATCCTCCAGACTTTCGTCATTTCATCTGTGTTCCGAGTTACAGAAAATCAACTGGCTGAACGTCGGCCCCGTGCGGGAACGCGCCAAGCTCGATCAGGCAATCACCGCCGTTGATGCCATAGAGGGCGAAAGCGCTCATGTCTCGGTCGGTGGTCACCTGGCCTCTAACTCCGCTTTTGCCGCCGCCCTCGACCTTCGGAATATGATTGCCATCTCGCGGCTGGTTATTGCCTCCGCCGCGCGCCGTCAGGAGAGCCGCGGCGCTCATGGCCGCCTTGATTTTGAAGAACAGCGCGACGAGTATGGAATGTTTAACAGCTTCTTGCGTCACACCGAAAATGGCCGCTTCGAAATGGAAAGCCGCCCCGTTGAGTTCCCCTACTTATCCGTGGCCGAGTTCAGGGAACACCGCAAGAAAGGGAAGAAGCGCGCTCACGAGGGCATCACCGAAAGCACAACGGCCCCGCTGGAAGCCGATAGCGCGCGGCATCGCGACCATGTTTCGGATCCTGCTCCGAGTAACGATTTCAATGGTGACATCACGCCGCGGGATGCAAGCCATCCTCAAGGAGCCCGGTCTCATGGAAGAAAACAGCTCTAGCCCGACCACCGTCTCTGCTTCTGCCTCACAATTCCCCGGCCCAGGCCGCGCGGGTATGTGGGCGTGGGTGGCGCAGCGTATATCCGCCCTGCTCGCTGTTATTCTTATCGTCGCGCACCTCCTATTCACCTGGCAGCCGCTGTTGCAGTTTCTGTTGCTGCTTGTTGTGACTTTTCATGCCGCTCTCGGCGTGCGCGTCATCCTGCTGGATTTCCGGATCGTCGATCTGGCTTCCCATCGATGGGTGACCTGGATTTTGCTGGTCCTCGCCGTTGCCGTCATTCTTGCTGCATGGCTTTCCATTTATCGCTGTTTCCCGTATCCCTCGTTGGCCGGCATGGTGCCGCACATCGGCGGAGAAGCTTCGTGAGTAGATCCTCCAACCCACCACTCGTCACGGTTCGCGTGTTTCGCGGGACTGACCGTCAGTCGTCGCACTACGACAGTTTTCGTCTCGCGGTTCCCTCACCTTCAACCACGACGATCCTCGATCTCCTGCTTCGCATTCAGCAGGAATTCGATCCCTGTCTCGCTTTTCGTCATGCCTGCCGCGCCGAATATTGCGGCTCTTGCGCCCTGCTGGTCAATGGACGGGAGGCCCTGGCCTGCAAAACTACGATTGCGCATCTGCGCAAACCGTCGCTGATTACGCTGGCGCCGCTTAACAACTTTCCTCTCGTTCAGGATCTTGCGGTTGATATGTCATCTTTCTTCGAGAAGTTCTCGGAGAATCTAGTGTTCTTCCAACCCCACGACCTTTCCGGCGGTGCGGATTCCCCGGGGCCCTACGGCGAACGGCTCTATCCCGGCGACTTTTCGTCCGACTGCATCGGCTGTGGCTGTTGTGTTTCCAGTTGCACACAGTGCCAGCCAGGGCTTGGATTCGCGGGGCCGGCCGTTCTATTGCGCGCGTTTGAGCTGCAGAACGATCCGCGGGATGCGCTGCACCAGGCGCGGATGGATCGAATGCTCGATAGCTCCTACGGCTGTCGCACCCAGCTCAACTGCGCCGCATCCTGCCCGAAGGGAATTGAAGCTACCCGTGCGATCCACGGCCTGCATCTGCTGGCTCTGGGCGGTCGCGCCCGCGCCGATGCGCCCTCTGCCGCGCCGCTTTCGACGGACCGCCGCCGATTCATTCGCGGGGCCGCCGCCGGAGCCGGTGTTCTTTGCGCAACACTGGGTATCGGCGCGATTCTCGGGGGTTCGATTCTTGTGCCGCGGCAGAGGCCCTCGCGCCGCTGGATCCGGCTTGCCACGCTCGATGCGATTGCCGAAGAGCGCATGCTTACGCTTCAGCTCGATTACGAGGCAGAAAACGGTTTCTACACCCAGCGCGTCAGCGAACCAGTTTACGTCTTTCGCTCCGGCTCGCGCCTTACGTGCTTTTCAAGCCGCTGTTCCCATGCTGGCTGCCGCGTCTTATGGAATGAACTGCTTCAGCAGTTCCGTTGTACATGCCACGCTGGAGCCTTCTCGCCGGCCGGAGAGGTCCTCTCCGGTCCGCCGCCCGCGCCGCTGCCACAACTTGACTGGAAGATCGACAACGGCCAACTCCTCGTGGAGGTAGGATGATGCGCACACTTCTGGATGGAATTGGCTGGCAGCAGCATTTGCGGCCGTTTCTTGTGCAACGTCTCGCCGCGCGGGCTCCCTGGGGAAGTGTACTGGGCAGCCTCCTCGTTCTTCTGTTTCTATTGTTGGCACTGTCGGGCTGCTCTCTTGCGCTCTACTACAGTCCCTCTCCTGATAAAGCTGCTGCCTCGCTTTCGTTCATTGTCTCGGATGTTCCCGCTGGCCGCCTGCTCCGCGCCTTCCACTATTGGGGCGCCGGAGCCTTTCTCCTGACGATGATGACGCACCTCGCCACTAATTTCATACGCGGCAGCTATAAGGCTCCGCGCCAATTCACTTGGATCACTGGTGTTCTTCTTCTGATGGTTGCGGCAGGACTTTTGTTTACCGGCTCACTGCTGCCCTGGAGCGCTCGCTCTTATTCCGCCGCCGTTGTCACGTCTGCGTTGATCTCACAGGTCCCCATCGCCGGACGGCAGATCGCCTGTGGCTTTCTTGGAGGCTACAGCGTTAGTGGACTCTCTCTTACGCGCTTTTATGTCTTTCACATTCTTTTTCTTCCTGCCTTGTTGATGCTGTTTGCTGCCGTTCATGTCTATCTTGTTCGTTGTCACGGCTTGGACGAATGTGATTGTGATGCGGAAAGTGCTCCGCCCGCTACTCCTGGTTACCGCTTCTTCCCGGAGCATGTGCGCCGTCTGCTTTGCGTATTTGTGCCTGTTTTAGGCCTTTGGCTGATGATCGCTATTCTTGGCGGTCCGCCTCATTCCACGCCTTTGCAACAACTCGACGGCAGCTACGAGCCCCGGCCGGAGTGGTTCTTCCTCTGGCTCTTTCAGCTACTCACGTTCTTTCCTGGCCGGTGGGAATGGGTGGGGAGTCTACTCGTCCCGGGCATCGGTTTGTTGTTGCTTTTTGCAGTGCCTTTTCTTGACAATGCTCGCCGTCGCCGCTCCGCCGGGCGTCCGCTGGCTACTGCGGTTGCCAGCACGGCGATTGCCGCCGTCGTCTATCTGACGTTGTCGGCCTGGCAGCATACCCTCCCTTACAATGTTTCCACTATCGCGAGCCGGCCAGCGGCTGTAGCAGAGCTTCGAGGCCGCCAACTCTATGCCGCGAACCAATGTGGCTATTGCCATACCGTAAAAGGACTGGGGGGGCGTCCTGTCGGACCCGATCTGTCAAACCTGGCGGCACGCGGACGCACGCCCCAGGAGATCGCCGCGTATGTGCGTAATCCGCGCCTTGTCACGCGCTCGGCTCTCATGCCTGCGTATCGACTCTCCCCCTCGGAACTTGCCGACCTGGCTTCATATATCCAGTCGCTTGACTCGCGCCAATGCTCCATACATCTGTGGCCAAAACACAGTTCTTCCACGGCCCCTCGTTGATTCAGCCTCCAGTTCCCCTGTCACACCAAAGGCAAAGGGCACGGCCTCGGCCGCGCCCTTCATCAATGCATTCCTGGTGCCAGGTTGTATCACCACCACCAGCGGTGTTTATGCCCGCCACCGGCCCGCGGATCGGCCGTTAACTGATCGAAGAAATGCGGATCATTATTTACCAGAGCTTTCACCCTCCGATGTTTCGCCAAGTAGTCGCCCACCGAGCGGAAGTCCTCGGCAAACTCCGCTGTTTGCAGCGCCCAGGGCCTCTTCTTCAGCAATGCCAAGGCGCGTGGGTGCTCGACAATGAATGCCCGGAAGCCGGCCATTTCGTTTGCGTCAGCACTGCTTATTGTTCCGCTTTGAGCCGCTGCCGCAATGCTTAGCCCACCCAGTACCAGCAGCAACGCCATCACCCCATAGCGCATCCCGCTCTCCCATTTCATCTCGTTCGCCAGTCCTTAGGTTCCATCAACGCATAAGCCACTCACGGCACTGCCCGTCTCCTCCAGGCCGCAGGTTGGCGCTCTGACGTTGGAACGAAACGGCATCGAACTGCTTTCAACCCTGTCTCGGGGCAGGCGCCCGTCCGCACTTCGTGCCCGATGCCTATCCGTGCGCGATTTTATTCCTATTCTGAATTGACAAGTACCTAGTCCCAAATTAAGTTAGCAGAATTGGTGAATTAGGTAAACACACCAGTGTCGTCTAAGAGAGACGATTTGCCCTATCATTCGCACCGCTATCGTCTCTCCGCCAACTAGGGTCAGGAAAGTCAGGTCTGCTTTAAGGAGAAAGTATGCAAATGCGGCATCACACAATGCGGCACGCCATTCTATTGATTGCTCTTGCAGGATTGCTCGCCGGTCAGGCCCTCTGGGCGCAGACGAGTCAGACAGTAACCATCGGTGGCTGCACGACGAATGGCACCAACACCACAGCTCCAACCGGCTGCCAGAGCCAGGTATCTACTCTCTATGGCGCATACAACAACAATTCCAGCGCAGGTCCGGCTATGTTCGTCGGTTCCGGCGGCGGCGGTGTAAAGAACGGGCTCGTCGAGTTCTACGTTCAGAACTACATTCCAAGCGGCGCTGTCGTCACCAGTGCCACCCTGACCATGTACGTCAATATGATCGCAGGCAGCGCCGGCACACCGGGCTCGGGAGACACCACAACCACGCATCCTGTCGCCCTCTATGACATGGAAAAGCCCTGGACCCAGGCGGTGACTACTAGCGCCACGCCGTTAACGACCTGGTACAACGGCGACTTCACTGCATATGGAACCTATAACCCCGTCGGCGGACATGGTGGGGGCTATCAGGCTGCCACCGGCGACCCGACTTGGACTTACCAGTATTACCCCACCACAACGTGGACCAATCCCGGCGGCGACTACGATGCCACAAATCAAATTGCCGTGTACACCGTAACGTCCAACGACTGCACCTTCAATAGCAACGGTACGCTCTACACCACCGCCCCATACAACTGTGCGGCGCAGACCTGGACCTCCGATGCAATGACCGCGGACGTGCAGGCCTGGGTGAGCGGAACCAAGACGAACTACGGTTGGGCGTTTATCAACCTGGACGCCGAGACTCCTGGCTACTACAACCCCACGGGTGGGTACGCCACTGCTATCGATCCCACGGCAAGCGACCAGGGAACTACGGACTGCACCACCTCCGACGCCTGCTTCCGTGGTTTTTGGACCAACTCCGGAAGCCTTCTGGGTTGGGCGCCAACGTTGACGGTGGAGTACTATGTGCCGCCCGCGGTGTCAACGCTCTCCGAGACTGCAATGACCATTAGCGCCGGACCCAGTTCCACCGGCCAGGCCACCATGACCATCACCAATACTGGCGGCAGCGACCTGACGGTTACGTCGGCCACAACGTCGGCTCCCTTCAGCGCCAGTGGCTGCTCCTCCGCCACGGTGAAGGCGAACCAGTCCTGCACCATCACCGTCGGCTTCACTCCAACGCAGAGCGGCACCGTTACCGGAACGCTTGCAATTGTCACCAGTCTGGGCTCGCAATCGGTCGCGCTCACCGGCAACACACCCTTGGCTGCCGCGCCCACCTTCTCGGTTGCGGCCGGCACCTACACCAGCGCGCAGACGGTCACGTTGAGCGATACCACCAGCGGCTCCGCCATCTACTACACCACCGACGGCTCCACGCCGACGACCAGCTCGACCCTTTACAGCGGGCCGATCACGGTCAGCGCCAGCCAAACGGTCAGCGCCATTGCGGTGGCTTCGGGCTACTGGCCGTCGTCGGTCAGCAGTGCGGCCTACGTCATCAACCTGCCGGTCGCCGCCGTCATAACGAGTCCGACGAACGGCAGCACGTTGACCGGGGCATCGACGACCTTTACCTGGTCTGCGGGCACCAACGTCTCGGGCTACTATTTATGGCTTGGCACCACCGCGGGCGGGCATGATCTGGTGAACGTTGGTCCCCTCACCGGCACCAGCTACACGGCGACACTTCCGACGACTGGCGGCACCGTTTACGCCACGCTGTACTCGGTGGTGAACGGCACGCCCAGCTTGTCGAACACGTACAGCTACACGGAATACTCGGTGTCAGCGGCGGCGATGACCAGTCCGACGAACGGCAGCACGTTGACCGGGGCATCGACGACCTTTACCTGGTCTGCGGGCACGAACGTCTCAGGCTACTATTTATGGCTTGGCACTACCGCGGGCGGGCATGATCTGGTGAACATCGGCCCCCTCACCGGCACCAGTTACACGGCGACTCTGCCGACGACTGGCGGCACCGTTTACGCTACGCTGTATTCGGTGGTGAACGGCACGCCCAGCTTGTCGAACACGTACAGCTATACGGAGTACAGCAGCACGGCGGCGGCGATAACGAGTCCGGCGAGCGGTAGCACGTTGACCGGAACTTCGACGACCTTTACCTGGTCTGCGGGCACGAACGTCTCGGGCTACTATTTGTGGCTTGGCACCACCGCGGGCGGGCATGATCTGGTGAACGTCGGCCCGCTCACCGGCACCAGCTACACGACGACTCTGCCGACGACTGGCGGCACCGTTTACGCCACGCTGTATTCGGTGGTGAACGGCACGCCCAGCTTGTCGAACACGTACAGCTATACGGAGTACAGCAGCACGGCGGCGGCGATAACGAGTCCGGCGAACGGCAGCACGTTGACCGGAACTTCGACGACCTTTACCTGGTCCGCGGGCACCAACGTCTCGGGCTACTACCTGTGGGTTGGCACCACCGCGGGCGGGCATGATCTGGTGAACGTCGGCCCTCTCACCGGCACCAGCTACACGGCGACTCTACCAACGACTGGCGGCACCGTTTACGTTACGCTGTACTCGGTGGTGAACGGCACGCCCAGCTTATCGAACACGTATAGCTATACGGAGGCGGCGACTAATTAAGGGAAGAGCCAAACAGGGTCATGCCTGTGAATCACAGCAAAGAGTCTTTGCAACCACGATAGGACTCTGAAGTTGACCAATGTGATTTCCCGCTCCTGCCGGTAGAGCGTGTCTTGTACCTCGACACGCTCTACCTTTTTGGGCGATTCCTTACACTCTAGTCACTGAGATCTCGGCTGCAGACAGTGATCGACGATCATCGATCACTGTCTGGCAGACCGAGATCCGGGATTAGTGTGCCGCAGAACGATACCAGAACGTGCTACTCAATCTGCCGAAATTCTACTTGGTCGCCGATTGCCGCTCGACGAATCATCCAGTACCCATTGACCGGTAGCAATATATGTAACAGCTCCGCGGAATTGGACCGTGCCTGCACCCAGTATTGTTCACATTCCCTAGAACTTGTCCCCGCTTCCATATCAAAGAAGAGAGTTCAGGGGGACAACCCAGGTGCGCGGTTCTCTCTCCAGCGCTCGCCAGCTATCTGTTTCTCGGCTGATGCCAACACGCCAAATCGCTTATTGAGCCTCAGGTGGCAGCACAATTCTGGTGCGGGCGCAGCGTTTTCTGTTACGAGCAACGACCCATGATGAACTAACGCGATTCGTCGTTACCGAAGCGCGGTGGTCGGTAGTTGCGCCGTTCATGCGTTGCTACCTTTCGCAAGCTGCTCATCCAGATAATCGGCCCATCACTGCATCATGCTTGCTCGCTGCTTCAAATATTTCGCATGGTGATAGGCCGCGGCCACCTTATTGCGCTTCTGGTGGGCGAATTGTAACTCCACGTGCTCATACTCGAAACCATTTTCGTGCAGAATCGTGGACGCAAGGCCACGGATACCGTGCCCTGTCATGCGGTCTTTGTAGCCGAGACGATACAGCGCAAACAGAATCGTGTTATTGCTCATCGGCTTCTCTTTGTCAAGCGCTCCAGGGAATACCAGCTTGCGGTTTTCCGTGAGCAGGCTAAGGGCACGCTCCACCTGCTTGGCCTCTAATTCCGCCTTGCGCTCGGCCATCGGATCAACGCCGGCGGCCAGTACCTTGCGGGCGGCAAGGAGCCGCTCTGGCGCTTCGGCAAGAGTCACGATCGGGTACTCGCCCAGCGCAATCAGTTTCTCTTTCTGGTCGCAATGAAAACGCCACCGCCACAGATTGGAGCCGCCTGGGCTGACCAACAGAATCAGTCCGTCCCGGTCCTAGACTTTGAAGGCTCTTTCACGTGGCTTGATCTCTCGGATTGCGGCATCTGAAAGAGGCATCGTCCCAGATCCCACAAGTGGGTTTTGTTCCGTACCCCACTTTTTAGAGGGATTACACCCCTGTTTATACCCCGCTACTTTTGTGTCTGCGGGCAGGCCAAACAATCCGCCGCAAACGGTATTTTTACGTAACTCGTTGAATTTCAGTTGATTTTATTGTTCGGAGAAAATCGGAAAAGTGCGGGGCAGTACTAGATTGGCTGCCCCCCAGGGATTCGAACCCCGATAACCTGCTCCAGAGGCAGATGTCCTACCATTGAACGAGGGGGCAGCAAACAGCGTTTGTATTGTCCTACAACGATTTCTATCCTAAGGGGTTGTGGGCGTTTCGTCAACCCGTCGCCTGTGTGTAAAACCCTCCGGGCATCCATATTTCCCATGATCTGCGATAATGCAGAAAAGGGCGTGCCGGACGGGTGGTTCGGAGCGCGCCGCAGAGGATTCCGGTTTGAGTTCCGACACGCAAAAGACGTTTTTTATCGAGACTTTCGGCTGCCAAATGAACTTCCACGACTCCGAAAAAGTCGCGGGTTCGCTCGTCTCGCAGGGCTATCGCCAGGTGCAGAGCGTCGAGGACGCCGACCTCATCTTCTACAACACCTGCTCCATCCGCGACAAAGCCGAGCAGAAGGTCTTCCATCGCCTTACCGACTTCAAGCGGTTGCAGAAGCAGGGCAAGCAGTTCGCCGTCATTGGCTGCGTGGCGCAGCAGGAAGGCGAACGCATTTTTGAGCGCGCCCCGCACGTCTCGCTCGTGGCCGGCTCGGCCAGCTACAACCGCCTGCCGGAGATGCTGGTGCAGATCGCGCACGGCCAGCGTGCCACCGGCCTCGACGACCGGCAGACGGAAGACACCTTTGAGACTGACTTCACCGCCCGCGTCAATCCGCACCGTGGCTACATTACCATCATCGAAGGCTGCGACAAATTCTGCGCCTACTGCGTCGTCCCCTACACCCGCGGACGCGAGCGCAGCCGCACCTCGGAGTCCGTGCTGGAAGAGGCGCGCAAGATTGTGGAGAGCGGCCTCACCGAGGTTCAACTGCTGGGGCAGAACGTGAACTCCTATCAGGACCCTTTGGGCAAGCATACGTTTGCCTCGTTGCTAGCCGAGGTCGGCCGCGTCCCGGGCATCCGCCGCGTGCGCTTTACCACCTCGCACCCGCGCCACTTCACGCGCGAAATTGTCCAGGCCATCGACGAGGTGCCCACCCTCTGCGACCACGTGCATCTTCCCGTGCAGAGTGGCTCATCGCGCGTGCTGGCGGCCATGAACCGTGAATACACCCGCGAGCAGTACCTGGAGCGTATCGCGTGGATGAAGTCCGCGCGCCGCAGCATCGCCATCACCACCGACATCATCGTGGGCTTCCCGGGCGAGACCGAAGCGGAGTTTGAAGAGACTCTTTCGCTGATGGATGAAGTTGGCTTCGACGGCATCTTTAGCTTCAAGTATTCGCCGCGCCCCAACACCCCGGCGCTCACCATGGAAAACGCCATCCCCGAGGAAGAGAAGACGCGCCGCCTGGCGGTGCTCAACGACCGCCAGAAGGAAATTCAGCGCGCCAGCTACCAGCGCTTTGTGGGCCAGGTGCTGGAGACAATGGTGGAAGGCGCGCGCCGTCCCTTGGGACAGCTCCCCGGGCGCACCTCGCAGAACAAGCCGCTGAACTTCACCCTGCCCGAAGGCGCGCCCGAGCCGCCCGTGGGCAGTTATGTGCCGGTGCGCGTCACGCGTGCGCATCCCAACAGTCTTGTGGGCGAGATGTGCCCCGTTTCCACTGCCTGCGTTGTAAGCTAGACTAAGTTGCCAGGAGAGAGGCGTGCCATGGAAATCGAGATGCGCATTCGCGGGCTGATGCTGGACCCCACCACCAACATGCCCATCATCGTGCTGAAGGATGTGAACAGCGACGCGGTGCTGCCCATCTGGGTCGGCGTCTTCGAGGCCAACGCCATCGCCCTGGAGATCGAGAAGGTCTCGCCGCCGCGCCCCATGACGCACGATCTTTTGAAGAACGCCATTACCGGCCTGGGCGCAACGGTAGAGCGCGTGGTGGTAACCGCGCTGCATAACGACACCTTCTACGCCGCCGTGTGGGCCCAGCGCGATGGCCAGCCCATCATGATCGACGCTCGTCCTTCGGACGCCATCGCCCTGGCCATGCGCACCGATGCCCCGATCTTTGTGGAAGAGGATGTCCTGCAGAGTTCGCGCGTCGCCGGCGGCACCGGCGGACGCATCACCGGCGACGACCTTCGCCGCTGGCTCGAAGGCCTGAGCGACGACGACCTCGGCCGCAAAATGTAGCTGCGTTTACCCAAGGTCTTGTGCCCCAGGTTCGCGAGTTTGTGCCCCAGAGCCTGCCCTGAGCTGAGCGAAGGGTTCGCGAGCGTAGCGAGCTAACCTGGGATCTACTTCACTTCTTCTACAGTGTTTTCAAAAACGCGTTCGCCTCTTCCAGGTAAGGGAAGAGCTTTTCGTCCGCGCGGAACTCACGGCCGTGCACCAGGCGGCGTCCGCCGCGCATCTTCACCGGATGCTTGAGGTGCAGCATTTCGTGATAGACGATGTATTCCATTGCCAGGCGCGGCACGCGGGCCTGGTCAAAGACGCGGCTAATGATGATGGCGTTGTGCGCGGGATCGTAGTGACCCAGCAGGCGCCGCGCTTTCTCGCCGCTCCAGCTCATCTGCGGGCGGCCCAGCAGGCCGTGAAAGTGGCGCACGTTCAGCGTATCAAAGACCTCGTCGAGATCGTAATAGCGTCCGCGCGGACCTTCCAGATGCTTGCGCCCGCGTAGCTGCCGCACCTGCTGCGCCTTCTCCATCATCGTCTGCGAGCCCACGTGGCGCTTGTAGCGCAGGGCCTCCGCGGGATTGATCGGCTTGCGGTAAATCTTGGCCATCAGGATGTGCACAATGGCCCGCAATACCGGCTCGGGCGCGCCCTCCAGAAGATCCGAGATGCGAATCCGCATCCGTCCCTCGCTGAGGCGGATGGTGTTGTTGATGTTGGCAAAGGGATAAAAGCGCAGGTCGAACAGCGGCATGGGCGCGCGCGGCCGCAGCTCGCGGTAAGTTTCTTCCAATAGGGGCAGCAGCGATTCCGTCAAAGCACTTTTAGAGTATCACCTTCAACCGTCGCGGAAGCGCGGGCTGGCGTCAGCCGTCTAGAACTGGTTGCATAAACGAGGTCTTGAATGGGCACGGCTTCAGCCGTGCCGCAAGAGATGCAAAATACCTGGGGCTTCAGCCCCGGAGGGAAGGTGTTCTGCTGCCGCAACGGTATTTGTGCAACCACCTCTAGTGATCCGCGCGGGCAGCCCGCACTCACTTCTTCTTTTTCTGCTGTTGCGCCTCGGGCTCAATGGCAATCAAACGGTGCCGCGCCTTCCACTCTTCGTCGGGGAATTGCCCTTTACTCACGGCAAGGAACGCCTTGTAATTCTCCACGGCCTCCGGGAAGATACGCAGATGG
Organism: Acidobacteriota bacterium; assembly: GCA_031296105.1. GTDB lineage: Bacteria > Acidobacteriota > Terriglobia > Terriglobales > Acidobacteriaceae > TOLSYN. Next base: position 57,747 of record JARLGJ010000057.1, on the reverse strand, counting down.
TCGAAATAAGTCGCCCGCAGGAAGTATGTGCTGGGAGTTTCCGGCAAGTACTTGGCGCGCTCGCCCAGCGCCTTGATCGCCATGTCGTACTGTTGATTGCCCGCCAGCGCCATGGCCAGTCGTCCCCAGACCTCGCCCCACGCGGGCTTCAGCTTCAGCGCGCTCAAAAACTCATCACGCGCGCCGGCGTACTTGAGCTGTGCCATCAAGGCCGCGCCCAGGCCGTCGTGCGCCCCGGCGTCACCGGGGAAGTGCGTGGCCAGCGCGCGATAGTAGCGCTCCGCCTCGGGCCATTTCTTCAGGCGGTCACAGGCAAAAGCCAGCTCGCGCACCGCATCCCAATCGTCGGACTTCAACCCCAAGGCTTTTTGCAACTCCGCGGCGGCGGCGTCGTACTTTTCCTGCAAACTCAGCACGCGTCCCAGTTGCAGGTGCGCGTTTTCATCCTCGGGATGCGCGGCCAGCACCTTTTGCAGCGCCGCTTCGGCCTCCGGCAGGCGCTTCGACTGCATGTAGAGATTCGCCAGCACCACTTGCGCGTCTGTCGCAGCAGGATCAATCGCTGCCGCGCGCCGCGCCGTCTGCTCCGCCATTTCGGAGTTGTCCGCGCGCGCCTGTGCCTCGGCCAGGCTGAGTAGATTTTCCAGCGAAGGATCAAGCTCGGCGGCCTTGTCCCAGTCCTCCTGCGCGGCCTTCGCGTCTTTGTCGCGCAGTTCGGCCAGCGCCGCCCACGCGCGCGCCAGGGCTTTCTTCGGCTGCTCGGCGGAGGGCTTCAACTGCGTCGTGCGCTCCAGCACCTGCGCGGCCTCGGCGCGGTGCTCGTGCGCCAGCATCAACCCAAGGTTCAGGTTGCACTCAAAGCTCGTGGGCTGCGCCGCCACCGCGCTGCGATACGCCTTGATGGCCTCCTCGTAGTTGCCCTGCGCGTGCATGGTGTAGCCCAGGTCGAACCACGCCTGCGTGTCTTTGCCGTTGGCCGCCACCAGCTTGCGCAGAATCTCCTCGGCCTGCGGCCATTGCGCGTGGTCCATTGCCGCTTCCGCCTGCGCCAGTTGCTGCGCGCGCTCGGCCGAGGGATTCGCGTGTGCCGCGCTCTTCGCAGCCGCCTTCTGTGCCATCAAGGAAGACGGCACTGCCGCGGTCAGCATCAGGGCCATCGCAAAACAAGTGGCTCCGCGCATCACTCGGCCTCCACTGGCTCGGGCAGCACCCGCCGCAGCCAGTGTCCGGTGTAGCTGCCTTCGCAGGCCGCAACATCTTCCGGCGTTCCCGTCACCACCACTTCGCCGCCTCCGTCGCCGCCCTCGGGGCCCAGGTCTATCACCCAGTCCGCAACCTTGATGACGTCAAGGTTGTGCTCGATCACCACAATGGAGCCGCCCGCGTCGATGAGTTTCTTAAAGGCTGCCAGCAGTTTGCTCACGTCGTCAAAGTGCAGGCCCGTCGTGGGTTCGTCAAAGATGTACAGCATCTGCGTGCGGCGCTTGATGGCCGTTCCATCCGGCGTGCGCCGCGTCATCTCGCGGCCCTGCGGTTGCAGGTGCGCCGCCAGCTTCATGCGCTGCGCCTCGCCGCCGCTCAAGGTCGTGGCCGACTGCCCCAGCCGCAGGTAGCCCAGTCCAACTTCATCCAGCACGCGCAGCTTGTCCAGCAGCTTGGGCACGCCGGTAAAAAAGCCCAGCGCCTCCTTCACCGTCATGTTCAGTACGTCGTGAATGTTCTTGCCGTGATAGCGCACCGCGAGAATTTCCGGTTTAAAGCGCGCGCCGTGGCACTCTTCGCAGACCAGTTCCACGTCGGCCAGGAATTGCATCTCCACGGTCACCGTGCCATCGCCGGCGCAGGTCTCGCAGCGTCCGCCGGGAATGTTGAACGAAAAATGTCCCGCCGTGTGGCCGTGGCGTACCGCCTCCGGCAGCGCGGCAAACAGCTCGCGAATGGGATCGAAGGCCTTGATGTAAGTCACGGGATTCGAGCGTGGCGTGCGTCCGATGGGCGATTGATCTACCAGTTGCACTTCGTCGATCCACTGCTCGCCGTCCAGTCCGCGCACGCTGCCTTCGCCCGTCTGCTCGGCCACTTGCTTTTTGGCTTCGGCCAGCTTCTGATACAGCACGTCATGCACCAGCGTGCTCTTGCCGGAGCCGGAGACGCCGGTGATGGCCACCAGCATTCCCAGCGGAATCGTTACGTCAATGTCCTTCAGGTTGTGTCCGCGCGCCTGGCGCAGCTTCAGCACGCGCTTCGTCGCTTCGCGGCGCTGCGTGGGAACGGCAATCTGCAAGTCGCCGCGCAGATAGCGTCCGGTCAACGATTTCGCGTTGTTGCGTATCTCCTCGTATGTGCCGTGCGCCACCAGCTTTCCGCCCTGCTCGCCCGCGCCAGGGCCGAGGTCGAGAATTTCGTCGGCCTCTTCCATCACCTCTGGATCATGCTCCACGACCAGGATGGTGTTGCCCAGTTCGCGCAGGCCGTGCAGAATGCGCACCAGCCGCTGCGTGTCGCGCGAGTGCAGTCCAATCGAAGGCTCGTCCAGCACGTACAGCGCGCCCACCAGTCCCGAGCCCAGTGACGTTGCCAGTTGAATGCGCTGTGCCTCGCCGCCGCTCAAGGTCGAAGAGAGCCGGTCCAGCGTCAGGTACTCGAGTCCCACCTCGTCGAGGAAGCGCAGGCGGTTGCGAATCTCCAGCAACAGGCGGCTGGCGATGCCTGTCTCTTCCTTGCTCAGTTGCAGCGTGGCGAAAAAGTCCACCGCCTGCCGCACCGTCATGCGGCAGAGTTGCGTAATGTCGCGCCCGGCGATCTTCACCAGCCGCGCTTCCGCGCGCAGTCGCGCCCCGCCGCAAAGTCCGCACAGGCTGTATCCGCGATAGCGGCTCAGCAGCACGCGCACGTGCAACTTGTACTTCTTCGTCTCCAGGAACTCGAAGAAGCCGCGCACGCCTTCCCAGTCGCCGTCGCCGTTCAGGATGAACTGCTGCTGCTCCTCGCTCAACTCGGCCCACGGAACGTCCAGTGGAACGCCCGCGCCGCGCGCCGCCTTGCGCATCTCGGTGGCAAAGGGCTTGGCCTTCGGCTTGGTCCATGGTTCAATGGCGCCCTCGGACAGGGTCTTCGACTTGTCGGGAATCACCAGGTTCATGTCGAAGTCGATGGTGTTGCCAAACCCCTGGCAGCGCGGGCACGCGCCGTAGGGATTGTTGAAGCTGAACAGCCTCGGCTCGGGAGTTTCAAATTTCAGGTTGCAGTGCTTGCACTCAAAGCGCTGGGCAAAGCGCAAGGTCTGCGGCTGGCCCTCGCGCGGCGCGGTCTGGAAGACGACTTCTCCCGCCTCGCGATAGCCGCTCTCAATGGCGTCCACAATGCGCGCGCGCGATTCGGCGTCCACCACAATGCGGTCGAGCAGCAAATACACCGGGCGCGCAAAGTCGATCTCCAGCAGAGACTCCGGCGTGGAGAACTCAAAGATCGTGCCCTCCTGCCACAGGCGGTTGAAGCCGCGCTTGCGCAGTTCGAAGAGCCTTTCCTTGAGCGCGGCATCCTTTTCCGGCACGGCGGCTTTCTTTTTCGCGCGCGTCTTCTTCACCGGAGCCGCGGCCACCTCGGGTGCAACGGCCTCAAGCATCTGCAAAGGGAAGAGCGCCTGCACTCGCGTCCCATCGCCCAGGGCAAGAATCTTTTCCGCGACTTCGTCCACCGTGTCGCGCGTTACCTCGCGTCCGCAGTTGGAGCAATACGTCCGCCCCACGCGCGCATAGAGCAGCCGCAGGTAGTCGTAAATCTCGGTGGCCGTGGCCACCGTCGAGCGCGGATTGCGCGTCTGGTTCTTCTGCCGTATGGCCACCGCCGGCGCGATGCCGTCAATCGAGTCGGCGTCCGGCTTCTCGATGCGCTCCAGAAACTGCCGCGCGTAAGCCGAGATCGACTCCACATAGCGGCGCTGCCCTTCGGCATAAATGGTGTCGAAGGCCAGCGATGACTTGCCGCTTCCGGAGACTCCGGTCACCACCGTCAGGCGGTTGTGCGGAATCTCGAAGTCGATGTTCTTCAGATTGTGTACGCGCGCTCCGCGCACGACGATTGCATCCCTGGGCATCATGGAAAACCGGCCTTTCCCAACCGCGGCACGCTACATCGCACCGCCTTTGGGACATCCGAATCTCCGATTATATCGTGCCAGGCGGGTGCGCGGCACGCGTGCGCTTCAGGCCATCAGGTTCATCACCAGCAGCACGTACAACCAGACGGCGCTGATGAAGTGCCAGTACCAGGCGGTCACGTCCAGGGTCAGCGTGCGCCGCTCCAGAGAGGCGCGAAGCCCCTGCGCCGTGCACGCGTACAGCATCACCGCCAGCCCCGCCGTAAGATGCAGCGCGTGAGTGCCGTTCAGCAGGTAGAAGAACATGCTGGCCGGGCCGCTGGTGGGCAGTGTGCCCGTAATTCGCATGTGATGCCAGATAAGATACTGTCCGGCAAGAAACGTCATCCCCAGCAGCCATGCCCCGGCCGTCCACCAAAGAGATTTCTCGCGGATGGCCTTCACGCCGGGAATGCGCGTCAGCGGCACCAGAATGCACTCCAGACGCGAGGCGCGCCGTGCCGCTTCCAGCAGCAGGCAACTCAAGCCCAGCACCAGCGTGTTCAGCAGCAGCATCTTCACCGGGAGTTGGAGATGTATCCAGCCGGGCTGATAGACGCCCGTCACCGGATCGACGCGTCCCGGATCTCTCCGCGCCAGAAACAAGCTGGTAAATGAGAGGAACAGGACGACGATGGAAACCGCCGTCAGTTTGATGCCCAGCCGGTAACGCTGCAAGCGGTCGTGGTACGAGGGCACGCCGTCGCCGTCGCCGCGTCCTCCGCCGCCACCTCCGCCGCCGGGCGCTGCCGGAGGTTCCGGGCCGCGGTATCCGCCGCCCGGCAGCATCTGCCGGTCCGAGTGTGAAAGTATGCCTGCCATCCTGTCTGTTAGGATGCAGGACAAGGTGAGGTCAGGCACAAAAAATTTTCTCTTTTACCGCTAGCCGCGGAAGCGCTGCGGGAGGAAATGCCTGCGTCTGGCTGAATCGGGAACGCGGAGTCCATTTGGAGGGTTTGGCAACTCATGTCCCATCAACCTCATGTCGATGACTTCAAGTCCGCGCTGCAGCGCCAGAATTGCTTTGGCTGCGGCACGGACAATCCCCGCGGACTGCACCTCGAATTCTTCCTCAACCAGGCAAAGGACGCCTACGTCTGCGAGTTCAACCTCGACGACATTTACACCGGGCCGCCCGGCCACCTGCACGGTGGCATCATCGCCACCATTCTGGACGAGGCCATGGGCAAGGCCAACAAACTGCGCGACCGCGTGGCCGTCACCCGCAAATTGAGCATTGAATACCTGCGTCCCGTGCCCCTGCACAAGCCCCTCGTTGCCGAAGGCCGCGTGCTTCGCGTCCGGGGACGCGCACTCTACAACCGCGGCGAAATTCGCACCCGCGAGGGACAGGTGCTGGCGCGCTCCAGCGGCACCTTCTACACCATCGATCCCGAAAAGATGTTCGCCCGCGAGCTGGAGGCCGAGCGCCGCCGCCAGCTTAAAGAGAGCCGCCAGGGCCAGCACGAGTGGAGCGGCGAATAGGCGCGGATGTGAGTGGAAAGCGTGTGCCCCAGGTTCGCGCAGCTAACCTGGGAGGTGAATGGAAAGGGTGTGTCCCAGGTCCGCGCAGCTAAGGAGACTCTGATCAGGTCGGGATCTGTCAGGGCACGGCTTCAGCCGTGCCGTAAAAGCCGCGAGAATTCAAGGGCTTTAGCCCCTGAGGAAATCTACTGATGGGCTTATTCAGAGATTTCCTAACCTGGGTTCCGCGCCCAGTCGAGAAATTTTCTCAGCGCCGCGCCGCGATGGCTTACTGCGGCCTTCTCTTCGGCGGTCAGTTCGGCGAACGTTTTCTTCAAGGAAGGGAAGTAGAACAACGGGTCGTAGCCGAAGCCTCCGTTGCCCTGGGCCGAGTGCAGCACCACTCCGGCGGCTTCTCCGCGAAAGCTAGCCACCTCGCGTCCATCGCGCGCGGCGCTGATGACGCAGACGAAGCGCCCCGTGCGCCTCGCGTCCTCCACCGCTTGCAGCTCCAGCAGCAGGCGCGCATTGTTGGCCGCGTCGCGTCCCGCGGAAACGTCTTCGCCGTTCATCTCCGCGTAGCGCGCCGAATACACTCCGGGCGCGCCCGCGAGCGCGTCCACCGCCAAGCCGGAATCGTCGGCCAGCACCAACTCGCCAGCGGCAAAGCGGCTGTAATGCTCGCTCTTTTTGCGCGCGTTTTCTTCAAACGTCGCGCCGTCCTCAACCGCCTCGGGCAGGGAGGCAAAATCCGTCAGCCCCTCCACGGCGATTCCATACATATGGGCCGCGCCGCGAAAGTCGCGCAGCTTTCCCTGGTTGCTGGTGGCAATCAACACTCGCATCGAAAGCATGGCAATAGTGTAAAGCACGCGGCGTGAGGTGCTGGACGTCGCCACTGGAGGAGGGAGGCAGCGTTCCCTCTTCATGGAACTGTTGTGCTAGCGCGTGCTGCCGAGCAAGCGCTGGCTAGCCCAACGCCGGATGGGGATGTCGTAATACTTCTCCAACTGCTGCGACGCAAAGACGAGAACGATGGCAAAAAGAATTGCGGAATATGGAGCGTAGCGGTCGGCCGCGTGGCACCAATGCACGACGGCCATCGACAGGGGATAATGCAGCACATAGACCGGGTAACTCGCCGATCCCAGCAATAACATCAGAGGCTTGGCACGGGTGTCTGCCAGGTTTGATCCGGCGAGCACACAAAACGGAAAGACAAGGCAGGCGCATGCCGCATCGATTGCACCGTTGTAGTGCATGGTTGGCGGCGACAACAGGATGGCAGCGGTTAAGGGGAAACCGGCCCAAGGGGAAATGTGACTGAACCACGCGGGCAATATTTCCGGACGGTTCTTGATCCGGTAGAGCAGCAATCCAGTTGAGATTCCAAAACATGAACGCAATATTCCACTGGCAAAGTCGAGAATGCTCCAAGACGATCCAACGTCCAATCCGTTGGCGGTGACGCTGGTGATAGCTAGCAAGATGCCTGAGAGAGCAACCATCGTAGCCAGTGTCCGATTGGTAAGCCAGGAGCGGAAGCGTGCGTACAGCATATTCATGACCAGCTCATAAAACAGTGACCAGTAGGGACCGTTGAGCGGGAATAAAGAGGGCGATCCGGGCAGCGGGAAGGGAAGGTACAAAAGTGAAGTGATAGCCGCGGCACCCAACAGCAGAGAGGTGTACACATTGAGCTGGTGATGCGCGGCCGCCATACCGAAAATCAAAATCGTGCCCAGTATAACTGACAGAAAATACACAGGATAGAGGCGTATCCAGCGCACCAGTAGGAACTTCCGTGGACTGAGTGATCCGTTACGGACCTTCTCGTCGTACGCAAACGCGATGACAAATCCGCTGAGAATAAAGAAGAGATCAACAGCTAGATAGCTGCGGGAGGCAGGGATGTGAGCGAATGGCACGTGGCGAAAAAGAATAAAAAGCGCCGCCATGCCGCGCAAGCCATCCAGGAGAACGTATTGGTGCTGTTTCATTTGCAGTGTCCAACCCCAAGGGGAATTCTACTGAAACAGCAAAAGCGGCAAGCGCCGCTTTTCCAAACAAACAAAATTTTAGGTGGTGCGCCCGGAGAGATTCGAACTCCCGACCTACTGATTCGTAGTCAGTCGCTCTATCCAGCTGAGCTACGGGCGCTTACCTTGAACTTTACTGCCTGCTACCAGCCGCCGCCTCACGGCCAACGACCAAAATCAATATAACACAATCCTCGCCCCCTCCTGCAACTCTAGCCTGTGGATAGAGTTGGCGCGGCCGCATGAACAGCGCGCGCCGCGCCGTTCACCCCCGTCGCCTTGCGGCCCGCAACCGTGCACTTCTTGCCCGGTCGTGCAATTCTTTCCCACCCCTTTTTACCCACGGCATCTGTAACACGTTGATTTTCCAGCCGCGCGCGTTTGGCACGGGGGTTGCATATAGATAGGACAAGACGAAGTGGCGCAGGAAGGGACTCCGGCTGGTTGCCTAACCAACGGAGTCCCTTCTGATTTGCAGCGAACTTACTTGTAGTGAAAGCCGCGTCCCGTGTTGCAGGGATAAGCGGCGGGGAATTCTCGAACGTTGCGGTTACGACTTCAGGTCCAGTCCGCTGCGGCGCAGCAGGTTGGCCACCACGGCCGGCGACAGGCGCGTAGCATCGTACTCCACGTTCACCGCGCGCGAGGTCTCGTTCAGGTGCAGGTGGCGGATTCCGTACACTTCGCGGACATTGTCCAAGCCGCGCATCACACTCTCATCGGGAGCCACGCCATAGTTGTAGCTAATTTCGACGCAGGTCATCTCATCCTCATGGGCCGGCGTAACACATTCCGGCATTCTTGGATTTACTATAGCAGCAGTTGCGCCCGCCAGACGGCCTTGCGGAGCGCGGAAAGGGAACCCCTTTGCCGGATTCTCGTGTAAAAGACCCCGTCTGTGGCATGTCGGTCGATCCCGTCACGGCCCGTGGCGGCAATTTCTCATATCAGGGAACCACCTACTATTTCTGTAATCCCAAGTGCAACGAGCGCTTTCAAGCCGATCCCGAAAAATATCTCGCGCCGGACTACCAGCCCTCCATGCCCATGAAGCACGGCATGGGCGGAGGCCACGGGCAAAGCGGAATGGTGCAGCTTGGCGGCATCGCTCCCATGGGCGCCGCGCCCTCCGCGGAGGCTCCCAAGGCCAAAGACCCCGTCTGCGGCATGTCGGTCGATCCTGCCTCGCCGCGCGGCGGCAGCTATGCCTACAAGGGAACGACTTACTATTTCTGCAATCCCAAGTGCAACGAGCGCTTTCAGGCCGACCCCGAAAAGCATCTTGCGCCGGACTACCAGCCTGTCATGCATAAGAAGCACGGCATGGGCGGAGGCCACGGGCAAGGCGGAATGGTGCAACTCGGCGGCATTGCGCCCATGGGCGTGGCTTCGGCCACGCCCGGCGCCGCTCCCGCCAAGGGCGTGTCCTACATCTGCCCCATGTGTCCCGAGGTGCGCTCGCCCATTCCCGCGGCCTGTCCCTCCTGCGGCATGGCCCTCGAGCCCGAGGAGATCACCGCCGAGGAAGGTCCGAACCCTGAATACGTGATGATGACGCGCCGTCTGCGCCTGGCGCTGTCCTTCGGCGTGCCGCTCATCGCCCTCTCCATGCTGCACATGATTCCCATCTTTGCGCACTCCTTGAACGCGCAGGCCATGGCCTGGCTGCAACTGGTGCTGGCCTCGCCAGTGGTGCTCTGGTGCGGCTATCCGTTCTTTGAGCGTGCCGTGGCCAGTCTCAAATTTCGCAGTCCTAACATGTTTACCCTCATCGGTCTGGGGGTTGGCGTCAGCTATGTGTACAGCGCCTTCGCCACGTTCTTTCCGCAGGCGTTTCCGCACTCTTTGCGTGGCATGCACGGACAGCCGGACATCTACTTTGAATCCGCCGCCGCCATCATCATCCTCGTGCTGGTCGGCCAGGTCATGGAACTGCGTGCCCGCGCCCGTACTTCCAGCGCCATTCGTGCCCTGCTCGACCTCACTCCCAAGGTGGCGCGCCTGATTGCCGCCGATGGCCTGGAGCACGACATTCCGCTCGACCAGGTCATGGTGGGCCAGCGTCTGCGCGTGCGTCCCGGCGAAAAGATGCCGGTCGATGGCGTGGTCGTCGAAGGCTCCAGCGCCGTGGATGAGTCGCTCATCACCGGCGAATCGGTGCCGGTGGATAAGGCCGTGGGCAACCCGGTCATCGGCGGCAGCGTCAACGCCAATGGCACGCTGGTCATCCGTGCCGAACACGTAGGCAGCCAGACGGTGCTGGCGCAGATTGTGCGCGTGGTCGCGGAGGCGCAGCGCAGCCGCGCTCCCATTCAACGCCTGGCGGACAAGGTCTCCGCCGTCTTTGTGCCCGCCGTGGTCACCGTGTCGGTCATCACCTTCCTTGCCTGGCTGATCTTCGGCCCGGCTCCCGCCCTGCCGCGCGCCTTGGTGAACGCGGTGGCCGTGCTGGTCATTGCCTGCCCCTGCGCCATGGGCTTGGCCACGCCCATGGCCATCATGGTGGGCGCCGGACGCGGCGCGCGCGCCGGCGTGCTGGTGAAAAACGCTGCCGCCCTCGAGCAGATGGAGCGCGTCAACACCATCGTGCTCGACAAGACGGGCACGCTCACCACCGGACATCCCAAGCTGGAAGAAGTCGTCCCTCTGAGCCGCCATAACGAAGAAGATCTGGTGCAGTGGGCGGCCAGTCTGGAAGCCCTCAGCGAGCATCCCATCGGCGCGGCCGTCGTCGCCGCTGCCGCATCCGCGCAGTTGCGTCCGCATCGCGTCGATCATTTTGAGAACCGCCCGGGGCGCGGCGTGGTGGGAGAGGTGGATGCGCGCCATCTGTCCTTGGGCAACAGCACGCTGATGCAGGAAGTCGGCGTCGTCATTCCCGAAGAGGCCGCCGCGCGCGCCGAGGCCATGCGCGGCGCAGGACAAACCGTGCTCTTCCTCGCCGCCGACGCGGAGCTGTCTGGCTTGCTCGGCGTGGCCGACCCATTGAAGCCCACCTCGCAGATGGTGGTCGAGGAGCTTGAACGTCTCGGCATCGAGGTCGTCATGCTCACCGGAGACAGCCGCGCCACGGCCGCCACCATCGCGCGCAAGCTCGGCATCCGTCAATTCGAGGCCGAGGTGCTGCCCACGCAAAAGGCCGCGGTCATCCAGCGTTTGCAGCAGCAGGGCAAAGTGGTGGCCATGGCCGGTGACGGCGTCAACGACGCTCCCGCCCTGGCGCAAGCCGACGTGGGCATTGCCATGAGCACCGGCGCCGACGTGGCCATGCACGCCTCTTCCATCACTCTTCTGCGCGGAGACCTGCGCGGACTGCTCAGCGCGCGACGCCTCTCGCAGGCCACCATGCGCAACATCCGCCAGAACCTCTTCTTCGCCTTCATCTATAACGCGCTCGGCGTGCCCCTGGCCGCCGGCATTCTGTATCCCTTCACCCACTGGATGCTGCATCCGGTGTTTGCCGCCGCGGCCATGAGCTTCAGCTCGGTCTCGGTCATCTCCAACGCGCTGCGCCTGCGCAACGCGCGGTTGTAAGCGGTCTTCCCGCCAGTGCGGAACCCGGGCGGTCTCGGCCGCCCGGTGTTAGACTTCTATCCACTTATGCCACGCCTCGCTCGCCGCACTGCTACGGTTGCCGCGCGTTTTCTTGCGCTCGCTCTTCTTCTGTTCTCGGCTGCGCTGTGTTCCGCGCAACCGGCGCTCTATCAACCCGGCTCGCCCATTTTTCTCTGGAAGATCTCTTCGCCGAAGAACTCGGCGTATCTGCTGGGGTCTTTGCATGTGGCGCAGTCGTCCTTCTATCCCTTGCCCATGGAGATGGATCGCGCCTTCAACGACAGCGATGTGCTAGTGGTGGAGGTGGACATGACGCAGGTGGACATGGAGAAGCTGCAAAAGCTCACCTTCGAACTCGGCACCTATCCCGCGGGCGACGATCTTCCGCGGCACTTGAAGCCGGCCACTGTCGAGAGGGTCAAGAAGTTCTGCGTCGATTCCGGACTGCCCTATGACAGCGTGCAGCATCTGAAGCCGTGGCTCATCTCTCTGCTGGTCACGCAGAATGTTTTGAATAAGTCCGGCTTTGATGCCAAGTACGGCATCGACCTGCATTACCTGCAAACCCCTGGGCCGCACCGCGTGGATCAACTGGAGACCGCCGGCGAGCAGATGCGCCTGATCGCCGCGTCCACCACGGACGACGCGGACACCACGCTCTCCCACCTCTTCGCGCACATCGACCGGCAAAAGGAAATCACCACTCGCATGGTGGACGCCTGGGGCCACGGCGAAGCCGTCAAGCTGGACGAGCTGGTCGCCGAACTGATGAAGGATTCCACGCCCGGCGAGCGCCAGCAGATGCGCCGCCTCAACGAGGAGCGCAACCCCCACATGGCCGCGCACATCGAAGAGTGCCTGGCCTCCAGCGACCACTGCTTTATGGTGGTCGGCGCCCTGCACCTGGTGGGCAAGGAGGGCATCCTCTCCCTGTTGCAGAGCAAGGGCTACAAGATTGAGCAGGTAAAACTCGCGGCGGAGAAAGCGAAGGAAAATTAATTCGCGCTTTTGCGGCGTCATCCTGAACAACGTGTTATGCGCATCGCGCACAACTCGGCCGTGAAGACCCCCTACCCATTACAAACATACGCGACCGTTTCAGGGTCACTTCGGCCGAAGGCTTCACGCAAAGCAAAAGACGCAGCTCGCAGCCGCGCCCTTTATTCGTTATTCAAGATTCCCGTTTATAGCTTCTGGAAGTAGTCCAGCATCTCCGGCGAGGTCCATTCTTCGGCACCGATGAACTTACGCACGATCTTGCCGTCCTTGCCGATCAGGAACGATTCAGGATACGCAAACGTGCCGTACATCGAACTCGATTTATGCTCGGCGTCGCGCGCCGTCAGGATGCCCGGCATGCGTTTGCTGGCAAAACTCTGGTAGGCGTCCGCGTCCTCGTCCATGCTTACGGCGAAGATCACCAGCTTGTCGCCCATCTGCTGCTTCAGCGCCACCAGCGCCGGAGTTTCCTGCACGCAGGGCGGGCACCAGGTGGCCCAAAAGACCAGCAGCACCGGGCGTCCGCGCAGTTGCGCCAATTCAATGTTCTTGGTGCCGTCGCTCACCGTAAAGTCCGGCGCGGTGGTGCCAATCCTGGCGGGCTCCGAGCTGCGGCAGCCAACAAAAGCCAGCAGCAACAGCAGCATGATGCAATTCGTAATTCGTAAGCGCATTCTCACGTCCCTTATAATAAACCGGAACCATCTCTGGAATCGAGTTCTCATGGCCACTTCCGTACCGTCTGCCGTTCCCAAGATTTCCGTCGTCATTCCCGCGCGCAATGAGGAGGCCAATCTGGAGCGCTGCCTGCGCTCCCTGGTGGTGCAGCGCGGCATCCCCTTTGAGATTCTTGTAGTGGACGATGGCAGCACCGACCGCACCCGTCAAATTGCCGAGAGCTTCACCCGCGTGCGCCAGTGCCCGTTCATTGGCGCCAACGCCGATCTGCTCGATGTGCATGTGCTCGACGCGCCGCCCCTGCCCGAGGGCTGGAGCGGCAAGGTCAACGCCCTCGTCGCCGGAGAAAAAGCCGCGCAGGGGCAGTGGATTCTTTTCACCGACGCCGACACCGAGCACCTGGAAGATTCCCTTGCCGCGGCCGTTGCCGAAGCCGGCGCTCACAATGCGGACCTGCTCTCGTATTCGCCCGAGCAGCTTCTCACCGGCATCCGTCAGCAACTGCTCATGCCTTTGATCTTCGGCGAGTTGGCCTTCCAGTACAGCCCGCGCCGCGTCTCCGACCCCGCCATGCCCGACGCCGCCGCCAACGGACAATACATCCTCGTCCGCGCCGCCGCCCATCGCAAGCTCGGCGGCTTTGCCGCGGTCTCCGGAGAGTTGCTGGAGGACGTTGCCCTGGCGCGCCGCTACAAATCCGCCGGCCGCCGCATTTACTTCCGCCTCGGCCGCGGACGGGTCCGCACCCGCATGTACAGCACCTGGGAAGCTCTCCGCGCCGGATGGACCAAGAACCTGGCGCTGCTCTTTCCCGCCACCCGCCCGCTGGCGCAAAAGCGCATCGTGGAGTTCCTCCGCCTCATTGGCTCTCTGCTGTTCTCGCTCTTCTGGACGGCGCTGGCCGTCGTGCGCGGCGTGGGCAGCATCGACTTTCTGATGGGCTTTGCCCTGGCCATGCTGTGGCTGTACACGGCCTCCAACTTCGCGTTGTTTTATCTGCGCGTCTCGCGCGCTCACTTTCCGTTCCTCGTCAGCGTGCTCTCCCTCTTCGGACTGCCTTGGTTCGCCGGATTGCTGCGGCAGTCGGCCGCGGCGCACGAGCAGGGAACCGTCGAGTGGCGCGGCCGTGTGTATGCAACGGACGCCGAGGGCAATCATGGAGCCAATTCCTCCGGTGCTGCATCCAATTCTTAAGCAGTCTTTTTCTTAGGCGCTATTTCATAACCCGGTTTTGAAAGGGCACGGCTTCAGCCGTGCCGCCTCGGAGCAGGAAAATCGCTGGCTTTAGCCCCTGAGGGAACGTGTTGCAGCGCCCTGCATCAGGTTATGAAACAGCTTCGAAGTAGTCTGGAGCCGCCATGATCTACCTAACCCGCCGCGCTGAATTTTCCGCCGCGCACTTCTATCACGTTCCCCAGTGGAGTGACGCGGAGAACCAGCGGCGCTTCGGTAAGTGCGCCAACCGCAACGGACACGGGCACAACTACACGCTCGAGGTCACCGTCTGCGGCGAAGTGGACGCGGTCACCGGCTTTGTCATCGACCTCAAGCACCTCAAGGACATTTTGCAGCGCAGCGTGCTCGACGATTTCGACCATCGCCACCTGAACCACGAGGTCGCCGAGTTTGCCGCCAAGGTGCCCACCACGGAGAATCTCTCTGTGGCCATCTGGCAGCGCCTGCAGCCGCATCTGGCTCCGGCCCGCCTGCACCGCGTGCGCTTGTACGAAATGCCCGATCTCTTTGTGGATTACTACGGAGAATAGCGTGAAAGTTCATCTCACCCGCCGCTATCTCTTCAGCGCCTCGCACCGCCTGCATCAGCTGGCGCTCAGCGACGCGCAAAACCGCGCCGTCTATGGCAAGTGCAACAACCCGCACGGGCACGGGCATAATTATTTTCTGGAGGTCACCGTCAGCGGCCCCTTGGACCCTGTCACCGGCATGGTCTGCGACCTCGGCGAACTGGACGCCGCGGTGCGCCGCCTGGTGCTCGACCCCTTCGATCACACGAACCTGAACCTGCTGCCCGTGTTTTCCGCGGCGGTTCCCACCACTGAAAATCTCACTCTGGAAATTGCCCGCCGCCTGCATCGCGCCGGCCTTCCGGCTCATCTGGAAGGAGTGCGCATTGAGGAGACGGCCAACAATTCCTTTGAATTCCATCCCGCCGCGCACACCGCGCCGCCGCTTGGCGGCCGTCCGGGAGAAGAGCAGCCATGAAAGCCACATCTTTGCAGAATCACACCGAATCCGCCCCCACTCTGGAGAGCGCCAGCTTTGAACAGCTCATCCGCGAGACCCTCGCGCGCCTCGGCGAAGACCCTTCGCGCGAAGGCCTGCTCGACACGCCCGCCCGCGTGGTCAAGTCCTTCGCCTACCTCACCAGCGGCTACAACCTCAAGCCCGCTGAGGTAGTCAACGGCGCTCTCTTCACCGTCGATTACGACGAGATGGTGATCGTCAAGGACATCGAGATGTTCAGCATGTGCGAGCATCACATGCTGCCGTTCTTCGGCAAGGTGCACATCGCCTACATACCCAACGGCAAGGTCATCGGCCTCAGCAAGCTGCCGCGCCTGGTGGAGGTCTTTGCCCGCCGCCTGCAAGTGCAGGAGCGCCTGACCACCGAACTGGCCGAAGCCATTCAGGAGATCATCAAGCCGCAGGGTGTGGGCGTGGTCGTGGAGGCGCGCCACCTTTGCATGATGATGCGCGGCGTGGAGAAGCAGCACTCGGCGGCCGTCACCTCGGCCATGCTCGGCGCCTTCCGCCAGCAATCCACGCGCAACGAGTTCCTCTCCCTGGTGCGCCAGAAGTCGCCCACCGGCGTGTAAGGGGCGAAGGAACTGTTTGTGCCCCAGGTTCGCGAAGCTAACCTGGGCTGAGCGCAGGGTTCGCGAGCAGCGCGAGTTAGGGAAGCTCCGAATAAGGCAGTCTAGCGAGCTATTCTGCGGGAGTTTAACCGGTCACCAGTAGATTTTGATGGGAAGTGTTTTGTCAGGGCACGGATTTATCCGTGCCGTAGAAGCCGCATAAACACAGGGGCTTCAGCCCCTGAGGGAAAGCTGTTTTATCCTAGACAGACCTCCACCCCCAGCGGCTAAAGCCGCGACATAATAGTTTCCAACTTAGCGGTATGGCTGAAGCCATACCCTGACAAATTCCAATTTATTCAGACATTTCTTAACCTGGGATTTTCTCATTTCTGTAAAACAAATAACTGCCCCATCGCCACCGGACTTCCGTGGCGTGGGGCAGTTTCCTCCTCACCGGTACGTTCGCCGGATCTGTTTTACCGCTGCAAAGTCTCCACGTAACGCGCCAGGTTCACGCCGCGCGCCATGGTCTCGGCCTCGGCCATGCGATTGCCCGGGCACAGAGAGTAGAACAATCCGCGCCACTGCGGCATCTCCGAGCTATGCGTGCTCGCCAGAATCGTCTGCTGCACCCGCAGAGACGGATATCGTCCCTGGTTTTGCCGCGACAGTTGCGTCAGGTCCGCCGGCGCGCGCCGCAACGACAGCGCTGCCGGGCCGCCGCGTCCATCCGCGCCATGGCAGCTCGCGCAATACGCCGCATACATCTGCTGCCCGTCGGCAGCGGGAACATTTTTAATGGGAACCTGTTTGACGCTGGAGTTTTGCGAAAACACCACGGGTACCATGAGGAGAATCACTGCGACGATAATCAGAGCATTGCGCCATTTCATAAAACTCTCCTTCCTGATCGGCGCACCTGGCCTCTTCCTCGGAAGCAGAGAGCAGCCTCTCTTGAAAGAGGCGCACGATGATGGCGGCTTGCCACTGCGCAATCCGGGCAATTCGCCACCGGAGATTCTCTGCCCGCGCCCGTTATTTGTGCACCCCCTTGCTCGCACTTCGGTCACCGGCGCCTCCCGTTTTGGAACCGTCGGGAGCACCCACTCCAGAAGCCGCGCGGATTCCTCGCCCACGGCGGCAGCGCACCCCGGACACTTTTGGCGGGTAACCTGCGTAACCTCAATGATTAACGCAGACCGGGGCGCTTTTCGTTTACCATCTATCCATGGAACAACCCCTACAGAATGGCGTGCGTCCGCACGCCCTGCCGCGCGGGGGCCGTCTCGGCGTCGTCAGCCTGGCGAGCACCGCCGATCCCATGGACTTTCTCCAGGGCTGTGCCGCCCTGGCCGCGCTCACCGGCTGGAAGATCGAGAACACCGTAACCACGCCCGACGGCGATTTCGCCGGCACTCCCGAGGCGCGCGCCAACACCCTGCGCAGCCTGTGGGAGCGCGAAGACGTGGACGCCATCATCAGCGCCCGCGGCGGATACGGCTGCAACTATCTGCTGCCGCTCCTCGACTTCGCCCGCCTGCGCGAGAAGGCCAAGCCCTTCCTCGGCTACAGCGACATCACCGCGCTGCTCATCGCCCTCGACCGCGCCGGCATCGTCTGCTTTCACGGTCCCATGCTGGCCACCGATTTTCACAACGGCCGCGCCGATCTCATCTCGCTCTTCGCCGCGCTCAGCGGACAGCCCCTCGGCTTTGCCTACGCGCCCGCCAGCGGCGTGCGTTCTCTGGTGGAAGGCGAGGCCAGCGGCACCATCACCGGCGGCTGTCTCTCCCTTGTGGTGGCCTCTTTGGGCACGCCCTGGGAGATTGAAACCTCGGGCAAGATCCTGTTTCTCGAAGACGTCAACGAGCGTCCCTACCGCATCGACCGCATGTTGATGCAGCTCTTGCAGGCGGGCAAACTCGCCGGTGTGCGCGGCGTCATCTTCGGCGAAATGCTGAACTGCCAGCCGCAGGGCCGCGAGGAGCCTTTGGAAGCGGTGATCCTGCGCATTCTCGCTCCGCTCGGCCTGCCGGTTGTCTTCGGATTCCCCTCGGGACACGTCGCGCGCGGCAACGTCACGCTGCCCTTCGGCGTGCCCGCGCGTCTCATCAGCACCCCGCGCGAGGTCAGCCTGGTCACCGAGGCCGCCACCGTCATGCGCAACCTCAGGGAAGTGGAATGAAGTCGGTACATCTGATTGGTATCTGCGGTACGGCCATGGCATCGTTGGCCGGAATGTTGAAAGCTCGCGGCTGGGAGGTGCGCGGCTCGGATGCCGCCGCCTATCCGCCCATGTCCACCTTTCTCGCCTCGTTGGGCGTACAGGTGATGCAGCCCTTCGCGGAGCACAACCTCGAACCCGCGCCCGATCTCGTCGTGGTCGGCAACGCCATCTCGCGCGGCAATCCCGAGCTGGAGTACGTGCTGGATCATCGCCTCCCGATGACCTCCATGCCGGAGCTGACCCATAAGGAATTCCTTACCGGAAAGCACTCGCTGGTCATCGCCGGCACGCACGGCAAAACCACCACCACCAGCATGACCTCCTGGATCTTTGCCGCCGCCGGACGCCGTCCGTCGTTTCTCATCGGCGGCATCGCCGAAAACTTCGGCTCCAGCTTCGCGGTCAGCGACGGCCCCGAGTTCGTCATTGAAGGCGACGAGTACGACACCGCCTTCTTCGACAAAGGCCCGAAGTTCCTGCACTACTTTCCCGACGCTGTGATTCTCACGGCCGTCGAGTTCGACCACGCCGACATCTACCGTGACCTCGAGGCCGTCAAGTTCGCCTTCAAGCGCCTGGTGAATCTGGTGCCGCGCCGCGGCCGCGTCATCGCCTGGGACGGACACGAGAACGTCACCGAGTGCGTCGCCAAGGCCTTCTGTCCCGTGGAGCGCTACGGCTTCCGCGAAGATTCCTTCTGGCGCATCGTCAACGTGCAATACGAGTCCACGCGCACCCTCTGGACCGTGCTGCGCGAAGGCAAACACTTCGCCGACTTTGCCTTCCCGCTGGCCGGCGAGTACAACGTGCTCAACGCCACGGCCGCTGCCGCCCTCGCCTTTTCCTATGGCATCACGCCGCGGGAGATTGCCGCGGCGCTGTCCGGCTTCAAGTCCGTCAAGCGCCGCCTCGAGGTTCGCGCCGAGGTCAAGGGCGTCACCATCATCGACGACTTCGCGCATCATCCCACGGCCATTGCCGCCACCCTCACCGCTCTGCGTGCGCGCTACGCGGGTCGCCGCCTGTGGGCCGTCTTCGAGCCGCGCTCCAACACCATGCGCCGCAACGTCTTTCACGGTGAACTGGTGGAGGCCCTTGCCAAAGCCAACCGCGTGGTGCTGGCCAGCGTCTTCTTTAAAACCACCGACGCCCTGCGCGAGGACGAACGCCTTGACGTGAGCCGCGTCCTTGCCGAGTTGAATGCGCGCGGCATTGCGGCCGAAGAGCACAAGGACGCCGCCGCCATCGTCTCGGCAATTGTGCCGCAACTGCGCGCCGGAGACGTGGTCGCCATCCTCTCCAACGGAGGCTTTGGCGGCATCTACGAAAAACTTCCCGCCGCGCTGGAGGCCCTTCCGTGAAACTTCGCCTCGTGGTTCAACGATTGACGCTTGCTCTGCTTGTCGCTGCATCGGCGACGGTGTTTGCGCAAACTCAGCCGCCCGACTACTGGTGTCCCGCGCGGGGCGTGGCCTACGGCGTCAGCCTCAAGCACGCGGCCGAGCACATGGTGCACGTCGATGCCGTCACCCGCCAGCCCGTCGGCGAGTTGCAGCTTCCGGTGTGGAACGCGCTCTACCAGGTGCGCGATTTTGCCGTGAACGTCGACCGCTTCGAGGCCTACGAGGGCGTGCCGATGTGGATCTGCGATGGCTGCGACGCACTCGAAGCCCGCGCCCGCAAGGTCAACAAGTCCGCCTGGCAGTTTCAATCCACCGGCGACAATCCTTGCCTCACCTTCAGCTACGACATTCATCTCGACGACCCTGGTCCCTTCGGTGCCAGCGCCAGCCCCGAGTTTTCGTTCTTCAACTGGGCCGAGGTGCTCGTCTATCGTCCCGACGAGCGTTCGGCGCCGGTCTCCGTGCGCCTTTTGGATGTGCCCGCCGCGGTCTCTCTGCGCGATGGCGGCGTCTTTGGCGCGCGCACGGCGGAGGAGCTTGCCGCGCCCGCCTCGGCGGTGGCCACTGCGCCCAGTTACGATCGCCTGGTGGATGCGCCCGCCATGCTGGGAAAGCTCTACGAGACCAGCTTTGTGCAGGACCACACCACCTATCACCTCGCCGTGGATTCCCCGGAGGTTGATCTCGCCACGCTCGGCGCCATGCTGCGGCGCATCACCGCCGCGGGCAACGACTGGATGCACGACCATCCCTGCGCCGACTACACGTTCCTATTCCTCGTTGCGCACGGCTCCGGCCGCGGCGGCATGGAGCACGCCTGCGCCACGACCATCGACATTCCGCTCGCCGTGATGCAGCAGAATGTGGCCAACGCATCGGGCATCAGCGCCCACGAGTTCTTCCACTCCTGGAACGTCAAGCGCATCCGTCCGCGCTCCTTGGAGCCGGTGGACTACACGCGCGAGCAGGATTCGACAGCCCTGTGGTTCAGTGAAGGCGTCACCAGCACGGTGGCCGACATTCTGCAATCGCGCGCGGGCATCAACGACGAGCGGCAAGCCTTGGCGCAACTCGCGCAGACCATTGGCATGTTGCAGTCGCGCCCCGCGCATCGCACGCAGTCGGCCGAGCAGTCGAGCCTGGAGACGTGGTTCGACGGCTACGCCGCCTATCGCCGCCCCGAGCGCAGCATTTCCTACTACACCAAGGGAGAAGTTCTCGGCTTTCTCATCGACCTGGAAATGCGCCGCCTCACCAACGGCCACCGTTCGCTGCGCGACCTCTTCCTGAGCATGAATCGCGATGCCAAGGCCGGCGTCTTCTTCGACGACTCCGAGGGCGTGCGCGTGAAGCTGCAAGAACTCACCGGCAACGATTTCCGTGATTTCTTCACACGCTACGTCTCCGGCACCGACGAAATTCCTTACGACAAATTCTTCTCCTATGTCGGGCTGCATCTCGCGGTGCGTGCCACCGAGCAGTCCTATCCTGGCTTTACCGTCGCGCGTCCCATGGGCCGTGGCGTGGCCATCGTGCGCGTGGACGATGGCTCGCCCGCCGCACAGGCAGGCCTGCACGCGGGCGATCAGATTCTGGAAGCCGACGGCAAGCCGGCGCGCAACTTCCAACAGGCGCTGCGTCATCATGATCCACACACTCCTTTGCATTTGAAAATTGCCAACCCCGCGGGCGCCACGCGCGAGCTTGACCTTGCGGTGCTGGCGCATAAAATCGACGAATATCAGTTGGAAGACGTGGCCGGTGTAACGCCCGCGCAAATGCAACACCGCCGCGCCTTTCTGCGTGGAGATTCCGAAGCCGAGTGATACGACTGCTGTTCTGCGTTTTCTGTTGGGTCACCATGGCCCTGGTCGCGGCCGTGGGAGGCTTTCCCGCGCTCTACATCACCGGGCGCGTGGACGCTCTGTACGGCCTCTCGCTATGGGCGGCGCGCACCGGATGCCGCCTGGCCGGATTGCGTGTTACGGTCTTCGGCCGCGAGCAGCTTGATCCCGCGAAGGCCTATCTCTTCATGGCCAATCACACGTCGAACCTGGACCCGCCGCTGATTACTCCCGAGTTGCCGCGCCGCGTCTCCATCATGGCCAAGCAGGAACTCTTCCGCATTCCGCTCTTCGGACGCGCCATGCGGGCCGGCGAGTTCATCGCCGTCAACCGCAAGAACCGTTCGGCGGCCATCGATAGCGTGCGGCAGGCCGTGCGCACGCTGCAATCCGGCCTGGGCATGATGGTGTTTCCCGAAGGCACGCGCTCGCGCGACGGACGCCTGCTGCCCTTCAAAAAAGGCCCATTTCACCTGGCCATGGAAGCCTCGGTTCCCGTGGTGCCCATCACCATTGTGGGCACGCACGACGCCTGGCCCAAGGGCGGCCTGCGCCTGCGCAAAGTCCCTCTGGAAATCCACTTTCACCCGCCGCTCGACCCGCGCCAGTTCGCCTCGCGCGATGAGCTGCTGCTCGCCGTGCGCAAGGCCATCAACAGTAAGTTGCCGGATAGGTATCGGGAGTGAAGCTGAAGTTACACAGGTTGCGCAGGTTACACAAGTTACGAAAATCAAAACCCAACCCGGTGCATTGTGCCCCAGGTTCGACGCGCCGAAGGCACGGCTAACCTGGGATCTCGAGAATGCCCAGTCCCAGTGATTACCCGGTGCCCCATTCAAGCCCTCTTTTGGCTTGAGTGGGAAAACAAGAGGTTCCGTACGGCAAAGCCCTTCGCGGATTTCTTGCCCCTATATATCCAGAATAGCAAATTGGAAGGGGGTATCCCCTCACCCCGAGGCAGGTTTATTTCTCCTTTCTCCTGTAGGAGATGCGGAGAAACTTCGGGTTTTGGGGGCTTGACAAGGTTTTTTCGGTCTTCCCACTCAAGCCAAAGGATGGCTTGAATGGGGTACTGCAAAGTTTTTGTTTTTGAAACCTCCGAAACCTTCAGGCCTCAAGATTTTCGCCACCTGCCTTTACCTCTTCACCACCCTGGCATTCACCTGCATTCCATTTGTCACGTCGAACGACAACTCCACCGGGCATTTTTCGCCGAGGTCGAAGTCCTTCTGGTGAAGGCGGCCGTCTTCGTCTTCAAACTTCAGTTGGAACTTGCAGGGCGCGCCGATCGGCGTCATGTGCTGGTGGCCGTCGCCGGGGCGCAGTTGCGGAATGCCTACGGTGCCGGTGGGGTGCGTCAGCTCGATGTTGCGCATCACGCCCTGCGACTGGTTGGTTACGTCCAGATACATCACCGGCTTGGTGTAGTTGCAGGCGGTGAGCAGGGAAGCGGCGGCGAGAGCAATGGGCAGCGCGAGTTTCATGCCGCCATTCTACTCCATGGCCTTCTACTCACGGGTCTTCTACCGCGCGGTCATTTGCGTTCGATGAGCCGCGCGCTGAGGATGGCGCCGTCGCGTCCGTCATGCAGCTTGATGGGGAAGACTAGCAGGTTCCACTGCCAGCGCAGAGACTCCTGCGGCAGGTGGATCATGGCGCGGTGATTGCGCCGATCGATGTAGGTTTCGCGCGTGTCGCACACGGTGCGCAGGATATCCACCCACTCGCCGCGCATCCCGGGAAAGTCCTGGAAGATGTTGCGTCCCGCATACCAGGAGCGCTTCTTCTCACCGAGCGCGGCAAAGTAGTCGTTGACGTACTGCCAGTTGCCGTCGCGGTCCAGAATCTCGATGACCAGGTCGTCGCCCATGGCCATGACGATGCGCTCGTAGTAAAAGTCGCGGGCATCCACCACCACGGGCTGTCCGCGCTGCTTGCCCTCAAAGCGGCGCAGGGCCTGCACCAAGTCCTCCACCGAGCTGCCGCCCTTCAGCAGATGCATGTCGGCGATGCCGCCAAATTTGCGCTCCAGGGTGGCGGAGAGAATGATGATGGGCACCTCGGGGCGCTTCATGCGCAGGGTGCGAGCGACGTCGGTGCCAAACTTGCCCGCGCCCAGGTGATAGTCGAGCACGGCAATGTCAATGTCGCCGAGGCGGGCTTCGGCATCTTCGATGGAAGGCGAGGAGACGACGGCGTATCCCTTTTGCCGCAGGATGGTGGCGCGCAGCAGAAGGTTCTCCTCCAGGTCGTCGAGCAGCAGGACGCGTATGGGCTTCGGGCCTGTGGGAGAAGCCCCGGGCAGCAACTCGAATTCGCGAGTGTCGTCCATCCTCACCCTTGTTAGGATGCGCAAAAGCGGCCGCCGGTTCGCCCAGCGGCTGCTTTCCGAATCGCTATTCCGGCGGCGGCACGGAGCGCATCAGGCGGCGCAGCTCGCGGGCCATCTCCGGCAGTTTGTGGAAGACGGCCACGGCGCGCAGCCACTGACGATTGTCGATTGCCGGGTAGCCGCTGACGGTCGCGCCGGCCGCCACGTCGCCGGGAATGCCGGTCAGCGCGGTGGCCACGGCGCCGTCGCCGATCTTGAGGTGCCCGGCGACGCCGACCTTTCCGGCCAGGATCACATTGTTGCCCACGTGGGTTGATCCGGCGAGCCCGACCTGCGAGCAGAGCATGGTGTGCTCGCCGACCGTCGAGCCGTGGCCAATCTGCGTCAGGTTGTCGATCTTCGTGTCCTCGCCCACGGCGGTTTCACCCAGGCTGGCGCGGTCCACGCAGGCGTTGGCCTGCACCTCCACGCGATTGCCCAGGCGGGTGATGCCCGACTGCACAATCTTGTGCCAGCCGCGGGCGCCGTCACGGGCAAAGCCGAAGCCGTCGGCGCCAATGACCACGCCGTTCTGCAGGATCACGTCGTCGCCCAGGATGCAGAACTCGCGCACCGTCGAGTGCGCGTGAGCAAAGAAGCGCTCGCCGATTTTCACGCCGCGATAGATCACTACGTGCGCCAGAATCACCGCGTCGCGGCCAATCTCCACGCCCGCGTCGATCACCGCATAGGGGCCGATGTGCGCGCCGGGGCCAACCTTGGCCGAGGGATCGATGACGGCCGTGGGATGAATGCCCGGCGCATACTGTGGCGGCTGGTAGAAACACTCCAGCGCGCGGGCAAACGCCAGGTAGGGATTCTTGTGGCGCAGCAGACGCAGCCCTTCGGCCTGGAAATCCGGCGACACCAGAATGGCCGCTGCCTGGGTGTTTTTCGCCTTGGCGGCATACTTGGCGTTGGTGAGGAATGTCACCTGCTGGGACGTGGCTTCTTCAATGCCAGCGACGCCGGTGATCTCCGCGTCAAGCGGAGCGTTCTCTGCGGTAGCGCCCAAGAGCCGGGCAAGTTCCTGAAGTTTCATGTCGAAAACAAGCGTATAGCAGGTGGGCGTTCGGGGCCAGTGGAAGATTCCCCGGCGAACGATGGCAGCGCTATTCGGCGGGAATTTCCGAGAAGAGCAGGGGCGCATCCTGCGGACCCGGCGCGCGGCGGCGCTTGGAGGCAGCGCCGATGACGGCCAGCACCGTTAGCTCGGCAACCGCGGCACGCGGGGCAAAGATGCGCTGAATGTTGCCGCGCGTGTCCGGCGGATTGAGGAAATAGCCCTCGGGACGGACCTGGGTGAGGTCGTTGGGCATCAGGCCTTCCAGGATTTCGCCATCGCGGAAGCGCAGCCGCAGCCACAGGCCCTCCACCCGGGGACGGGTGGTAAACGTCTTGCGTTGCAAGGAGTTGAAGTCGGCGAACTCGCGGACGTAGTAGATGCCTTTGACTTCGGCCAGGTCGATGTGGAGGACGTTGCCAGCGGTGTTGAGCAGCTCGACCTTGCCATTGGCGAGAAAGTCTTCGGCGACGACGTAGCCGTTGACGCTGTCGCGGTCCATCTTGCGGACGATCACTTTCTTGTGGGTCGAAGCCATAAGAGATTCCGGCCGTTCCAGAGACGTCTATTCGCTGCGGTGGTTTGGACGGTACCACAAGCAGCAGCGTTGACTGATTGTCGCACCCCGTGCGGAACGGGAGGCAGGAAAATCCTTGCGGGTTGCCAACAGGGTAACCCCAGGCAAAGTTGGGCAAGCTATTGATACACCAGAACCTTTCCGTGTAGCCAAGGGCGGCCGGACTGTGTTATTGTCTGGAACTTGTAGCGAAGAAGTTACAAACGACTGTAAGTGGCTACTGGCAAACGAGTTATTACGGCAGCACCGAGAGGGGCGCGGAATCGCATCAACCGGAGCGTTCACTATTGCCGGTAATTCATTGATTCCATAGCCCAAATCAACATGGCTGACTATATCTATACGATGGAAACCCGGTTGTCGCCTGAGCAGATGCGGGTGGTCAACACGGTGCAGAATCTGGCGCGGGTACATGGCATGAACGTGTACCTGACGGGCGGAGCTACGCGCGACATCCTGACCGGTTTCCCGATTCGCGACCTGGACTTCACCATTCAGGGCAATCCGGTGAAGCTGCAGGCGGAGTTGGAGCGCCTGGGCGGGGTGGTCGATCTGGTGGACCAAAACTTCTCGGTCATCCACGCGGTGATCGGCGGGGTTCGGGCCGAGATCAGCATGGCGCGGGCAGAGGTCTTCGACAAGCCGGGCAAACCGCCGGCGGTGACGCCGTCCACGATCAACGAGGATCTGCGCCGCAGGGACTTTACCTGCAACGCCATGGCGCTGTCGCTGAGCGAAGGCTCGCGCGGCCTTTTGCTGGACCCTTTCAACGGCACGGCGGACATTGAGAGCAAACAGCTCCGCGTGCTGCACAGCTACGCCTTCTTGGAAGACCCGTCGCGGCTGATCCGCGCCACGCGCTTTGCGGCGCGCTTTGGCTGGGAGCTGGAGGAGCGCACCAAGGCGCGCTACCAGTCGGCGGTGGAGGGCGAGTACATCCAGTTCCTGAACCACAAGGCCATCGGGTACGAGATCGAGCAGGTGGCGCTGGAAGAGAATCCGATTCCGGTGATGAAGGCCCTGGAGGCTGCGGGCTGGCTGAAGGTGTTGTGCGCGAAGTGGACGGCGGCCAAGGTGGAGTCCGAAGAGCTGTCGCTGGTGCTGAAGACGCGCGAACTGATGGCGGGCTTCAACATTACGGTGGACGCGGCGCCGTCCGTGATGCACTTCCTGACCCACAAGCTGGGCGAGGCCGAGGTGTCGGCGATTCAGAAGCAGATTCCGCACCGCGAATTCGTGGCCGCCTGGAAGCGTCTGGAGAACGACGCCAAAGATCTTTCGAAGAAGCTGTTGAGCAAAGAGGCGGCACAGACCTCGGTGGCCTGGAAGATATTGAGCGAGGCCAAGCCCGAGGCGCTGTTGTATTTGGACGTCACCGGACGCAACAAGACGGTGGACGAGAAGATCAAGAACTTCTTCGGCAAATGGCGCCAGTTGCAGGAAAAGATTCCTTACGCGCAGATGACGGAGTTGCGCATTACGCCGCAACTGCCGGAGTATCCGCAGATCTGCCAGGAGGCGTTTACCTTGCTGCTGGACGGCAAGCTGCGCAACGACGGCGAGATCGCGAAATTCCTGGCTCCGTATGAACCACCGCCACCACCTCCGCCGCCGACCCCCGTGCGTCGCGGACGCGGTGCCAAAAAGGCCGCCAAGGCAGCGGCTCCGGCGAAGGAAGCCGTGGCTGCCAGCACCGTGGAGGTTGAGGTGGCGAAGGAAGCTCCGGCGGCCAAGCACGCGGTGAAGAAAGCCGCGGCCAAGGCGAAGCCGGCGGAGATAAAGCCCGCCTTGAAGAAGGCTGAGGTTCATAAGGCAGAGGTTCATAAGGCCGAAGCCAAGCCCGTGGCGAAGAAGGCGGAAGTCAAAAAGCCCGAACCTAAGAAGCCTGAGACGAAGAAGCCTGAACCTAAAAAGCCCGCGAGCAAGAAGCCGGCGGCAAAGGCCGTGGCTGCCAAGCCGAAGGCCAAGGTTGCAGCCAAACCGGTGAAGCCCGCGAAGAAAGCCGCAGCCAAGCCAGCGGCAAAAAAAACCGCGCCGAAGCCGGAGAAGAAGAACGAGAAGCATGGCAAAAAGGCGAAGGGCAAAGGGAAGAAGAAGTAACTTCCGGAGTCAGCAGGAGTTCACAAGAAGGCCCACTCGCGTGGGCCTTTTTTCATGCATCTGAATTGAGCCGCCTTAGGGCAGGGCGCAGACGGTTATTTTTCCGGCTTGGGATCGGGCGTTTCAGGGCTTTGGGTCTCGCGCTTGTGGCACTCGCACTTGGAGACGATGGCTTTCTGGAGGCGGCCGCGGAGTTCGTCGGGAAGCTCGTAGAGTTCGGAGCCGCGATAGATCTCGATGGTGCTCTTGGTGGTGTTACAGACCACATAACAATTGTGGCACCATTGCAGATGTTCTTCGAGCTCTGCCTTGGTGGTGGCGTCCATATTGTTATCCAGGTAGTCGGATAACTCTTTTAAGAAGTCCGAGCACTTCACGATCGGCTGTCTCCATCGCGTCGTTTGAAATACTTGTTGAGGCGCTCGCGCAACTGCAAACGAGCCCGCAACAGTCTCGACTTGACGGCCGGCACGCTCAGTTC
This sequence comes from Acidobacteriota bacterium, assembly GCA_031296105.1. Taxonomy (GTDB): domain Bacteria; phylum Acidobacteriota; class Terriglobia; order Terriglobales; family Acidobacteriaceae; genus TOLSYN. Next base: position 29,989 of record JARLGJ010000057.1, on the reverse strand, counting down.
AAGCGCGGACGCCGTTTCCTCGGTCGAGAGTCCTTCCACGTCACGCAGCACGAAGACCGTGCGGAAGCTCGGTGGAAGTCCCTGGATGGTCTTGCCCAGGATCTCCTTCAGCTCCGCCTGCGAATACTGCTGCTCTGGATTCGGAGACCAGTCCGCGACTTCGCGGGGCATGGAATCCTCTTCCGTTTTCACGTCTTCGTCCAGAGAAATCATGCGCTCCGGACGGCGGCGCCGCAGACGCATCAACGCTTCGTTCACCGCGATGCGGACCAGCCAGGTATAAAACTTAGACTGCCCCTGGAACTGCCCGAGGTTCTGGTACGCCTTCAGAAAGGCGTCCTGCACCACATCCTCGGCGTCCTCGCGGTTTTGCGTAATGTGCTGCGCAATGCGAAAGACGTTGCGGTCGTAACGGCGTACCAGCGACTCGAATGCTGCGATATCGCCCGTACGGGCCGCTCCCACCAGCAACATTTCTTCGCTAGGCGGCTCAGCTACGTTTTGTTCGATGGTATCCATGCGCCTGCTGATTCAAAAAAGTCGCACTGCAACTTACTTTTGGCATTGTATCGGCTCCGAGGGCCAGATGACAAAGAGGGTGGCATCTTCGTGACCATGGTACGTGACTAAGGTGCGTCGCGTGCGTTGACAGGGCCGGAGGGCACCACCCATAATCCCTGTAATTCGCACTGCGAAGGCACCTTCCGTGCTTAGGCGTCTCTTATGACCAACGACGAACACATCGACGAGCTTACCCACGCATTCGAAGAGGCAGTGAAGGCCGCTGCCCTGGATTTGGCCGGGGAGTACAAGAAACGCCTTGCGGTCGAATTCCAGCCCACGCAGCCCGGCCGCGACTACGCCGTGGCGCTGCGCGAAGGCGTGGGAGCGATCTCCGGGGCCAGCACGCAGAGCGACATTCTGGAGGCCTTGCTGGACGCAGCGGCCAAGGTCGCTCCCGCCTGCGGACTGCTGGTGCTGCGCGGCACGATCGCCAGCGGCTGGAATTGCCGCGGACTCACCTCGACGGCAATCTTTAAGCGGGCAATTCTGGATTGTTCACGCGGGATTGCGGCGCACGTCATTACCACCTGCTCGGCTACGGAAGCACCGGTCTCGGAGCTGGATCCGGCGCTGGTGACGCGCCTGAACCTGTATGGCAAAAGCCGCGTGGCGCTGGTTCCGGTGCTGCTGCGCGACCGTCCGGCGGCGATGCTGCTGGCCCTTTTGCCGATGGGCGACGAACTGCCCGCGCTGGAAGTGCTGGCGCAGACGGCGCGGCTGACCCTGGAATTGCAGTATTACCGGGCGACCTCGGGCGAAGCCGCGGAGCATGAAACGGCGGCGAAGGAAGCGCAAGCACCGGCAGCGCCGGTTGAGCCGCCCGCGCATGGTCACGTGGAAGAGTACGCAGCGGAAGCGGCTTCTGTAGTGGAAGTTCCAGCAGCGGAAAACAAGGTCTCAGAAGCCCCGGTCTCAGACGCCCATGTCTCAGAAACCATGGTGGAGACGGCGGCGATGGAAGAGTCCGCGCCCGAGCCGCAGGCTTCGGTCTCGGTGTATCCGAATTTCTCGGTGCACGCGGCGAAGGTTGAAGAGATTGAGGTAACGGAGACTCCCGAGCCTGAGCCGCAGGAGATTACGGTGGAAGCCCCGGCCGAGCCTGCGGCATATGCTCCCGAGCCGGTTGCCGAGCCCGCACCGGAGGAGTTTCCGGTGACGGAAATTCCCATTGAGCCACTGCCTGAGTCTCCCGTGCCGGAACCTTACGTGCATCCCGCGGTGGCGGCGGCCGAGGAGTGGCGGCGTCCGGTGCCGGTGACTCCACCGGCGTATGTTCCTCCGGCCCACGTTGCGCAGGCTTACGTACCTCCGGCGGTGTACGGCGCGCCCGCGGCCCATGTACCGCCTGCGGCGGAGCCGCCGTCGTACCCCGGGGCGTCCGCGCCGCATATGCCGGCCCCGGCAGCTCACACTCCGGCGGCGCCAATGCATCCTGGCGCGGCGTATGGGTATCCCTCGGGATATCCGGGAAGCGGATTTTCGGCCACGCCACCGGCACCGGCCGCGCCGTATGGCAGCGCGCATGGATCGACTTACGGTGCTCCGCAGTATCCCCCCGCGGCTCCCGCACCTTCGCCGGCGGGGCAACCGTTTGGCACGCCTCCGGTGGATTTGGCGCATGAAAAAGCACGGCGCTTTGCCAAGCTGCTGGTGGAAGAGATCAAGCTGTACAACCAGAGCAAAGTGAGCGAGGGACGGGCGCGGGGCGACCTGTATGCGCGTCTGCGCGAAGACATTGAAAAAAGCCGCGCGGCGTACACAAAGCGCTATGGGCAGGGCGTTTGCGACGTGGATTACTTCTCGCAGGAGCTGCTGCGTATCCTTGCGGATAACAGGCGGGAGCTGATGGGAGCGGGCTTTCCGGGGTAAACTGCAAGTAGTCTCATGCGCAACCGAATCCTGGTAAGTCTGCTCGTTCTCGTTAGCTTGTTCTCGTTTGCTGTCCCGCAAAAGGACGCCGACAAAGCGCCGTCGAAGCACGGCAAGGCCACGGCGGCCGCGAAATCCCCGGCCAAAAAGTTAGCCAAAAAGATAGCTCCGGCCCGGAGCAAAGCCGCGGCGGGTAGGCCCGCGGCTAAAAGCACGGCAAAGCCCACGGCCAAGAAACATGCGGCCAAAGCCACTGCGCAACGCGCCGTGGCCAAGCCGGGACGCAAGGTTTCCCCTCTGAAATTCAAACAGATGCAGCGCACGTTCACGGCGTCGTCGGAGCTGCGTCCGATGGCGTTGCAGTTGGCGCAGCGGCGCACGCCGGCCGCTTACGGCGGCGTGGAAGACTACGCCCGGCGGCACGCGGGAACGGACGCGGGCGCCCTGGCGTGGCTCTCCGTTGGCTACGCGCGCTTGCAGGACGAGCAATACGCGGCGGCGCTGGCGGCGCTGGAAAAGGCACGTCCGCGCGCGGGCGAGTTGATGGACTACGTGCTGTACCTGGAAGCGCAGTGCTTCGCCGGGCAGAAGGACAACGCCAAGGTGGTGGAACTGCTGCGCCATTTTGAGGACGAGGCGCCGGAGAGCGTGCTGCTGAACGACGTGGTGCCCTTGTACGGCGGCGCGCTGGACGCCACCGGGCACGCGCAGGACGCGGTGAACTACCTTGAGGCGCATCGCGCGCCGCAGAGGGCCTCGGTGGAGCTGGCGCTGGGCAAGGCGTATCTGCACGCGCAGAATACGGTGAAGGGCGGCGAGATTCTGCGTCACGTGTACTTCACCATGCCGGTCAGCGAGCAGGCAGAGGACGCGGCGGTGGCGCTGTCGTCGGCAAGCCTGGCGCTGGAAGGACGCTACCAGGACGAGAAGATCCGCGCGGATTTACTGGCCAAAGGCGGACGTCCGGCGGACGCGGTGAAGGTGTATCGCGAGTTGGAAGAGCGCGCGCCGCTGAACGAGATTGGCAACGTGCAGGTGGCGCTGGCGGCGACCCTGCGCAAGTCGAATCCCACGGAGGCGCGGCGCTTGTTGCAACAGGCGCAGGCCACGGGCGAGGCCAACGCGCAGCGCTACTACCTGCTGGTGGAGTTCGCGCGCAGCGACAACGACGAGAGCGCGGTGCTGAGCAATCTGGACGCTTTGCGGCGAGCGGCTCCGCAGGGCGAGTGGACGCAGAAGGCGTTTATTTCGGCGGCCAACATGGAGTTGCTGCTGAAGAACTACGATCGCGCGATTGCCTTGTTCCGCGAGGCGCAGCAGCGCGATCCGGCGGGCGACCAGGCGAGCTACGCGCACTGGAAGGCCGCGTGGATGGATTACCGCCAGGGGCATCGCGAGCAGGCGAAGCACGACTTCGAGGAACAGGTGGCGTGGTATCCGGCGCGGACGGAGGTTCCGGCGGCGGTGTACTGGCGGGCGCGCATTGCGGAAGACGAACGCGACCTGCACACGGCGCGCATGTGGTACGGCAAGCTGGACTCGCGCTTCCGCAACTACTACTACGGCATGATGGCCCACGAGCGTTTGAAGGCCCTGGGCGGCGCCACGGAGCCGGTGCGCGATGCGATTCTGGCGAAGATTCCCGATGTCGGCTCGATTGGGCCGGAGGCGTTGCAGACCTCGGCGCCGGAGAATCAACTGCGCAGCGAGAAGGCAAAGTTGCTGGTGAACGCCGGGATGAATGAGTTCGCGGTGCGCGAGCTGGAGGCCGAAAGGGGCGGGCAGGGCGCGCGCTGGAGCACCTTGCAGATTGCGCAGATTTATCAGCAGAGCGGCGACCATCACCGCGCCATGCGTTTTTTGAAGAAGGCGGTCCCGGGCTACTACGCCATGGACGTATCGGCCCTGCCGATGGCGTACTGGGAGATCTTGTTTCCGCGTCCGTACTGGGCTGAGTTGAAGCAGCAGGCCGCGGCCAATGGGTTGGACCCGTACCTGGTGGCATCGCTGATCCGCCAGGAGAGCGAGTTCGACCCCATGGCGCTGTCGCGGGCGAACGCCATGGGTCTGATGCAACTGCTGCCCACGGTGGGACGCAGCGAGGCGAAGGCGGCGCGCATCAAGAAGTTCAACACGCAGTCTCTGTTCGATCCGGCGACCAATCTGCGCCTGGGCACGCACTTCTTCCGCACCGTGGTGGACGGCGAAAACGGGCAGGTGGAGTACGCGCTGGCAGCCTACAACGCGGGCGCCAATCGCGTGTCCGAGTGGATGCAGAATGGAAGCTACCGCGACGTGCCGGAGTTTGTGGAGTCGATTCCGTTTACGGAAACGCGTGAGTACGTGCAGGCCATCATGCGCAACGCGCAGGTGTATCAGCGGCTGTATCCCAGGTAGGAAAAAAGGGGCAGCGGTCACAGCACGTGAGTGACCCTGCTCACAGCGCTGGCGTGGGCGGGCAACATACAGTTACGCGTTCCGGATGGGGCAGGCGTGCGCCCGCACGTCCCCACCGGACGAGCGAGGCCGTCCATGCCGATCGTCGATTCCACGTCGAAACAGCCAGTCCGCAGCTTTTCCATTGAAGAACTCAAACAGCAGGCAGCGCAGATGCGCGGCTACAACCTGGCGGCGCTGTATTGCGCCGGCTCGGGTCACGCGGGCGGCACCTTGTCCATTATGGACATTGTGGCCGCGCTGTACCTGGACGTGGCCGAGCACGACCCGAAGCATCCACGTTGGGCGGGACGCGACCGCATCATCTGGTCGGCGGGGCATAAGGCTCCGGCGCTGTACACGGGGCTGGCGTTTGCGGGCTTTTGCCCGAAGCACGACCTGTCGCTGCTGCGCAAACTGTCGTCGCCGTTTCAGGGGCATCCGCACTGGTTGAAGCTGCCGGGAGTGGAGATCTCCAGCGGTTCTTTGGGGCAGGGCTTGAGCGTGGCCGTGGGCAACGCGCTGGCGGCGCGGCTGGACCAGCAGCCGTACACGGTGTTCTGCATCATGGGCGACGGCGAGCAGCAGGAGGGGCAGATCTGGGAGGCGGCGATGGAGGCCGCGCACTACAAGCTGGACAATCTGGTGGCCATCCTGGACAAGAACGGATTGCAGATCGACGGCAAGGTCTGCGACGTGATGGGCATTGAGCCGATTGCCGAAAAATACCGCGCCTTTGGCTGGGAAGTGATGGAGATTGACGGCCACGACATGCAGCAGATTGTGGATACCTTGCGGCGCATGAAGACCCAGCGCAATCAATGCCCGAAGGTGGTGATTGCCAACACGGTGAAGGGCAAGGGCGTGAGCTTTATGGAGAACGTGGCCGGCTGGCACGGCAAGAGTCCGAACCTGGATGAGCTGATGAAGGCCCTGGAAGAATTGAAGGTGTCAGACCGCGTGGACGTAGGCGCGTTGAGCGAGTATGCGGCCAGCTATCAGCGTCAGGTGGAGCACAAGCTGGCGGCGAAGATGCCTCAGTTCAGCCGGAATTACTGGTGGAACAACGCACCCACGATGAAGGTGAAGATGGAGCCGACGCGCAAAGGCTTTGGCAAGGCGCTGAACGAAGAAGGCAGCGACGAGCGCGTGGTGTGTCTGGGGCTGGACATCTCGGGGTCGATCACCATTAGCGACTTCTACGCATCGCATCCGGAGCGCAAGGGGCGCTGGCTGAGTATGGGCATTGCCGAGCAGTCGGCGACGGCGGTGGCCGCGGGGCTGGCAAAAGAAGGCAAGCTGCCGGTGCTGGGCACCTACGCCACATTTGCCGCGGCGCGCAACCTGGACCAGGTGCGGGTGAGCATCTGCTACAGCAATTTGAATGTGTTCATCGCCGGAGCGCACGGAGGGGTGAGCGTGGGTCCGGATGGAGCGACGCACCAGGCGCTGGAAGATTTGTTTGCCATGTGCGGGCTGCCCAACATGAGCGTGGTGGTTCCGGCCGACATTGTGGAATCGGCGAAGGCCACGCGCGCGATGCTGCTGCAGCACGTGGGACCGAAGTACGTGCGCTTTGCCCGCGAGGCCACGCCGGTGGTATCGACGGCGGCGACGCCGTTCGTTTTCGGCAAGGCCAACGTGATCCGCTTCCGCGGCGAGCATGAGAACTTCGTGGAGGCCTTCGAGACGATTCTGGCCCACGAGTATCACGACGAGCACGAGGACCTGTCGATCATCGCCTGCGGGCCGATGGTGCCGGAGGCGATGCGCGCGGCATGGATTTTGAAGAAGGAATACGGCTACGAGACGCGCGTGGTGAACATGCACACTATGAAGCCGATGGACCGCGACGCCGTGCTGCGGGCGGCGCGCGAAACGGGGGCGATTGTGACCGCCGAAGAACATCAGGTGGGCGCCCTGGGCTGGCGCGTGGCCGGAATTGTGATGGAAGATCCAGAGTTGCTGCGGCATCCGGTGCTGGCCGGTTACATTGGCGTGGAGGACCGCTTTGGCGATTCGGGCGCGCCGTGGGAGCTGGTGAAGGAGTTCGGCGTGTCGGCCGAACACATTGCGCACAAGGCCGCGGAGTTGATCTGCGCGCGGAACAAGACGCTGGATGCCATCAAGGCCGAAGCCGTAGTGAAGTAATCTTTGCGAGAAGAGAAGCACTCCAGGGCAAGCCCACGTGGCTTGCCCTATTTTTATTGGGGGAAGAGTAGCGACGAGGGTCAGAACCTTCGCCTGAGATGGTGTGAGAGTTTCCCAGGTTAACTCGCTGCGCTCGCGAACCCTTCGCTCAACTCTGGGCAGGCTCTGGGCACCCGCCTCCCCTACGGCACGGCTGAAGCCTGCCCTGACAGATTCCGACTTGATGAGAGTTCACAGGGTTAGTTGGGCCAGAGTCTGCGACGAAAACCCCGAGAATTGGCGCGCAACGGCGCGCGGGTTATCCGGCGGCGGCCGGAGTCGCGTTTGTGTGACTTTATTACTCAGGATGACTTTTTACGTTGACACCTCAGTAATGGGGGCAGTATGGTTGTTCATCGTCTCGTAAACATTGCAGTGACTGGTACGGATGACATTCATGCTTCCGGTGAAAACTGTGCGCCGCGCGCCTGGACTTTATAAAGCTCGAAAAGCGCCGGATATCCCGGTGAATCGTTCTTTGCAGTACACGATTTTGTCTCGCCCAAGGGGGAGACATGTTTCCTTGTCGCAAACGTAAATATGGCAATTCCATACCCAGGTGCACACAAATTCCAGTAAGGATGGCTTGTATATGAAACGACCCAGCTTGCGAATACTTGGCGTATTCGCATTGCTTATGATCGCAGTTACAGCCTACGCCCAAACCGCGCAAATCTCGGGGAGAGTTACCGATCCCCATAAAACCATGGTCGCAGGCGCGAGCGTTCGCGTTGTCAACCAAGCCACGGACGTCGCGAGTGACTCCAGAACCAACCAGGAAGGGTTTTATGCCGTTCCGTATTTAAAGCCAGGAAACTACAAGGTTACGGTAGAAGCGCCGGGCTTCTCTACCGCGGTCAGCGAGCCGCTCATGCTCAATGTCGGTCAAGGGCTGGTTTTCAATGTTCAACTGATCATTGGCAGTGAGAAGCAGGAAGTGACCGTGACCGGCGATTTGCAGGCAGTGAATGTCAGCAATCCTACCGTGAGCACGATTGTGGATCAACAGTTTGTCGAGGATCTGCCGCTCAATGGGCGCACCTTCCAGTCGCTGTTGAGCTTGGCCCCGGGCGTAACCCTGATGCCGGGAGGCATTCAGTTCTCAGTCAATGGCCAGCGCACCGACTCGAATAGTTTTACCATCGACGGAGTATCGGCGAACGTCGGCGCCAGTTCCCTGATGGGCGGCTCCTCCACCGGCGCCAGCGCATCGAATGGCGGCTATGCGGCCAGCGGGGGCAACTTCTCTGCGCTAGGCACAACGCAGTCCATGTTGTCGATTGACGCGATGCAGGAGTTTCAAGCCATCACTTCATCGGCCACGGCAGAGTATGGACGCCAGTCCGGCGGCCAGTTTTCGATTGTTTCGCGATCGGGCACCAATGCCTGGCACGGATCCGCTTACGATTATCTGCGCAATGCGGCGATGGACTCGAACAACTGGTTCAACAACTACTACAAGATTGCGCGGCAGAATTCGCACCAGAACGATTTCGGCGGCACATTCAGCGGCCCGGTCATCATTCCCGGTTTGTACAACGGCAAGGACAAGACATTTTTCTTTTTTAACTATGAGTCGATCAAGCTGGAACAGCCGCAGCCAGCCCAGACAATCTACATTCCCGACATGTCGATGCGCACCTTCGGGCCGAAAAATCTGATGCCCTTTATCCTCGACATGCCCGTTCCGAACTGCAAGAAGGTGACGGCTGCCACGACCATTGCCGATACCACCTACGGGTGTACAGATGCCGATCCGACGATCACCATCGCGCAGGATATGGCACTTGGGCACAACGGCGTAGCGACCGAAGTTGTCGCTTACCCGACATGGAGCAACCTAAATACCGCCAATCTGCGCATCGATCACACGGTGAACAACCGGGTGAAGCTCTTTGCGCGTTACATGCGCGCGCCATCTTCGGCCGAGGGATACTGCTCCAACTGCACCACGCCTCCGACCGAGTGGATCACGCCGGTAAACCGCACCAACATGGCGCTGCTGGGGGTGACCACCAGCATCGCGCATTCAATCACCAACGATCTGCGCGTGGCCGGCTGGCAGGTTAACTGGCAGCAGCGCTACCAGGGCACGACGTATGACGGCGCGGTGCCGACCGATTACGCCTCGGTGATTCCGGGGTATGTGCCGGGCAATACCAGTGTCAGCGTGTATACCTCGTGGTCGCCAGGTAGTTGGGGCAACTACAACTACCCCTCCTCGAACGCTCAGCGCCAGGTAAACATCGTGGACAGCACCATCTGGACCGTTCACAAGCACATCCTCAAGTTCGGCGTTGACTGGCGGCATTCGTCCACCTGGCAGAGCCAGACACAATTGGGCATGTATGGCGGCTTCGACACGGAAGCGCACTTCATGAGCAGCACGCTTGGCACTTTCTATGCGCGCCGCAACAATTACAGCTATGTGAAACCACAATTCACCAATACCAGCCTGTACGTGCAAGACGAGTGGAAGGTGACGCCACGCCTGAGCCTGTCCCTGGGACTGCGCTGGGATATCAATCCGGCGATGCACATGGCCAACTACTATCCGTGGACCATCGACCAGATCGGCAACCTGGCGACCATGACGCTGGCGCCGCGAGGCACGCCGTTATGGCACACGCAGTGGACCGCACTGGCACCCCGCCTGGGCGCGGCTTACATACTTCACGAGGGCGCGAACTCGACGGTTCTACGCGCGGGCGGCGGACTGTATAACGACAATCCAAACATGATGACGGCGACGACCAATATCGGTCTGACCAATATGCTGTACTACACGGGAAAGCAATTCCCGCTGACGTTGCAGGAGGTGAACTTCTGTGTGTCTCCCAACACCACCGACTGCATTCCCAATGTAGTGAATCCGTATCCGGCCAGCTCTTCCAAGCAAATCACCTCCACGCTGACGACCTTCGATCCGCACTTGAAGGATCCGCTATCGCTGCAGTGGAATGTGTCGGTCGAGCAGTCGTACGGCGCGAAGCAATCGTTGACCGTCAGCTATGTAGGCGCAGTCAACCAGCGCAACATCATTCCCTTTGTAACGACTCCGAATAAGTACTACGGCAATACCAACTTCGGAGCGTCAACGGGGATCCAGATTTATAAAAATGGCGGGCGGGCCATGTATAACGGTCTGCAAACCACGTATAAACGGCGCTTGTCGCAAGGTCTGTCGGTACTTGTGAACTATACGTGGTCGCACGCCGTCGACAACGCAAGCGTCAATCAGATCTACGCCGGACAGGGGGAATATCAGACCAAGCTGCCCTATGCAAACTCGGATCTGGATGTTCGAAGCCACTTCGAAGGCGCCGGGACTTATATGATTCCCGGCAAGCACTCGAACGCAGTTCTGTCCAACCTGCTTGATAACTGGGCCTTCGACGCGCGCATTTCCGCACGTTCGGCACTACCGCTGAACGTCTACCTGGGTGTGTATCCGGCTCCTGTCGATTCCGTCGGAAACACCTATAGCTTATTTCCAAACCGTGTCGCGGGAGTGCCTCTGTTCCTGAAGGGCGGCCAATGCGGTTCCGGATGCCCCGGCGGAAAGCAGTTGAACTACAACGCATTCAGCGAAGCCATGAATGCAGCCGGCACCGCGGCTGTCAATGGCAACTCGGGCAGGAATTCCATACGCGGCTTTGGATTGATTCAGCCGGACATTGCAGTGCACAAGCAGTTCGCGCTGGACAATGGAATGCGTCTCCAATTCCGTTTCGAGGCATTCAACTTCATCAATCACCCGAACTTCAACAACGAGTGCTCCGCTCAGAACCAGTCGGCCTGTATCTGGAGACCAGCATCCACGGCGAGCACGATTGCGACCTGGGGCTTGGCGACGGAGACGGCGAACACCATCGTTCCAGCAATGGGCTCGCCAATATATCAGCAGGGCGGTCCGCGTTCCATGCAAGTCGCCGTGAAATTGATGTTCTAAGTGCGCCAACCAACCGCGGTCTCATCAGAGACCGCGCGCAACATAGCCGCGGAGGAGATTGCTACACATTGGTCTCCTCCGCGGCGATCACATTTGCTTCCTCAGAAAGCGTGGGAATCGGCCATGGTGCGCACTGTGTTTAGCAAAGCGCCGGCGCGTGAAGCGCTCTGGTTCGTCCCCTTGCTATGCATCGTGCTCATGGCGGCTGGCTTGCTTCGTCCCTTGCCGCTTATTCCGCCCCTTGCCGGTCCCAGCCGCACCGTGCCGGATGCCTTCGGCACTCCGGTCCGGCTTGCCATTCCTTTTCGTGGAACCGTGCTGCCAGACGGAGGAGCCGACTGGTACCTGGAGAATACGCTTGCTCCAGAGACACTGCTGGAGGGCGGCGATTCACAGGAGCGAACAAGGTTTTCCAAAAGCGTTGTGAGCTGGGTTTATCCAGACGTCTTGAAGAACAATTGGATTTGGAGCGTTCCGTCGTTTCGCCAGGCGCATGGCGAAAATATTGAAATTGAGTCGCAACTGGCGCAGAACGCCGGTGCGTATGTGGGCTGCTGCGGGGCAGGCACGCCGTTGCCCATGCTGCGCCGCTTCGGGCTTCCGGTGGTGTATATGTGGAAGCCGCACAAGGGCGACGAAATCTATTTCATGGCGGCGCGGACCTCTGCGGCGGTGGCGGGGTATCCCGAGCGCGGCGAGTCACTCATCGCACGCTATCGAAAGAGCTTTGCGGACCTGGACAAGGAATTGCAGCCGGCAACACTTGCCCACCGGCCCCGTGTTCTGGTGCTCAGCAGCAAGAGAGCCGACGGACGATTTCTGCATCCCATCGGCACACGTAGTATTTACGATGAGGCCTACTTTCCCCGTGCCGGCGTGGTGAATGCTCTCGTGGGGCATGACCACTCCGCTGGATGGGATGCGGAGCGCATTTTGGCGGTTGACCCCGGGATAATCTTCGTCACCGTTGAGACGCCCGAGGAGTTTCTGCACGATCCGCGCTGGCAGGGACTGAGGGCGGTTGCGGAAAAGCGCGTTTACTCCGCCTTGGGCACCATGTCGCGCGGCCCCATTACCACGCCGGTCTTTGTGCGTCAGATAGCGGAGATTGCCCATCCGGAGCGGCTGCTGCCCAGGGTTCGCCAGCTACTGCGCGAGCGCTTTCAGAGCGAGTTTGATTATCCTCTGCGCGAAGACCAGATTGATTACTTGCTGCACATCGACGCAAACCGGGAGTCAAAGGGCTTTGACCGCTTCATGCGCGAAGGCCAACCGGCTGCGCCGGAGGGGACAACGAAGTGACCCGCCTGGATCGCACGCGCGAACTCTACTGGCTTGCTCCCATCGTGGGCATTGCGCTGCTGGCGCTGGGCTTGTTGCGGCCAATGCCGCACTTGAATCCGCCAGCGCATGGCCGCACCGTTGTGGATGCCGCCGGCGCGCCAGTCGAGATCGAGTGGCCGTATCGTGGCACGGCGCTGCTGGGCGGGTATTTTTATCTGACCGGCTGGTACCTGGATAGCACACGCGCACCGGAGTCACTGATGTATGCAGGCACCGCCGCGAACCGCAAGGAGTTTACCAAGGGACTGATGTACTGGATCTACCCCGAGGTGGAGCGAAAACAAGGTCTTTGGGGCAGCACCGCCTTCAAGCGCTCACATGGATCAGATGTTGATATCGAGAGCGCATTGGCCTACGCGCCAGGCGCTTATTTGACGACCGGCAGCCGCTTTACATCCCTTCCGCTGCTGCGCAGTGTGGGGCTGCCCGTGCTTTCCTACTGGGAGCCCAAAAAGATCTTTGCAGATGTGTGCATCGATGCCGTGCGTGTGGAGAATCGTCTGATCGGGACGCCCGAGCGGGGCGAAGTGATCATCGCCCGCTACTACGAGGCGCGGGCGGAATTAGAGCGCGAGTATTGGGACGAAATGCGGCCATCGACCCTTGGCGTCCGCCCGCGAACGGCGCTGATGGCAAGCTTCAGAGTTGACGCCACGAGAGGATACAGAGGCGGCATGACGCGTCCCGCTATCTATCATGACCAAATTGCTTTTCCATCCCAGGGCATGACGGACGCGACCGTGGGCTGGAAGGGCGGACGCGATGATGTCGAACGGATTCTCGCCATGGATCCGGACATCATTCTGCTGCAGGGCGGAGACAGTCCTGAACAAGTGATGCAAGATCCGCGCTGGGCGGGGCTGAAGGCCGTGCGGCAAAAGCGTGTCTATCGTCTGCCCGGCTTCTCCAACTGGGGCTCCGCGCTGGTTGTAACCCCGGTTGTCGTGCGCTGGATCGACGAGATCACGCATCCCGACCGGCTGCAGCCAAGGGTTCGTCAGATGCTGTATGACCGTTTACTCGCGGAGTATGGGTACAAACTCAGCGAAGAGCAGATCGACAAATTTCTCAAGTTGGATGAAAACAGAAATTCGGCAGGCTATTGGCGATTCACCGATGAGTATAAGGCCGCCATGCAAGAGAGGAGCGGGGAATGAAGCGCTCCAGAAAATGGCTGGAGTTGTATTGGGTTGCGCCGCTTGCGCTGATTGCGCTCATGTCGCTGGGGCTGCTGCGGGCGCTGCCACACCAGGCGCCGCCGGCGCATGGCCGCACGGTGACGGGCGATGACGGGCAGTCCGTGGTGATCGAGGAGCCTTTTCGCGGCATCTGTTTGACGTATGGATTTCTGTTTCCAAACTGGTATCTGGAAGATACGCACGCGCCAGATCTGCTGGTCTATGCCGGAACCGCCGATCAACGGAAATGGTTCTCCGGCAACGCCCTGAGACTGGCCTATCCACAGTTGCTCAACAAGGAAAGTCTGTGGGATCCCAGGGTATTCAGGTTCGCGCATGACGGGTATATCGAGATCGAAGCCATGATGGCCTACAATCCCGGCGTTTACCTTGGCGTGGCCGGAGACTATACCCCGATTCCGCTGATGCGCCGCATGGGTCTGCCCACGCTTTCCAACTGGGGACACGCAAAGGGCGGAGAGAAGGCAGGGCTTTCGACAGCCCGCGTGAACGCGGCATTGATCGGCAATCCGGCGCTGGGCGACGCGCATATCGCGGAATACTGGCGCGACGTGAACGAACTCAAGCAGGAACTGCATCCCGGGAACCTGACCCTTCTGCCGAAGGTGCTGCTGATGTCGGCTTCGCGACTGAACCGGCGTCAGATTGGGGTCGTTGGCGACGACACCGACTGGAGCAATCTCTATTACCCGCGCGCAGGCGTGGCCAATGCGGCCAGCGGACATCAGGCGATGAGCTATGACGCGGAGCGAATTCTGGCAATCGATCCTGAAACAATTGTTTTGGCGGGCATTGCCACTGGGCCGCGTCCATGGGAAAGCCCGCAAGAGTTTATGCACGATCCGCGTTGGCAGGGGTTGCAGGCTGTTCAGCAGAAGCGTGTGTACCGGATGGCCGGCGTCCAGGATTGGAGCCCGGGCGGGCTGATGTTTATTCCTATGCGAACGCGCTGGCTTGCCGAGTTATTGCATCCGGAACTTTTGCAGCCGCGGCTTCGCCAGATTTTACGCGACCATTTTCGCAACGACTTCAATACAAGCCTGACGGATGAAGAGATTGACAAACAATTGCGCATCGACGAAAACGCAGGTTCCGTTGGTTACGAGAGATTCACGCGCAGCGGCGCGGCTGCGCGTAACGAAAAGAGCCTGCAATGAGGAAGGCCGCGCTCCGGATGAAGGCCGCCGGCAACCGGCGTGTCAACGATCAACTCGACGCAAGCGCTGCATCCACCAGGTGCGAACGCTTTACGTGTGCATATCCACTATGTACCAATCAAGGGTCTCAAAATGGCAGAAATAACTTTGGCCGTTAAGAGCGTATTGCCAACGGTGCGCGAAGCTGCGTTTTCGCGCCGCCACGGCTGGGCGCTTCCCATGTTACTAAGCGTGGGCGTGCTGCTGGCCATGCTGGCCTCGCTTTGCATCGGCTCGTATCCAATGCCGTTCCTGCAAGCAGCACGCATTGTGGCTCACCTGGCGTGGCCGTTTCCGCTGCCGGCCAATCCACCGTGGAGCGTGAAAGAGCAGACGGTCGTCCAGGTGGTGCGGTTGCCGCGTGTGCTGCTGGCAACGATCGCCGGTCTTGGACTGGGCGTCTCAGGCACGGCGTTGCAGGGGTTGCTGCGCAATCCTCTCGTCGATCCGAACATTGTCGGCGTCAGTTCCGGCGCGGCCTTCGGCGGCATCATGGCCATGTTGTGGGACTTTTCGCCGGTGGGCATCATCGGCGCGGCCTTCTGCGGCGGCATGCTGGCGATGATGCTGACTTTCGGTCTGGCCAAACTGTCACATGCCGGATCCGACAGCATGATCCTGATCCTCTCGGGGGTGTTTGTCGGCGCATTCTTTCTGTCGCTGATCGAATTCGTGAAGTTTGTCTCGCCGGACTCGAAGCTGCCCACGATGATCTACTGGCTGCTGGGAACCTTTGTAGGTGCGGACGCGAAGAAGATTGCCATGATCGCGATTCCAACTTTGATCGCGACCTCCATACTGATGTGCCTGCGCTGGCGCATTAACTTACTCTCGCTGGGCGATCTGGATGCCAAAACGCTTGGCGTGAACGTGAGGGGCCTGCGCTGGCTGGTTATCGCGCTGGTCTCGCTGATTGTGGCGTCGCAGGTGGCGGTGAGCGGAGTGGTGGCCTGGGTTGGACTGGTGGTGCCGCACATTGCCCGTATGTTCGTGGGCCCCGATCATCGCCGATTACTGCCCACGGGAGCACTGCTGGGCGCTTTGTTTGTCCTGATTCTCGATGACATTGCGCGAGCGCTGGTACATGCCGAGGTGCCGGTGGGCGTCTTTACTGCTCTTGTGGGAACGCCGGTGGTTTGCTTCCTGTTGTGGAAGTCTCAAGGAAAGGGGTGGGGCCGTGAGTAACGCAAAGACGGTGGCGGTAAATATTCAGGATCTGGGTCATGCGTAACGGCCCGAGCATTGGCTTTTCCGCGGCTACGCTTTCATTTTGAAGAGAACAGGACCTCGCTCCACTTTGAGCGATTTCATCAGGCGATCAGGCAAATTATGAACAGAGGGAATCACGATGAAAGAAAATGAGCGGGCCAGTCAATCGCGGGTGACGGCGCAGGCGCCCGGCGGGCTGTTTCCCCGCAAATACAGATGGGCGGTTCCAGTGTTTCTGGGGATGGGTGTGCTCATCGCCATGCTGGCCTCACTTTGCATTGGCGCTTACCCCATGTCGTTTGCACAGGGCGCACGCATCCTGATGCACTTGGCGTGCCCATTTTTCACGCCGGTCAATCCACCGTGGAATCTGAAGGAACTGACGGTAGTGACCATTGTTCGCATACCACGCGTGCTGCTTGCCACGCTGTCCGGTATGGGGCTGGGCATGGCGGGCACGGCCCTGCAGGGCCTGTTTCGCAATCCGCTGGTCGGGCCGGATATTATCGGCGTCAGTTCGGGTGCGGCATTTGGCGGCGTGGTTGGCCTGGTGCTGGGCTGCCCGCCGGTGGGCATTCTGTTCTTTGCCTTCTGCGGAGGGTTGCTGGCCATGGCCTGTACGATGGTTCTGGCCCGGCTGGCGAATGGCGGCAACAATAGCATGATTCTAATTCTGGCCGGTGTTTTTATCGGCGCCTTTTTTGTGGCGCTGTTGGGCCTGCTTGAGTTTCTCGCGCCGGAGTCGAACATCTTCGCCATCGTTGCCTGGCTGCTGGGTTCCTTCGTCGGCGCCGATTGGAACAAGGTGCTGATCAGTGCGATTCCCACGCTTGGCGTAGGCGCGGTGCTGATGACTCTGCGCTGGCGCTTGAATCTGCTTTCACTTGGCGATCTTGATGCCAAATCGCTGGGCATCAACGTGGGCGTGCTGCGCTGGATAATCATCGGCATGGCCTCGCTTGTGGTAGCGGCGCAGGTGGCCGTCAGCGGATTGGTCGGCTGGGTTGGCCTGGTGGTGCCGCATTGTGCGCGGATGTTGGTCGGACCCGATCATCGCCGTTTGCTGCCTACCGCGGCATTGTTGGGCGCACTGTTCATTTTGGGGCTAGACGATTTGACCCGATCAATCGTGCGCGCGGAAATTCCGGTTGGCGCATTGACCTCTCTGTTAGGGACTCCTCTTGTCTGTTTCCTACTTTGGAAGACGCAGGGAAAGGGTTGGAGACGTGAATAATATTGCTCTTCAAATTAGTAATCTAGGCCATGCCTACAAGTCAGATCGCTGGCTGTTTCGCGACTACAACACGCAGGTGAAGCGAGGTGAAGTCTTTGCCTTGTTGGGACCGAACGGCTGTGGCAAGACTACGCTGCTGAAGATTCTTCTGGGCGCGTTGAAGCCCGCCGCTGGCACGGTGGCCATCGATGGACGCATGGCGTTTGTGCCGCAACTCTTCCAGGTCACTTTCGACTACTCGGTGATGGACATGGTGTTGATGGGCCGCGCCCGCCAGGTTGGGTTGTTCTCGCAACCCTCGGCAGAGGATGAAGAGGCGGCAATGGCCGCGCTTGAACGCTTTGGCATCGCGCACTTTGCCGGCCATCCGTTTCATGAGCTCTCCGGCGGCGAGCGGCAGTTGGTGATCTTTGCCCGCGCCCTGGTCTCCGAGGCCGACATACTGATCCTCGACGAGCCAACCTCGGCTCTGGATTTGAAGAATCAGATTGTCGTCCTCGACTGGATCACACGCCTCTCGCATCAGGACGGTCTGACGGTGCTCTTTACCACGCATCATCCGCATCATGCGCTGGCTGTGGCCGACGATGCGCTGCTGATGCTGGGCGGCACAAAGTACGCTGCCGGGGCTGCCAGCGAAGTGCTCAGCGAAGACAATCTGCACGCGCTCTACGGCGTCGATATCAAGCTGCTTTCCTTTGAGCACAGCGGTCACTCCCATGAGACGTTAGTGCCGGTGCTGCCCTATGCCTCGCGCGCACGCAATGGAAGCACCGCGCGGGAGAGCCGTTAGAGGAACGCCGGTGCCGATGAGTAGGCCTCCACGCGCTCGTGCGTGCATTCATGGCGGGCATTGCGCGTCTTCGGCTCGCATGGGGTTGACGCTATGGCGCGGTAGGGATACGGATCGCTCCGTACCTCTACCGCGAACTACGAAAGCGCCCACACGCCAGCGATGAGCCGGAGCAAGCCGTCGCGCCGCAGCAGAAGGAAATCGCGCCAGTCATTCCTGCACAATCTCTACACAGCAAAAGTTCTGCATATTGTCCATAACTTAATCAATCAGATGCGTAACTATCATCCTCTGTGCAGGAGAACACACCTTAGGGAGGCTCTGATCAAATCGAAATCTGTCAGGGCACGGCTTCAGCCATGCCGCTAATGCGGCAAGCATATGTTGCGGCTTTAGCCGCTGGGGAAAGGCCCGTCAAGAATAAAACAGCGTTCCCTCAGGGGCTGAAGCCCCTGTGTTTATGCGGCTTCTACGGCACGGATAAATCCGTGCCCTGACAAAACATTTTCCTATCAAATTCTATTGGTGACCGGTTTAACTCCCGTAGAATAGCTCGCAAGGCTGACTTATTCAGAGCTTCCTTAGAGCATCACGGCTTCGTTGTTGATCACGGCGGCGGGATTGGTTTCGACGAGGCGCGTGGCGGCCTCTTCGCCGACGATGGCGGCGGCGGCCTGTCGGGCTTCGGAGAGAATGGGGACGCGGCGCGTGGAACTGTGCGCATCGCTGGCGATCATCTGCACCCAGCTATTCTTCAGTAATGTCACGGCGACCTTTTGCGCGGTGCGTCCCCAGGAGCCGGTGAGTGAGTTGGCGGTGATCTGCACCAGGCATCCCTGCCGGAAAAATTCGCCGACGGCTTCGGGGCGGCGCTGCAGGTGCGGGTAGCGCTCGGGGTGGGTGAGGATGGGCCTCATGCCGGCGCGTTGCAACTCGAAGATGGTGTTGCCGACGTTGAAGAGCGAGAAGTCGGAGAGCTCGATGAGCAGGTAGTTGGTGCGGCCGATGACGTAGCGCTCGGGATGGGCGATGGCGTCGTCCACGTTCTCGTAGGAGAGATGGAAGTCGCAGCCGAGAGAGAACTCCATGTCCGGCACGCGGCGGCGCAGCTCCTCGATCAGTTGCTGGTGCGACTCGCGGTTGTAAGGGTACTGGTAGTTGGCGTGCGGCGAGCAGACGATGTGAGAGACGCCGTCGGCCCGCGCCATCTGGCACATTTCCAGCGTCGTCTCCCAATCCTTGGAGCCGTCATCCACTCCGGGGAGCAGATGGCAATGAACATCGATCATGCTCATTTAGATTGCACCAGCCTCCCGGCGGGTGCGGAAATCTTCGTAGGCCAGGCGGATGCCTTCTTCAAGAGAGACACGCGGCCGCCATCCGAAACTGAAAAGCCTGGAGCTGTCCATCAACTTGCGCGGCGTGCCGTCGGGCTTGGAGGTGTCGAACTCCAGCGTGCCGGAAAAGTCGAGCACGTTGCAGACGGTTCGCGCCAGCTCGCCGATAGAGAGATCGGTGCCGCTGCCGACGTTGACCAGCGGCGCGCGCTCGGCTTCGGCGGTGAGCTTGCGGAACTCTTCTTCGGGAAGATTCAGCAGGTAGATGCAGGCGTCGGCCATGTCTTCGCTGTAAAGGAATTCGCGCAAGGGCGTGCCGGTGCCCCACACCACGAGTTTTGAGGCGCCGTCACGCCTGGCCTGATCGACTTTGCGAATGAGCGCCGGCAGCACGTGTGAGTTGTGCAGGTCGTAGCTGTCTCCGGGGCCGTAGAGATTGGTGGGCATGGCGGCTAGAAAGCTGGTGCCGTACTGGCGGTTGAAGGCCCAGCACATTTCGATGCCGGCGATTTTGGCGACGGCATAGGAGCGGTTGGTGAACTCCAGGGGACCGGCCAGCAATTGCTCTTCAGTAATGGGCTGTGGCGCCAGCTTGGGATAGATGCAGCTTGAGCCGAGGAAGAGCAGACGCTTGACTCCGAAGTCGCGCGCGGCTTCGATGACGTTGCTCTGGATGCGCAGGTTTTGCGCGATGAATTCAGCGGGGAAGTCGCGGTTGGCGAGGATGCCGCCGACCTTGGCCGCGGCGAGAAAAACGTACTCGGGTTTTTCCGCGGCGAAGAACGCGCGCACGGCCTCGCGGTCGAGCAGGTCCACCTGCTGCCGCGTGCGCAGCAGAAGGTTCTGGTAGCCCTGGGCCTGCAAGCGGCGCGTGATGGCCCCTCCGGCGAGGCCGCGATGACCGGCAACAAAGATCTTTGCGTCCTGGGGAATGAAGTTACTCATGATGGTTGAGAATCTTGTACCCGCGGGCCTTGACCATGGCATCACGCTTGGCCAGCTCGTAGTCGCTGGTGATCATCTCGGTGACAAGCTGATCGAAGGTTGTCTTGGGCGTCCAGCCGAGCTTCGTCTGGGCCTTGGTGGCGTCGCCGAGAAGGGTCTCTACTTCGGCGGGGCGGAAGTAATGGGGATCGACGGCGACCAGGCAGCGGCCCTGCTCGTCGAAGCCTTTTTCCTCCACGCCCGTGCCTTCCCAGTGCAAACGGATGTCGAGCTTGGCGGCGGCGATGCTGATGAAGTTGCGCACGCTGCGCTGCTCGCCGGTGGCGATGACGAAATCCTCGGCGTGGTCCTGCTGCAACATGAGCCACTGCATCTCGGCGTAGTCGCGGGCGTGTCCCCAGTCGCGCTGGGAATCGAGGTTGCCCATGAAGAGCTGCTCCTGCAGCCCGGCCTTGATGCGCGAGAGGCCGCGGGTGATCTTGCGGGTGACGAAGGTTTCGCCGCGCACCGGAGACTCGTGATTGAAGAGGATGCCGTTGCAGGCGTACAGGCCGTAGGCTTCGCGGTAGTTCACGGTGATCCAGTAGGCGTAGAGCTTGGCCACGCCATAGGGCGAGCGCGGATAGAAGGGAGTGGTTTCCTTCTGCGGAATCTCCTGCACCTTGCCGAAGAGTTCTGAGGTGGAAGCCTGGTAGAAGCGCGTCTTGCCCTCGAGGCCGAGGATACGTACGGCTTCCAGAATGCGCAGGGTGCCGATGCCGTCGGCATTGGCCGTGTACTCCGGCTCCTCGAAGCTGACGGCGACGTGACTCTGCGCGGCGAGGTTGTAGATCTCATCGGGCTGCACGGCTTGGATTACGCGGACGAGGCTGCTGGTGTCGGTCATATCGCCGTAATGCAAAAAGAAGCGGCGGTCCTTCTCGTGCGGATCCTGGTAGAGATGATCGATGCGGTCGGTGTTGAACAGCGAGCTGCGGCGCTTGATGCCATGCACCTGGTAGCCCTTCTTCAACAGCAAATCGGCAAGATAAGAACCATCCTGTCCGGTAATACCCGTAATCAGAGCTTTCTTCATCAATCCTTACTCGCAAAAAAAGAGGTGGAATGCCCGGGGCTGCGCAAGCACTACGCGAGGAGCCCGCGTTCCGGCAGATGGCGGAGGGGAAAATGGCCCGCAGTTGGGGGCATTGCCCGCGAAACTTCGAGAAACCACCGGCGGAAACGTTGCCATTGAGGATAACAGTTTCTTTCACGGCGTGGAAACCTTGGCCCACGGGCTACCTGTTATACTCGACTCAATTGGGCCGTAAAACGGTGTTTATCGACGCTGCCGATAAGGCTTCGATGCACATCTGGACCGCGTCAGTGCCGCGGGTCCGGGGCCATAAGGTACATAAGGAAGGAATCCTAGTGAACCTGCACTCCTCAGAGGAATCTAGCATTCAAATTGCAGTGGTTGGATCGGGCTATGTGGGCTTGATCGCGGCCGTGTGCTTTGCCGAACTGGGCCACAACGTGGTCTGCGTCGATATCGATTTGAAGCGCGTGGCCGCCCTGCAGAGCGGCTCGGTTCCCATCTACGAAGAGGGATTGCCCGAACTGCTGGCACGGCACCGTGGCAGGAATTTGAGCTTCACCGGAGATCTGCACGCGGCGGTGCGCAACGCGCAGGCAATCTTCATCGCCGTGGGCACGCCGCAATCGCCCACGGGCGAGGCGGACCTGTCCTACGTTGAGGCCTCGGTGCGCGAGATTGCGGCGGAGCTGAAAGACTACAAGATGGTGGTGGAAAAGAGCACGGTGCCGGTGCTCACCAACCAGTGGATCAGCCGCACGATGCGCCTGAACGGCGCGCGCGAAGAGAACTTCGACGTAATCTCGAATCCGGAATTCCTGCGCGAAGGTACGGCCATTCAGGATTTTCTCTATCCCGACCGCATCGTGATCGGAGCCGACTCGGAGCGCGCGCGCAAGCTGGCACGCGCCATCTACCAGCCGATGATCGATGGCAGCTATTACCGGCGGGCGGAGCACGTTGCCGGGCCGGTGGATATGAGCCAGGGCGTGACCTACCTGGAGACGAGTCCGCAATCCGCGGAGTTGATCAAGCACGCGTCGAACGCCTTCCTGGCGATGAAAATCTCGTTCATCAACGCGGTGGCCAACGTTTGCGAGCTGGTGGGTTCGGACGTCTCCGAGGTGGCGCGCGGCATTGGGCTGGATTCGCGCATCGGCGGACGCTTTCTGCACGCCGGCCTGGGCTATGGCGGCTCGTGCTTTCCCAAGGACGTGCGCGCGTTCTACAAGATTGCCGAGAGCGTAGGCTACAACTTTGAGCTGCTGGAGACGGTGGAGCGCATCAACGCCGAGCAGCAGTCGAACTTCATGAAGAAGCTGCGCAACGCCCTGTGGACGCTGAAGGGCAAGCAGGTGGGCGTGCTGGGACTGGCCTTCAAAGGCGGCACCGACGATGTGCGCGAGTCTCCGGCGCTGCACGTGGTGCGGTCGTTGCTGGCCGAAGGCTGCCGCGTGGCGGTGTACGATCCGGCGGCGATGGACAAGGCGCGCGCGGCGCTGGGTGAAAACAAGAACCTGGTGTACGCGGCGGACGAATTTGCCGCCGCCGCTGATGCGCACGCGCTGCTGGTGGTGACCGAGTGGCCGCAGTTCGCCAAACTGGACCTGGCGCGGCTGCGGGCGCAGATGCGCTATCCGGTGTTAGTGGATGGGCGCAACCTGTTTTCGCGGCGCAAGATGCTGGAGGCGGGCTTCCACTATTACAGCGTGGGCCGTCCGTTTGAGGAGCCACGCCCGGAGCGCGCAGCGGTTCCGGTAGGGAAGTAGATTGGAAGCTGTTTCATTCCCATGTTAGGACCGCTGCGCGGGCCGAACATGGGGCACAAGCAAAGGGAAGCGCGCTAGTCGGCAACGCTCTCGGCGGCTTGGGCTTCGGCGGCGGCCTTTACGCGGTTGCGCCAGTGCGAGCGCACGAACCAGAAGATTGCCAGCAGCAGTACCACGACGATGGCGGCGTCAAAGCGATGCAGGATGTGCTTGAGGCGCGGATCGCTCTCCCAGCGGGCACCGAGCTGCTGCCCCACATAGGCCAGCACGTAGCACCACGGCCAGGAGCCGATGAAAGTGTACAGGTGGAACTTGACGCGGTTCATGCGCGCAATGCCCGCCGGCAGCGCGATGAAGGTGCGTATGACCGGCAGCAGGCGTCCCACGAATACCGTGATGGAGCCGAAGTGCTGGAAAAACTTGTCGGCCATCTCCACGTCGTGCTGCTTCATCAGGATGTAGCGGCCGTATTTTTCAATCAAAGGACGCCCGCCGAAGGCGCCGACCTCGTAGGCCAGCACCGATCCGAGATTGCAGCCGATGGCACCCAAAGTGGCCACCAGGGCCAGCGAGCTGAAGCGTCCGTCGTACACCAGAAAGCCCGCGAAGGGCATGATGATTTCCGAAGGCAGCGGAATGCAGGCAGACTCAATGCCCATGAGCAGGGCAATGCCGGGATAGCCCAGGGAGGAGATCACCGACTTGATGAAGCCGGCCAGGGCAAAAAGAATGTGTTCCACCATGAGAGCTTAAAACTCCATCTGCGGGTCTTGCGTAAAGACGTAACCGGGTAAGGAGAGGCCTTCGGGCGTCTTGCTGATCTTGACGCGGCGGGTCTCGGCCGAGGCTGCGGAGGCATCGGCTGGGCGCAGCATGGCATATTGCGAAAAGACTTCGTTGTACACCTTGGTGATCAGGAAGCTTTGCCCGCTGGCTTCTTCCCGCCACACCTGTCCGAGTTGAACTGCCTTGACGGCCATACCGTTAGCCTAAATTCCCGGCTCCCACCGGGTCAACCGGCGGGAGCGAGGAAGGGCAACAGAGCGTAACGGTGCGCCGGTTACGGGCGGCCAGGATGGCCTGGGCGTCCCGTGGGCACAGGGCGCGTTTTAAGGGGCGCGGCCGGAGTGCGTCCCGCCAAAAGGTTGGGCAACTCCGCAGACGTGCAGCGCAAACCGGTGTAAAAGGCTCCAAAGTTGGAGAAGACGCCGCTGACCTCGTCGAAGCGCATCTCATAGATGAGCTTTTTGAAGGTGACCAGGTCATCGCCAAAGAGATCGACGCCCCACTCCGAATCGTCCAGGCCAATGGAGCCGGAGATGACCTGCTGCACCTTTCCGGCGTAGCGGCGTCCGATTTTGCCGTGCAAGTCCATCTGGCGAGCGCGCTCCTCGATGGGCAAGGTGTACCAGTTCTTGTCTTCGCCGCGCTTGCGGTCCATGGGATAAAAGCAGACGTAACGCGCCTCGGGAATTTCCGGGAAGAGGCGCGGATGCATGGCCGTCTTCTGGCGCTCGAGCGCCTCGTCAATGGCGGCATTCCACTCCGGCGAATGTGCCGCGAGGCCTTTTTCGGCCAGCTCGCGGTAGAGCTTGATGGTGGACTCGTACAGGCCCAGTTCGACCACCGAGACGTAGCTGTTGGTGGGTTCGAGGTAGCCGAAAAGCTCAAGCTGCGCGAGCGCGAGCTGCGCCTGGTTGAGGGCGGCAAAGTCCGGGCGGAAGTGAATGAAGAGCAGGTCTCCCTTGTGCCCAAGCACGCTGAACAGCGCCGAGCCATCTTTCTCCATGGCGGCCAGCGCGGATTGCGCTTCGCCGAGGATGCGCGCGCGGTCACCTTCAAGGAGGGCGCGCCACTGCGTCCAGCGGAAGCGGAAAAACTGATGCAAAACCGCCGCGCCCTCCAGGGTAAGAGGCACGGCAGGGATTTCAACGGCAGAGGCAAGAGTGGGGTTCGTGGCTGTCATGACGGTTGGTTAGATGATTCCCAGCGCGGAAAAGATCGGAGAAAGTTGCGCATGTTGCGAAAGTTACACAAGTTGCGCAGGTTCAAACCCTGAAGGTTTTGCTTTTCGCAACTTGTGCAACCTGTGTAACATGCGCAACCTTGATCTCTGCTACCATTCCGCCATGGCAACCACAAAGAAATCTCCTGCCAAACACACCCAGTACGATCCTCTCGCTGCGGCGCGGGTGAAGGCCCTGCTGAGCGGGCTGCGCAAGCAGTATCCCGAGGTGCACTGCGCGCTCGACCACAAGAGCGCCTGGGAACTGCTGGTGGCGACGATCCTCAGCGCCCAGTGCACCGACGTGCGAGTGAACATGGTGACGCCCGAGCTGTTCCGGCTCTATCCCACGCCGGCGGTGCTGGCCAAATTGGAGCCGTTGGACATTGAGCCGGTCATCAAGAGCACGGGCTTTTTTCACAACAAGGCCAAGAGCATTATCGGCGCCGCGCGCAAGGTGACCCAGGATTTTAAGGGAGAAGTTCCGCGCACGATGAGCGAGCTGCTGACGCTGCCCGGCGTGGCGCGCAAGACGGCCAACGTCGTTCTGGGCTCGTGGTTCAAGATCGCCGACGGCGTGGTGGTGGATACCCATGTGCACCGCATCTCGCGGCGGCTGGAACTGACGCGCTCCGACGATCCCAAGCAGATTGAACAGGACTTGATGAAGGTGGTGCCGCAGAAGGAGTGGATCGACTTCTCGCACCGAATTATTTATCACGGGCGCTCGCTGTGCCCGGCGCGCAGCCCGAAGTGCGCCGAGTGTCCGCTGGAAACCTTGTGCCACGCCGAGGACAAGACGTGGAGCACGGTGGACGTGCATAAAGGGGCGAAGGCGGTGAAGTAGGCTTTACCGAAGTATTTCGGCAGGTGACCTGGCGCTTCCTCCGCGCTACCCACCTTGCTGGGATCCTTCGTTGCCCTCAGGATGACACACTATGTTTTGCAGTGTTTTTTGTGGAGTGGAACGAACGCCCGCCAGCGGTTATACTGTTGCGTTCCTTGTGGGGGCACATGCAACTGATCCAGAACATTGCCGCGATTGCCAAGGGCATGAGCATCACCTTCATGGAGATGTTCCAGCCCACGACCGTTGAAAACTATCCTGACGGCAAAGGGCCGATGAAGGGCGCCGTCTTCCAGGAGCGCTTCCGCGGCATGCACGTGTTGCAGCGCGACGAGCAGGGGCTGGAGAAGTGCGTGGCCTGCTTTCTGTGCGCGGCGGCCTGCCCCTCCAACTGCATTTACATTGAGGCCGCGGACAACACGGCGGAGGTGCGCATCTCCAGCGCCGAGCGCTACGCCAAGGTCTATAACATCGACTACAACCGCTGCATCTTCTGCGGCTATTGCGTGGAGGCCTGCCCGACGGACGCCATTACGCACGGCCACGGTTTTGAGCTGGCTTCATACAACGCGACGAACCTGGTCTATCGCAAGGAGCAGTTGCTGGCCATCGCTCCGGCGCACCAGGGAGCCAACGCCATGTTCAACGCCAGCGAGCCGGAAAAGGCCAAGGCACAGGCGTAAGAGTCGTTGGCACACTTCGCAATGGGCCGCCCGCGGGCGGCCTTTTTAACCCCAGATAGACACCGGATTCTCTTCCTCCGGAGGCTGGACGGGATTGGCGGGCGTGGCTTCGGAGTCCGGGGCGCGCTTCCGGAAACGGCGCCGTCGCTTATCCTGCGGCGGAGGGTTGGACTCGATATCGGCGGCCGAGACGCTCCCACTGTCGAGTTCGTCCTCCACCTCTCCGGTGCTGGACATGAGCTTGTCCCGCACTTCGGCCGCGCGGCGCGAGGCGGCAGCTTTTTGCGCCACCAGCACACCGTAGAGCGTGGCGGCGTTGGGGTCCAGTTGCGTGCCATGCATGTGCATGAGTTCTCCCCCTTGGGGACAGAGGTGCACGCGGCGTGCCGCGGGACGGGCGGAGGATGAGATTCCTTTAAGCAGCGGCATTCTTCTTGCCGCCAGGGAACGGACAAAGGGCGCCACCGCGAAGTGGACTTCCACAGCCTCGGGTGGCGGGAAGCCGTGGATTTTGCTACATTGGGATTGCAAACAATGTTCGTTCTGCACCGCGGAGAGGTGGCAGAGTGGCTGAATGCACCTGACTCGAAATCAGACGTACTCGCAAGGGTACCGGGGGTTCAAATCCCTCCCTCTCCGCCAGCAATCATAGAAATCAGGAAACGGCGTCCCCAAGCGGGCGCCGTTTTTCATTGGTGCAGGTTGGCCAATGGTCCATTGGGTACCAAAAGGATGCGGGCGCGGTGGCAGAGGCTTGAATGGGCGGTAAAGTTAAGACCGATGCCAAGCCAGCACCGTTACCTTTTTTTGGACGCGCTGCGCGGAGTTGCCGCGCTCGGCGTGGGTCTGCTACATGCCGGACACATCTACCTGCTCGGATACCGCCCGGAGCATGGCGTGCTCGCCGTGGACTTTTTCTTCTGCCTAAGCGGCTTTGTGATTGCCCACGCTTACGAGGAGAAGCTGCGCGGAGGGATGTTGGCGCGGCGCTTTGTGGCGATGCGGCTCATCCGTCTGTATCCGATGATTGCCCTCTCCATTCTGCTAGGTGCGGTGTTTCCCTTGTCGCTGCAGGAGCAGGTCCAGCAGCACATTTCCTCATGGCAGCTTGCGCTCTTTGTGGTTACCGCATTGTTTCTTTTGCCGGCAGGGCTGCCTTACCACTTGGAAGCCTATCCGGTGAACAATCCCGTTTGGTCTCTGTTCTTTGAGCTGTTCATTAATGCTGTGTATGGCAAGGTGGCGAAGAAGCTCTCTCTGCGGGCGGCCGTGGCGGCGCTGGTTGTGCTGGGCGTGGCGCTAAGCGGGGCCATCCTGCAGCAGGATGGCGTCAGCGCCATCGGCTTTACGAGCTACGGCGAGTTTCTTCTGGGATTCCTGCGCGTTTCGTATCCCTTCCTTGCGGGAGTCGTGATCTTCCGCCTGACGCGGCAGCATCCGTTGGGCGAGACGGGCAATTGGTTGGTTCCCGCGGCATTGCTCGCGTATATGCTGCTGACCACCTCGCTGCGCGGCAGTCCGTGGTACAGCGTGGTTTGCGTTCTGGCGGCGGTGCCATTAATCGTTGCGATGGGGACTGCGGTAAAAGTGCAGTCTCAAGGATTGAACCGCGTGTTTGCCTGGCTGGGAACCATTTCCTATCCCTTCTACCTGCTGCACCTACCCATTCTGCGTGCTTTTTCCTTTCACCTCCGTTGGTTCGGCGGCCGCACCAGCCTTGGCGCGCTGGCCGCACTGCTGACGGCCGTTGTATCGGCGCAGGCGCTGACCTATGTGTACGACGCGCCGCTGCGGGCGTGGCTTACCACGCGCTTTCTGCGGCCGCTTGCGGCTCTGCAGCAGAGCGCACAGGAGTAGCATTGCTTTGCAGTATGGACCGTGGCCGCGGGCGGAGTGTTAGTGATGTGTTATTCCGTGCGGCTGCCGCGGAGTGGCATGAAGTATGGCAGGAGTACAGCCATGGAGGAGCAATGAAAGTCCGAGGGGGAGTGAAGCTGTTTGCCGTGATGTTGTTTGTGGCCCTGTGCGCGCCGCTGGCGTTGGCGCAGGCGGCCGCGGGAGACATTGATGGCCTGTGGCTGGGCACGCTGGACACGGGGGCCATCAAGCTGCGCATGGTTTTCAAGTTTGCCAGCACCGCCGAGGGCACAACCGGCCAGTTGCAGAGTCCCGACCAGAGCGATGCGTGGATTCCCGTGACCGCCGTGCAGCGCGAGAGTGACACCGTGCGCATCACCATTGGGCGCATTCAGGCCACCTACGAGGGCAAGCTCGCGGCGGACCGGCAATCCATGGCGGGCACGTTTACGCAGCGGGGCACGCCATTTGCCGTGGCGCTGCAGCGCGAAAAGAACGCGGCCTCCCTGGAGCGCAAGCGCCCGCAGAATCCGGTGAAGCCGTATCCGTATCGCGAAGAGCAGGTGAGTTACGCGAACGCAGCGGCTGGCATCACGCTGGCCGCCACGCTGACCGTTCCCGAGGGCAAGGGACCGTTTCCCGCGGTGCTGCTGATCGCCGGATCGGGGCCGCACGACCGCGACGAGATGCTGCTGGGGCATCGTCCGTTTCTGGTGCTAGCCGACTTTTTAGCGCGCCACGGCATTGTGGTGCTGCGGGCCGACAAGCGCGGCGTGGCGAAGTCCACGGGCAACTACGCGACCGCAACGACGGAGGACTTTGCCGCGGATGTCGACGCGGGCGTGGCGTTTTTGAAGACGCGTGCCGAGGTGGACGCGCATCGCATTGGGCTGATTGGACACAGCGAGGGCGCGGTGGTGGCTCCCATGGTGGCCGTCAAGGACGCGGACGTGGCCTTTGTGGTGATGATGGCCGGCACGGGCGTGACGGGCGAAGACATTCTGGTGGAGCAGAGCCGCTTGATTTCCTTGGCCAGCGGCATGAGCGCGGAGACGGTGGCAAAGAACGCGGAGGAAGAACGCTCGCTGCTGGAGTTGGTGCGGAAGACGAACGATGCGGCCGCGTTGGAGGACCGTCTGCGCCAGCGCCTGCTGATGAACGGCGTGCCAGCCGTGCAGATTGAAGCGCAGGTGAGCGCCCTGAGTTCGCCGTGGATGCGCTATTTTCTCAGCTACGACCCGGCGACGGCCCTGCGCAAATTGACCAAGCCGGTGCTGGCGCTGAACGGCTCGCTGGATTTGCAGGTGCCTCCGGCGCAGAACTTGCCGCCCATCCGCAAGGCCCTGGCCGAGGCGGGCAACAAGCACGCGGAGATCGATGAACTGCCGGGTTTGAATCACCTGTTCCAGACGGCAAAGACGGGCGCTCCGGCGGAGTATGGCGAGATTGAAGAAACCATCTCGCCCGTGGTGCTGGAGAAGATTG
>JARLGJ010000056.1 GCA_031296105.1 Acidobacteriota bacterium | reverse complement strand
TGCCGGCGGTCAAGAGGTCGCGCGCGGCCGCGGCAAAGTAGGTCTCATCCAGCAAATAGGAAAAATGCAGGAGCGCGGCATGGGAAACGGCGGCACACACCAGGATCGCCGCCAGCCCGGCGCGCGCCATCATTCCCAGCGAAGCTGGCCCCGCGCTGGAAGGCTGGGAAATCAACGGCTCCACGGGTTGGGAAGTCAATGGTTTTGCCATCTTCTCAATGGTCGATTACACGCCGCGCGTGGCAAAGAAGAACGTGTGCAGCAGGATCGCAATGTCCATGAAGAAATTGCGGTGCTGGATGTAGTAGAGGTCGTACTGAATGTTCTCGTGAATCAGCCGCGCGCGGTCGGCGCTGATCTGCCACAGGCCGGTAATGCCCTGCTCCACAATCAGGCGCTGGCGCTGCACGCTGTTGTACTGCTCCACGATGAAAGGCATCTCCGGCCGCGGACCGACCAGGGACATATCGCCGCGCAGCACGTTGATCAACTGCGGCACTTCGTCCAGGCTCGTCTTGCGCAGGAACGCGCCCACCCGCGTAATGCGCGGGTCGGTGGCCGTCTTTGGCGAGAAGGCGTACTTCGGCGCGGTCTCGTCCATGGTGCGGAACTTGAATAGAGAAAAGCGGCGTCCATTCCTGCCGACGCGCTCCTGGCGGAAGAAGGCCGGCCCGGGCGACGTGAGCCGGACGATGGCGCCGATCAGCAGCAGAAGCGGAGACAAAAGCAACAGCAGCGCCAGGGACGCGGTGAAGTCGAAGATGCGCTTGCACATGGGATAGAGTCCGCCCCGGTGGTGCTCTTCCACGGAGGCGAAGATCAACCCGTCGGCTTCCCAGTAGGAGAGCATTCCCCCGTAGAGCACGCTGTCGTGCGGCACAAATGAGAGCGTTGCGCCCACCTCGGCGGCGGCCACGCTGATCTGCGCAAAGGTCTCCGGGCTGACCGCCGGCGAACTGATGACCACGGCCTCCGCGCCACAGCCCCGCAGCAGGTCAGCCGTCAGCGGCCCGGCCGTCACCTTCAGGGAGCGCTTGCTTGAGTAGCCGGACTCGGAAATCTCCGCGCCGATGACCTCCGGGTTGTCGTCCACGATGGCCACCGGAACCAGCCCGAATTTAGGCGACCGCACGAGCACGCTGAAAATACGCGCTCCGCCCAGCGTGCCGCCGTAGATCACCGTGCGCCGCGTGGCCAGTCCGTCGCAATAGATTGCGTGCGTGGCATAAAACATCATGTGCTTTTCCAGCAGCACCAGCAGAGGGATGAAGAACAACGCGAAGAGGAACACCAGGCGCGGGCAATGCACGTCGGCCCAGAAGCTGACGGCGAAGGCGAAGAAGCAGAGTTGCACCGCGGCGGCCAGCACGCGCTCCGTTTCGCGCACGCGCAGCAGACTCGTCGCCCGCGAATACGCGCCATTCAACCGCAGAACCATGATGAACAGCATCGCCGCGCCGAAGGCCAGCGCGTAAACTCCGTAGGGCCGGTACGCCGCATGGCGGCCCAGGTGAGCCCAGCGGTAAAAGTAGTAGGCCAGCAACACCGCGAAAAACACCGCCACCGCGTCCGCCAGATATTCAACGCCATGCATAAAGCGGACGAGCCGCTCCACCGACGTCCGCTTCCGCCGCGCAGACATAGTCCCGTTGAATGGCTCGGACATCCGGTCTTCATCTTTTGCGGATTCGAAGGCGCCAGGCACTCCTGGAAGAATCGTAAACATAGCCATTGCTCCTCGCAAAGTACGGAAAATGAAACCATGCGACTGCGAGTTCATGAGGATCGACTCCCTGCGCGGGCTCGAAAATACAGCAGCAGGCCGGACAGACGAGCAGCGATCCGCCGCCAACGTGCAAGCGGCACCGGGTTGTGCTCCGCGCCGTTTGCGGGGCGGAGTTTGCCAAACATGTGCGCAAAGACTTCGCGGCGGTGCCGCGGCTCCTCACACAAAAGAAGCATCAGGTAGGCCGAGGAAGCCTGCATGCGCAGCAGGGCACGGCGTTGCAGGGCAGCCGGCGTGCGCGGAGACGAAGGATGCACGACTCGCGCCGCCGGCTGATACACGATGCGATAGCCAAGCTCAATGAGTTCGTGAAAAGCCCGCTGCTCTTCATGGCCCGGCACCGGCGTCCCCGGCCCCAGCCGCACATCGAAGCCCTCCCAGCGCTCCAGCGCGCTGCGCCGGATTGCCAGATTGGGCGCAATGCCGAAGGGCCGGAAGTTGGCGCGCGGAAACCAATCCGGCGTATCGCGATCCAGTACGATGCGTTCCGATCCAAGCCCGGTGAATCCGCTCAATTCGTACAGTTCCGCCAGCGCCGCGTCTTTCGTGTCTTCCTCCGCCCGCGGCGGCGCCACAAATCCCGTCACCAGCGCCACCCGCGGATCGTCAAACTCCGGCAGCAGCGCGGCCAGCCAACCGGGCTCGGGCACAGCATCGTCGTCGGTGAAGGCGACAATGTCACCCCGCGCCGCTTGCGCTCCCCGGTTGCGCGCCCGCGCCGCGCCCGCGCGAACCTCGGACACGTAGCGCACGCCGCGCTGGGCGGCCAGCTCCCGCGTCTTGGTATCGCGCGGCGCGCTGTCCACCACAATTACCTCCAGCGGACGCGGATCGAGGCGTTCGATGGCGTCCAGGCATTCCGCCAGGTCGTGAGGCCTTCCGCAGGTGGGCACTACCACCGAGACTGTTGGCACATCGCTCATCCGTCCGTCCGCGAAGGCGCGGGGGAAGCCTCCGTCACGGGCTCTGCCCCATATCCGCGAAGAACCTGCGCGTACAAATTCAGATAACCCGCCGCAGCCGTGGTCCGCGAAAAACGCGTCAGCGGAGGTTGCGCGGAAGAGACTTCCCTCCGCATCGCTCTGTCGATGGCCGCGCACAGATTCGCTAACGGATCGGGAGTCAGAGAGAAATAGGTTGGCACCGCGCCCGCAATCTCGTAAAAGACCGGCAGATCCGAGGCCACGACGCGGCAATTCAAAGAGAGCGCTTCCAGAAGCGGCAGGCAGAATCCTTCCATGCTGGAGTTGGCAATAAACACGCTACAGTGCCGGTAGAGCCACGCCAGCCGGTGGTCGGAGACCGGGGGCATCCAGTGCACGCGCGGCGTCAAATGCAGCGTCTCCGCCAACTGCCTCAGTGCCTCGCTCTGCGAACCCGGGCTGCCAACGATCAACAGGCGGTACGGCAGGAAGGCCGGGTTCTCCGCGCGCAGCCGCGCGAAAGCCCGCAGCAACACATCCAGCCGCTTATTCGGCTGATGCTGCGCGACCGCCAGCAGAAACGGGCGCGGATCGTCCTCGGGCGGATCCGCCAGCGGAACCAGGTCCGCGTAGTTGTGCACCACGTGCACCGGAACGCGGGCCGCGAGCGCGGGAAAACGCTCCAGCAGGTTACCGCGAGTGCTCTGCGAGACGCATACCACGGCGTCGCACGCCGCCATGCAGCGCCGGAAGAAGATGCGCTTGCACCACCCCGGAAAGGGACGCAAGCTCGCCGGATCGTCAAAGGGATACAGATCGTGCACCGTGGCCACCACCGGCGCGGGGAAACCCTGGCGGAAGATGGGAACCGGGAATCCCAGGTGAATCAGGCTCGGCTTCAGACGGCGCGCCAGCTCCGGCAGTCCGAAGGCAAACCAGCGGTTGCGCGCCAGCGACGTGTTCGGCAGGCTCACGGCCAGCACCTGAATCTTCGGCGACGCGAGCTCGAACGTGGCGTGGAAGTACGTCTCCTGCCACGCGCCCACCACCAGCGTCACACGCTCCACCTCGGGACGGCCCGCCAGGCAGCGCGCCAGGCTGGCCGCGTGCCGGCAGATTCCCGTTGGCCGGGTAAAGCGGCTCAGCGATGAGATCAATATATGCATGGCCATTGAAGCTCAGGCGCGCGGCTTGCCGCGCAACAACTCCATCAGCAAGCCGAAGAGAAATTGTGTGTTGTACACCAGGTAGCGGCGCCACAGGCGGCGCGGTTCAAGCCACAGGCGGAACAGCCACTCCAATCCGTGCTCGCGCATCCACTTCGGCGCCTGGCGCAATTTGCCCGCGTGGATGTTGAACGCCTGCCCCACGCCGAAGATCACCGGCACCGTCAGCGCGGCGCGATGCTCTTCCATCCAGAATTCCTGCTTCGGGCATCCCAGGCCGACCCACAACACATCGGCCGACGAGCTTTCAATGTCCTCCACAATCGCCCGGTCCTCCTCGGCATTCAACGGACGAAATGGCGGCGCGCAATAGCCCGCCACCTGGAAGCCCGGAAATTCGTCCTTCATCCGCACAATCAGCGCCGTGACCACTTCCTCGGTGCTGCCGTAGAAGTAGTGCCGGTAGCCGCGCTCCGCCGTGTCGCGGCAGAACTCCAGGAAAAGATCGGGACCGTACACGCGGCGCGGCAGAGTGAAGCCCCGGCGGCGTCCCAGCCAGATGATCGGCATTCCGTCGGGCACATTGAGGTCGGCCGCGTTCAGCGTCTGCGCAAAGCGCGGATTATGCCGGCTCTCCATCACGCTGTGCACGTTGCTCACGGTCACCGTGTGGGCGCCGGTGCGCGCGGCAATCCACGCTTCCGCCTGCCGGATCACATCGGCAATTTGCAGGGCGGCAAAACGTATCCCCAGCACTTCGTATTTTGCAAAACCATGGCGGCCCGGAGTGCTTTCCGCGTGCGGCACAGTCAGACCTGGTTCGCTTGTCATTTTTTCTCCCCGCGGCGTGCGATCGCCGTGGCATACAACTCCATCAGTCCCCGGTAGGCGCATTCGGCGGAGTAGTGCGCCTCATATTCGTTGCGAGCTTCCCGGCGCATGGCGGCCAGTCCCGCGGGATTCGCCGCCGCCTGTTCGATGGCCGCCGCCAGCGCCGCGGCGTCGCAGGCGGGGAACAGCCATCCCGTGCGGCCCTCGGAGACCAGTTCGGCCAATCCTCCCAGGCGGGACGCAATCACCGGCGTCCCCGTGGCAAACGACTCCACCAGAGTCAGCGGCAGCCCTTCATACCACTGCGATGGCAGCAGCACGCCCGTCGCCTGGCGCATCAATCCGTGAATTGTCTCCGCCGGCTGGAAGCCCAGGTACTCGATGCTGGAACTGGCCGCCGCCGCGCGCCGCACTGCATCCTCCATCGGCCCCGCGCCCGCGATCTTGAGAAGCATTCCGGAAGGCAGCTTCGACCATGCCGCCAGCAGCGTCGCGATTCCTTTTTCCGGCGTCAGACGGCCCGCAAAGAGGAAGAAACCGCCCTTCCCCTCGCCCATGCCGGGATCTTGCGACGTCCAGTTCGGAAGTTTCCGGAAGCGTTCGGCGGGAAGCGGCAGGGCGGCAAACTTCGCGCGCGCA
Organism: Acidobacteriota bacterium; assembly: GCA_031296105.1. GTDB lineage: Bacteria > Acidobacteriota > Terriglobia > Terriglobales > Acidobacteriaceae > TOLSYN. The sequence goes on along the minus strand of JARLGJ010000056.1, from coordinate 5,897 downwards.
AAATCCGTGAGCACCGCAAAGCAGTCCACCTGCTTTGCGTAGGTGCGCAACCCGCGGTGCAGCATGATGCCCGCGCCCACCACGGCCGTTCCCAGACGGCTGCCGCGATAGCAAGCATGAACCACGCCCGGCCACGGATAGAGCCTTCCCACGCAGTCTTCGCAAATCTTTCCGTCGCGATACAAGGTTCCCGCCGGACACATCAGGCGGTAGTTGTGCAGCGTCTGCACCACCGGCACGCCGGCGGATTTACAGGCGGAAATCACTCCCGGCGAGAGCAGGGGAAAGACGTTGTGCACGTGGGCCACGTCCGGGCGGAACTCCGCAATCTCGCGCCGCACGCGGGCACTCCATTTGCGCGAGTAGAAGCAGCCGGCGGCCGCCTCAAACTCCGATCCGGCCGAAGCAATTTCGCGATTGTGCGCCTCCAGCAGACGCACCTCGTGTCCGCGCTCGCGCAGCAATTGCTCGTGCGCCTCCACGCAAACGTCCTCGCCGCCGCGTTGCCGGTAACGATTATGAAGAAGCAGTATTTTCACGATTGGTTCCGGCTTCCGCTACGGACGTAACACCCGCGCGGCCACTTCACCCACGCTCAGGGCCGCCAGGCGCGGCGTTTGCGATGCCATGGTGAGCGCCGCCTGCCGGCCCATGGCGCGGGCCAGACCGGGGGTGCTCAGCAGCTTTTCCATCTGTCCGGCCAGCGCCGCGGAATCCTCGGGATCGAACACATAGCCCTCTTCGCCATCGCGGATCAGTTCCGACGCACCAGCCGCGCGGCTGCACAACACGGCCTTGCCCAGCGCCATCGCTTCAGACACCACCATGCCCCAGGTGTCTTCCAGCGAAGGCAGAATCAGCACGCTCGCGGCGGCAAAATAAGCTCCCAGCTCGCAGTAGGGCACGCTCCCGGCGATGGCAAAGTTCGCCTCCAACCCCAACTCGCAAACCCGTTGGCGAAGCTGCGGCATCTCCGGACCATCGCCAACCATGGCGACAAGAAAGTCGCCGCGGCCGCGCTGACGCAGAAGGTGTGCCGCATCCAGCAGGCAGCGCCAGCCCTTGCGCGCGATGATGCGCCCACTGAACAGGAACGATGGCAACCCAGGCTCGCTCCCCGCCGGCTCCGCATCGCTTCCCGCGCGGAGCGTCCTCACGTCCGGCACATAGAATCGCCGGTGATAAACGCGGGAAGAATCCATAAGGAGATCGTCGCGCAGGTAGGCGCACCCCACTTCGGAATTACAGACCGCCGCATCCAATCGGCGCGCCATCGCCCGACGCAGCGGCAAACGCAGCGAGTGCCGGTAGGCCGTCGATTCGGAAACCCCGTCCAGCACCACGATGACCCTGCTCTTCGACATCCCGCGATAGAGCAGTGCCAGCAGCGTCCACAGGCCGAAAGCGGAGACAAAGATGACATCCGGACGGAAGCGCCGCAACTCCCGGAAGGCAACCGGCGAAGCCCAGTTCACTCCCTCGTATCCGGGGCTTGTTCCCTCCAGAAAAGGAATGTGCAGGTGATGATGCCGGCCCAGCGACCGGACACGGAAGGCATCCTCAAATCCTGGAAGGTATCCGCCCCAGCCGCCGGTAAACAACGTTGTCCGCGGAAAGAGCCGCGCAAATTCGGCAAGGAACGGCTGCCAATACGGTCCCGAGCGAATGGTCGGCAGCAGCCAGGCCACGCGTGCTCCGGCCACATCGGACAAATTTTGATTGGCGGTTCCACTCGGAAGTATCGTGCTTGTCTTGCGGTAGTCCGTCATGACTTTCACTTGCCTGGTCTTTCCTCTCGCCGGTTGTAAACCTGGCCCGTTACCGCCCCGTCAGGGAGGAGAGAATGATCCTGACGTAGGGCAGCACCCAGAAAACGGGCCATAACCATCCGCCATGGCGGCGGCAGAATACCAAGTGCTCGCGCGGCGGCAATCCCTTCGTGCTCAGCAGGTGATGCCAGCGCCGGCCAAGCGTCAGCTCCTGATCGATAAAACTTCCCCGCACATCGTTGTGCCGGCAGGCGCCGGCAACTCCCGGAGCGACCCATACCTGGCAGCCGGCGGCCCGCGCCCGCAGACCATAGTCGATATCGCCAATCGAATGGTGGAACTCGGCGCTCAAATTTTCCACCTTCCGCGCCACCGCCCGCGGAATCAGCACGCAATTGCCATTCATTGTCAGGCATGGCTTCGGCTCCGATCCGGGTTCCACCAGACGGTAATGGAAAGGATGAATACGGCCCGCGCGGACATATCCGCCATACGTGATCTTGTTCGTCTGCGGATCGCTCGTGCTCCCCACAAGAATGGCCGCGTCTCCGCTGCCCGCGCGAACCTTCTCATAGGCATCCAGCAGCCGCGACACCGCTCCGTCCGCCAGCATCGTGTCGTCGTTCAACCACAGGTAGAAATCGAAGTCTTCCGCCAGCGCCGCGGCAAAGGCCATTCTCATGCCGCCGCACCAGAAGAGATTGCCATTTCCGTGCAACAGGCGCACCTGCGGAAATTCCGCCGTCACCGCCGAGGCCGTCCCGTCCGGACTGTTGTCATCCACCAGGAAGACGGTGAACTGTCCGGCCCCGTGCTGCGCATAAAGCCTCTGCAAGGCAGCAAGAGTAGTGTCCTTGCGGTTGTAACAGGTCAACAGTACGGCAATGCTGGTTCGCGCGCTAGCTGGCATCATTGTCATCCCGCCGCAACGCACGTTGGATCGCAATGCGCCAAGGCCGCGCCCAGCAACTCCGCGGCCAGGAATATCAACAGGCTGAAATGCCGGGTAAGCGCAAATCCAACGAGGTAAGGCGCGATCAGGGCAAGCGCGATCAGAATGAACGAAACTCCAAGGAAACGCGCCTGACGCCCCTTGTTACCGAGCAGCCACAAGGCAGACACTACCGCCGCCCAGAAGAGCACGCGCGAAATTGCCATGGCAATCGTAAAGATTTCCCGGATGTGCGAGAGCTTCGCAGTATTGAGATCCGAGCCGTAGGTTTTGGTCGAAAGGGTAAGTACGTAAAACTTCCTCCACCAACCGGTTGCCGTTTCGCTTGGATGTTGCCGCAAAAAAGACAGCGCCGCGGCCCGATGAAAATCATTGCAATCCCATTCATCCCGGCAAGGCTCGGGGGAGAGAAGCTCCGAGTCGTAATGATCGATGCTCCCGCCCTCGGACGGAGGCGGGTAGTCGCCAAGGAATCTCTCATTATTTCCTTTATGAAGGTTCAGCCCGTCCAGCGAAGTTCCCAGAGTAAATCTCCCGCTGGCGTACAGGGAGCGGCATCCCCAGGCGCCCACCACCAATCCGGCGCTGAGCACGATCACCAACGCCACCCGCATCCTCGCCGTCCGCCAGATATACAGGGCTGCCAGCACGGCGACCGCCAGGATGAGCGAGCTCTTCCCGAGATAGACCGCAACCAGCGACGCGCTAAACAGCGAGAGATATCGCCAGCCGCGCCGCTCCTTCTCCGAGGTGAGCCACAGAATGGCAACGGCCAGCACCAGCGGCGAATAAACATATCCTTCTTCCTGCTGCATGCGGGTGACGTTGCCCAGCGACTGCGGCAGCAGAAACGGCAATGCCAGCACGGCTATTACAGCCCAGCGGCGCCAGCGCGCGGCGCTCTCCAGCTTCCGCTGAAAAAGCAAGATACAAGGAAAGACCGGCAGCAGGAAAACAATCGTCTTGAGAACCGTGACCGGCAGGTAACGGTCTCCGGCCGCGCTTACGATTGCGGCCAGCGCATACGGGGCAAGAGGCATTCGCGCCACGCGATAGATTACATGCCCGCCGGCAAAGATTTCCGGGGCGGTTGACACTTCCGCGCTTAAGCCATTTCCGCTCAGGATGCCGTGAACACATGGCCCCATCAGGTACGAGAGATTGAGGATGGAAGAATGCCGCTGCTGCCATCCCCAGGCAATGCCGATAAACATCCCCCACGTCAGAAGCAAAGCGAAGAACAACGCAGCCTTGTGCCAGGCCCGCCTTCCTTTACTTCCCGGCGTAACCTCGACGGGGTCAGTTTCACTCGCATGGCCCATTTCTTATCCTCCTCCAGCGCGCGCGCTCCAGGCTGTATCCGGCGGCGCATCAGGCGCGGGATCGTTCTCCTTGCGCCGCCTGATTCCCAGCCCCGCCAGCGCCACTCCCGTAAGCACCGAGTGATGGAACGGAATGGAGTAGGTGAAAGCAAACGCCAGTTGCAAAACCAGCACCAGCGCCCAGAAGCGTGCGCCCGGATAAATATGCCGCTGCACATCCGGCGGCAGCTTCTTCAAGCGGCGGATACCGGCGCGAAACGAACCGAGCCACAGCAACATGCCCAGAATGCCCATGCGCAGAAACGTATCCATATAGTGGCTGTGCGGCGCCGTGTCAACCACTCCACTGCGGATGACGCGCGCAAAGCCGGTTCCATAGGGCTGGCCGATGATGTCGTTCAATGTGTTGCGGGCCGGGTTGGCAAACAGCAGTTGATACCATCCGCTGAATCGCCACATAAAAGTATCTTCGTTGCTTGCCGAGTTCTGCAGCGCACTGGCAATGTCGTGGGAGTAACTGCCAAACAGGAAGGCAACCGCCACCACGGCAAGGATCGCGAGGGTAACCATTCCCCAGATCGCCTGCCTCCGGAATCGCTTATCCTGCATCCCGAGCCAGAGAAATCCAACCAGCATCACAAGCCACACCGTGCGGTGCTGCAGCAGAAGAACCATCGGTCCGAAGAGGTAGTACAGCTTGCGCTGCCACCATGGACCGGTTTGATTCACATTCATAATCATCGAGGCAAAAAACGCCACGCCCAGAATGTCGGCATCCTGCGCGGAGATCACGCGGAAGCCGGGTTCAAGTTCCCCAGCGCCACTGAATGCGATATCCAGCCCAGCCAGCACGGCCAGCCAGCGGAGAATGCAGATAGCCGTGAGCACAAGGCTGGTGCCCAACCAGACATTCAGAATTTTCTCGCGTACCCTAGCCCCCAGGTTGAAGCTGGAGAAGTACAGAATTCCGGCCTGGAAATAGAACATCTCGCGGCATTCCACCCCGGCCGGCTTCATCCCGAACCGGACAAAACCGCGCGCCAGCGCCAGCAGAAACAGCAGCAAGAGGCAAATGATCAGCGTCCGCAGCCGGTTCAGCCTGGCCATCTGCATGGCATAGCGCAGGATCGCCGCCACAAACAGCAGCACGTACACAACGTCCGCCGGGTACACCAGCACGCCGAGTTGAATCGCCGGAGACTTGATCAGCGCGGTGTACACAACCGCGCAGGCCATCAGCAACGTGGCGGCCAGCGCCGGGCGCGTGGTGAGCGGAAAGGCCAGAACGCAAACCAGCGCCAGCCCTATCATTCCGAAGAAAAGGTAAAAAATCATAGAAGAGGAACTGCGTCAGCCTCGCCAGTTGAGAACGGCGCGCGGGGGCGCGGTCACAATCTGTCCGGCGGGAAGAAACGGTAAATGGGGAAGCCCCGCGGCATCGCCTCGCCGTCGCGCCTCGCCAAGAGCGGAGACCACGTCAATCATCTGCCGGCACCGGTTGTACTGCGTGTGTTCCGCCAGAATGTACCGGCGAGTGGCCTGCGCCATCTGCTGCCGCTCGGCCGGGGAGAGTTCGAGCAACCGGTCGCAAAGCCGCGCCATCTCTTCCAGATTCCCGGCCAGACGCAGGGAATGTGCCTCTTTCAGCACAAGCTCCAAGCCTGGTATGGCCCAGCCCACCACGGGAACTCCCGCCGCAAGATCGATGAATTCCCTGTCGCTGCAATAGTAATCATAGTCGGCATTCGGCGTGCCTGCGGCAACCACCGCGGCCCTTCGCAGCGTCTCCTGCTGCTGCGCATAGGGCACCGGCCCCTGCCAGCTCGGATTGCCATCCCAGCCGCGGCCGAACAG